>CAMJBC010000001.1 GCA_946403755.1 uncultured Mycoplasmatota bacterium
ATATTAATGATAAAGATAAAAAAAGATTATTAGAATTAACTCCTAAAGAATATATTGGCTTGTGTAAAATAATAGTAGAAAATAATTAATTTAAAAAAGGTAGGTAATATTATGGCAAAATATGTTTTTGTAACAGGGGGGGTTGTTTCAGGGTTAGGTAAAGGGATTACAGCATCATCAATTGCATTATTATTAAAATCTAGAGGATACAAAGTATTTATGCAAAAGTTTGATCCATATTTTAATGTTGATCCAGGAACAATGAATCCAATTCAACATGGAGAAGTTTATGTAACTTATGATGGATGTGAAACTGATTTAGATTTGGGACATTATGAAAGATTTATAGATGAAGAACTAAACTATAGTTCAAATATTACAAGTGGAAAAATATATAGTAATGTAATTGAAAAAGAAAGAAGAGGAGAATATTTAGGTTCAACTGTTCAAATGGTTCCTCACATCACAAATGAAATTAAAAATAAGGTATTTGAAGCTGGAATATCAAGTGGAGCAGATATAGTAATTACTGAGATAGGTGGAACAGTTGGAGATATAGAAAGTCAACCATTTATAGAAGCTTTAAGACAAATTCAATATGAACTTGGCACTAATGATACATTTTTTATTCATTGTACACTAATTCCATTACTATTTGGTTCAGATGAATTAAAAACTAAACCAACTCAAAATAGTGTAAAAGATTTAAGAAATATGGGAATTACTCCTAATGCTTTAGTATGTAGATTACCATATAAAATGGATGATAAAATGAGAGGAAAAATATCTTTGTTTTGTTCAGTTCCAAAAGATAATATAATTGATTCAGTAGATGTTAATAATATATATCAAATACCAATTAATTATTATGAACAGCATATTGATGAAATAATTCTTAAACAATTTGGATTACCCGTTAAAAAAGCTGATTTAAAATATTGGAATGATTTAATAGATACAGTTAATAATTTAAATGGGGAAGTATCTATTGCATTAGTTGGAAAGTATATTGAACTTCATGATGCATATTTATCTGTTCATGAAGCACTTATTCATGCTGGATATGTTTATAATAAAAAAGTTAAAGTTGTTTGGATAGATTCAGAATCTTTAGAAAAAGGAAATACTGATCTAAAAGAAACGTTTAAAGATATTGACGGAATACTTGTTCCAGGTGGATTTGGAAGTAGGGGTATTGAAGGTAAAATAGTTGCTATAAATTATGCAAGAATTAATAATATTCCATTTTTAGGTATATGTTTAGGAATGCAACTAGCTGTTATTGAATTTGCAAGAAATGTTTGTGGTATTAGAGATGCTAATTCAACAGAGTTTGCTCCAACAACAAAAAATCCTATAATTGATTTAATGGCAGATCAAAAATCAATTATTAATATGGGAGGAACATTAAGACTTGGAAATTATGAATGCAAAATAGAAAGAGGAACTCTTGCATATAAAGATTATAAACAAACAACAATATTAGAAAGACATAGACATAGATATGAATTTAATAATAAATATAGAGAATTATTAGAAGAAAAAGGAATGGTTTTTTCTGGAATAAATGAAAAAGCAAATTTAGTTGAAATAATTGAATTGCCAAATCATAAACATTTTATTGCATGTCAATTTCATCCTGAATTTAAATCTAGACCTACAAAAGCTCATCCATTATTTATGTCATTTATAAAATCAAGCATATATAATAAAAAATGATTTTGACTTTTTATAAAAGTGTGCTATCATGATGACGGAATTCGAATTCCTTTTAATGTGACACCTAGTCAAATATATTTAGTTTGCAAGTACCATTAGGGAGAATACTCGGACAAATTGTTCGAGTTTTTATTTTTATAAATATATGATAAAATGTGTATAAGGAGGAATTTTAATGAAAAAGAAAATATTAATTAGCTTATTAACTATTGTAATGTGTTTAATTATAGTCGGTTGTGGTAAGAAAAATAATAATTTAAATAATACTACAAATGATAATATCAATAATAATTCAAATACAAATATTATTGATAATACTAATACTAATGATGATTCAAATAATATCATAGTGGATGATGATGAAATTATTGATATTGATGATTCTGAAAATGTTCCAATGGATAATAGTCCTGTAGTAGTAAATGAAATTATTAATTGTGATGGATGTGTTTTTGCATATTTTAGTGATGAAGGTGATAATGCAAAAACTTTAGGTTCTACTATATCTTCAAATGAATATACAACTGATATTAATAATTTAAAAACTAGTGGAGGAAAACAAAGGCATAATTTCTTTGGATTAGTACTTTCTGGAGATACTATATCAAGAGCATATGCATGTATTTTAAAAGATGATAAAATCTATTGTATTGAAGGATCTACTAATGGAGCTTATCATAGTAGTAATATAGGAATACTTAATCAAATATTTACTGGCAGTCAATGTAGAACAATATCTGATGGTCATACTTATACATGTACTGATGGATCTTATAATGGTGATACTAAAACTAATGGTTATACAAGCTTACATTATGAAACAAGTTGTACTATATATGGATCTAATTCAAATACTGGAAAATTAATTTGTCATTAGTATAAATAATAATTTTATAAAATAAAAAATCTTTAAGTAATTCTTAAAGATTTTTTTGTTATTCAGCATAGTTTTTAATACTTAAATTATTACTTGTATTAGTAACTCCTGATCCTACTTTAATAGTTGGATTATAATTAACACTAAATCCGCTTACGTTTTTAGTATTTTCAGTTATATATGATCTGCTTCTATTATAAATATTTAATTTATTACTAGTATTCATTACTCTAAAGTTAGATAAATTTATATTAGGAATAGATAAATCAAAACCAAAATTATGTGTAGCGCCATTATTATCTTTTGATATTTTAAACCAAACTAGATTAACTGCATTTGTATTTTTTGGATGTATTTTTGAATTAGTTATACTTACAGAACCTTTCCAAAAACTTCCTTCTCCTTCTCTTAAAGTTAAGAAGTTATTTGTATATCTAACAATTACATTATCTATTGATAATGGACCACTACCAGTAAGCATTAATCCATATTGACCTAGGGTAGTATTAGTAACAGTTAATCTGTGCATACCTCTATGAGCATCTATTCTGTTTAAAATACAATTATCAATGGTGAATCTTTTACAACCACTACTACCCATAACACCCCATCTATCAGAATTTAATTGATTTGTTTTATCATAGTAAGTTGAGTCAGTATAATCAGCCATTAATATTTTATATAATTTCATATTAGATACATTTGTCATTACCATATCATATGTTGAAGTATTATTAGAAGCACTATCAACTTTTAGTGCATATACTCTTGAATTAGAGAATGTAATATTAGCTACTTCTGTAAAATCAAAGAAGCCATAATATTGATATGTATTTAAATTTACATCTTCATTTTTAGAATTTTTATAATAATGACGTATTTTATCTATAAGAACATTACTTCTTCTTACAGAAATACCACGTCTTGCATATATAGAACCTGAAGCATGATTAATATTTAAATAACTTTTAGATGGATTAACTACTGTAATAAATATAGCATTATAGAATTCTAATTGTTTTGTAGGTATTTCACATTTTTTATATGTAATAGGTCCATTATAAGTAAAGAATACATCATCTAATATTTTACCAGTTGAATCAACTCTAAACACATCACTAGCATCTTGTCCACTTTCAGGACCTTTATTAACTGGTATAAATGTTTTATGACTACTATCAGTAACTTTTACAAAACTATTATCACTACCAGCAAATTCTGGGACTACATTGAAGTATGCCATATTGTTTATTTTAACATTACTTTTAGTAACACATTTAGGAGTATCATTAATTACATATACGTGTTCATTATCTACACCATTTGAATTACCAATAATACCACTTTCATCATGTATATATACTGTTGAGTTATTAAAGTTTGTATTTGTTTGAACTATTATAGATCCTTTTTCTTTTTTATAAATATTATAATTCCCTTTAGTTATATTAACAGGTAAATTATGTTTATTAGCACATTCATGTGTTGATTTGATAGCGTAATAATCATCATTATTAGGAAATTTATCAATAAATGTTTTATAATCTAATTCTTTAACACCAGTTTTAATTAAGTATTCGCAATATGAAGTAGGAGAGTGCTTAACTGTAATTGCTACTGTTGCTGTTTTCCAATTACTAGTTTTAACAGAAATAGTTACTGTTCCTTCTGAAATACTAGTTACTTTTCCTTTATTATCTACAGTAGCAATATTTGTATTACTACTAGTCCATGTAACTGTTTTATCAGTTGCGTTATCAGGATTTATTTTATATCCAAGTTGTAATGTTTCGCCAACTGTTAATTCTTCTTTTTTATTTGTTAATTCAATACTTGATACTGCAATAGTTTGTGGTGTTTGAGTTGTTTGAGTATTATCATTTTTTGGAGTATCTATAGTAGGTGTAGTAGTTGTGTTTTCTTTTGGAGTAGTAGTTGTTTCATCTTTCGGTGTTTCTTCTTGTGGTTTTGGAGTAGTATTATCTTTTTGAGGAACAACTGTATTATCTTCTGCAACATTATTATTTGTAGTATTAGGGGTATTATTAGGTGTTTCATCTTTTGGTGTTTGAGTATTATCATTGTTATTAGTTATATCATTAGTATCTGAACTAACTATAATTTCATATTCAGCTACTGTTTTATTATCTTTAACAACTTTTACAGTTGCTTTTCCTTGTTTTTTAGCAATTATTTTATCATTTTCTATACTAATTATATCGTTATCAGAAGTTTCTAATTTAGCATCTTTAATACTTTTTATAACAGTGTATGATCCTTCTGCAATATTAATTTTATCTGTTTGAGAATTATCATTAAAACCAATTATAAGACCAGTTTTAATTCCTATAAAAATAAGAATACTTATTATAAAAACTGATACAATAATTAATGGTGTTTTTTTATTATTAACTGTCTCATTATCCATATAATCACCTACTATAAAAATTGTATCATATTGGTACTATTTATTACAATAAAATATAAAAGAGGACTTATTAAATTTGTATCTTAATGTTATAATATTTTTATGAGATATTGGAGTTGATAAAATGAATAGATTTGAAATTAATGCGATATCTAAATCTGATTTTTTAAAAATAAATGAAGATGATTTAATGCTTATTACTTATCCTGGAAGAATGGGTGATGAAGATGGATCAACATTTATACATAGAAATGGAAATGATTTTATTATTTATAGAGTAGATGGTTGGATGTATGGAAAAGATATGGATATTTCTTTAAATGATATGTTAAATCAATTTCCAAAATGGAAAGAATCTTTAGAAGAAAAAAGCGATGAAAAATATAAATGTATATATATGGGATTTGGAAATAGGTTATTTGTAGATAATTCAATATATGATGAATTTAAACCATATTTAGATAAAAAAGTAAAAGAGGATTTAGAAGGTAAGGAAGATAAAGATAGTTTAAAATATGGTTCTATATTTAGTGTATGGGATAATGCATTTATGGATATGGTTAATGAAAAAGGTTATGTTTTAAGAAAGAAGAATAGGGGTGTGAATTATGAAAATATCAACTAAAGGAAGATATGCTTTAAGAATAATGATTGATATAGCAGAGAATGCTAAAGATGGATATGTATCAATAAAAAGTATATCCGAAAGACAAAATATATCTAATAAATATATTGAACAAATAATATCTAAATTATTAAAAGCAGATTTATTAATTACATATAGGGGACATACTGGAGGATATAAATTATCTAGAAAACCTAGTGAATACAAAGTAGGCGAAATATTAAGAGTAGCTGAAGGAGATTTAAATGTAATTGAATGTGTTCATGGATTTGAATGTCCAAGAAAAGTAGGATGTTCTACATATACATTTTGGAAAGGTTTAGATACTGTAATAAATGAATATGCTGATTCATATACATTAGAAGAATTATTAAATAAATAATTCTTTTTATATAATTTTAATTCCTATTGAAATGGTATGAATTAAATGATAAAATATTCTAGGAATGGAGGAATAATGAAAAATATATATTTTGATAATGCAGCTACTACTAGAATAGATGATAAAGTTCTTGAATCTATGATGCCATATTTAAAAGAAAACTATGGTAATGCTAGTGCTATATATAAATTAGGAAAAGAATCTCATAAAGCAATTGAAGATGTTAGAAGTTTTATAGCTGAAACATTTAATTGTAATAAAGATGAGATATATTTTACATCAGGAGGAAGTGAAAGCGATAATACTGCTTTAAAAGGAATTGCTTATGCAAATAAAGATAAAGGTAAACATATTATTACTTCTAAAATAGAACATCCTGCAATACTAGAAACTTGTAAACAATTAGCTAAAGATGGATTTGATATAACATATTTAAATGTTGATGAAAATGGTATTGTTGATTTAGAAGAATTAAAAAGTTCTATAAGAGAAGATACTATTCTTATATCTATTATGTTTGCTAATAATGAAATAGGTACTATTGAACCAATTGAAGAAATAGGAAAAATTGCACATGAACATGGAATTTATTTCCATACAGATGCTGTTCAAGCAGTAGGTACAATTAAAATAGACGTAGAAAAAATGAATATAGATAGTTTATCTTTATCTGCTCATAAATTTCATGGACCTAAAGGTATTGGTGTTCTATATATGAAAAAAGGTATTAAATTTAATCCTTTAATAAATGGAGGGCATCAAGAAAAATCAAAAAGAGCTGGTACTGAGAATGTTGCTAGTATAGTAGGTCTTGGAGAAGCACTAAGAATATCTTATGAAACATTAGAAGAGAAGAACAAAAAGATTAAAGAATTAAGAGATTATTATTTTAAAGAAATTGAAAAAAGAATTCCTTATATAAAAATAAATGGTGATTTAGATAGTAGATTACCAGGAAATGCAAATATATCATTTAGATTTATTGAAGGAGAAGGTTTATTATTAAACTTAGATAATAAAGGAATATGTGCATCAAGTGGAAGTGCTTGTACATCTGGGTCTTTAGATCCATCACATGTATTACTTGCTATTGGATTACCTCATGAAATAGCACATGGTTCTCTTAGAATATCAATAGGTAAATATAATACAAAAGAAGAGGTTGATTATTTAATAGAGTCTTTAGTTGAAATAGTAGAAAGACTTAGAAATATGTCACCTTTATATGAAGAATTTATGGAGGAAAATAAATAATGGATTATTCAGAAAAAGTTATAGATCATTATACTAATCCAAGAAATGTTGGAGAAATAGAAGATGCATCTGGAGTAGGCAAAGTAGGGAATCCTGTATGTGGAGATATAATGAAAATCTATATTAAAGTAGAAGATAATATAATAACAGATGTTAAATTTAAAACATTTGGTTGTGGAGCAGCAATAGCCACAAGTAGTATATCTACTGAATTAATAAAAGGATTAACATTAGAAAAAGCATTAGAACTTAAAAATGGAGATGTTGTAGATAAATTAGATGGTCTTCCTCCAGTTAAAATACATTGTTCACTTCTTGCTGAAGAAGCTATTCATGAAGCAATAGCAGATTATTATAGAAAAGAAGGAAAAATGAGTGAAGAAGAAATAGTTAAAAAATGTAATCTTAAACCTAATCATGCAGCATGCCCACATAAAGTAGGTGAATAAAATGAAAAAAGTATTATTAATACTAATTTGCATACTATTAATAACTGGATGTAAAAAAGAAAATAAATATGCATTAGAATTTAAAAATGAATATGAATCAATGAATGGCGTAGTTAATAAGAATGGAAAAGAGCATAGAACTATTTCTATTTCAGAAGATAATCCATATATTAAAACTACACCAGCTAAAATAGTTGAAATGATTAATAATAAAGAGTCATTCTTCTTATATGTTGGAGACAAATTATGCCCTTGGTGTAGAAGTGTATTAGAAAAATCTATTGAAGTTGCTAAAGATCAAAACATAGATAAAATCTATTATATTGAAATATGGGATGATGATGGAAATGAAATATTAAGAGATAAATATGAGTTAACACCAATTCTTACTAAAACAATAGAAGGAACAGAAGAATATAAATTTTTATTAGAACAGTTTGATTCAGTATTAGAAGAATATTTTGTATATGATACTGAAGGACATAATATTACAACTGAAGAAAAGAGAATATATGCTCCTAGTTATTTCTATATTAAAGATGGAAAAGTAGTTAAAATGATAGATGGAATATCTGAAAATCAAAAAGATTCTAGAGAAGAATTAACTAAAGAAATGTTAGATGATGAGGAAAAAGAATTTACTTCATTATTTAAATTAGCTAATGTTTGTGATGCAGATGGATGTTAAAAAAACTCTAAATTTTTAGAGTTTTTTTATGATATAATATATTAAGGAAGTGATTAAAATAAAAACAGAAAAGAATATATTAATAGCTTTTTTATTAAATATTACATTTTCTATATTTGAATTATTTGGAGGAATAATTACTAATTCAGTAGCTATTTTATCTGATTCTGTTCATGATTTAGGAGATGCTATATCAATAGGTATTTCATATTTTATGGAAAGAAAAAGCAAAAAGAATCCTGATAATAAATATACATATGGATATGTTAGATATTCAGTACTCGGAGGAGTAATTACAACAACTATATTATTAGTTGGTTCAATATTAGTAATAATAGGTGCTATTAAAAGATTATTTAATCCAGTTGAAGTAAACTATAATGGAATGATTATATTTGCTATAGTTGGAGTAGTACTTAATTTTATAGCTGCTTATGTAACTAAAGATGGAGATTCAATTAATCAAAAATCAGTTAACTTACATATGCTTGAAGATACTCTTGGATGGGTAGTAGTATTAATAGGAGCAATTATAATGAGATTTACTGATATTAGTATTATTGATCCAATAATGAGCATAGGAGTTGCTATATTTATACTAATTCATTCAATTAAAAATCTTAAAAAAGTATTAGATTTATTTTTAGAAAAAACTCCTGAAGATGTAAATATTAATGAATTGACTAAACATTTATTAAAAATAGATGGAGTAGATGATATACATCATATTCATGTATGGAGTATTGATGGATATAATAATTATGCTACTATGCATATTGTTACTAAATCAAAAAACATATCTAAAGTTAAAAAAGAAATAAGAGAAGAATTAGAAGAACATAATATAGGACATGCTATATTAGAAACAGAAGAAGAAGTATGTGATGATAAAGAATGTCATATTGAATTTCATGAACATGCTCATCACCATCATCATTAATAAAGGAAGAAACATGAAAAAATTATTAATTGTATTAACTATATGTTTTTTATTATTTGGTTGCTCTAAAAAGTTAGAAGAGCCTAAAATATCTAGTGATATAGCATATGCAGGAGTAAATAATTATTGTCATGATAATTATGACTGGAGTGTTGCAGAAGGTAACCCAGATATAATGTATGTAAAAATGGGTGAAGAAACTGATACAGAATATGAAGTAATATTTAGAAGTTATACTGGAGCTTTTTTAAATTTCTATGTTAATAAAGAAGATGGAAAAACTAGAATAATTGAGAATTCACAATTAACAAATGAAACAAATGAATTAGAATCAATTAATATATTAGATTATATAAAGGAGTAAATTATGGAATTTGAAAAAGTAATAAGAGAAAGAAAATCAACAAGATTATTTAGTGATAAAAAAGTTGAAAAAGAAGTATTAGATAAGATACTTGAAGCTGGAAGACTTGCACCTACTGCTAAGAATGTTCAACCTATTAAAATATATGTAGTACAAAGTGAAGAAGGATTAAAAGCAATTGATAATGCTAGTCCATGTAGATATAAAGCACCACAAGTATTAATAGTATGTGGTGATAAAGATAAAGCATTTCAAAAAAATGTTGAATCTATATATTATATGGATGCTTGTATAGTAGGAACTCATATGATGCTTGAAGCTACTAATGTTGGAGTAGATAATATATGGATTGAAATGTTTGATACAGATAAACTAGTCGATGGTCTTTCTATTCCAGAAGGTTTAATTCCTGTATTAATGTTACCAATTGGTTATAAAGCTAAATTATGTCCACCAAGTCCATTACATAAAATAAGAAAAAACATTGATAAAATAGTGGAGTATAAATAATAGTTGATAAAATATTAAATTTCTTTTATAATTTTCTTGGGAGGAAAACATTTATGAAAAAAGGATTATTAGTTTTAGTATTATGTAGTTTTTTGTTAGTAGGCTGTGGTAAAACAACTCCTACTAAGAATGAAACAAATAATAAGCCAAAAGAAGATACTAAAAAATCAACACTATTAGTTTGTACATTGGATACTAAACATACAGTTAATTTTAATACTGAGATGGCTTTTAGTTTTGAAAATGATGTTCCAGTTAAATTAGGCATTAGATATCAATATGATTTATCAAGTTACACTGAAGAACAAAGAAAAGCTTTTGCTAGTGCTAAAATGTGTGAAACTGATTCTATTAAAAACACTCTAGAAATGATTGATTGTCAAGAAGGATTAGTTGGAACAGACTATATAGTAAAAGGGTATTCACAAAAAATGTTAAATCAAGCAAATGCCTCTTCATCTGTTTTAAAAGCAACATATGAAGCTCAAGGCTGGACTTGTACTTTAAAATAGTTAGTTAGAAGGAAGATGTTAATCTTCCTTTTTTCATGATATAATTTTATTAGAGGAGTTGATAATATGGAATTAATTAAAGTTACTGATAAAACATATTATATTAAAAATCCTACTAATATTGGCATATACAAAATAGATGATAATAATGTTTATATAATAGATGCTGGTAATGATAAAGATGCTGGTAAAAAAATAATTAAGATAGTTGAAGAACAAGGATGGAGTATTAAAGGAATTATTACTACACATTCTAATGCAGATCATGTTGGTGGTAATAGTGTAATATCTGAGCGTACTGGTGCTAAAATACTTGCTCATGGAATTGAAAAATCTATCACCGAAAATTCAATTCTTGAGCCATCTTTCTTATATGGCGGATATCCATTCAATGATTTAAAGAATAAGTTTTTATTAGCTAAAGAATCAAATTGTATTGAAATAGATAATAATCTACCTAATGGTTTAGAATATTTTGAATTAAAAGGTCATTTCTTTGATATGATTGGTATTAAAACTGATGATGAAGTATATTTCCTAGGTGATTCATTATTTAGTGAAGAAACTATTAATAAATATCATTTATTCTTTATATATGATGTAGAATCATATTTAAATACATTAGATTATTTAAGTACATTAAAAGGTAAATTATTTATACCTTCACACTGTGAAGCAACAAATGATATTTCTCATTTAATAGAAGTAAATAGAAATAAGATTAATGAAATATCTAATAAAATATATGAATTATGTAAAACGGAACAAACATTTGAAGAGATATTAAAAGATATATTTGATTTTTATAATATAAATATGAATCCTAATCAATATGTTTTAGTTGGTAGTACTATTAAATCATATTTATCATATTTAAATAATAATGGTAAAATAGAATATATATTTAAAGATAATAAAATGTTATGGAAACAAAAAGGAGAATAATATGAATAATAAAAATTTAAAAATAACGGTTATTGTTATTGGTGTATTCTTATTTGTAGTAGTAGCTATTACAATATTAGTTTTATCTATGTTTAAAGCACAATATAATTCTAAAGGTATAAGTCATTTCTTAGTAATAACTATAGATATGGATCAACCAAAAGAATATTTAGGTAGCTTAGATGAATGTAGGGTATACATAGATAGATTAAGTATTGAAGGTACTAATTTTAGAACTGCTGATGCAGAAAATTTATCTATTAAAGAAGCAATAGAAAAAAATCTAACATCTTTAGATGAATGGAAAGAATATGCTTGGAATACTAGAAAAGAAAAAGATACTGAAATATTGTTATTTGAAAACTATGAAATAGCTGTTAATGATAAGGAATGCATAATTAGACCCAAAAGTAAAGCCTATTAATATTTACTAAAAAATGGTATTAAATATATGGAGGTAAATATGGAATCTATATGTGGTGCTAAATGCGATGAATGTGAATTTAATAAGACTTGTAGGGGATGTAAAAATACTAATGGATGTCCTTTTGGTAAAAAGTGTTTCATAGCTAATTATATTGAAGTTGGTGGAAAAGAAAATTTTGAATTATTTAAAAAAGAATTAATTAAAGAATTTAATAATTTAAAAATAGAAGGTATGCCTAAAATAGAAGAATTATATCCATTAAGAGGTTTACTTGTTAATTTAGAATATGAGTTACCAAATGGAAATAAAGTTAAATTCTTAGATGATAATGAAGCATATCTTGGTAATCAAGTTGAATGCAAGTTTAATGATGAAAATAAAAAGTATTTTGGATTAGTAGCTAATATGAGTTTTTTACTTGTTTGTGAATATGAAGAGAATGCTAACAATCCAAAAATATTAATTTATAAAAGCAGATAGTTAATCTGCTTTTTATGTTATAATTATATTAGGAGATAATATGAAAGACATTTTAAATAAAATTAGATCATATGAAAAAGATAATTTTAAAAAGATTTATTATTTAATATTCTTATTATTTGGAATATTACTAGGTATATTATCTAAATTGTTTGATAATAAATCTATTAGTTTTTTAGATTTAAATAATTTCTTTTCTAATATGAGTATATGGTTATTTATAGCACTTAGTATTTCTATATATAGTAAAACACCTAAAAGAGCTAGTATAAACGTATTATTATTCTTCTTAGGTATGACGATTAGTTATCATTTATATTCAATTATATTCAGTGGATTTAATCCTTTAAATTATATGATTGGATGGTATATATTAACAATAATATCTCCTTTACTTGCATATATATGTTGGTATGCTAAAAGTAATAGTTATTATTCAATAATTATTAATAGCTTAATATTATTTGTAATGATATCATCTTGCTTTAGTATAGGAATGTGGTATATTAGTTTTAGAGGTATATTATATACAATTACATTTTTAGCTACATTAATAGTTTTATATAAAGATATTAAAATAGAATCTATAAGTTTAGTAATAGGAATATTATTATCTTTTATAATAAAATTACCTTTAATAGGAGGTTAATATGGAAAAATATGATTGTAAAATTATTATGTGTGGACCTGCTGTTGGAAAAACTTATTTAGCTAATCATGATGAACGTTTTGTTGATATTGATGGTATGAGATCTAAATATAAATATGATTTATTTAATCAAAGTACTGAAGAAATAGAGAAAGGTAAATCTAATAGAGGAAAAGCTATTCATAATGATTCATATGAATATGCTATTAATTTATTAAATCAAACTATTAAAGAGGGTAAGATAGCTTTGTTGTCTTATCATGGTGAATTATTAGATTATATTCTTAAAAACAATTTAGATTATTGTTTAGTATATGCAGATATTAGTTTAAGAGAAGAATATAAGCAAAGAATGAAAGATAGAGGAAACATAGATAAATTTGTTAGTGATATGACTAATGAAAAAACATGGAATGAATTTTATGAAAGAGATGAAAATGATCCAAAACCTAAATATAAAATTAAATTACAAAAGGGACAATATTTATCAGATATAAAAGATATGTTTATGATATAATAATTATGGGAGATAATCATGGAAGAAAAAGAAGTTAAAAAGAAGAATGATTTTTTTAAAAAATATGCATATAAAATAATAGTATGTTTAATAATTATTATATTAATAATATGTGTTATTACATTAGGAATTAAATTATCTGAAAGTTATAAAACTCAAGAAAAAACAACTAAGTTAGGTCTTGCTGACGTTGGAGAATTAGTAACTCAAACATGTTATACAACTGTACTTGAAGATAGTAAGGTAAATAGAGAATTCTTTAAATTATTTGATATACCATTTACTGAAAGTAGACAAATATTTAGTTATGATTTTGAAGTAGATGCATCTATTAATTTTGATGAAATTGATATTAAGAAAATAGATGATGAAAATAAAATAATTAATATAAAAATGCCTCATGCTAAGGTATATAAAACAACATTAAATCCAGCATCATTTAAAGTATATTTAGATTCAGAAAGTTTATTTTCAAGAATTGATTTAGAAAAACATAATAGTGCTGTTAAAAAGATGCAAGAACAAGCTGAAAAAGATTGTGTTGCTAATAAACTATTAGAATCTGCTGATAATAATGCTCAAAAATTATTATCTGGAATAGTAAAAGGAAATACAAATTATAAAGATTATACAGTAAATTTTGAATATAAGGATGGTAAGTAATATGGATAAATTTAAAAATGGATTTTTTAAAGTATTAGGTATTATAGCAGCTATAATAGCAGTAATATATTTATTCCTAATGTTTACAAAATAAAATGAAAAATACCCAGAAAATTCTGGGTTTTTATTTGATTTTTTGTCTAATTCATTGACTAAAATTATTTTTGGTGCTAGTATAAGAACCAATTCAAATTTATCAGGGGGTGAGAAAATTAATGAAGAAAGTTTTTGTGTTAATAGTATTAACTCTATTAGCATTATTTGCTTTTAATGTAGGAAGAATTAATGCTGCAGATTTAACTAATGAAACACAAAATGAAACAGAAACTATTCCAACAGAAAGTGAACCTAGTACAGAACCTGCAGTTGCTCCAAATAATGTACCAGCTGGAAATCAAACTGTGCTTGATGAACCAGTAACTAATGGAACAGTACAAGATGAACCAGTAGTGACACCAGTTGAAGGTAATACAACATTAACTGATACTCCAGTTACTAATGAAACTTCTATAGATGAGCCAACAGTTACTCCAATAGATGGAAATACAACAGCACAAGATGAACCAGTAGTAACACCAGCTGATGGTAATGAAACATTAACTGATGAAAATGGAACTACTACTGATCAAGGATCACAAAATGAAACTATTTTAACTGAATATGAAAATCAAACAGCTAAAGTAATTATCTCTAAAACAAATGAAGATGGTGAACTTATTAGTGGTGCTAAACTTCAAATAGTTGATAGTAATGGTAAAGTAGTTGTAGAGCCATGGATTAGTAGTGATAAACCATATGAAGTAATGTTACCTAATGGAACTTACAAATTACAAGAACTAGGAGCTCCAGATGGATATGTTAAAGCTGATGACATTGAATTTGTTGTTAAGATTGAACTTCCAGATGTATATGCTGCTGTTGATGTTGATCCAGAACTATGTGATCATTATAAAGATGGTCAAGGTAGACCTGGTGTAGTACTATACTATGTTGAAATTGGCGGAGTAAAACAAGAAGTTTACTGTATTAATCAACAATTAGGAACACCGGATGGAACAGCTTATTATGATGGCGAAATATTAGATGATGTTGTTATAAGAAATTATACAAAACAAGAAGTAAATATTGATGCACATTATAATCAAGAAATAAGAGATATATCTGATCAAGATTTAGATAATCAAGAATTATATGATAAACTTGTAGATATAATTTATCATAGACATAAAGCAACTAGTAAATTCTCAGATTTAAATGAAACTGAAATCAGATATGTAACAGAATTAGCTCTTAAGAATTATACTAATACTGGACTTACAGAAATTCAAAGAGTTGAAAAAGATAAAGTTCCAACAAACTATGATAGATATGATTCATATGAAACAACAGATGGTAAATATATTTGGTATTTATATCCAATGTATAGATCATTTGTTTATCTACCAGATGCACCATTAGGTGAAAGTATTTTCACAACTAACTTAGGTGAAGGAAATGCTTTTGGAAATTTAGCAAGACACTGGAGTGGCGGACATAATGCTAATACTGATCCAAATGTAAGAGCTAAAGTTGCTAGATATTATGAATTATATCAATATTTAGTTGGTGATGATAATAATGATGGTATAGTTGATCATCCAGAAGAAATGAATTTGTATATATACTCAACTGAAACACTACATAAGTACATATATAAGGAAGTAGAATATACTGAGCCATATCAAAATTTACTTGGTATTACTGGTTATTTTGAAGAAGAACAAGATATTCAAAAAGAGTATAAAGTATCAATGGTAAATAAATATAGTACTGAAACAAGAGATATAACAGTTACAAAAGAATGGGATGATAATGATAATCAAGATGGAATCAGACCAGAATATATTGAAGTATCTTTACTAGTTGATGGAGATGAAGTTGAAACTGTTAAATTAAATGCATCTAATAACTGGACATATACTTGGAAAGGATTAGATAAGTATGCAAGTGGTGTAGAAATTAAATATGAAGTAGTGGAAAAAGAAATTAAAGGATATACTACAAATATTAAAGACTTCGCTATAACTAATACTCATAATCCAGAAACAAGAGATATAACTGTTAATAAAGCTTGGGATGATAAAGAAAACTATAATAATAAGAGACCAGCTACTATAACTATTAGATTAAAAGCTGATGATGTAGAAATTGATTCAGTTAAATTAGATGAATCTAATGGTTGGACATATACATGGACAAAATTAGATAAATTTAAAAATGGTAAATTAATTAATTATACTATTCTAGAAGACGAAGTATTAGAATATGATACTGAAATCACAGGAGATATGGATACAGTATTTGTAGTAACTAACTCTTATTATGGAACTGGTGGAGATGAACCTCCTTCAGATAATCCTAAAACAGGCGATAATATATACTTCTATATATCAATGTTATTAATTAGTTTAATAGGATTAGTTAAATATACAAAAGCTTATGTTAAAAATAACTTATAGTTTAAAACTATAAGTTTTTTTATTATAATAATATTGAAAAAAAGGAGTTACTTATGAATAAAAATATAATAAAACTATTTTTATTGTCATTAATTCTTTTAATAATATCTAGTATTGTAATATTAATATATGGTAAAGAATATGAAATGAGTTTTAGTGTAAGTACTAGAAATATTGTATCTATTAGTGAAGATAATAGAACAGGTAAAATTGAAATAATTGATAAAAGAAAAAAAGATGATTTTTATTATGTTAGAATAAAAGCTATTAAACCTGGTAAAGCTGATGTAAAAGTTAGTTATGGCGATTATGGTGAAATTAGATCTTTTTATATTCATAAATCATTAGTAATAACTGATAATGGTTATTTTGGTAAATCTAATTGTTCTGAAGTAATACCTATATCTTTATCAATAATATTAATATATGGATTAGTTTTATTGATTAAAAAATATAAATCTAGTATAAATGATAATTTATATCAATATAAGAATGTAGCATATTTAGGTATTATAATATTTTTATCATTTTTTATATTAAGCAATATATTATCTATTTTTAATTATCAAGGTATATATGATACAGTTAGTGAAACTATTAATTCTGTTTCTTCAGTATCATTTTATTTATTACCAATAGCATTTATTACATTCTTATTAGTAACTATAAGTAATATAAATTTAATACGTAAAGAAGGTTTTTCATTAAGAAATCTACTTGGAGTATTTTTAGGTATATTTCTTTGTTTGTCTACATTTATACCTGATACAACATATAACATATTAATGAAAACACAAATAGTAGATATATATAATTTAAGTGCTCCTGGACCATACATTTATAATTTTATAGAGTCAATTATATATTTAACTATTTCGTACTTAGAATGTATTTTATTAGGAACAATTATTATAGCTATTAAATCTGTTAAAAGAAAAATTAAATATAATAAAGATTTTATTATTATATTAGGATGTCAAATAAGAAAAGATGGATCTTTAACTCCATTGTTAAAAGGTAGAGTAGATAAAGCAATTGAGTTTAGGAATGAACAATTTAAAAATGCCAAAAAAGATTTAATATTTATACCATCAGGTGGTAAAGGTGAAGATGAAGTAATATCAGAAGCGGAAGCTATGAAAAACTATTTATTAAAAAATGGTATTAAACCTAGAAATATATTACTTGAAGATGAATCTAAGAATACCTATGAAAATATTAAGTTTTCAAATAAATTAATTAAAAATAAAAAAGCTAATGTAGCTTTTTCTACAACTAATTATCATGTTTTTAGAGCTGGTTTAATAGCAAGTGAACAAGGGCTAAAATTAGAAGGAATTGGTAGTAAAACAAAAGCTTATTTTTGGATTAATGCATTTATTAGAGAATTTATAGGTACATTATATTCTGAAAAGAAAAAACATATAATAGTATTTATTATGATTATAATAACATTAATAATAATGATTACTATTACTTATTTTGCAAATAATATTTAGGAGATAAAATGATATATATTTTAATTTTTTTAATTATTATATATTTAATAATTACTTATTTGATGTTTATATTAATATGTAAAAGAATTAAATATAGTCCTTTATCATTTATAGATAGAAATATAGATGAGTCATTAAAACCTTTTAAAAAGATTATTGATAAAGGTAATGATTGGTTTTCTAAAATAAAATATAAAGATATATATATTAAATCTAATGATGGTTTAAAGTTACATGGAATATTTATTGAAAACTATAAAAGCAAAGGTATATTAATCGAAACCCATGGCTATAGGAGTAGTGTTCAAAGAGATCTACTCGCGTCATGCTATCACTATTTTGAAATGGGATACAGTCTATTATTAGTAGATCAAAGAGCCAATGGTATGAGTGAAGGCAAATATATTACTTTTGGTATGAAAGAAAGTGAAGATATAATTTCTTGGATAAAGTATATTAATAAAAAATATAAGAATTTGCCAATATCATTAGGCGCAATATCTATGGGAGCTTCTTCTATAATGATGGCTATGAAAGATATAAAAGATAATATGAATGTAAAATCTGTAATAGCAGATTGTGGTTATAATAATGCTTATGATGAAGTTAATTATTGTATTAAACACTATTTTCATATACCTGGTAAATTATTTATAGATATGATTAATATATGGTGTAGATTAATAGCTAAATTTAATTTAAAAGACAAAACTGTAATAGATTGTATAAAAAATTCTAATATTCCATTATTAATAATACATGGAAAAGAAGATGATTTTGTACCTACAATTAATTCAAAATTAATTTATGATGCATACAAAAGTAAAAAAGAAATATTAATTGTTAAAAATGCTAATCATGGAACTAGTTATTTAGTAGATAGTGACAAATATATTAAAACAATTAAAAAATTTTTATAATATGCTATAATTATGTGGTAGGAGGTATTTATGATAGATTACGATAAAACCAAGGATAGATTTGATAAATACATTGAAAGATGTAAAAAAACTATTGAAAATACTTTTTTTAGTGAAGAGGAATTATCTAAAGCAGCAGATGTTAAATCAGATAATATAGCAGCTGGTTTAGCTCGCGAAGAAGATGATTTGGAAACTGTTCTAAAGGAGCATAGAAAAAGATTAATACAAATTAAAATTGATCATACTATGAGAGTGGTTGCTGATGTAACTAAAATAGCTAATAGTGTAGGAGCACCAATTGATTTTGTTAAAACAGTTGAAGTAGCCGGATTACTACATGATATAGGAAGATTTAAACAAGCTATACTTAATAATGGTTATGATGATGGTATAGATAAGAAAACTGGTTTATCAAGAGCAGTAGGTTTTGGTACTTTGAGACATGCTCAATATGGACAAAAGATGCTTAGTGAACTTGGAATGTTTGATTATTATGAAATACCAGAGAGATATAGATTCGCTATTGGTGAAGTAGTTGCTCATCATCAAGATGCTAATATTACAGGAGATTATGCAACAAGATTTACAAGTGGTAAACAGCTTGATACTGATAAATATTTAACTGGTAGTCAAATGTTAAATGAACATGAAAAAATAATAGTAGCGGCTTTATTACAAATGGTTAAAGATGTAGATATGATTGATATTTTATATCAAAATATATCTGGTGAAATGCCTACTGTAAGAAAAAGCGTTGAATATAGAACAACGGACCCAGTAACTGGTAAACAAGATACTTTAGATGAAATAGCAGCTTATTGGGGAGTAGATCCTAAAGTAATTAAAGATTATAACAAATTAGAAAGTGATGATATTTCTGGTAGAGTTAGATTATCTATTCCAATTAAAGAAATGTCTCCATCTAAATTAGAAGTACCTCTTGATATTCAAAAGAGATTCTTTAATAATGAAGATTTAGATTTACAAGAATTACAAAGAAGAAGAGATTGGACATTTATTACTGGTATGTGGTGGAGACTTAATCATTTCTTAAATGGCATTTCTTTTATATCTAATTTAGAATTAATGGAACAAAATGAAGTATTAGAAAAAATATATGCTACATATCCAGATGAATATAAACCTTTAGTAGCACCTGCTTTTGAATTTGCTAAAGAAAAGCTGTTGGGAAAAGTTATTAGAGATAATAAAGGCGAAATATATGTTAAAAGAAGGCAGATAATGTGAATGGGTTTTCTATTTTAATGTTTATTTTTGCATTATTAATATTTCTATGTGGATTGTATCTATCAAGAGGAAAAAATGGTGATTTTACTCAATTATTATTATGGAAAACCCATAAGAAATCTTATACTAAAGAAGAATTATGGACTGTAGGTAAATGGACTATGATTTCTAGTTTAATACCATTTATTTTTGGTATATTGGGTATTATATTTAATTGGTAAAAATATAAAGAGCGAAAGCTCTTTTTTTATTTGACACTTTTTACAAAAAATTAATATTTAGGTATTTACAAAGAACCTTAAAAATAGTAATATAGTGGTAGGAAGTGAAACAAAGTGGTAGAAAGTGGGGTGTTTGAATCATGTTAATGGGTGAATTTCATCACAATATTGATGAAAAATCAAGATTAATAATTCCTTCCAAGTTCCGTAGTGAGCTAGGGGAAAGATTCATCATCACAAAAGGACTTGACAGATGCTTATTTGTTTATTCCGAAGTAGAATGGAACAAAATAATGCAAAGAGTAAGTTCTCTACAATTTACCAAAAAGAATGTAAGAGCTTTTGAGCGTACATTCATTGGTGGAGCTTCTCAAATTGAATTCGATAAACAAGGTCGAATTAATATTACCTCACCGTTAGTTCATTACGCCAATATTACAAAAGAATGTGTAATCATTGGCGTAAATGAACGACTAGAAATTTGGAGCTTAGAAGAGTTTAATAGATATATGAAAGAAAATGAAGAATCTTTAGAAGAAATAACTGAAGATATATTCGATAGTCCATATGAAGCATAAAAGTGTATTATTTAATGAGGTAATAAATTACTTAAATGTGTCAGAGGGTAAAACTTATATAGATGCTACTGTAGGATATGCAGGGCACTCAGGCGAGATTCTTAGGAAATTGAATAAAAAGGGGTTCCTTTTCGCCTTTGATCAAGATGAAGATGCTATTAATTATTCAAATGAAAAATTATCAGGTATCTCTGATAATTTTAAAATAATTAAAAGCAACTTCAAAAATATGAAAAACTATATTAATGAAGAAGTAGATGGAATCTTATTTGATTTAGGAGTATCTAGTCCTCAGCTTGATGAAGCAGAAAGAGGATTTAGCTTCCATAAAGATGCTCCACTTGATATGAGAATGGATAAATCAAGCGATTTCAGTGCTATGAATGTAGTTAATGAATATAGTTATGAAAAGTTAGTTGATATATTTTATAGATTTGGTGAAGAAGATTATGCAAAACCTATAGCTAAAGGAATTATTTCAAACAGACCTATTAATACCACTTTAGAGCTTGTTGAAGTAATTAAAAACAGTGTTCCGATGAGCTATAAAAATAATCATCATCCAGCTAGAAAAGTATTTCAAGCTATAAGAATAGAAGTAAATCATGAATTAGATATTTTAGAACAATCCTTAAGAGATGCATTTGATCTATTAAAGATTGGAGGAAGACTTGAAGTTATATCATTCCATTCTTTGGAAGATAAAATAGTTGCCAAAGTATTTAAAGATTTATGTAGCGATGATGAGAGTGTTAAACACTTACCAATAGTGCCTGAAGATAAAAAGGCAAGAGCAAAGAAAATAGCGAAGATAACACCTTCTAATGAAGAGTTAGAAGATAATAATAGAAGTAGAAGTTCAAAACTTAGAGTGATTGAGAGGATAAGATGAAAAAGACAAAATATTTAAAATTAAGAGGAGAAAAATTTTTAACAACTATGATAGTATTCTTTGTAGTTGGTTTTGTACTTGTAAGCTTTGTAGGTAAAGCTATGGTTCAATCATCAAACTCTGAACTTCAAAGATTAAAATCTAAAATTAATTCTCAAAATGAAATGAATGCAAGTATTCAAATGAAAATAAATGAGCTTGCATCACTAGACAATGCACTAGAAGTTGCAGATACCTTTGGTTTGGAGTATAATAATAGTAATATTAGAGTAATTTCTGAATAGAGGTGTAAACATGAAGAAAATAAAAACAATTAGAATAAATGCTATATTTATTTGTGTGGTTGTTTTTATTTTTTTATGTCTAATTTTTAAACTAGTTTATATTGGTACTGGAAATATTAAAGTTAAAGATACTTCTTTAGCTGATTTTGCATCTGCTAGACAAACTATTAAAAAGACTGTTCATGCTAAAAGAGGTAGTATTTACTCTTCTAGTGGAGAAGTTTTAGCTAAGGATGTTAATAGTTATACAGTAATAGCATATTTATCATCTTCTAGAACTAAAGATCCTAAAAAACCACATCATGTAGTTGATAAAGAGGGTACTGCTCAAGCATTAAGTCCATATATCAATATGAGTGAAAAAAGAATTTTAGAAATATTAAATACTCAAGTTGATTCTTGTGATGAATATAATAATTGTACTAAGGTATCTCCTTATCAAGTTGAACTTGGACCTGGTGGTAGGGGAATTACTGAATTAGTTAAAGAACAAATAGATGATTTAGATTTACCTGGTATTGATTTTATAGCTAGTACTAAAAGATATTATCCAAATGGTAACTTTTTATCATATACCTTAGGATATGTTAAGAAAGATGAAAAAACTGGTGAAAGTTTTGGTGAAATGGGTACTGAGTTATTCTTTAATGATGAGTTAACTGGAGATAATGGTTATATTGAATATCAATGCGATTTACAAGGATATCAAATAACTAATGCTCCTGCTGTTGAAAAGAAACAAGTAAGTGGAAATGATATTTATTTAACTATAGATGATAATGTACAAATGTATGCTCAACAAGCAGCTAATACTTTAGCATTATCTAAACCTGAATGGGCTATTGTAGGCGTGATGGATGCTAAAACTGGAGCAATTCTAGGAGTTGGTACATCTCCTAGCTTTAATAACAATACTCTTGAAATTAAGTCTTATTATGACCCATTTGTATCATATACATATGAACCTGGATCTACTATGAAAATATTTAGTTTCTTGGCTTCTATGGAAAATGGAAAATATAATGGAAAATCTACTTATCAAAGTGGTCGTATTAAAGTAGATGATGCTACTATTAAAGACTGGAATGGTTATGGTTGGGGAACTATTACATATGATGAAGGATTTATGGGTTCATCTAATGTAGCAGCTACTAAACTTGCATTAAGTCTTGGTAGAGCTAAATTAAAAGATTTTTATACTAATCTTGGTTTTGGACAAAAAACTGGTATTACATTACCTAATGAACAAGTAGGTGATATAGATTTTAGATATGGTACTGAAATAGCAAGTGCATCTTTTGGTCAAGGTATTTCTGTTAATGCTGTTCAAATGATGCAAGCATTAACTGTTATTGCTAATAAAGGTACTATGTTAAAACCATATATTGTATCTAAAATAGTTGATGGTGAAACTGGAGAAGTAATAACTGAAAATAAAAGAGAAGAAGTAAGAAAAGTTGCATCTGAAGATAATGTTAATCATATGATTGATTTAATGAGAGGTGTTATTGATGGAAGAGCATCAATGTCTACTGGTAAAAAATACTATCTTAAAGGATATGATTTAATAGGTAAAACAGGTACAGCAGAAATTGCATCTTCAAGTGGTGGTTATTTAAAAGGAACTTATGTAAGAAGTTTTGCTGGATTATTTCCAGGAAAAGATCCACAAGTAATTGTTTATGTTGCTGCATCTAAAATGCATAATTCATCATATTTATATTCTAGTGTTAAAGATCTTGTTAGAGATGTAGGAACATATTTAAATATTTATGGTGAAGAAATAAATGATTATGAATCAACAGTTACATTAAAATCATATATTAATAAGCCTGTAGAGGGTGTTAAAGCTGAATTAGAAGAATTAAAATTAAAACCAATTATTATTGGTAATGGAGAAAAAGTAATTGAACAATATCCTAGTAGTAACACTAGTTTAAATCTAAATAATAAGGTATTTTTACGTACTAATGGTGATGAATATAAAATGCCTAATATTAAGGGTTGGTCTAGAAGTGAAGTAACTACTCTTGCTAATATGTTAAATCTAAATACAAGCTTTATTGGATATGGTTATGTTGTTAAATCTTCTATTAAAGAAGGAGATAGTATAGAAAGTGATACTCTTGAAGTAGAACTTGAAGATAAATACAAAAAAGAAGAAGATAATTCTACAGTAAAGGATACTAAAAAGAATTAGTTGCTTAATATAATTAAAATTGATAAAATTATTTCTAGGAGGGATTACAAATGTGGCGTGATATATTATATTTAGTAGTAGGTATTATTGGTGGTTTAGTAGCAGGATTTTTCATTGCTAAGCATATGTTTCAAAAACAATTAAAAGAAAACCCACCAATTAGTGAAGAAATGATAAAAACATTAATGAGAGGAATGGGTAGACAACCTAGTCAAAAACAAGTTAATCAATTAATGAAACAAATGCAAAGATATCAATAGAAATATTGATATTTTTAAAGGAGTAAAAAATGAAATATTTCTTTAAACACTTACGTGTTGTTAGAAAACATAGATTTGAAGTATTTAAATTATGTTGTAAATGTGGATTTATATGGAGAGGTTTAACTCATGATTTATCTAAGTATTCAATAGAAGAAATTAGAGAATCAGTTAAATATTATAAAAAATCTAAAGGTAAATATAGTCCATTATTAGCAGCTAAAAAAGATGTAGGTTATTCTACAGCATGGTTACATCATTTTGGACGTAATAAACATCATTTTGAATATTGGTATGATTATGCAGCTCCTGTTAAAACACCAATTATTCCGTTTAAATATATGGTTGAAATGGTTTGCGATAGAATAGCAGCATGTAAAATATATAATGAAGGACATTATGATGATGGACAATCTTATAAATATTTCATTGAAAGAAAAGATGGATATATGATTAATCCTAAAATGAGTAATTTTTTAGAAATTGTTTTTAAAGAATTAAAAGATAATGGAGAAAAAATATTAAACAAAAAACATCTTAGAGAAATATATGATAATTGTATTAAATAGAAGTAATTTTACTTCTTTTTTTAAGCAATATAATATATAATATTTTTAGAGGGAAAAACATGAGTAAAGAAATACAAAAATATATAACTTATTTATCACCAGAGTTTATTTATGTACCATTTGATAGAATGGATTTACTTCATATTAAGAGAAGTAAATTAGTACAAAATAACTATTATTTGGGTCAAAATAATGATGGTAAAAGATTATTTAGTCCAGTTAGTGGAAAAATAATTGGAACAAGAGAAATGAGTTTTTTAAATAAAAAATCTAATACTCTTGTTATTGAAAATAATTTTATTGATAAAAGAGAAAAATTAAATCCTTTCAAAAGTATAAGTAAATTAAAAAAAGCAGATATTATAGAATCTTTAGCTAAATATAATTTAAATAAAAAAATAAATAGTAAAACTACTTTAGTAGTAACATCTTTATATAATAAAAAATATGATTTAGGTGATATGGTTATTAATTATGAATCATATGAACAAATACTAGAAGCTATAGATGAATTTTTAGATATTTTTAATATGAAAAACTGTTATATATGTATAGATAAGAATGATCTATATTCTATAACTGCATATGAAAAATATATAAATGCATTTTTAAATATATGTATTGTTAATTCAAATAGAAAGTTTAAAGATGATAATTGTGTATTTTATAGTATAGAAGAAATACTTGCTATTCATAAAGCAATACACTTAGATTATATGTATGATAATACTATTATTACTATTAATGATGGTAAACCAACTATTGTTAAAGTAAAAATATATTCATCATTATATGAGTTATTAAAAGCATTAAAAATTAATATTAAGAATAAAGTTGTTTATGTTAATAATAATAAAATAGATGATGTAAAAGACTTTGTTATTGATTTTGGAGTAAGAAGTATAATTATAAAGGATAAATAATGATATATGTATTTTTAGGAAAAGATATTAATATATTAAATAGTAAGATAGAAAAATTAATTTCTGATTTAAAAATAGATAATATAATTAGATATGATTTCAATGATATAGATTTTATAGATATATTAAATGAAGTTAATTATGTAGATTTATTTAATGAAAAGAAATTAGTTATTGTATCTTCTTTTTCATTTAAAAAATTAAGTGAAACAGAAGAAGACGCTTTTATTAGATATATTGATAATATGAATGATAATCATATTATTTTAAGATGCATAGATGATTCATTAGATGAAAGAAAAAAATTAATTAAATTATTAAAAGAAAAATGTAAGATAACTAAATGTGAAAAAATGGATTATAGATCATTACATAGTTATATAGAAGATTTATTTAAAAGCCATAATATTGATATTACTTATGATCAAGTATCTAGAATATTATTCTTATGTGATAATAATGTAGATATTACAATAAATGAATCTAATAAATTAATATTATATAAAGGTGATCATAGTATTGTTAATAATGATGAAATAGACGACGCAGTATCAAAGAGCAGTGAAAAAGAAATATTTGCATTTAATGAAAAGATACTAAATAAGAATATAGCTTCTGCTTTAGAATCTTATGAAATATTATCATCTTCTACTGATGAAACTATTATTATAGATGGTCTTGCTAAACAATTTAGATTATTATTTCAAGTTAAAAACTCAGAAGAGAATTATAAAGATTTATCTAGAAAACTAGGAGTAAATGAATATGTAGTTCAAAAGTTACTTCCTTTTGTAAATAAATATTCTAATGATGAAATAATAGATAAATTATATAAAATAAGTTTATTAGATGAAAAAATTAAGGTGTTTGGATTTGATAAACAAGAAGTAATGAAGAATTTTATTATTTCTATATAGTCATTAACTTTACATGATAAAAATACATTTTTTAAAAAATAATTGATATTTAAAGTATAATTATATTGAGGAGTGATATTATGTTAATACTTGCTAAAAGTATACTAGGACTTATGCTTGCATTCTTTGTAGCAGTAGGAGTAGGATGGTTTTTAATACCTATGCTTAAGAAATTAAATTGTAAGCAAAGTATAAGTAGTTTTACAGCATTTGCTCATGCATCTAAGAATGGTACACCAACTATTGGTGGTTTAATATTTATAATACCTACTATTATTACAATGTTAGTATTATATTTAAGAGGTAGTGTTGTAATTAATTCAAATGTTTTAATTATATTATTTGTATTTGTATCATATGCAATTCTTGGATTTGTAGATGATTATTTAAAAGTTAGAGCTAAAAATAATGATGGTTTATCAATACCAACTAAATTATTTGTGCAAGTATTAATAGCATTAGTATTCTTCTATATTTATATGAGAGGTGGAGGAGATGCATATTTAGTTATTACATCTCTTGGAATAAATGTTAATTTAGGATGGCTTTATGGATTATTTATCTTATTCTTATTAGTAGGATCATCTAACGCAGTTAATTTAACTGATGGACTTGATGGACTTGCTGGTGGATTATCCTTAATAGCATTCTTAAGTTTTGGAATATTGTCTTGGGGTACTACTTGGATAAGTGGAAATGAAGATATAGCTATTTTCTGTTTTGTACTTGCTGGTAGTATTTTAGGATTCTTAGTATATAATTCACATCCTGCTAAAGTATTTATGGGTGATACTGGATCTTTAGCTTTAGGAGCAACACTTGCTGCAGTAGCAATACTTACTAAACACGAATTATCCCTTGCTGTTATAGGCGGTGTATTTGTAATGGAAGCATTATCATCTATTATTCAATTAACAGCTATTAAGAAATTTAAAAAGAAAGTATTTTTAATGGCACCAATACATCATCATTTTGAAAAACTTGGATATAAAGAAACTGATATAGTTAAAGTATTTTTAATAGTTGGTTTTGCACTAGCAATGCTTGCTATATACTATGGTGTATGGATGTAAGAACTAGAAATAGTTCTTTTTACATGATTAAAAATAAACTTGACAAAAATTTTTTAAAAATATAATATTAATTTTATGAAGGAAAAGAATATGAAAAATTTAGTAATTGTAGAAAGCCCTAGTAAGAGCCATACAATTGAAAAATACTTAGGAAGCGATTACAAAGTATTATCTTCTATGGGACATATACGTGATTTAACAACAACAGGTAAATATGGTCTAGGAGTGGATCTAGAAAATAATTTTAAACCTAGTTATGACATTATTAAAGGTAAAGGTAAATTAAGTAAAACTAAATTAGTTAATGATTTAAAGAAAGAATGTAAAAGCGCTAGTCATGTTATTCTTGCTACCGACCCTGATAGAGAAGGAGAAGCTATTTCTTGGCACTTAAAAGAAGTTCTTGGTTTAAAAGATAGTGACTATGATAGAGTAGTATTTAATGAAATTACAGAAGGCGCTATTAAAGAAGCATTTACTCATCAAAGAAAGATTGATGATGATTTAGTTAAATCTCAAGAAACAAGACGTATTTTAGATAGAATTATAGGTTTTTTATTATCTAAGTTTGTTATGTATAAGACTAAAGGTAAACATGCTGGTAGAGTACAAAGTGTTGCTTTAAAACTTATTGTGGATAGAGAAAGAGAAATAGAAAACTTTATACCTGAAGAATATTATACAATTGAAGCTGATTTTAAAGATTTTAAAGCTGAACTTAAAAAATATCAAGGTAAAGATATAGAAGTTAAGTCTAAAGTAGAAGCTGATGAAATAATTAGTAAGTTATCTAATGCATATAATATAGATAATGTAGAGTCTAAACAAAAGAAACAACCTAGTGAACTACCATTTACTACTAGTACTATGACTCAAATGTCTTCTAATAGACTTGGCTTTCCTGCTAAAAAAACTATGCAAGTAGCACAAACATTATATGAAGGTGTTGATATAGGTAGTGAAAGAGTTGGTTTAATTTCATATATGAGAACTGATTCTATTAGACTTTCAGATGTATTTGTTAGTGATACTAAAAAATATATAGCAGATAATTATGGAAAAGAATATGTGGGTTATGCTAAATCTGCTAAAAAGACTGAGAATGTTCAAGATGCTCATGAAGCTATTAGACCTACTAGTATTTATAGAACACCAGAATCTATGAAAAAGTATTTAACTACTGATCAATATAAGTTATATAGTTTAATATATGCTAGAACATTATCTAGTTTAATGGCTGATGCAATTGTTAATACTACAACAGTTGATTTAGAAAATAATGGATATATATTTAAAGCTAATGGTCAAATATATATATTTGATGGTTATTTAAAAGTATATAAAGAATATAAAGAAATTAAAGATGTAATATTACCTGATTTTGCAAATTATAAATCTAAAGTAATAGTATGTTCTAAAGTTGAAGCTAAACAACATTTTACTGAACCTAAACCTAGATATACTGAAGCATCTTTAATTAAAGAAATGGAAAAGAATGGTATAGGTAGACCTAGTACATATGCTACTATTATTGATAAATTAAAAGATGAAAATGTAGTTATTAAAGATAAGAAGTTTGTACCAACTCAAATAGGATTTGAAGTAAATGATAAATTACAACAAAGTTTCTCATCAATTATCAATGTTAAATATACATCTAATATGGAAGATGATTTAGATGTTATAGCAGATGGTAAGAGTATATGGTATGAAATATTAAATACATTTTGGAATTCATTTAAACCTATGTATGATAAAGCACTTAAAGAAGTAGAAAAAACTGCTGCTGAAGAAACAGGTGATACTTGTCCAGAATGTGGAAGTCCTCTAGTATATAGAACTGGTAGATTTGGACAATTTGTAGCTTGTTCTAATTATCCAAAGTGCAAGTATGTACAAAAGGAAGAAAAACAAGTAACTGAAATATGTGATTGCCCTAAGTGTGGACATAAGATTATAGAAAAGAAAACTAAAAAGGGTAAAATATTCTATGGATGCAATAATTATCCAAAATGTAAGTATGCTTTGTGGGATAAACCAACAGGCGAAATATGTGATAATTGTGGTGAACTAATGGTAGAGAAAAATAATAGTGTTTATTGTCCAAATTGTGATAAATAGCATATAAGGTAAATAAGTGTATACTTTTTACCTTTTTTTGTTGTATTTTGGGGAAAATATTAAAAAAAACTTGCTTTTTAATGGTGATATGCTACAATTAATATGTAAGCATCGTATGCAAAAAAGATGCTAATAAATAATGGGAGGTAATTTACGATGAGTAAAACTGAATTAGTAGAATTCATTGCTAACAAAGCAGGACTTACTAAAGCTGATGCTGGTAGAGCATTAGATGCAACAATTGAAGGAGTTACAACTGGACTTAAAAAAGAAGGAAAAGTTGCTTTAGTTGGATTTGGAACTTTCACAGCTAAAAAAAGAGCTGCTAGAACAGGAATCAATCCATTAACTAAGAAGAGCATTAAAATTCCTGCAAAAGTTGTTGCTGGATTTAAAGCTGGAAGCAAATTAAAAGACGCTTTAAATTAATAGAAAGCCATTAGGCTTTCTTTTTCTTATATTAAAAGTACTTTATGTACTTTTTATTTTGTGTTAAAATGATGGTATGAAAGAAATAATAGAGTCATTAGTTAAAGAGGGTTTTGAAGCATATATTGTTGGTGGATATGTTAGAGATTATTTACTTGGTATGACTTCTAATGATATAGATATATGTACTAATGCAACAATAGATGATATTATTCGTATTTTTAAGGAAAGGGGAACTGCATTTAGAGATTTTTATGCATATCATTTTAAAGAAGGTGATATTACATATACTATAACTTCTTATAGAAAAGAATTAGAGTATAGAGATAATAAACCTGTTAAATTGAAAGTTGCTAAGAATCTTGGAACTGATTTATTAAGAAGAGATTTTACTATTAATACTTTTGCTATTGATAAAAATGGATATTTAGTAGATATGCTAGGGGCTAAACGTGATTTGGATAGTAGAATTATTAAAGTAGTAGGGGATATTAATACAAAATTTAATGAAGATAAAACCAGAATATTAAGAGCTATTAGACTATCTTGTGTACTAGATTTTGATTTAGATCCAGAAATAATAGATTTTATTTCAAAATATAATTATTTTCTTAAAGATGTTAGTGATGATTTTAAGAAAAAAGAACTAGATAAAATATTTGATAGTTCTTGTTATAATAAGTTTTTCTATTTATGTAATAGATATGGTTTATCTAAATACTTAAATATTTCTTTCGGAAATATAAATGATGTTTATAATAAATATGGAGTATGGGCTCAAATAGATACTACATTACCATTATCTAAAAGAGATAGAAGAATAATTAATGCTATAAATAAATTACTTGAAAAAAGTGATATTGGTATAGAAGATATTGATAGATATAAGGAAGAAGTATTATATAATGCTGCTAGTATATTAGGTATAAATGATAAATTAAAAGCATTATATGAAATGAAAGAGTTACATAGTTTATTTGATATTGATATTACTATAGATATAATGTTAAGATATATAAATGTAAGAGATTTCAAAAGAGTTTACAAATTAATAGAGAGAAATATTATGGAAGGTAAACTTAGAAATAATAGAGATGATATAGAGGAGTTTTTAAGAATAAGATGAGTGAATTAAGAGATGCATTTAAAAGTAAAGACTTTGTTATTAATTCAAATATAATAAAGTGTATTGGTTCTTTAGATATTAGTCTAAAGGAGTTTTTACTTGTTTTATATTTTATAAATGTATCTCCTAGTTTAGATACAGAAGATATTAAAGATAAAGTTGGATTAACTGAAGAAGAAATTGTATCTAATTTCAGTAGTTTATTAAATAAAAAATATATTGAACTTGATGTTACTAATAAGAATGGGGAAGTAATTGAAAGAATTAAATTAGATCCTTTATATGATAGATTAGTATTTAATAAGAAAACTGATAAAGATAATAATGATATATATTCATTATTTGAGAGTGAATTTGGTAGAACTTTATCACCAATGGAATTTGAAATGATTAATAATTGGATAGAAAAGGGTGTTAAAAAAGAAACTATTAAAAATGCTTTAAAAGAAGCTGTTTTAAACGGTGTTAGGAATTTTAAGTATATTGACAAGATTATTTATTCTTGGTCAAAGGATGGGGTTAAAAAACGTGTTAAAGAGGATGATTCAAATACAGAAATATTTGAATATGACTGGTTAGATGATAATGATTAATTTTGGAGGAAGAAAGAATGCATGGAGTATCATTAGGATATTATAAAAAAGAGGTTAAGGAATATTTAGAAAGTAAATTTGATAAGAATGCTAAAGTATTAGATGTAGGAGCAGGTTCTGGAACATACTTCAATCTATTACATGACTATTTTGAACATATAGATGCTGTTGAAGTATTTAAACCAAATATTGAAGATAATCATTTAGCAGATAGATATGAAAATGTATATAATGAAGATATAAGGAATTTTAAATACGATTTTTACGATATTATTATATTTGGAGATATAATTGAACATCTAGAAGTATTTGAAGCAGATAGAGTACTTAGATATGCTCTAGAAAGATGTAAAGAAGTAATAGTAGCTGTTCCTTATTCATATAAACAAGGTATAGCATATGGAAATGTATATGAAATACATAAACAAGATGATTTAACAAAAGAAAATATGTTGCAAAGATATCCATATTTAGAATTATTATATGGAAATAATGTATATGGTTACTATATAAAGAAGGTAGATTAAACTGAATAAAGAAATAATAACTAATTATTTAAATGAATTATATGAAAATCCAAAATGTGAACTTAATTATTCAAAAGACTATGAATTAGTTCTTTCAGTAATGTTATCTGCTCAAACAACAGATAAAGGAGTAAATAAAGTTACTAAAGAATTATATGAAAAGTATGATAGTTTAGAAAAATTAAATACATTAAGTGAAGAAGAAATATCACAGTATATTAAACCCATTGGTTTTCATAGAGTTAAATCTCATAATTTTAAATTAATAGTTAGTGAATTATTAAAACTAGGATATGTCCCTAATGATAGATCATATTTAGAACATTTACCTGGTGTTGGCAGAAAAACAGCTAGTGTAGTATTAGCACATTTATTTGATGAACCATCTTTTGCAGTAGATACTCATGTATTTAGAGTTTCAAAAAGACTTGGAATTACTACTAAAAAAGATGATGTATTAAAAACTGAAAAGAAATTAAAAAAGTATTTTAAAGAAAATGAATGGAATAGAGTAAATAGTCAATTAGTATTATTTGGTAGATATAATTGTACTAGTCAAAATCCTAAATGTGATAATTGTAAATTAAAAAATATATGCAAAAGAAAATAGTTACTTTCGTAACTATTTTTTATTTTATTGAACTACTACTGTTTGAGTAAATGATTTACTTACAGATTTACCTTTATATGTGAAGTAAACACTATAATCAACTTTATATGTTCCAGCACTCTTAGTAACATCATCAACTGCTACATTAGAGCTTCCACCTTCTTTAGATATGTTATTAGCACTTACTGATAAACCAACAACTTCTTCTATAATACTATTACCATTTAATGTAATGCTATCTACAGCACTCTTAGTTAAAGTAGAGTATTTATCTCCAACACTAAGTGTTTGAGTAAGTCCCATCATTGAAACATTAACATCATTTACATTAAATTCAGGAGTAAATACTAATTTATATCCAGATGATGCATTATTTTTAAATATAGAGTATGCACTCTTAATAATAACTCCATCATATATTCCAGGATATTTATTAGTATCTATAGTATAAGATGTTCCTTCTGTCCATCCAACGTATGTTGATGATTCACCACTTGTTAGATATACATCAAATCCAAAGTTTCCAATGTTATTAGTATTATATTTAATACGTTTATTATAATATTGTTCTGCCCATTCACCATAATTAGTATCGAAATAATTCTTTAAGTATTCAGGATCAATAGCACTTGGAGTACCAGGTGAAGTCCATGATACATTTATTTGATTATTTCCCATTGAATAAGTTGCTGATAATGGGTTAGTTAAAGTAGCAAATCTTGTAGATTTTTCACTTGGTTCAGTTCCTGAAATAAATAGGAATGATCCAACTAAATTACTTGGAGTATTTTCACTAGGTGATTGTGCTGGAATAGTCTCTAATTCAACTTTAGCACTTGATATACCACCAGATGATTTAAATTTAGAATTCTTTTCATATAATTGATTACATAATTTACCTTGTATTTTAAGTCTTTCTGAACTAGCATGTCCATTCTTTAAATACCATTTATGTTTTACTGTATCAGGATTTAATCCATCAGCATAACCATACCAAATAGCAATAGCATAATCAGGACTATAACTTGATGTCCATGAATCTGGAATAACTGTACTAGTTAAACCATATTTCTTAAGTAAGCTACTATCATATGAAGTAGTACCAGTCTTAGTAGCTATTTGAGTTCCTGATACATGAGTATATGAAGATGTTGCTCCAACAAGTACACTTGTAATTAAGTATGCTGTTTGAGGTTTCATAACTCTTTTTCTTTCTAAGTTAAGTGTATAATCTTCTTCAGTTTCTCTATATATTAATTTAGTAAATGAATGAGGTTCTGTATAATATCCACCATTTCCAAAAGCAGCATAAGCAGCAGCTAAATCAACAGGTGATACTAAGTTAACAGCTCCGATTGAATATGAATCTGGTAAATAAGTCATATTTCCAAAATCCAATCCTAAATTAGTAGCAAATTCTATCTTTTCTTCATTAGATGTCATTCTAAATGCTTGTAGTGCACAAGTATTAATAGATTTTCTTAAGCAATCTCTCATTGATTTAAATCCACTATATGATCCACCAAAGTTTCTCATATAACCACTACCATATTTAGTTTTTTCATCTATGAATGGTCCATATGTACTTAAATTTGCATATTCAAATGCAGGACCATAATCTAATATTGGTTTAATTGTTGAACCTGGCATACGTTTTGTTTGACCATCAAATGTAGCAACATTTAATGTCATGGCTTTTGATTTATCTCTACCAGCACCAACTGCTAGGATAGCACCAGTTTTATTATCAATCATACCAACGCCAACTTCAATTTTAGCATCTTTAAATTTATATGTTTTATAGAATTTATTAATTACATCTTGTTTCTTAGTAACCATAGTAGTATATACATCCATTGGAACATCATATGGGTTATTACCAGTTCTATTAATTATTTCTTGAACAACTGTATCTATAAATCCTTGATATTCATTAGTAGTTGTATTACCACCTTCAGCTAACATATCTTTTATTTTAATAGAAGTACCAGCTTTATATTCTTCATCTGTAATATAACCATGTCTTTTCATTAAATATAAAACAGTATTTTTTCTATCATTAGCATCATTAGGATTATTATATGGGTTATATCCATTAGGAGATTGGAACATACCAGCTATTTGAGCAGCTTCAACTAAGTTTAAATCTCCAACGTCTTTACCAAAATAATATTGACTAGCTTGTTTAACACCATATATACTTCCACCTAAACATGGAGTATTTACATAATATTCTATTAATTCTTCTTTAGTAAAGTATTTTTCCATTTTGAATACAGACATATAAATATCAGTAAACTTTCTTATAATACCTTCGATACCTGATGATTCAGTACTTGTAAATGCTAACTTAGAAAGTTGCATTGTAATAGTAGAAGCACCACCGCCACCACGTCCTAGGACTTGATTTATAGAAGCTTTTAAGAATCTTGGTGCATCAAATCCATTATGTTGGAAGAATCTTGAGTCTTCTGTTGCTATTATTGCATCTACTAATACTTCAGGAAGATCTTCATATTTAATTTTTTGTCTTTGTTCAGTACCTAGTGTTGCAAATAAAACTCCTTTAGAATCATATAATCTAGTAGCTTCTTTTTCAAACATCTTGTCTACGTCAAATTCTGGAGCACTTTTAACTATGTAATAGCAAAATCCAACTCCTGCTATAAATACGCAAAGTGAAAAGAATACAATTAATACTAATAACCAATAAAAGAATCTAAATCTTCTTCTATGTTTTTTAGGTTTCTTTTCTTTTTTCTTTTCTTCTTTAGTTAATTTAATTCTTTCTTTTTTAATTTTTTCATCTTTTTCTTTTTTCTTAATCAGTTTTTTAAAATTAATTTTACCTGCCATAACATCTCCTTAAAAATATGCCATATCAACAGCATCTAAATATTTTAATCTTGGAGTATAACTCTCATTAATCTTATATCCATTATTTTTTATATATTCATATTCTATTGATTTTCTATCATTATTTTTGATAAAGTCAATTATTGTATCTCCTTTTAATAAATAAAATTCATTATTAATAAAAATGATAATAAAAACAATTCCTTTTTGTAATATTACTTTCTTAATATGTTCTAATTGATGATCTTTAATATTAGAAAGAGGGAAAGAAGTCTTATTATGACATTCTTTTGCATCAAATTCTATATATTTTTCTCTATATATTCCATTATAATCAAGAGTTGATATACTTGAATATACAGCTTTATCAATTAAGTGTGATTTATCAGTTGGATAAGTTACATTTAAAACTTTAATTGGAGTAGGTTTCTTAAATATTAAGCATTTATCAATACTATTGTAATAAGTATTAGAATCATTAATAATATTTTCTAAAAACATACCTCTATTTCCATATGAGGATTTGCTCATCAAAATCACCTTATATAATTATACTATATTTATTAATTTTTTTCCATTCATTAAATAAATAATTGTAAAGTATTGCAATTTTTCTTTAATATGTTAAAATATTAAAGCCTAAAAAGGAGCGAAAAATATGAAAATAAGAATTAATAATATTTTTAAAATTATATTTATATTTTTATGTTTTTTTGTCATGTATAAAGTTAATGCTAGTGATTTAGCTATTAATGGTACTGGGCTTGATATACCTTTTGAGAGAATGACATGTAGTGAATTAGTAGGACCAAACCTAGTAAAAATCATTCATTTATTCATTACATTAATTAGAATAGCTGGTGCTATTATAGCAATAGTATCTGGAATGCTTACATTTGTTCCAGCAGTAGCATCAGATGATGCAGATGCTCTTAAAAAAGCATATAAAAAAGCAATTCAATTATTTATTATTTTAGTAGTAATTGGTATATTTCCATCACTAATTAAGATAATAGGTAAAATAGCAGGGTTGGATTTAAGTTGTTTATAGAGAGTTTTTTAAAAAAACTCTTTTATTTTGGTATAAATTATGCTAAAATAAATTGGCTTTAAGAAAAAAGACATGTATATTGATTTAATATTCTAGTGCTTAGTAATAAGTGGATATTAATATTAAAAGATATACAGAAGAAAAAAACGAAAGGAGAGAAAAGAAAATGACAGTAATTGCTAAAAGTTATTTATTAGAAGCAGGTTCTCATTTTGGACATCAAGCTAAAAGATGGAATCCAAAAATGAAAGAATTTATTTTTACTACAAGAGATGAAATTCATATTATTGATTTACAAAAAACTGTTGAAAAAATAGAAGAAGCTTACGCAGAACTTCTTAAAGCATGTGAAAATAATGGTAAGGTTCTTTTTGTAGGTACTAAGAAACAAGCTAAAGATGCTAGTATCGAAGAAGCTACAAGATGTCAAAGTTTTTATGTAACTGAAAGATGGTTAGGAGGTACTTTAACTAATTTTAGAACAATTAGAGAAAGAGTTAAAAGATTAGCTGAAATTGAAAAAATGGAAGCTGATGGTAAATTCGAATTACTTCCTAAAAAAGAAGTTGCTAAAATTCAAAAAGAATATGAAAAATTAAATAAATTACTTTGTGGTATCAGAGGTATGGAACAATTACCTAGAGCTATCATAGTAGTTGACCCAAGAGTAGAAATTAATGCTATTAGAGAAGCTAGAAAATTACATATCCCAGTATTTGGTATCGTTGATACTAACTGTGATCCAGATGATGTAGACTTCCCAATTCCAGCAAATGATGATGCTGTAAGAAGCGTTAAAGTTGTTCTTGGAGTTTTAGCTAATGCAGTTTGTGAAGCTAATGGTCTAGAACTTGTAGATTATGTAACTGAAGATGAAAATGCAGTTAAAGCTGCTAAAGAAATCAAAGTTGAAACTAAAGTAGTAGAATTAGATAACTTCGAAGAAGCTAAAGAAGAAAAACCAGCTAAAAAAGCTAAAAAAGAAGTAAAAGAAGAAACTGAAACTAAAGAAGAAGTAAAAGAAGAAAAACCTGCAAAGAAAGCAAAAGAAGAAAAAGTTGATTATGCTAGTATGACTGTAGCAGAATTAAAGAAAATTGCTAAAGAAAAAGGTCTTACAGGTTATTCTACAATGAAAAAAGATGAATTAGTTTCAGCATTAAATTAGGAGGATAATATGGATATTACAGCAAGTATGGTAAAAGACTTAAGAGAAAGAACTGGCGCTGGAATGATGGATTGCAAAAAAGCCTTAGTTGAAAGTAATGGAGATATGGATAAAGCAATCGATTATTTAAGAGAAAAGGGAATCTCAAAAGCTGCTAAAAAAGCTGAAAGAATAGCAGCAGAAGGTTTATCAAATATTTATATTAAAGGTAATAATGCAGTAGTAGTTGAATTAAACTCTGAAACTGACTTTGTTGCTAAGAACTCAGAATTTAAAGAATTATTAGATAAAATAGGAAACACTATTTTAGGAAGTAAAGCTACAGATTTAGAAAGCGCTTTAGCATTAGATTGCAAAGGTGAAACTCTAAATGATTTAATAGTTAATGCTACTGCTAAAATAGGTGAAAAGATTTCTTTAAGAAGATTTGAAATGGTTAAAAAATCTAAAGGAGAAGTATTTGGATCATATCTACATATGGGTGGTAAAATTGCATCATTAACAGTTGTTAAAGGTGACAATGAAGAAGTAGCAAAAGATGTTGCTATGCAAGCTGCTGCTATGAGACCACTTTATACTACAATTGATTCAGTTCCAGCAGAAGATTTAGAACATGAAAAATCAGTTATTAAAGAACAAGTAATAAATGAAGGTAAAAAACCTGAATTTGCTGATAAAATTGTTGAAGGTAGAATTAGAAAATTCTATGAAGAAACAGTTTTAGAAGAACAAGCATTTATTAAAGACTCTGGTTTAACAGTTAAACAATATTTAGAAAATAATAAATGTGAATTAGTTAAACTTGTTAAATACGAAGTAGGCGAAGGTATGGAAAAAAGAAATGATAACTTTGCTGAAGAAGTAATGAGTCAAATAAAATAAATTAATTCAAAATAAAAACATCAGTTTTTCACTGATGTTTTTTTAATATCCTCTTTTCTTTCTTTCAGCTTCACGTTCAGCTTGTTCAATTAACTTAGCATACTCATCCCATAACATAGGTTCATATACAATTCCGAAGTACCATAAATTAGTTGAATTTTTTTCTTTAACTAAATAAATAAATGGAGTATTAAAATCAATTTGTATTGTTTGTTTTGTTTCATCTACGACATCTGTAACTCTTTTTAAAGTAACAGGAGTAGCTTTAGTACCATTTTCTCCCAATTCTAAATAATTCTTATGATATATATCTTTTAAATATAAACCAGGTAATATATTAGAGAAGTCTGCATCTTCTTCAAATGGTTTTGAAACATAGCAATCATTAAATATATCTTTTATTCTATCTAATCCAAATTCATATTGATATTTTGGTATATTCATAACTAGATCAGTTGATTCATTACTTGTTTTAACTGTAGATATTAATCTACTTAATTCATATTGATCTAAGATATCAATATAATCATTTATGTTACCTTTTGGTAATATAGCTATATATTCTAATTCAACTTTATTATTAGATTCAGCTGTTGCATATGTACCAGTATTAGCATCATAAACAACAAAGTGTTTTACAATACCTCTTGCATTAGCATTTTCTAAATAACCAAAGTTATTTTTATCATACATTGTAGCAACATCAATTTTAGTATTATCTATTTTAGTAAATGGAGCAGAGTGAGTATACTTTGAATCCATTTTATTTTTCCATTCAATATCAAGTGTTAATGTACTTACCATAGCAAGTCCAGCATTTCTATCTACCATGCTTAATGCTCTTGGTATTAATCCAAATGTTTTACCATTAACCCAACCATTAATACCATCAGTAGAAGAGAAACTATCATACATAGTATTAGCACCATATTGGCTTTCTATTGAATTAATAAAGCTATTATTAACTTTTCCTTTATAAACTGTATTTACAAATACTGCATTAGCAATACTAATTTTTTTATCTATATTTCTTACTTTAGGTAGAGCATAGTTGCTATTAATTAATTCAGTTAATTCTTGTTTAGTTTTTCCATTAGAACCACTTTCTAATATTTTAACTGTATAACCTAAAGCTAATGGACTAATTAAATAATTGCTATTGTAATAATTATTAGTTCTTCTAACCATCTTATAATCAAATAAAGTTTGATTAAATTTCTTTTTGGTTTCATTATATTCAAGTTCTGTTTGATTTATTTCCGGAACTGGTTCAGGTTTATTAGCATTATTAATCAAAACTACCATTAATATAACAAGCAGTATTGCTACTATAAAAAATATAACAATAACTGCTATTTTAGACTTATTTTGATACATTTTTTATCACCTATAAAAATTATATCAATTTTTATATAAAAAATATTTGATTTATTCTTTATTTTACTTGAAATTATACACTTTTTGTACTATAATTGACATTGTCATGAAGGGAGGGAAGAAGAATGACACGAGTAGAAGTTAAAGACGGAAATGTTGAAGGCGCACTAAAACGCTTCAAGATGAAAGTTCAAAGAAGTGGAGTCCCTACTGAAATGAAAAAAAGAAAAGAATATTCTAAACCTGGAATTGTTAGAAGGGAAGCTAAAAAAGAAGCTATTAGAAATGCTAAAAAACATAACAAACAAAGAAATTAATTTTTTGGAGGTGTAGAATATGTTATATGAACAAGTAGCAGAAGATATGAAAACTGCTATGAAAGCTAAAGATAAAGATAGTTTAAATACATTAAGATTATTAAAATCAGCTATTGATTTATATTTAGTAAATAACAAATTAGAAAGAAATAATGCTAGTGATGAAGTTGTAATTGATGTTGTTGCTAAACAAATTAAAACTCACAAAGAAAGCATTGAAGAATTTAAAAAAGGTAATAGACAAGACCTAGTAGATGGACTTGAAAGAGAAATTGCTTTATTAAGTAAATATTTACCTGAACAATTATCTGAAGATGATGTTAGAAAAGAAATAGATAAAGCATTTGATAAATTAAAACCTACATCTATGAAAGATATGGGTAATATTATGAAAGAACTTGCTAGTTTAAAAGGAAAAGCTGATATGAAACTAGTAAATTCTATAGTAAAAGAGAAATTAGGAGTATAACTCCTTTTTTTATTGTCAAAAAACTGTATATTGAAATATAATCTTCAAAAATTATATAATGATTATAGAAAATAATAAAATAGAGAGGAGATTATATGAAAAAAAGATTATTATTTTTATTAGTTTTTGCATTTATATTATTGCCACTTAATATACATGCAGAAAACTCTACAATAGTTAATACGACAATTGATACTATTGAATTAAATAGTGATACTGTAAGAGTTATAGCAGGAGATTTACCTGCATATTCTGTAACTACAACTACACCACATGCAACAATTCAAGAATATGGTTCAAACACTATTTGGGTTTATTATACATCTGGTGCTTCAGCGTGGCATGCATTTGGTGGTACAACTCCTACAACAGTTGTTGATGAAAGTACAACTTATGGTATGAGAGTATATGTTCAACTTGATGAAGGATATGAGTTTTCAAATGAAACAAAAATTGTTTTCAATGGTCAAGATATAACAGGTGGGCATTCATTTGTAGATGGTGGATTCACTTGGGGGGGCTATGTTTATATTGATTTAGGTATAGCAACATATGCGGTAACTTTTGATTATAACGGTGGAAATCACAATGGACTTGGAACTGAAACAAAGTACTGGGTTCCTTTTGCTCCTTTTTTTGGTGAAACTGATTTAATGGAAGATGTAACTGCACCTGAAGGAAAAAGACTTGCAGCTATAGAAATAGATGGCGTAAGACAAGAACTTGGTGTAGGCGCAGAAATTAATCGCAATATGACTGTTAAGTATCTTTGGGAAGATATTCCTGTAGAACCAATCAAAATAAATGGAATCAATATTACTGGAATAACAGCTCCAGTAGGTGGTCAAACTGCTAATACTAGCAGCATTACTTCTACAACTGCAGGGGTAAAAGTAAAAGAAGCTAATTGGTATGTTGCAAGTACATTTGATGGGGAGTCAACTCCAGTTACATCTTTTGTTGCAAAAGAAAGATACTTATTAATTATTGTATTAGAATTAGAAGATGGCTATGAATTTGATTCTGAATTTAATAATCACATAACAATAAATACAATAGCTTTAGATGGCCCTGATTTTGTAAAAGAAGGGCCAGACATAAGGTATATTTTTGAGGCAACTGAACCTCAAATTATACCGGATGAAACTAATCAAACTGTGCCAGACCCAACACCAGTAGATCCAACACCAGTAGTTTATGAATTAGAAACACCAGTTATTGAGGTGGTTAAGGGACCAAATAATACACTTTATATTAATTGGCAATCTAATCCAACTGCAACTAGATTTGAAGTATATAGAAGTACTAATAAAAAGAAATGGACTAAGTTTAATTCTACTGATGCTACTAGTTATGAGCAATTAAAATTAACATATGGTACAACATATTATTACAAAGTTAAAGCTTGTAATGAAACAAAATGTACTGGATATTCAAATATTGCTAGTAAAAAAGTAGTACCAGATGCAGTTCAAAATGCTAAAGTAGTTAGTACAGGTGCTAAAAATATTAAAATATCTTGGGATAAAGTAAGTGTTACAGGATATGAAGTACAAAGAAGTACTAATGCTACTAAAGGATTTAAAAAAGTAAAAACTATAACAAAAAATGGAACTTTAAGTTTTAATAATACTAAATTAAAGAGTGCCACAACTTATTATTATAGAGTTAGAGCATATAAGACAGTTAAAGGCAAAAAAATATATGGTGGATGGAGTAATGTAGTAAGTTCAATAACTGGACCAGCAACACCTAAAAAACCAACTATTAAATCTCCAAATTTTGAAACAATAACTTTAGATTTAAAGTCATCAAAAACTGCCACATATTATGAAGTACAAAGAAGTACAAATAAAAAGAAAAACTTTGGAACTATTGGTATAACTAAATCTTTGTTATTTACTGATACAGTTCAAACAGGAACAACATTCTATTATCGAGTAAGGGCATGCAATGAAAGCGATATTTGTAGTGGATGGACTAGCGTAGTTAGTAAGAAAGCTATTCCATCAACACCAACACAAAAGGTATATTACACTGATGTTGCTAAAAATACAGTTCAAGTAATGGGATTTGCTAATGAAAAAGTTGATGGATATGAAGTGTTTAGAAGTACCAAAAAGAATAAAAACTTTAAAAAATATAAAATAATAGATGATGAACTATTCCCTTATGTTTATTTTAAAGTAATGTCAAATAAATATTATTATAAAATTAGATCTTATATGATTGTTAATGGTAAAAAAGTATATAGTGGTTATACTAAAGCAGTTAAACCAAGCTATAATGAAACTAATCGTGCAAATGATTTTGCTAAATATTGGTATAATTTTAGTCCAATTATGAGTAGATATGGATTAAGATCAAATTTACTTGATGAAGGCTTTCCAGTAGAATTAGCAACTGAAACTGGTAAAAACTTTAGTGCTGATTGGAAAATTAATGCGTTAGCTTGTGCAAAAAGTTTTTTAGAAAATCCTACTTATGATGAAGACTATATTAGAAATATATTAAAAGAGGCATGGTTTACTGATGATGAAATTGAATATGCAATAACTAATGCTAAATAATTAATAAAAACACTTGATTATAGAATTAAGTGTTTTTTTATTGTATAATAATCTTATGAAAAAAATAGTTATAATGACAATTTTATTATTTATGCCTATATTTATCAAAGCTGCTGATATTGATAAATTACTTTTAGATTCTGAAGTAGATATTTCAGGTAATTTAATAGTAAGAGAAGTTATTGATTTAAAAAATATTGATAAAGAATTTAGTATTTATTATAAAAATGAAATAGATGATATTTATAATGGAACAACTATATTAGTTAAGAAAGTTGGAATATTAGAAGATATTAATAATTTAAATGAGTTTTATAATGACAATTTTGCTATTAATTATGTAACACCAATTAATAATTATCTTGAAAGAGATGATGGAAAATATGTATATTTAACTTTTGATCATAGAGATATTTATTATATTGAATATACAATACTTAATTTGTGTGTTAAACATAATGATGCTGCTGAAATATATTATAGATATTTATATAATTTTAATCATGATATTAAGGATGGAATAATTACTTTAAGATTACCAATTAAATCTAATATATTTGATGTATATATACATAGTAATTCTAAAGTAAGAGCTAATAAAGATATAGAACATAGTATTATTACATTAAATATCAGTAATTTTAAGAAAGATAAATATTTAGATGTTAGATTATTATATGATAAAGATATATTTAGAATTAACATTAATAATAAGAATTCTAATATAAATATATTAGATGATATTAAGAAACAAGAATCTAATAATAATTGCTATATTATATATATAATTATATTATTAATAGTAATATTTATAATTCTAGATATATATAGTTATATTAAAATAGATGTAGTAAATTATAATATTACTGATAAGAGAATAGATAAAGATATTAAATTATTAGTATTAAGTGATATGCATGATAGAAAAAATATTAATAATAAAATATTAGATATAGTAAATAGAGAAAAACCTGATTATATTTTAATTAGTGGAGATGCTATTAACGGAAAATATAAGAATGAAGATAAAGCATTTAAAAAGATAGATATATTTATTGATTTATGTAAGAAATTAAAGAAATATAATGTTTATTATACATATGGTAATCATGAAACATATGTTAATAATAAAATATCTAGAAAATATAAAAGACTTGTATTAAATACTGGAGTTAAAATTCTTAATAATGATAATTTATATCTATCTAAGAATGTTAGATTAAATGGTATATTTTATGAAAAGAAATATTATCATAGAAAGAAAGCTAAAATAACTAATGAGGTTATTGAAAGTAAATTAGGAAAAATTAATTCTAAAAATTATAATGTTTTAATAAATCATAATCCTTTAATACCAGAACCATTTTCTGAATATGGGTTTGATTTAATGATTAGTGGTCATGTTCATGGTGGGGTTGTTAGATTACCATGGCCATTATTATCGCCAGAATATAAATTCTTTCCAAAATATAGTAATGGTTTATATAACATAGATAAAATGAAAATGATTGTATCTAGAGGAATAGGATATTCTGATATATTACCAATTAGAATTAATAATCCAGCACATATTATGATTATTAATTTAAGTAAGAAATAACAGTTCTGTAAAGAGCTGTTTTCTATTGTTTTTAAAAAGATTGAAATAGTGATATAATATTTTTGAGGAGAGTATATGAAATATAGAATATATAAAATCGTTAGATTTATATGTAGACCATTACTTCAATTATTATTTAGAGTAGAAGTTAGTGGTAAAGAAAATATACCTTCTAAAGGGAGTGTTATTCTAGCAGGAAATCATACTAGTAATAGAGATGCATATATAATGATTTGTATTCCTGATAGAATAGTTCATACTCTTGCTAAAAAAGAATTATTTAATACTAAATTTAAGAATAGTTTTTTTAGAAGTATGGCATGTATTCCAGTAGATAGGTCTATACATGATAATAATGCTAAAAATGAAACTATTAATGTACTAAATAATGGACATGTAATAGGAATATTTCCAGAAGGAACAGTAAATAAGTCTAAAGATGAATTATTACCATTTAAATATGGTGCTGTATCTTTTGCTAGTAAGACTGATTCTTATATAGTTCCTTTTGCTATAACAGGTAAATATAAATTATTTAGAAAATCTGTTAAAGTTAAATATGGTAAACCTTATAAAGTTAAAAATGATTTAGATAAAGAAAATGAAATATTAAGAAATAAAATATTAGATTTGAAAGGAAAATAATATGATATTTGCAAGAAAAATAAAAGAAACTTTCTTTAAAAAGAGTAATACTGTTAGAAAACATTTAACTTATCCTGATGTTTCTATGTATGAAATGGTTAGAAGATGCGCTAATAAATATCCTGATTTAACAGCATATTCTTATTATGGAAATAAAGTTTCTTACAAAAGTTATTTAAGAAAAATTGATACTTGTGCTTGTGCTTTTGCAAGATTAGGTGTACAAAAAGGAGATGTTGTTTCAATAGTAATGCCAAATACTCCAGAAGCAATTATTTCTTTTTATGCATTAAATAAAATAGGTGCAGTTATTAACATGATTCATCCACTTTCTAGTGAAGAGGAATTAAAATATGGAATGGAATTAACTAAAACAAAATATGCTTTAGTAGCAGATATAGTTTATTCTAAAGTTAAAAAAATTAAAGATGATTTAAAATTAAAAAGAATTATATTTTCTTCAGTAGGTGAATCTATGGATCCAGTTACTAAGATTGGTTATAAATTAAAAACTTTAGGTAAAGTAGATAATAGTTTAACTGATGATACAGTTTCTTATTCTAGATTTTATTCTAGAAGTAAATTCTTTACTGGAACTATAAAAGATAAAGGTAAAGGCTCTGATATAGCAGTTATGTTACATAGTGGTGGTACTACTGGAAAACCTAAATGTGTTGTTTTAACAAATAAAAACTTTAATGCAGTCGCACTTGGGTTACTTGAAACAACTCAAGATATGGGCCCTGGGGTATCAACTTTATCAATAATGCCTATATTTCATGGATTTGGTTTAGCATGTACTTTTCATGCTGTTAATATCACTGGTGGAGAAGCTATTATTCTTCCTACAGTAAGTCCTAAACAATTTGATGAAACTATATTAAAATATAAGCCAAATACAATAGGTTGTGTTCCTAGTTTATTAGAAGGACTTCCAAATAGTAAAAAATTAAGAGATGCTGATTTATCTTTCTTAAAATGTATTATTTGTGGAGGAGATGCTATATCTGATAAATTATGTGAAAGACTAAATGATTTCTTATATGATCATGGTAGTGAAGCAAAAGTAAGATCAGCATTTGGTATGACAGAATGTACTGCTGGCGTTACTATGGTTCCTAAAGATAAATATAAAGTTGGTAGTATTGGTTATCCAATACCAGATACAGATGTTAAAATAATTGATCCAGAAACTCATAAAGAATGTGCTCCTAATGAAATAGGAGAATTATGTTTTAGTGGTCCTAGTGTAATGGTTGGATATCTAAATGATGAAGAGGAAACTAAAAATGTTCTTAAAAAGCATAAAGATGGTAAAACATGGATGCATAGTGGAGACTTAGGATATAAAGATGAAGATGGATGTATATTCTATAAAGCCAGATTAAAAAGAATGATTGTAACTAGTGGATATAATGTATATCCAGGACAAATAGAACAAATTATTTTAGAACATCCTTATGTTGAAACATGTGCAGTTGTTGGAGTACCACATCCATATAAAAAAGAAGTAGTTAAAGCATATATAGTATTAAAAGAAGGATTAGTATTAAATAGTGAAATTAAAAAGAGTATTAAAGAGCATTGTGAAAAGAATATAGCTAGTTATGCTCTTCCATATGCTTATGGATATAGAAAAGAATTACCTAAAACTAAAATAGGTAAAGTGGCTTATAAAGAGCTAATAAATGATAAAGATGAGGAAAGCGAATGATAAAATATATACCATATTATTTATTAAAACCTTTTGTTTCATTATATTTCCGTATTAAATTTAAACCAACTGTTATTGGCAAAGAAAATATACCTAAGAAGGGTCCAATTATTTTATGTGGTAATCATAAACATGTACATGATCAGTATAATGTTATGATAGTTACTCCTAGATTAGTTCATTATATGGCTAAAGATGAGTATTTTAAAGGACCACATGCTTGGTTTTATAAATTAGGACAATGTATTCCAGTAGATAGAACTATTCATGATGAAATAGCAAAAGGTAAAGCTTTAGAAGTTTTAAATAGAGGAGAAGCATTGGGAATATTTCCAGAAGGTACAAGAAATAAAACTATTGGAACTGATAAAGAAGTAGATTTATTACCATTTAAGTTTGGTGCTGTATCTTTAGCAAAGAAAACTAATGCATTAATAGTGCCATTTGGTATAAGTGGAGAATACACTGGTAAAGATGGAAAACTAACTACTAGAATAGGAAAACCATTTAGTGTAGAAGATATGGATCTTGATAAAGCTAATAAAGTTTTAAGGGAAAAAATCCTAAAATTAATGAAAAATGAGGAAAAATAGTATATAATAAAAACACGTAAAGAGGTGAAACTCTATGAGATTTATTTTAACAGCAGGTGGTACTGGAGGACATATTTATCCAGCATTATCTGTACTTGAAGAAATAAAAAAAGATAAAACAAATGAATATTTATATGTAGGAACAAAAGATAGAATGGAAAATGACTTAATTCCTGGCATGGGTATTCCATATGAAGGAATCGAGATTCATGGTTTATTAAAGAAAAATATTGTAAGAAACGCAAAAAATGTTAAAGATATTGTTTCTGCATATAAAAGATGCTTAAAAATAATGGATGAATTTAAACCAGATGCAGTAATTGCTTTTGGTGGTTATGTTACATTACCTGTTTGTTTAGCAGCAAAAAGAAAAGGTGTTAAAGTGTTTTTACATGAACAAAATATGTTACCTGGTAAAACAAACATGTTTTTATCTAGAAAAGTAGATGAAGTATTTATTTCTTTTAAAGATAGTAAAAGTAAATTGAAATGCAAAAAAGTTGTTTATACTGGAAATCCAGTTAGTCAAAGAGCTATTGAATGTAAACCATATAATAAAACTGAACTAGGATTTTCTAAGAATAAGAAATTAATAATTATTGTAATGGGATCTCTTGGTAGCACAAGTGTTAATGAAAGACTATTAGATTTTTTAAGAACATATGAAAGAGATGATTCCGAAATATTATTTATTACTGGTAAAAAGAGCTATTCAGAATTAAATAATAATTTAATAGTACCTAAGAGTACTAAGATAGTTCCATTCTTTGAAAACTTACCAAGTTTAATGAAGAGTGCTGATTTAATTATTTCAAGAGCAGGAGCTTCTACTATAGCAGAAATAATGGCAACTAAGACACCATCTATTTTAATACCTAGTCCATATGTTGCTAATAATCATCAATACTATAACGCTATGGATTTAGTTAATAAAAATATAAGTGTTTTATTAGAAGAAAAAGATTTAGATAAAAATTCTTTAATAGCAGCTATAGATAAAATATTTGAAAAAGACAATTTAGAAAAAATGAAAGAAAATTTATCTAAAATAAAAGATATTAGTTCTAGTAGTATGATTATGGAAGAAGTATATAAGGAATTAAAAGGGAAAAATGACAAAAAAAGTAAAAAAGAAAAAAATTAATTTTTTTAAAGTATTTATATTTATATTAATACTTTTTTTACTTGGAATAATAATATGGTATTTACTAAATGTTAGAACTAAAAATATAGTAATTTTAAATAATAATTACTATAGTGATGAAGAAATTATAGAACAAGCTGGTATTGAAAAATATCCTGATTTTATCTTATTAAATAGAAGTAAAATTAGAAATAAATTAAAAAAATTAGATTTAATAGAAGATGCTAAAATTAATAAAAAAAGAGGATTTATTTTAGAAATAGAAGTTAAAGAAAAGAAAATATTGTACTTAAAAAGAAGTACTAATGAATATATATTATCTGATAAAACTAGTATTAGCTTGGATAATATAAAAGGAGTGCCAACATTAATTAATTTCTTAGAAGAAGATACTGAAAATAAATTTATAGAAAGTTTTTCTAAAATAGATGCAAATATTATTTCTTTAATAAGTGAAATAGAATATAGTAAAACAAGTTATGATAGTGAAAGATTCTTACTATATATGAATGATGGAAATGAAGTATATGCTACTATATCTAAATTAGATAAACTAAATAAATATGAATCTATAGTAACAAAACTTAATGGCAAAAGGGGAATATTATATTTAGATAGTGGTAATTATTTAGAAGTAAAGGATAAATAAAAGGTGTAAAAAATATAAAAATTTACACTTTTTATTTTTAAAATATTGACTATAAAAAAATTCAATGTTAGAATTAACTTATATGGTAGAGGTAATACCTCACAGAAAGGAAAGGGAATTTTAAATTATGAAGAAGAAAGGATTTACATTAGTAGAATTACTAGCTGTTATCGCTATCTTAGCAATCTTAGTAATTATTGCTTTACCAAACGTTTTAGGTATGTTCAATGAAGCAAAGAAAAATACATTTGTTACTGAACTACAATCAATTTATACTACAGCTGAAACACAATTTGTTAGTGATTCAATGGGAGATATGACTCAATATACTGACGGTATTAAATATGGTCGTGCTGGTACTGTAGATTTAACTGGTAGTGGATTTAAATTATTAGATTTATCTGGTACTAAAGCAATTGATTATTATATTCACTTTAACTTAGCTGGTAAAGTAGTTGAGTTCTATGCTAGAGATGGACAATTCCAATACGTTTATTCTGGTAAGGCAGGATTATCAAAAGAAAAAATTGCAAAAACAACTATTAAAGATAGTAAAGCATTTGAAGGTGTAATGGGATCTGGTAGTTGTGCAAATGGAACTAATGCTCTTGCTAATACACCAACATTAGGTACTCCATCTGAGACTGAAATTAATACAGGTGTTCTTACAGTTGCTGATGCTGATTCATATTGTACTACAGCTAATTATGCTAAACTTACTGGTTTAACTAATACAACTGCAACATTTGAATAATAATTATTTAGTTAGTTAATAGTAATTATAAAAGGGAAGGAATTAAAACCTTCTTTTTTTATTGTTTAAATTATTGTAAAATATTATTGGTGATGTATTATGGATTTAATAATAGGAAGTCATGTTAGTTTTACTAATAAAGATCAATTATTAGGTAGTGTAAAAGAAGCATTAAGTTATAATGCTAATACGTTTATGTTTTATACTGGTTCTACTCAAAGTACTCAAAGAAGTGCTTTAAATGATGAATTTACTTATGAAGCATATAAACTAATGGTTGAGAATAATATTAATAGTGAAAATGTAATAGTACATGCTCCATATATAATTAATTTAGCTAATAAGGTTGATATAGATAAATATAACTTTTATGTTAATTTTTTTACTGAAGAATTAAATAGAGTAAATAAACTTGGATTTAATAAAATAGTATTACATCCTGGTAGTGCTGTTAATTGTAGTAGGGAAGAAGGAATACAAAATATTATTAGTGGTTTAAATAATGTTTTATCTAATTCTAAAGATGTAATTGTATTATTAGAAACAATGGCTGGTAAAGGAAATGAACTTGGAATTAATATAGATGAAATAAAGGCCATTTTAGACGGAATAGAAGATAAAAATAGGGTTGGAGTATGTTTGGATACATGTCACTTAAATGACTCAGGAATTGATATAAATGAGTTTGATAAATATTTAGATGATTTTGATAAATCTATTGGTCTTGATAAAGTTAAATGTGTTCATGTTAATGATAGTATGAATCCTATATCATCTCATAAAGATAGACATAATAATATAGGATATGGAACTATTGGATTTGATGCTTTAAATAAAGTGGTTCATAATAAAAGATTAGAAGGTATTCCTTTTATACTTGAAACTCCATGGGTAAATAGAAATGAAAAAGATGAATATCCTCCATATAAATTTGAAATAGAGAATTTTAGAAATAATAAATTTGTAGATTTTATAAATAAATAAAAAACGCTTATTTAAGCGTTTTTATTATTAATTTCATTTATTGCATTTTCTATAGTTAATTTACCATATTCATATGTTAAACTACCTTGTTGAAATAATACATATGGTTCTTTTAATGGCCCATCGCAAGATAATTCTATTGAAGATCCTTGAGTAAATGATGGACTAGCCATAATTATATTATCATCATATCCTGGCATAGGAGCTTCTACAGGTACTACATGTGAATCTATAGCACCACCTGCTTGAATAGCACATGCATATTTTATTAATTCTTCCTTATTATTAAAATATATTAATTCTACAATATCTGCTCTTGGTTCATAATATCTTGGAGATACTTTATATCCTAAATCTTCTAATAATTTAGATGTTAATATTGATGTTTTTAATGCTGAAGAAACAACACTTGGTGCAAAATATAATCCTTGTAAAAACATTTTATTAGCATTATCAGAAGGTCCAACATTTCTTCCTTCTCCTGGAACAGTTAATCTATCAGCACATAAATCTATTAAATCTTTTCTACCTGCTATATAAGCTCCATTGGAAGCAATACCAGCACCTAAATTTTTAATTAATGATCCTGCACATAAATCAGCGCCAACTAAACATGGTGTTTTTTCTTCTACAAATTCACAATAGCAATTATCTACAAAGATGATTATATTTTTATTAATCTTTTTAATAAATTTAATTACTTTTTCTAATTTATCAATTGTAATAGAGTCTCTAAGAGAATATCCTCTAGATCTTTGTATATGTATTACATTTACTTTTTTAAGTTCTTTTTCTATTTTTTTATAATCAAAATCGTTATTTAATAAATCTATTTCTTTATATTTAATTCCATAACTTAATAGTGAACTATTATTAGGTATAATTCCAATTACTTCTCTTAAAGTATCATATGGAGTACCACTTATTGCTAAAAGTGTGTCTCCTGGTCTTAAAATAGCTTGTAATGCTATAGTAATAGCATGACTTCCTGATATAAATTGATTTCTTACAATAGCATCTTCAGCATCTAATATTTCAGCAAATATTTTATCAATTTTATCTCTACCTTCATCATTATATCCATATCCATTAGTGCCTTTTAAGTCACTTTCAGATATATTATATTTATGAAAAGCATCTATTACTTTTTTACTATTTTTTAAACATATATCATCTATTTCTTCAAAAATAGGTGATAATTCTTTTTCAGCTTTATTAATCATTTGATACACCACCATCTATTCTAATAATTGAATCATTTATGTAAGTAGATGTACTAATATTATAGATATCTTTAGCTATTTCTTCTGGTTCAGCAAATCTGTTTAATAAAATCTTTTTAGATTCATTTTGTTTATAATCTTCATCTAAATTTTTATTCATATCTGTATTCATCCATCCAGGACATATACAGTTTACTCTTACATAAGGAGAGTAGTGATTAGCTAAATTATGAGTTAGATTAATAACTCCTGCTTTTGAAGCATCGTAATCAAGAGAATATTCATAATATTGATCTATTCCATTATTAGATGAAATATTTAATATTTGTCCTTCTTTTTGTTTATACATGTAGTCACCAAATATTCTTGATACTAAGAAAGTTCCCACTAAATTTACTTCCAATATTCTCATAAAATTATTTTTAGTTTTATCTTCAAAAGTAGTATCAATAGCAATACCTGCATTATTTATTAAAATATCTATTTTTTTAAATTTATTAATTGTTTGATTAAACATATTTTTTATATCATTTTCATTAGTAATATCACACTTAATACATAAAGTATCTACTTTATACTTCTTTTTAATATCACTTTCTAGTTTTAATGCTTCATCTTTATGATTAACATAATTAATGACAACATTATATCCATTTTTAGCATATTCTTTTATTAAAGAAGCACCAAGTCCAATACTAGAGCCTGTCACAATAACTGTCTTTTTATTCATAATTCCCTCCGTTTTTACGTGCATATTTTATCATTAAATACAAAATAAGTAAATAAAAAGCCATATTTAATTAATTTTACTTTATTTTTTTAAAAAATTGTGCTATACTTCACTTGTTATTCAAAAAAGGCCCGCTAGCTCAGATGGTAGAGCAACCGACTCTTAATCGGTGGGTCTAGGGTTCGAATCCCTAGCGGGCCACCATTATTTGTTATTTAAATGTCCTTAATTGGGCATTTTTTATTTGAAACTAGTAATTTTTTAATTAAGATAATAGAAACGATAGAATTGTCTATTTTTATATGATATACTATTTATAGTAGGTGATTAAGATATGGATGATAGATTATTTCAAGATATTTATATGCTTTATAGAGATTTGAGTTATTTTACTTATGATAGTGTTTTTATGTATGATAAAAGTATTAGAGGTAAATGTACTATAAGTGTTAAAGAATTAAGTCCTACGGGATATATTACTATTTCAAAAACATTTTCTTATCCTTTATATGGTAATGAAATAGATTTTTTAAAAAGATTAAAAAAGTATTTGGAAATATGTAAAAAGAATAATTTAATAAATAGTAAGAAATACTCTGTAACTATAAAAGGCCATTATCCAGAAATAATTGATGAAGAAGGTCAAATATTTACCTATGATGAATTAGAAAAAGAGTATAATGAAAATGTTTCTACAACAAGGAATAAATTACGTGAAAGCATTATTAATATAAACAGTGTATCTGCTAGTATTATAAGAAATAAGCATAGAATTAAAGATTATGAAAGAAATTATGCAGCTTTATCTCAATTACTAAAAGCTAAGAAAGAAGAGTCAAAGACATTATTTGGTAGATTAAGTATTTATCTTAAGAAGATTAAAATAAATCTTCGCTTTACTATAATGACTTATTTTGATGAAGAAAAAATTGATGCTTTAGATATGAAACTAACTGATGAAGAAATAGAGAAATTACAAAAATCAGTTATTGAAGGTTCAAAAAGACTTGATTTTACAAGTTTAGATATATCAAAAATGGATGCAGTTGCATTAAGTAGATTTAGCAAGTTCTTTTCATTACTTGATAGTTCTTTAGGTAGATATAATGATAAATTAGAAGAACATTTGAAAACTGTGAGTGATGCTTACAATAAACTTGAAGATAAAGTAAGACTTGTTAATACTTCTAAATCATTGCGTGATATACCTTCAATTTTAAATAGTATTGAGTTTGTAGAACAACCTAATTTTGAAGAAAAACCTGAAAAGCAATATGTAGTTATGCCAGATGCTCATTTTTCTCCAAAAAATAGATCTAAAGAGCCTAAAAAAGAGTCATTAATTGAAATACAAAGAAGACAAGCAGAGTTATTAACTGATAGAGAGAAAACAGCTATTATGTTATATAAAACTCAATTATATAGAGCAATTAATTCTGTTAAAAAATATTTAAGAGATAATAATTTAAAACTTGAAGATATAAAAGATACAAAAGTATTTGATGATTTAATTAGAACAGGATTTAACGAATACAAAATTCAGATTAGAGCAGCTGTTTCTAATAGATTCTTTAGTCCATTTGGAGGAAAAGCTAAAGAAGCAACGACTAGGGCTGATAGTAAATTTAAAAAATTCAAACCTTATCTTGATGGAGTAGCTACTGAAGAAGAATTATTTGAAGAATATAGAGGATTAGTTTTAGAATCATTAGGAGAACTAGACAGTGCTTTATCTAAATGTAGAACTACTGAAGATTTAGTATTATATAGAGGAATAGGGAATGCAAGTTACGTGTTTGATGCTCCTATATTATCTACAACAACAGATCCATATAAAGCTTTATTCTTTGCAAGAAATAGATCTGATGGAGTTAGTCCAAGGGTAATTGCAGAAATAAAAGTACCAAAAGGTACACCAGTAATATTTATTACTCGTGAAATATGGGATGGAGTAGAGGATGAGAATTTCCCATTCCCTGATGAACAAAAAGAAGTTATATTAGATTCTAGTAAATTTACTTATGAATTTGAACAATCATATGAAGCTACTTTAGGAGATAAAACAAGCTCAGAAAAAATTGTATTTAATAAGATAAAATTAAGAAATAATAAAGCAAAAAAATCAAAAGAGATTTCAGATCAAGAAGGCATTTTAGTAAGATAAAAATGATAAGATTCATTATTTAAAAAATAATGAATCAGAATCTATAGAATCTTTACTATTAAAAATGGAAAAATTATAGATGAAGCAACTGGTAATAAATTTACTTTAAATCTTAATTCTGGTAGTTCACCTGAAGGCGATAGTGTTAAAGTATATTAGTTCTAAAAATTTAAATAAAAAGTAAAAAAACTTGGTAAAAAAATATCAAGTTTTTTGTTGTAATAATATCATATTTATTATATACTTAATATTAGGATAGGGAATGTTTAATATGAATAATATAAAAAGAAAAAAGGGTTTTACTTTAGTAGAATTATTAGCGGTTATAGCAATAATAGCTATTCTTGTATTAATTGCTGTTCCAGCTGTATTAGCTATGTTTAGAAATGCTAGAAAAAATGCGTTTATAACTGAAGCTAGAACTTTATATAATACTGTATTAAAACAAAACTTTTTAACAGCAGATCAAGAAAAGATTTATTCAACTGGTGATTTAAAACTTACTGGTGGCGCTGATCTTGAATATTCAATAGTAACTAATGTAGCTGGAAAGGTTACTTGTTTTCAAGTGGCTAATAAGAATTATATGTGGCTATATAGAAATAATGGCATTGCTATTAGAAGTGAAGATGAAATAGCTGTTGAAGATGAACTTGCTGAAAGAGATCATGAAGTAATAATTGACTGTACTGGTGCTAGTAATTTTGATGTTACTGTTCCTGCTACTTTAGGTTCTGCTGGATCTTGGTGGGAAGGTGACACTGATAAAAGTACTATTGAAAGAATAATATTTACTTATTCATATTCTTCAGATGATTATGATGAAACATTTTATAGTGATGGTGAAAAAGTTGGTGGATTAGTAACATATGTTAAAGATAAAATTGCTTATGTTGCTATTAATAGAAATAAGAGAAAGAGTAAAGCTATTAAAATGCCTGAAGATTCTTCTAATACATTCTCTGATTTTAAAAATTTAAAGAATATTAGTGGTTTAAAATTATTAGATTTTAGTAATGTATCTAATATGGATAACTTCTTTGGTAAAGTAGAAAATGGAAATATAGTAAGTAGTAATTTACTATCATATATTAATGGTTATGAATCATTTAATACTGCTAATGTAACAAGTGCTAAAAATGCATTTGCAGGAGTTAAAATATCCTCAATAAATTTAAGTAATTGGAATACTTCAAAACTTGTTGATGCAAGTAATATGTTTTATAAAACAAATGCAACTGTTATAAATTTATCTGGATGGAATGCTAGTAGAATTAATAATTACAATAATATGTTTGCTAGTAATAGTAAATTAGAAAATGTTAATTTGGCTGGATGGAGTACTAATGGGGCAGCTGATTATAAAGGTATGTTTAATGATTGCCCTAATTTAGTAACTATTACAGCTGATAGCGGATTTAGAGTAAATAACACTGGTTATATTATGTTTAGAGGAGATTCGAAGTTAATTGGTGCTAATGGTACTAGATTCTCTTCAGATAAGAGTGAATATGCTAGAATTGATAGAGAAGGAACACCTGGTTATTTCTCATCTAGTACATCAGATGGAGTAGTGGCTGCTAAATTATATAATTCAGGTACTGTATCTGGTTCTTATACTGATTTAACTACTGAAGGATCTGTTCCTTCAGATTGGAACTATTATAGTGGTGCTAGACTTCTTGAAGTTAATTTATATTCAATGAAAAATAACGAATCTAAAACATTAGAAATATCTGTTCCAGCAGGTATGTATATAGTAAATAATTCATGGACTAAATCTGGTAAAGGAATATCAAGTGTTCATTTTACTAAGTTAGCTAATCAAGGAACTGGATCTTATTCTAATAATCAAACAGGTACTTTAAAATATACATTTGGTAATTCTACAACATCAAGTAGTGTTCAAATGTTAGTAATGTTTGATACTGCAGTTTGGGATAAAAACAAGAAAAATGCTTCTGCTATGGGTACTGATAATATGACATTAACAGCCCCAATAGTAGTAAATTATAATAATGGTAGTGCTATAAGAAAAATAGGAAATATTCATAGTGCTACTGCTATAGGTAATCCAAGTGATGGACTTGGCTATACATTCTATTCTTGGAATTATAACAACAATATATATGTTGGTGATTCAACACAAGTTTTAGGTAATAATTACTTATTATCAAGAGATCAATCAAGTAACCCATATTTTTATAAAAAAATTACTTATGAAAGTTATGCAACATTTAAAAATACAAGTGGAGAAACAGTATATGCTGATGTTGAAACTGGATATTTACCAACTCAACTAAGTTCAAGTGGTGTAACAATTGAAGATAAAAAATATAAAGGCGAATGGTCAAATATTTACTTTAGTAGTTCACCTGGTTTTCCAAGAGTAAAATATAAAGTTAATAGTGAAGATAATCCAAAGATTGGTTCTAATCTAACAGTAACTATTAAAGCTTCTGTTCAGTCTTTATCTGGACAAACAAAAACATTTAGCAAGACTGTAAATTTTGTTATTAAATCTAAGGATTTAGATTTAAAAGATTTAGTTTTAAGTTATGGTAACAAAGCATCACCAGCTGAATCTTATTATGGTAATTCAGGGTATTCTGGAATACTTGGTGTATTTACTCTATACAATAGAGGGTATGAAGCAATACCTAATGTTAAAGTAGTATTTGAATATGATACTGAAACTCCTGCAGGTACACCTCCTGCTATGAAAGTAATGGCTGCAAGACCATTCTTACAAGCTAATCAACAAGTTAATGCAACTATTACATTAATTAATGATCAAGGTGCAACTACAGAGGTAGATAATTATCCAATTAAATCTACAAGTAATACAGCAGGCGCTTATGTACGAGCAAGTGATGTAGCAAAAAATTTAACTGGTAATTACTATATAAAGAAAATTGTATATACTATTCCTGTAATTAATGGAATTAATAAAACCACAACTGCTACTAACTACTTATATAATAGTAGTGGAAGTCATTCACAAACTAGTGGTGGTAACTTTATGGGTGTTATATCCAAGAATACAAAATCTAAATGTACTATTTATTATAATGATGATGTAGTTGGTAGTCCTGTGCAATCAGTTTCTTCAGTAACATCTTCACCAGGCTTCAGTGGATATATAAGTAAAATAAATACTCCACTTGGTACTGAATTTACTGCAGGAGATGATATTGAACTAGCTATACAAACAGCTGCTGTTTCATATCCATATACAAATACTCAAGCATTTAGTAAACCTGAGGTATATATAATTCTTCCTTTTGGAATAAATATTGATAGTGTTATTATTGCAAATTCTGCTTCTGCAACTACTACTGAATCTAGACCAATTGTTACAAGAGTTAAAACCATGAATATTGGTGATGTATTAAATTATGTATACAAAATAACACCTGAAAACAATTTATGGTTTGGTTACTTAAATTTAGCTAGTAATGGCCCAACTGGTGGATCATCAACTTCTAAATGGTTTAGAATTAAATTAACTACTGATATATCAATGGAATTTACAAGTATTAACTTAAGAGATAGTGTTTACTTTAAAGACGCTAACGGTCATGTATCTATTGGTGGTTCTTATGCTAAAAACTCTATAACTGATAAATATGATGTTGATAATGATGGTTCAACAAGTGATGCATATGGTACAACTGATAATGCAAATCAAATTATAAATATTTATCCATCAGATGAAGAGGAGTAATATGAAAAAGATAGTTATTTTATTAATTTGTTTATTATTATTAGTTGGTTGTAAAAATGATAAAATTGAAGAAAATGCAACTAAAAATGAAGGTGAACCAGTAAAAGTAAAAACTAATGATGGAAATTGGGCTAAAGTAAATGAAACATATATTGATTCTTTAAATAATACAGAAATTATTGATGCTTATTCTATATCTGTTCCTGATTGGAAAAGAGAATCAACTGATGAATCTATTGTATATGGATTAGGTACTAAAGCTTTTATTGCTATTCTATATAAAAATGATGTTTATAGTAATGATTATATAAATAAGTATAATAAAAGTAATAATAAAAAGATAACAATTAATTCTTTTAATGTTGAATATGAAGATGGCAATGTTTATTATTTCGGACAAGATTATAGATATGTTTCATATTACATCAATAGTGATATTACTCTTAAGATCATTGGTATAGCAGAAGAAAGAAATATTAAAGAATTAAATGAAACTGTAAAAGCTATGGTAGATTCTTTAATGAAAGATTATATAACTGAATAAAAAGTCCTAATGGACTTTTTTAATTGTTTTATTTTATATAGATGGTATAATTAATAATAGGTGATAATATGTTAGATGAATATAAACATTGTCCATATTGTGGTGCTCCGATAACTGGAGATGTTTGTACTTATTGTAAGGCAGAGTTTAATAAAAAAGAAGAAAAAATTGTTGAAGAAAAGAAGGAAGTAGTAGAGGAAAAAAAGTATGATTATCCAGTTATGGAATGTAAAGAAGTAAACTTTAATTTTTTAACAATAGGCTTGCCTCTAATTTTTGGAATTTGTTTTTGTGGTGCTGGTATAGCAATGTTACCTATTTTCCCAATATTTTTACTTCCAGATGAAGGAAAAGAAATGGTTTTTCCTATGTTATCTCCTTTTATAATAGGAAGTCTAGTATTTTTTGCTATAGGTGTTGCCGGTATTTATATAGCACTTATTCCAGCAAGGAGAAAACGTATGATATCTGCTAATGGAGAATTTGTTACAGGAACTGTAGTTGGATATGAAAATGATACTAGATTATATATTAATGATTATCCAGCACAAGTTGCTTTAATACAAGCAAATACAAAAGAAGGAACAAGAATAATACGATATCAGTTAGGTTCTTTAAATCATCCATATGAAATAGATAGTAAAATAAATTTAAAAATATATAATGAATATATGATGATAGAGAAGTGATAATATGAATAAGAATACTAAAATTTTATTGTTAGTAATTACATCTGTAGTAGTTGTTATGGGAATAATTGTTTTTTTAACAACTAAAGTTTTTAAAAAAGAATATGATATTACTAATATTGTATATTCATATGGTGGTGGATATGGAACTGAAATAACTAGTGCCACAAAAACAATATCTATTTCTTGTGATGGAACAGTAACATTTACTAATTCTTATGATAATTCAATTTATGATTATAGGATATCTAATGATAAATATATTGAATTATATGACTATATAAATGATAGAATGCATTTATTTAAAGAAAGAGTTCATGAAGAAAATAATTTGGCTGATGGAACAACTAGTCATATAGAATTAACGTTATCAGATGGAACTAAATATAAATTTGGTGGATATATGGTAACTAATAAAAAGTATAAAGATATTAAAGATAAAATATTTGAAATAATTGATAGTGATAAATTAAATGAATATATTAATAATGTTGGTAAAGTTGTAGAACCAGATACTGTATTTCATGAAAATAATGGAAATATAATTTATTCATATGGTGGTGGTTATGGAACTATAGAACAAACTGCTACTAGATATATACACTTTTATTCTGATGGACGTGTAGTACTAAAAAATGATTATAATTCAAATACTAATGAATATAACATCGATGTTAGTAAATATGATGAATTATATAACTATATTGCTGCTAGAATGGATTTATTTGATGAAATACCAGCCAATAGTAATACTTTAGATGGTAGTAATCAAAGTATTACAGTTACATTTAATAATGGCATTACAAAAGTATATAGTGGTTATATGGTTATAGAAACCAGTAAGACTTTTGCCGAGATTAAAGACAAGGTATATGAGATTGCTGATTCAGATAAAATTGAACAATATAGTAATAGTATAAAATAAGCTTAAAGGCTTATTTTTATTTAATTTTTAGCCATTATATGGTATATTATTACTAGGTGATAAATATGGAAGAAAAAGTAAAATTCACTGAAGAAGATGGAAAAAAAGAATTAGAAAAAGGATATAAAAGAGCAGAGAAACTTCTTAAAGATGAAGATAAAATGGAAACTTTTTTATATCGTTTAGAAAACAAATTAAATAAAGTACCAATTGGAGGAGAAATACTTTCAATGATACCTGTTATGATTTCTATGCTTAGAAGTTATATTAAAAAGGAATATAAAGATATACCTATTGGAACTGTTATTGCATTAATAAGTGCATTATTATATTGGTTAGCACCACTTGATATAATTCCTGATGCTTTACCTGTAGCTGGGTATGTAGATGATGCTACAGTAGTAGCGGCTTGTTTAAAACTAATTAATGATGACTTAAAAGAGTATAAAGAGTGGAGAAAAAAGAATAATTAAGAGGATTTTAATATGGAAAAAGATAAAATGAATAATACAAATAATGAAAAAGGATTAGTAGAAGAAGATAATACAAATAAAAAAATAATAAGTGCTGTATTATTAATAATAGTATTATTAGTAGTGGTTTTTCTTGTAGCTAATAGATCATTTCCTAATATATCAGATAATCCACATTATAATTCTAATAATAATGAGATTAAATATGAAGAAGATAATGGTGAACAAATATATACAAGATATGCAAATGTTCAAGATATAAAAAGAATTGGTGGTAAAACTAATATTTATATATTTTGGGGAGAGGGTTGCCCTCATTGTGAAGAAGCATTTAATTATTTTGATAGTTTAAGAAATGAATATGGCGATTATTTTAATTTATATGGTTTTGAAACTTGGAATAATTCAGATAATGCTTTATTATTAGAAAAGTTTGGAAAAGCATTAAATATTCAGCCTTCTGGAGTTCCATTTATTGTAATTGGAGATGGATATTATATTGGTTTTATTCCTGAAACATCTGATATTTTATTAAAGTCTATTAAAGAAAATAGAAATAAGAATAATGATATTTATTTTAATAAAGTAAAATAATTAAAAGAGAAAATAATTTCTCTTTTTAATTGTCATTAATTGATTTATATAATATAATTATTATATATGTAATAAAGTAGGAGAGTGGTATTATGGCAGATACCTATTCAGATGTTGGAATGGATATAGAGGGCATAATTAGAAATCAATATAGAAGAGATGAATATGCTAATATTGGTGGAAATCATTATTTAATTCAATGTCCTAGTACAATTGATGAAAATACTAGAATATATATAGCAGGTAGAGGAGCAAATACTATAACAGACGTTTATAGTACTTTTGATGCTGCTAGAGATGCAAATGTTATTGTAATAGCCCCAACTTCTGAAGATGGATTTAGAGGTGTTAATAATGTTATTGATAATTTATCTGCCTCAGTTGGTCTTACTGAACCTCAAGTTACTTTTAGTGGACACTCTGCATATGGAAATGCTGCTCTTGAAGCTGCATCACAGTATGTTAATACACATAATACTCCTACAACAATTGTATTAAATGATCCATCTACTTTTAATCATAGTGGGGAAGGTAGAATAGATTTTGAAGCTCTTAATGGTAGTTTAATAATTACTACTGCTCCAACTCATGAATCTTGTACATATGGTGATGGATATTTAGAAAGACTTCAAAAAGCAGCACAAAATGGTGCTAGAGTTATAATGGTCAGATTTTCAACTGGAGGACATGGTGACTCTGATGAAGTTGCTGCTGCTTTAGGAACATATAATTTATCAAATGTTAGTTTTACTAATAGAGGAACATATAATAATGCATATAATTATCAAATTGATACACGTTATTCATATCAATGGATAGATCCTGATGGAAGACTTCATAATTTTTCTTCTGCTGAAGAAGCACAAAGATATTTAAATAACTCTTTAATAGGAATAGAACCAACTTCAGCAAATATGAATTTAGAAGAAATATCTGAAATGTTAGAAAGCGAAACGTTATCAGATGACCAAGAAAATCTAGAAGCAGCTACAAACAATGAAGATGCTGAAGCAGCTACAAGTAATGAAGAGCCTGAAGTAACTCTTCCACCAACATTAAGAGAGTTTGCAGAAAATAATGTTGGCGGTGATACACTTTCATCTAACTTATCATATGTAAGTCAAGCAATGAGTGGAATCCAATCTCAAATAACAGAAAGATTAGATTTAAATTATCAAAAAGCATCTGATACAGAAGCAAATATAGTTGGTTCATTTTATGGAGCAGCAAATTATTATGGATCTGTTACTAACTTATTATATGGTAAATTAGGAGCAGAAACAGAAGCAGTATATGCTATAGCTAATTCAATATATCAAATGGATCAATTTGGATCATTGATGGCTGAAGCAACATTAACAGGTGATCAGTCTAGTACTTTATTTGGAACTGCTAATCCATCTGTTAGTACAGCTTTAGAATTATTAAATTCAAATAGTTTAGATTTGGTTGCATCTTCAAGTGCTGTAATGGCAAATGGAAGATATGATGAATTAACAAGCATTCTTGGTACTAATTTAGAACCAGGTTCAGTTGGAAGATTGAGTGTTAGTTCATTAAATGGAGCAATTCAAACTATTCTTCCTACATTAGAACAAGATATATCAAAAGCAACTGAATTGAGCGCTAGTGTAGATGACTTTATGACTAATATTGGCGCTAATAACATGTTACAAGGTGGAGTTTGGGATAATGTAAAAACCAATATGGGTAATTATCAAAGCTTATTAAGTGCTAATGTTGAAGCATCTGAATTTATATCAGATACTGTTAAAACAGCAATGGGAATGATAGTTAATTATATACAAAATGCATCAGATACTATAAGCGCTGTAGGTGGTACACAATATGGTAATCTAGTTGAATTAGAAGAATTAGATGATAGTAAATTATCTGAAATAACAGTTGCTATTCAAGAAATGGAAAGAAAGATTACTGAACAAGAAGAATTTATAGCAGCAAAAGAAGCATTGCCTGATGAATGTGATGAAGTAACTGATCCAGTAACTTTAGAAATAGGTTATATAAATTGTAGAAGACCTTATTCTGAAACAGATTTACAAGGTTGGAAAGATACATTAGATGATTATGTAGAAATTAAAACATCACTAAGTGCATATGAAGGTGTATTGAAAGGCTTTGCACCAGTAGTACAAGCAGCACAATCATTAATAAATGAATCACTTTCACAAGTTAGAACAATGTATGAAAATCCTACAACAGATACTAGTGGTAATATTACATTTAATACTGATTTTAAATTAGATTTATCACCATATTCAGATTACATTGATACAAATTTAGATTATAAACAATTAGTAGATGATTATCATACTAAACTTCTTGAAGGAGATAGTGGTGAACCTGAAGAAACGCAAGTTGGAACTAATCCAGTTGGTGATAGAGATGATTATCCAGATAATGATCCATTACCTGAAAATGATCCTAAACCACAACCAGGTACTACTCCAAAAACTGAACCTCAAACAACACCAAAAACTGAACCTAAGACAGAGGCTCCAACTAAACCAGAAAAGGGCCCTGAAAATAGAATTGAGGATGTTCCTACAGAACCAATTATAGAGATACCAGATGAGGATGAAATAATTGATTATCCAGTATTACCTGATAAAGAAGGATATGTAAATGTACCATATCACTCTATTGAAGGAGATGAACCTCAAATTACTTTATTAGATTCTAATATGGATGAAAGTACTGATATAGTTGATTTTAATGAACCAATAGAATTAGATAATCCATATTATGAACCAAAGATTGAACAACCTAAAGTTGTAAGTCTTGTCCATTCAACAGTTAGTGAACCAACTCCAGTAAAGCCTGAAAGCACAATTAAGACAATGGGTGTAGCAACTGGAGCAGGAATAGCACTAGGTGCAGCAGCATTAGCAGCTCACTCAACATTAGCAAAAAAAGATGATGAGGATGAAGAAGAAGACTTTGGATTTGAAAAATAATAAAAAAGCATTAATTTGCTTTTTTTATTTAATTTTGGTATAATATAAAGCACTCGTTTAAGGGGGAAAATATATGAGTAATGATTTTAATGATTTAGGAAATGATTTTAGTCCTGCTTTTAGAGCTAAATATGTTGATTTTAGAAGAAGACTAAGAGAAGCTGAAAATAGAGATATTGTTGAACCAAATGGAGATGTAGTAAGTATTTTTGATTTACTTTGTGCTCTTAATAAAAAGTATGGTCAATATAATAAATTATTTTTAGGTAATTTAGCTGTTGATATTAATAAAATAAATAGAAGAAATGGTTTTACTTATTTCACACCAGATGGTGTTAAAAATAATTGCAAATGGATTGAAAACATTGGTTTTTATGTAGAAGAAGATGGAACATACTTTATTAAACTATACTATGGTGATAGTAGAGGTAGAATAGTAGGAACTGAAAAAGTAGATAACTTTGTTAAAGTAGGAGCAAGTGCTGAAGAAGCTAATAGAAATAAAAAATATTTTATGAGATGGTTAACTGCTCTTGCTGATTTTGCTGAACATAATCCAGGTAAAGCTTTCAGATGGGATTTATTAAATAGACAATTGCCTGTTCATCAAGCAAATGATGGTATGCTTTTTTGTAATATAGATATATATAATACTGCATATGTAGAACCATATTTTACTAGTACTGAAGATGATGCATTAAAATTAATAGATCATAGTTATGGTGAAAAGAAAATAAGTCAAAATGCTAGGACTTTTTTAAGAAGAATGGCAGTTAATTTAAATGATGTTGATCCATTAATAAGTGATGTTGTTAGAAAAGAATATGGATTAAATGGACCTGAGTTAAAAAAGGACTAATTTGACTATTTAATACATAATTTGTTATAATGTGTAACATGTTCGCTAAAAAATGGAGATGTGATTATGCAAATATTAATTATACTAAGTTCTCTATTATATGATTTTAATTTTAAAGAACCAGAAGTAATTGATTATAGTTATTTAACTGATCAAGTTACTATTGGTATAGATCATTTTGAGACTGAAGTAGATGAATATCAAAAATATTATGAAACTCATTACTTTAATGGTGAATATATTGATGATATTGCTAAAAAAATAGAAAAATATTTTAATTCGACATTAAATGGTAAAGCATATTTTGTTGTAGAGTATTCATTAAGTGTTGGATTAGATCCTTATTTAGCAGCAGCAGTAATGTTACAAGAAACTGGATGTTATTGGAATTGTAGTGGACTTATGAAAAAATGTAATAATGTTGCTGGCAATAAAGGTAGACCTTCTTGTGGAGGAGGAAGTTATAGAAAGTTTAATACTTTAAATGATGGAATTAAATTTGCTATTAATAAGTTAAATTCTTATTATAAAAAAGGTAAAAAAACACCTAAACAAATTAATCCATATTATGCTGAATCTAAAACTTGGCATACTAAAGTAGAAAACTATATGAAAAAACTAAAAAAAGGTTAGTTATATTGACAAAATTATAATAAAATAATATAATTTTGACGTAAGTGATGAAGGATAAGTAGTTATATATTTTCCTTAATAGAGAGCTAATGGTTGGTGTAAATTAGTAATAAATATATAGCGAAAAAAATAATCGTGACAAAATCTGGAGCTTAAACGCAAATCTGCGATAAAGAAAAAAGATAGATAAAGAATCTATGAAGTAAGATGGCACAGCGTACAAAAACGCTCTTACGAATTAGATTCTTTTTATTTTATAGGAAGGTGATATTATGGAAAACAGATATAGAAACGTATACTGTGGTGAAGTAACTAAAAAGTATTCTGGTAAAGAAGTTAGACTTGCCGGATGGGTAGAAAATGTCCGTAATTTAGGAGGACTTGTTTTTATTACGCTTAGAGATGAAAAAGGAGTAGTACAATTAATTAGTAATGATGTAGATAAATATTCTAATTTAAATAGAGAATGTACTGTCACTGTAACTGGTTTAGTTAAAGATAGAACTAGAGATATGATTAATAAAAATATGAAGACTGGTGAAATTGAAGTAGAAATTAAAGAATTAGAAGTTTTAGGAGATGTATATAAAACACTTCCATTTGAAGTAAAATCATCTAAAACATCTAGTGAAGAAACAAGACTTAAATATAGATATCTAGATTTAAGAAATAAAGAAGTACATGATAATATATTATTTAGAACTAAAGTAATAGATTATATTCGCAAAACTATGAAAGAAATGGATTTTACTGAAATCCAAACTCCAATTATAACAGCATCATCTCCAGAAGGAGCAAGAGATTTTATTGTTCCATCTAGAAAATTTAAAGGAAAATTCTATGCACTTCCACAAGCACCACAAATATTTAAACAATTATTAATGTGTAGTGGTTTTGATAGATATTTTCAAATAGCACCTTGTTTTAGAGATGAAGATCCAAGAAGTGATAGATTATATGGAGAATTTTATCAATTAGACTTTGAAATGTCTTTTGCTACTCAAGAAGATGTATTTGAAGTTGGACAAAAAGTATTCTATGATGTATTTAAAGAATTTGGTCATAAAGAAGTTTCTCCAATTCCATTTAGAAGAATACCATTTAGAGAAGCAATGGAAAAATATGGTAGTGATAAACCAGATTTAAGAATTCATTTTGAAATAGAAAATTTAACAGAAATATTAAGTAAAAATGATAGTGTTGTATTTAAAGATAAAGAAGTTAAAGCTATGAAAGTAGAATCTAGTGATAAATCTAATTCATGGTATAAGAAACTTGAAGAAGAATATAAAGGTTTAGGAGCTACTTCATTAGGATTTATTAAATACGAAAATAAAGAGATTTCTGGTTCAATGGCTAAATTATTTAGTGAAGCAGAAAAAACTGAAATAACTAAGTTATTTTCACTTACAGATGGTAATGTAGTATTTATTATTTGTGGTAATAAAGGTGAAAAATTTGATAAATTATGTGGTAATTTAAGACTTAGAGTAGCTAATGAATTAGATTTAGTAGATAAATCAAGACATGAATTTTGTATTATATGTGATTTTCCAATGTATGAATGGAATGAAGAAGATAATAAATATGATTTCACACATAATCCATTTACAATGCCTAAAGGTGGTTTAAAAGCTTTAGAAGAAATGGATACTGGTGAAATATTAGCTAATCAATATGACTTTGTATGTGATGGCTTAGAAATGGCTAGTGGTGGTGAAAGAAATTATAGTCCAGTTATTTTAAAGAAAGCATTTGCTTTAGCTGGATATGATGAAGAAGTTGTTGAAAGTAAATTCCCATCATTATACCAAGCATTTCAATTTGGAGCTCCTCCTCATGCTGGAATGGCACCTGGACTTGATAGAATATTAATGACTCTTAAAGATGAAGATAATATTCGTGAAATGGTAGCATTCCCAATTAGTGCTAATGGAAGTGATCCAATGATGGGATGTCCAAATGAAGTATTTGAAAAACAATTAAGAGAAACTCATATTAAAATTAGAGATTAATTTAATCAGGGGGATATAATGGAATATATAGATATAGATAATGTAACTGATGAAAAAGCTTTAGGAACCCTGAATGCTAAAAATCTTACTTTTGATGAAAAAAAGCCATTTTTAGATAATATTGATGAAAATATAGAGAGATTAATATTTGATGTTGGACTTGATAAAAAAGCTTTATCATCATTTGTAGGTTCTAAATTAAGTTATTCAGAATTTTATAGAAAATATGAAGAAGAATTTAAAAGTGGCAAAATTAAAAAAGATCAATCAGTTGTTAATTCAGCTTATGATTATATGATTATGTTCTTACATGCACTATTAATTACATATGGTGAAGATTATAAAGTAATAACTATTGAAGATAATCCAGATGGAATGGCTGTATTTAGTGCATTATATGAAAGATTTAAAAATGGACCTTATATGCATTTAGATAGTTTTAATAGTTATTATACTTCTAAAAATATGAATCAAGGACAAAATCAATTATTATTAGGAAAGAAGGGAAAAAATGAATAAAGAATATTCGGAACAAGAACAAATAAGAAGAGAAAAATTAAATGCTATTAGAGAAGTGTGCAATCCTTATCCAGAAAATTATGAAAGAACTCATACTTTAAGTGAAGCAAAAGAACTTGAAGATGGAGAAAAAGATGTAAGTATTGCTGGTAGAATAGTATTTATGAGAAAGATGGGTAAACTATCTTTTGTTAAGATTCGTGATATTGAAAGCATGATGCAACTTGAAGTTAAAATAGATGAAATTGGTGAAGAAAATTACGAATTCTTTAAAAAACAAATTGATACTGGTGATTTTGTAGGAGCTAAAGGTGAAATATTTACTACTCAAACTGGTGAAAAAACACTAAGAGTACATGAATTAACATTTTTAGGAAAAGCTCTTCGTCCATTACCAGAAAAATTCCATGGACTTACTGATATTGAAGAAAAATATAGACAAAGATATGTTGATTTAATTATGAATGAATCATCTAGAAAAGTATTTGTTGGAAGAAGTAAATTTTATTCATTCTTACACAGATATTTAGATAGTCATGGATTTATGGAAGTTGAAACACCAATACTTCAAAATACTGTAAGTGGTGCTGCTGCTAAACCATTCTATACTCATCATAATGCTCTTGATATGGATTGTACTTTAAGAATTGCACCAGAAATATATTTAAAAGAATGTATTGTTGCTGGATATGATAAAGTATATGAAGTATCTAAATGTTTTAGAAATGAAGGAATGGATCCACAACACTTACAAGAATTCACTCAAGTTGAATGGTATTGTGCTTATTGGAGATATGAAGATAATATTAAATTCTTTACTGAATTCATTCAAGGTGCTTTAGAAGAATTAAATGGTAGTCTAGTTTTAAATTATCAAGGTCAAGAAATAGATTTTTCTGGAAAAGAATGGAAAAGATTAGATTATTGTAAAGAACTTAAAAAAGTATTAGGATTTGATGCATTAAAAATTACTGATGCTAAAGAATTAAAAGACAAAATAGTTAATACTGGATTATTTAGTTATGCTGATTTAGAAGAAGCAAAATCATGTAGTCAATTAATAGATTATGTGTATAAGAGAAAAATTAGAGAAGGTATTGTAGAACCAACTATTATATTTAATTATCCAGCTGTTTTAAAACCTCTTGCTAGACGTAATGATGAAGATAAAACTAGAGTTGATGTTTTCCAAGTAGTTGTTGCTGGAACTGAACTTTGTAATGCATATTCTGAGTTAGTTAATCCAATAGAACAAAGAGAAGCATTTGAAGAACAAGTTAAAGCTAAAGCTGAAGGTGATGAAGAAACTATGGATTTAGATGAAAATTACTTATCAGCTATGGAAATGGGAATGCCTCCTATTAGTGGACTTGGATTTGGTATTGATAGATTAATGATGTTAATATTTGATCAACCATCAGTAAGAGATGTTGTATTATTCCCACAAATGAAAAATAAAGAATAGTATATTAAATAGTAAAGTTATATCAAAATAATTGATATAACTTTTTTATATTTATATAATTATAATAGGTGATAATATGAAGAAATATATAAAATATTTACTATTATTTGTATTATTCTTAGCTATAAGAGTAAAAGCAGATTACTCTTCAACTGGTATAGTTCCAAATTATACAACTATACCTAGAGGAGATACTATTACATTTAGTATTGGAAATGACTATTTATGGGATGAAAATTTAATATTAAGAGATTCAGAAGATGATACAGATTTAATTGGTGAGTTAGTTAAAAACGAAGAAGGGAATTATTTAGCAGAACCAATATATGTTGTTGTTGATGAGGATGTATTTGATATTGATATTTCAGAAAATAAAGTCAAAGATAGTAATTATATATTAGTTGATTATAAAAAACGTAGTATAGATGGTTCTAAAAAAGTATATGAATTTGATTTTGAAATAAAAGAATTAGGTGAATCTGATGATGTTAATGATGGATATGATGGTGTTATAGATAATATAATGGTATCTAATTTAAAACTAAATGTATCTGAAGATGCTAAACCTGGTGTTTATTTTATTGAAGTATTTAGATCATATGATTTTGATGATACATATGAAAATGATACCTATGTAAAAGAATATTTGCCAATTACAGTTTTAGATAATGATGAAAATGAAAAAGGTATATCTAAATTTACTATTAATACAGTTTCTTCTGGTTTAATAGAAAAGAAAGAATATAATATTGATATTGAAGAAGATAAATTTAATTATGAAAAATTATATTTAGGCGATATAGATTATACTAATATATCATGTAATTCTAAATGCTTAGTTAAAGGTATTGGTAGTGATGTATATTATGATGATGAAGCTAAAGATTTTAAATATACAGTTAAATATGCTGATAATACTGAAGAAAAATATACAATATCTAATTTACGAAATAAAATATCTATTAATTATACATGGGCTGTTGATTATGGAAGATCAATAATATATATAAGTAAAGATATATCTACTGCTGATAGTACAATTGATAAAATGTTAAATTATATGCCTAATTTTAATAATGGATATGAAAGATATATTTATGACTATAATAAATTAAATGAATATGATAAAGAAGTATTATCAAGCTTAAATGAAAATATAGATGATACATATATTTATGTAATAGATGGAAATAAAATAGTATATGAACATAAAGGTGATTTACTAGATGAAGAATATGATAATATTCAAGAGGAAATAACTAGAAGAACTGAGTTAAATAATATTGATTCTTCTAAAATATCTAACTGTACTGATGGAAAATGTTCTTTAGAAAATAAGGATGAAAATATAGATATTATCTCTCTTATTAAAGATAATTATATGCATATTGTAATAGGATTAAGTGTATTAATTATAATACTTTTATTACTAATAACTATCATTAAAAAGAGTAAAAAAAATAATTAAAAAAATTAGTAAAGATTATATTTAAAATGTTGATATAATCTTTTTTAATAGGTATAATAATTATGGTGAGGTAAAATGAAAGATGAGAAATTAACTAGATTTTTGAATGCAATAAATCTTGATATAGATTTTACCGATGAATTAAATGATGCTTCTGTTAAAGAAGTTCTTTTAAATAAGAAAAAAAATAAAATGACATTAATACTTAATCTTAAGAAAAACATTAGTATTGATACATTTAAAAAGTTATATGAAGCATCTAAAAACTTTAAAGGTGCAGAAGAAGTTAGATTTAAATTTATAGTTGAAGAAGAAGTATATTTTGAAAATTATTTTAACTATTATTTTGATATTTTAGTAAGTAAATGTCCTATGTTAAAATGTATTGATAGAGATAAAATTACATTTGAAGAACATAATATTTATATAGATGTTTTAAATAAAGCAGAAGAAGATAAAATCAATTCTTTAAAAGAAAAAATTGATACTTTTTTGAGTGATATGGGATTTAGTGATATAGAAGTTATAGCTAGAATTAATGAAGAGGAAAGACAAAAATTTATAGATGAAATTGATAGTACTTTAGAAAATAAAGAAGTAGAAAAAGAATCTAAAATAATTAAAGGAAAAAGTGTTCTTGGTGAAATAACTGAAATTAAATCAATTATAGAAGAAAAAAGAAGTGTTAATATTTGTGCTGAAGTATTTGATATAGAAGATAAATCTACTCCTAGTGGATGGAATATTATAACTGTTAAATTAACTGATTATACTGATAGTATGATGGGTAATATATTTACCAAAGATATTGAAGAATTTAATAAATTTAAAAAGAGTATTAAAAAGGGTAAATGGTATAAAATTAGAGGTAGTGTTAAATTTAATCAAAGAAGTAATGATTATGAAATAGGATTAAATGATATAGAAGAATTTGATCATGTAAAAGAAGAAAGAAAAGATGAGGCTCCAGTTAAAAGAGTTGAACTTCATGCTCATACTATGATGAGTCAAATGGATGGACTTACTAAAGTAGATTTAGGTGCTCATACTTGTGAGCTTGTATCTAAATGTATTGATATGGGATATAGAGGTGTTGCTATTACTGATCATAATGGTTGTCAAGCTTTTCCTATTGCATATCAATTAATTAAAAAGCATAACAGTAAAATTGAAGATAAAGATAAAAAATTTAAAGGATTATATGGTACTGAACTTACATTAGTTGAAGATGATGTAAATATAGTTACTAGAAGTGATAATAGGCCATTTAAAGGTACAACATTTGTAGTTTTTGATACAGAAACTACTGGTTTTAATGCTGCTACTGAAGATCAAATGATTGAAATAGGAGCAGTTAAACTAAAAGATGGTGTTATTATTGATAGATTTGATGAATTTATTAATCCTCATAGAAAATTAAATAAAAAGATAACTGAACTTACTCAAATAACTGATGAAATGTTATCTGATGCTAGAGATGAAATAGATGTAGTAACAGATTTTATTAATTGGATAGAAGACTGTCCATTAGTAGCACATAATGCTAAATTTGATATTTCATTTTTAGAAATAGCTATGAAAAGATGCAAATTAAAGGATCTTAAAAATACAGTTATAGATACTTTAGAATTATCTAGAACTTTAGATCAAGGATTTGCAAGACATAGTTTAAGTGCATTAGTTAAAAGATATAATGTTGATTTTGATGAAGATGCACATCATAGAGCAGATTATGATGCTGAAGGAACAGCTCTTGTATTTGCTAAGATGATTAAGAAAATGGATAATCAACATATAGAAAAACTAAATGATATGAGTAAATTAGTATCTAAAGAAGATATGTATAAATTTGGTAGAACATTCCATTTTAATGCTATTGCTTTAAATAGAACTGGTTTAAAAAATTTATTTAAAATAATATCTCTTGCTAATACAACATATTTATATAAAAGTCCTAGAATACCTAGAAGTGTATTATCTGAACATAGAGAAGGATTATTAATAGGTAGTGGTTGTTATGAATCAGAAGTATTTATAGAAGCAAGAAGTAAAGAAGATGAAGAATTAACTAATATAATTAATTTCTATGATTATGTAGAAGTTCAACCACCTGAAGTATATTCTCATTTATTACAAACTAATGATTTTGCTAATGAATTAGAATTACAAAATTATATTACTAAAATTATTAATGCAACAAAGAGTGCAGGAAAAATAATAGTAGCAACAGGGGATGTTCATCATTTTAATCGTGAAGATAAAATATATAGAGAAATTATAGTTAATCAAAAAGTACCTGGTGGTGGTAGACATCCACTTGCTAAAAGTGAAATTAAAGAAATACCATGTCAACATTTTAGAACTACTGATGAAATGTTAAATGATTTTAATTTCTTAGATAAAGATTTAGCATATGAGATAGTAGTAACTAATACTAATAAAATATGTGATATGGTAGATGAAATAGAAGTTATTATTGATACTGGTGGTGTTCCTTTTTCACCTAGAGTTCACTCTGATGATGGAAAAGATTATTTAGATTGTCCTAAAGTAGTTACAGAGCTAGTATTTAATAAAGCAGAAGAATTATATGGTAATCCATTACCTCATAATATTGAAGAAAGAATAAGTAAAGAATTATATGGAGATGCAGTATATAATTATTGGTATAACAAAGTAACTACAGAACATCCAAAACTTAAAGATGATAAATTAATAGAAAAAGTATTTGAAGGAGTTCATAGTACTTTAATTAAAGGTTTTGATGAAGTTAAAGATAGATTAAAAGAATATGTTATATCTAAATGGACTGAAGAAGATGGAGAACAAACTGAAGATGCTATATCTAAGAAGGTTAAAAAGACACTAGGAGGAATTATTGGTGGTGGATTTGATCCAATATACTTAATTGCTCAAAGACTTGTTAAACACTCTAATGATGATGGATATTTAGTTGGTTCAAGAGGTAGTGTTGGTAGTAGTTTTGTTGCTACATTAATGGGTATTACTGAAGTTAATCCTTTACCAGCACATTATAGATGTCTTGAATGTAAAAATAGCATATTTGAAGATGAAGAAGGTAATGCACTAGGTTCAAAATATTCTAGTGGTTTTGACTTACCAGATTTAAAATGTCCAAAATGTGGCAGTTTAATGAAAAAAGATGGCCAAGATATGCCATTTGCAACTTTCTTAGGATTTAATGCAGATAAAGTACCAGATATAGATTTAAACTTTTCAGATTTAAATCAAGCTAGTGCTCATGAATATACAAAAGTATTATTTGGAGTAGATAATGTATATAGAGCTGGTACTATTGGAACTGTTGCTGATAAAACTGCATATGGTTTTGTAAAAGGTTATTTTGAAGATAAAGGTATTATAAATAAAAGAAGTTGTGAAATTGAAAGACTTGCTCTTGGAATAACTGGTGTTAAAAGAACAACTGGTCAACATCCAGGTGGTATAGTTGTTGTTCCTGATTATATGGAAGTATCTGATTTTACTCCATTCCAATTCCCAGCAGAAGATGCAACATCTGCATGGAGAACAACACACTTTGATTATCACTCTTTAGAAGAAGATTTATTAAAATTAGATATATTAGGTCATAGTGATCCAACTCAGCTTAGAATGATACAAGATCAAAGTCATACTAATGTTACAGAAGTTCCAATGGATGATAAAGATACCATGAGTATTTTCTCTAGTACTAAAGTACTTGGAGTAACTAATGATGAAATAATGTGTCCTACTGGTACACTTGGTATTCCAGAATTTGGTACACCATTTACAATAGGAATGGTTAATGAAACTAAACCAACTACATTTGCAGAACTTGTTAAAATATCTGGTTTATCACATGGTACTGATGTTTGGCTAGGAAATGCAAGAGATTTATGTACACCTGATGAAGAAGGTAAAATAAGAGTTCCATTTAAAGATGTAATTGGATGTCGTGATGATATTATGGTTTATTTAATGTATAAAGGACTTGCTCCAATAAAAGCATTTAAAATAATGGAATTTGTTCGTAAAGGAAAAGCAAGTAAAGATCCTGCTGCTTGGGAAGAGCATAGAGCCACTATGGAAGAAGCAGGCATTGAAGATTGGTTTATTGATTCATGTCAAAAAATCAAATACATGTTCCCTAAGGCACATGCTGCAGCATATGTTACAAGTGCATTTAGAATTGCATGGTATAAAGTACATATGCCAGTATATTTCTATTCATCATGGTTTACTACAAAAGCTACAGATTTTGATATAGAATCTATGATAGGTGGATATGATTCAATTAAAAGTAGATTAACTGAAATTAAAGATAAAGGTTATGATGCTACTAATAAAGAAGAAGGAATAAGAGAATGTTTAAATGTTGCTCTTGAAATGGCAGCTCGTAAAATAAAAGTAGCACCATTTGATTTATATAAGAGTAAAGGTAAGACATTTGAAGTATTAGATGATAAAACAATAATTCCACCATTTATCACAATAGATGGTCTTGGTGAAACAGTTGCTATGAATATAGAAAATGAAGCTAAGAAAAAACCATTTATAAGTATTGAAGATTTTCAAAATAGATGCAAAGTATCTCAAACTTTAGTAGATAAAATGCGTGGAATGGGTATATTTAATGGAATGAGTGAATCATCTCAACTTTCATTATTTGATTTATAGGTGAATTATGAAAATAGTAGTGCTTGGAAGTAGTAGTAGTGGAAACTCTACATACGTTGAATTAAATAATAAAAAGTTTTTGATTGATGCTGGTCTAGGATTTAATGATATAAAAAATAAATTATTTGATTTAGGAGTTAGTGCAGATGAGTTAGACTTTATTCTAGTAACTCATGCTCACTCAGACCATGTTAAAAGTATTCATTCATTTAATAGGGTATATAATACTAAAATATATATTTCTAAAGATACTATGGATGAATATCCTAAAGCTGAATTATTAAAAAATTATGAATTTATTGATGATTTAGATAATATTGAAGGAATAGACATAATTAAAGTACCTATTAGTCATGATAAAAAAGGTTTCGGATATATATTTGAAACTAAAGATAATTCGCTAGTTTATATTACTGATACAGGTATGATTCATTCAAAATATCATAAATATTTTATGAATAGACAAGTATATTTATTTGAAAGTAATCATGATGTTGAAATGGAAATGAATGGTACTAAAGACGAAGCAACTAAAATTAGAAATATAGGAGATGAAGGTCACTTATCTAATGAAGAATGTGCTATGTATTTAAATAGATTTATTGGTGATAATACTAAGATGATATGTTTAATGCATATATCTGATCATGACAATACATATGATTTAGCTTATAATGTAAATAGAGATGCTATAGATAAAAAGATTCCTATAATATTAGCATATAAAGATAAAGTAAGTGATATTATAGAAATATAGAGGTGTTCTTATGAGTAAAATGCAATTTGTTTTAGATGATGGGACAACTATTGAATATGAAGTTATATTAATATTTAAATCTGGTATTACTGATAAACAGTATATTCTTTATACTGATAATAAAAAAACTATTAATGATGAACTTAAATATTATCTTTGTATTTTTAATAAAGATTCTGAAACTAAAATAGAAGAAATTACAGATGAAAATGAGTATAAATTAGTCAGTGAAGAAGTAAGAAAGATGATGGGTGATAAAGATGAATGAAACAGCTTTAGCTATCTATACAGTACTTCTTGGAGCTGGTACTATGTTATTTGCAACACCTCTTCTAAGATATTTTATTGATAAAACTGAAAGAAAAATAATTTTAAAAGGAATGATTCCTAAAAATATAAAATCAGTTAGATTTACACCTGAAATAGAAGAACAAATAAATAATTATAATCCAGATAATATATCTGAAGTATATAGAGATAGTGTTAAATTATTTTTAGAAAGAATTGAAAAAAATTTTGATAAAGATTCACTTAAGTTTCTACGTAGAAATATTAGTTCTTTATCTGTTTCTAAATATAATGAAGTAAATAGATTAAAATTTCATGCTGGTGAAGGAACAGGAGCAGCATATTGGGTAAAAGAAAATAAAGTAATAATATATGAATATGATGATATTCTTATTTCTATTTTCCATGAACTATTACATATGAGTAGTTCAATCCATAAAGATGGAATTAATTATTCTGGTTTTTCTCAAACTGGACCTAGAAATTTTAGAATAGGTAATGGATTGAATGAAGGATATACTCAACTTTTATGTAAAAGATATTTTTCTGATCAAAAAATAAGTGATTCTTATCCATATTTTGTTCATTATGCAAAACTTTTAGAAAGAATTGTTGGAAAAGATAGAATGCAAAGCTATTATATGAGTGCTGATTTGCGTTCATTAATTGAAGATTTAAAACAATATTCTTCTGAAGAAGAAATTATGAGATTTATTAATAATTTAGACTTTATATTTTTTGAAGTAGGATATTTTACTAGTGAAAATCATCTTGTTAGAGAAGAATTAACTAATATAATGCAAGAAATTAGTTCATTTATAGTTAATGCATTTATAGAAAAATATAAAGATTCTAGTATTAGATTTTATAAATCTGGTCAATATGATAGAATGATTAAATCTAAAGAAGAATTTAATGAATTAATAAAAAAAGTAATAGATAATACTTTTGATTCTTATACATTTTTTAAAGAGCATAAATATGATTGTAGTATTAGAGATGAAAAACATATGGAAGAGTTTGCTACTCATATTAATGAAGCTTGGGAAAGTATTGAAAGTGTTATGCAAACTAAATCAATATAATAAATGGAGTTATAGAAATATAACTTCATTTTTATATGTTTATATGATAAAATAATCATAGTGGAGTTGTTTTAGATGGAACAAAAACTTAAGAAAAATAGTTTTATACAAGGTACATTAATAGCAAGTATTGCTTTAATATTTATAAAAGTACTTGGTGCATTATATGTAATACCATTTTATAAAATAGTAGGTGAAGATGGTGGCACTTTATATAGTTATGCCTATAGTATTTATAATTTATTCTTAAATATAAGTACTGCAGGTATACCAATAGCAATGAGTATGATAATAAGTGAATATCTTGCTTTAGAAATGTATGATGCTAAAGAAAGAAGTTATAAAGTAGGAAAATATATGATTAGTATTCTTGCTATTATATCTTTCTGTGCAGTATTTTTTGGAAGTGAAGTATTAGCTAGATTTATTTTATCTAATGCTCAAGATGGACACAGTATACATGATGTATCTATGGTTATAAAATCTATATCATTTTGTCTATTAATTATACCTTTTTTAAGTATTTTAAGAGGATATTTACAAGGACATAAATTTATAGCACCAACTAGTGCTGCTCAAGTAATAGAACAAGTAGTTAGAATATTAATTGTTATATTTGGATCATTTATTTCAATTAAAATATATAAAAGTAGTATTCCAATTGGAGTAAGTGTTGCTTTATCGGGTACTTTCTTTGGAGGATTATTTGCATATGTATATTTGAGAAGAAAAGTACATAATAATAAAAGATCTTTCCCAGTGTCTGATAAAAGAAATAATGTAAGTAATATGACTTTAGCTAAGAAAATACTTATGTATTGTATACCTTTAGTTATTATAGCTGTTACTGATAATTTATATACTTTAATAGATATTAAATTAATTATTAAAGGTTTAAATATGGTTGGTTATAGTACACTAACTGCTGAAACAATATCTAGTATATTAGCTACATGGGCTCCTAAAATATGTGCTATTATAGCTGCTATTTCTGTAGCATTAACAACTAATATTATTCCACATGTAACATCATCTTATGTATGTAAAGATTATAAAAATGTAATGTATAGAATTAATCAAGCTATTTCTACCGTATTAATTATTACTATTCCTATGGCTGCTCTTATGTTTTTACTTTCTAATGAAGCATATTTTATATTCTATGGTAATAATCAATATGGACCTTTAATATTAAAAATGACAGCTATAATAAATGTATTCTTTGCAGTTAATACTGTTTTAACTAGTAGTTTACAGGCTATGAAAAAATTTAGAGTAATATATCTAAATACATTTATTGGTTTACTTGCTAATGCATGTTTAGATATACCAATGATATTATTATTAAATAAACTTGGTTTACCAGCTTATGTTGGTACATCTTGTGCTACTATTATTGGTTATACTATATCAATTAGTATGTCTTTAATACATTTACATAAAGAAATGAACTTTAATTATAAAGCTACATTAAAAACAATAAGAAAAACTATTATTCCATTTATATGTTTATTTGTGCCAATTTTATTATCAAAATTATTTATTAAATATGAATATAATTATTTAACTGCATTTATATCATTAATAATTCATGGTATATTTGGTACTTGTATATATTTAATAGTTATGTATTTAAATGGAAATATAATAGATGTATTTGGAAGAGAGTACGTAAATAGGTTATTTATAAAACTTCATTTAAAAAAAGAAGAATCAAATTAAAAAAATACTTTTAAAAAAGGTATTTTTTTTGTATAATTAATAATAGGTGATAATATGAATAAAAAAGGTTTTACACTAGCCGAAATGCTAGCAGTAATTGCAGTACTTGGAATACTAGTATTATTAGTAGTGCCAAATGTACTTAAAAATTATAGAGAGGCTAAAAGAATTGCCTTTATCGATGAGGCAAAAACAGTATATTCTAAAGCAACAGATCAATATGTTTTATCAAGAACAAAAGGTAATAAAATAGGTTTAATTACTAATGACAATGAATATAAGTTAGATATTGATAATGCTAATGATCTAGAGTATTTTGTAAGAATTAATGATGAAGGAGTAGTTACTCAATTTAGACTAACTAATAGAGAATTTTGCATAGTTGGTACTGGAGATTTCTTAGGCAATTATTCTAAAGATGATGTAATTGATATGACTGATGAAACTCAAGCAGGAAGATGCGTTACTAGTGCTTTAGTTGATGATGGAGTATATGCATTAAAACTTCAAACAGCTAAACCAATAGTAAGTGAAGCAGATCCAAGAACAATATATTTAAAATATAATGTTGGTTGGTTTAAAAATAAAAGTGCTAAAACTGAGTTAGATAGAGATGAAAATGGAAAGTATAAAGTTACTATTCCTTATAGAAAAAATAACTATTTTAAAAATTCTTCAGTAACAAGACAAGAAGGAGAAACAACTGTTAAAATTAAAGCAATTAATTGCGATGGTACTTTAGCAGCTGGTAATACTGGAGATGGATTATTTACTGGTACAGAAACATCTAACGAAATATTTTCTTTCTCAGAATTTGAACCAAAGTATTATCAAATAAAATTTGAACTTAATAATGGAACTGGTAGTATAACTACATTGAAAGTACCATACGGAGTTCAAAAGAATTTACCAGTTAATAAAGATAGTAATGGATATGGAATAAATATTAAGAGAACTGGATTTTTATTTAAAGGATGGACTAGCGGTGGAGTAACATATGCTGATGGAGCTGCATTACCAGTATTAACTGATGATAATGAAGATGAGTATCCACACTTTAAATTTGATAATGTTTCAGTATGTAAAAATGGACTAGATTCAGCTAATACAAATATCATTCCATTTGAGCCAATTTGGGAAGCTTCAACTTATACAGTTAAATATGATGGAAATACTAATACAGGTGGTTCTAAAGCTGATTCTGTAGAGACATATGATAGAGCATTTAACTTACCAAATAATGTATTTACTAAATCAGGATATACATTTACAGGATGGACTGCTACTGGTATTGATACATCAACAGCAAAACATGGTACATCAAATAATCCAAATACAGCATGGAATGGTACAACTAAAACTAAAGATACTTACTTTAAAAACTTAACTCCTGTTAGAGATGCAGAAGTTACAATGAAAGCTAATTGGGAAGCTAATAAATTCACTATTGCTTATGATGGAAATGGATCAGATAGTGGTTCAACAGCATCTCATGAATGTACTTATGACGCAGATTGTAATTTATCTAACAATGGATTTACAAGAACAGGATATGTATTTGATAAATGGGTATATAGTGGTACAACTTATTCTCAAGGAGATAGTGTTAAAAACATAACTACAACACCTAATGCAACTATTACTTTTAAAGCAACATGGATTGATAAATGTAGTAGCATTGCTTATGTAGATGGTACTTCATGTACTGTTTCATGCGGTGGAGGTACTTATAATAGAGTAGCTTATTCATCTTATGATTCAAATTATAGATGTCCAGCATCAGATACTTCAAGTGGTGGTAGTGCATGTCAAACTCAAGACTGTTGTTCTTCAACATATACATCATATGGTTCATGGGGTAATTATGGATCTTGTTCAAAAACTTGTGGCGGTGGATTAAAATATAGATCTAGATCATATACATATTATTCAAATTATAATGGACAAAATTGTGGATCAGGAACTGAATCAGAAAGTGCAAGTTGTAATACACAATCATGTTGTACACCACAACAAGTAATACCATGGCAATGTTGTACAACTGCTTGTGCATGGTATTGTTGCCCATCTGGTAGTAAATTACACAGTGATGGTACATGCTGGTATGAGTGTTAATTAAGGAGGAAATTATGAATAAAAAATATTTAATCACAATTTTATTATTATTAGTATTAAGTATTACATTTTATGGTTGTAAGAATAATGAAAAGCCTACACCTCAACCACAACCTCAACCAACACCTGTAGAAAATAAGACAGATAATACTGATATAAACGTTAATTATAATGAAGAAACTATTAAATCTTTCTTTACTAGTTTTGGACAATGTAATACAGGATATAAATTGACTTTTGGTGAAGATAAAACTATTAAATATGATGCTTTACCTAAAGAATTTGTAAATAATACTTTATATAATTATTTAGTATTTGCTAAAAAAATTACTAGTAATAATAATACTGATTCATTTACTAAAACAGATTTAGAAACTGCTGTTAAAGTAATATATGGTAATGTTAAATATGAAATGGATAATAATTTTAATTTAGGAGATTATTCATTTACATTTGATAATGCTAGTGGCAAATATTCATATACTAAAAATGATAAAGTTGGTTGTGGTGATAAATTACTAGCAGGATATAGTATAAATGCAGTATTTAAACCAGTTTATGATTCAAAAGATGCTAATACAACTGCTGCTGATGAATATGTAGCTAGTATTTACTATTATGATTATAAATATGAAATGAATGATAATGGATACAAAATAATCTATTATGGAACTAAAACAGATAAATCATTTGAAAATCCAAAATATGGTTTTATAGATGCTAATCCTAATCATTTCTTAAATTATGAGTTTATATTTGTAAAAAATGGTTCTAGATATGCATTTGATCGTGTAGAATTAGTAGGTTAATATCTAATTATGAAAAAGACTAAACAAAAGAAACAAAATAATAATGATTTTATAATTATGTCTATAATAGTATTAATTATAGTAGTTGTATGTTTAGTATTTGGAATTCGTTCTAGAAATATAAAAATTGAATATGATGAAAACGAAATAAAATCATATTATTCTAAATTTGGATATTGTGCTTTTGGATATAAACTAGATTTTAAAGATAATAATATTAAATATGAAGATTTACCAAAAGTATTTATTAATAATACATTATATAATTATTTAAAATATAATAATAAAGTATCCATCAATGAAGAAAAAGAATCATTTAATAAAGAAGATTTAGAAATTGCTGTTAAGGATATATATGGTGAAGTTAAATATGAATTTACTGATACATTTGATTTAGGTGATTATTCATTTAAATACGATAAAAATGAAGAAATCTATAAAACTACTAAATCAAAAAAAATAGATTGTGAGAAGAAATTACTTAATGGGTATGTGGTTAATTCTATTGAAGAGATAAATAACAAGCTATATCTAGATGTATTATATTATGACTATGATTTAGAACTTAATGGTAATACTTGTTTAAGATATAATTTTTATGGTACTAAAGATAATGAAACATTTACTTATGGTAGTCCAGAAAATCTTAAGTTTATACCTGAACATTTTTTAACATATAGATTTGTATTTAAACCATATAATGAATCATATATATTTGATTATGTAGAAGTAATAAAGTGAAGTTAAGAAATTGACTTCACTTTTTTAGTTATATAATGGTAAAATATTAATAGGTGATATTATGAAAAAAAGAGCAATCTTAGTAGATGGAAATAATCTATTATTTAGAAGTTATTATGCTACTGCATATACTGGAAATACTATGAAAAATTCTAAAGGTGTACCAACTAATGGATTATTTGGTTTTGTTAATATGATTAATAAAATTATTAATGAAGAAAAACCAGAATATATGATGATTGCTTTTGATAAAGGTCATAATTTTAGACAAGATTTATATGATAATTATAAAGATGGTAGAATAGCAACACCAGATGATTTAAAAGTACAATTTCCAATAGCAAAAGAATTATGTGATTTAATGGGTATTAAATATATTGAAATTGATAATTATGAGGCTGATGATATTATTGGTACTTTTGCTAGAATGGCTGATGAAGATAAAAATTATAATGCAACTATTATAAGTAGTGATAAAGATTTATTACAATTAATTAGTGATGAAGTAGATGTAAAATTATTAAAGCAAAAAGATTATATTATGATGAATAAAGATACATTCTTTGAAACATATGGCCTTGAACCAATTAAAATGATAGATCTTAAATCATTAATGGGGGATGCTAGTGATAATATTCCTGGTGTTAAAGGAATAGGTGAGAAAACAGCTCTTAATTTACTTCAAAAATATAATAGTTTAGATGGTGTATATGAACATATAGATGAAATTAGTGGAAAGACTAAAGAAAAGTTGGAAAATGATAAAGAAAATGCATATTTTTCATATAAATTAGCAACTATATATAAAAATATAGATTTTGATTATACATTTGAAGATATTAAATATAATGGTCCTAGAGTTAATGAATTAATAGATAAATATAAAGAATTAGAATTTAATTCATTTCTTAAAACTATTAAACCTGTTACTACAGAAGTAACTAGTGATATTGAAATAGTTAAAAGTAAGATTAGTATAGAAGGAGATTATAGTTTTTATTTAGAACTTGATAATTCTAATTATCATAAAGCTAATATGATAGGAGCATCTATTTATGATGGTAATAAATCATATTATTTTGATAAAGCTTCTTTAATGTTAAATAAAGATTTATTAAAAGATGTATTAGTTACTTTTGATAATAAAAAGAATAATGTGTTTTTAAATACATTGAATATGAAAGTAGAATCTAAATTTGATACTATGATAGGAGCTTATTTACTTAATTATAATGTTAAAGAAGATGTATCATATTTAAGTACTACTTTTGGTATTGAAATACCTTATTATGAAAATATAATTAATACTAAAAATAAAATGAGTGATGAAGAAATAAGAAATGCTATTGTTATGAAAGCTAAATTCTTATTTGATACATATAAAGAATTTAATGATAAACTTAAAAACGATGAATTATATGATTTATATTATGATATGGAACATCCATTAATTGATGTACTTACTTCTATGGAAATAGATGGTATACATGTAGATGGTAGTGTAATTGATGAATTAAAGAGTGATATTAAAGTAAAAGTAGATAATCTTACTAATACTATTTACAACTATGCAGGAGAAGAATTTAATATATCTAGTCCTAAACAATTAGGATATATTCTTTATGATAAATTAGGTTTACCTAAAGGTAGAGGTAAGAATGCTACTAGTACTGCTCATGAAGTATTAATTAAATATACTGATAAACATCCAATTATAAATGTAATTTTAGAATATAGAAATCTAAATAAACTACTTACAACATATTTAGATACATTTAATGATTATATACTTAGTGATGGAAAAATACATACTATATATAAACAAACTGGTACTAGAACAGGTAGATTATCATCTGTTGATCCTAATTTACAAAATATACCTGTTAGAAGTGAAGAGGGTAAAAAAATAAGAAAAGCATTTTTACCTAGTAAAGATAGTGTTTTATTATCAAGTGATTATAGTCAAATTGAACTTAGAGTATTAGCGCATATATCTAATGCTAAATCTTTACAACAAGCATTTATTAATGATGAAGATATTCATACACATGTAGCTAGTGATATATTTGATGTACCTGATGAAAATGTTACTCCTAATATGAGAAGAACTGCTAAGAGTGTTATATTTGGTATTGTATATGGAATTAGTGGATATGGTTTATCTGAAAACTTAGATATTACTCCAACTGAGGGTAAAAAATATATTGAAAAATATTTGGAATTATATCCTGAAGTAGATAAATATATGAAAGATATAGTTGAAAAAACTAGAGAACTTGGATATGTAAGAACATTATTTAATAGAAAAAGAGATATTGAAGAAATTAAAAATACAAATTATTTAATACGTTCTATGGGAGATAGAATGGCTCTTAATACTCCAATACAAGGAACTAGTGCTGATATATTAAAATTAGCTATGGTTAAACTATATAAATTATTAAATGAAAAAGGTTATAAAACTAAAATGTTATTACAAGTTCACGATGAATTAATATTTGATGTACCTAATGATGAATTAGATAGTATTAAAGAATTAGTTAGAGATACTATGGAAAACATATATAAGTTATCAGTTCCATTAAAAGTAAGTATTGAATATGGAAAAAACTGGTATGAAGCTAAATAATGTGATATATTATTACAGGTGAAAATATGATACAAATATTTAGAAAGAGAGAAAAAAATGTAGATAATCCTCAAGGATGTGAAGAATTAACTGATTTTGAGAATTATGATAGACCTTTTATGATGTGTTTATCATCTCAAGATTTAATTGATAATTCTGTCTTTGGCTTGATTAAAGAAGGTGCTAGAGCCGCTAGAGTTAGAACTTCTGATGAATTAGCAGGTGGATTTAAAATAGATGAAATGCCTTTTGATTTTTTAGGTCTTAAATATGTACCTGATAAAGTTAAAAATCAAAGAATAGATAAATTAGTTAATGATTTCATATATCCTTACTTAAAAAGAGGAAATGATATTAAAAAACAAGCTAGAAAAATTAATTTCTTTGTATTTTGTGATGCTACTAATAGATATATAGAAATAGAAAGACAATTAAAAGAATTGTTAAGATCAGATGGTTATAGTGAAGAGGATATTAAAGATATATTATCTCAAATATCTGTTGTGGCTATAGCTAGTAATGCTAAAATAGCTGATTTATATGCTACTACATTTTTATTTAAAGACATTAATGACTCAGAAGTATATGATAGAGTATCTAAAATTTGTGCAAATAAATTACCTGTTAATAGAAATACTATGATACATCAATTAAGTAATACAGTAAGAGTATTTGCATTTAATGGTACTGGAGATCATTCTTTAAGAGAATATTTAAATGACGGAAGTATTGCAAAACCATCTTTATGTGCAATGGTTAGTTATTTAGTAGAAAATTCTATTTTAAATAGTAAATCTAATGAATTGGTACCAATTAATGGAAAAATATTATCAGGTAGAGCATTAAAATATAATGCAGATTTTGATAGTATTGATGAATCTTTAGATAATTTAGATATTAGTCTTGATTATGATGGTACTCCTAGATATACAAAAAGCGAACATGCTATATTATTAGAATTAGATAAAGTATGTAAAAAATATGCTGCTTCTAAAAAAACAACTGAAAGACAAGAAAAAGAAATACAAGATTTACAAGATAATAAAAGAACTTTAATATCTGGAATAAGAGAAAATTGTAGTGAAGTAGCTTTTGCTAATATAGTAGTTAAAAATAAAATGTATAATCCATCAAAAAAAGATTTAGAAATATTATCTCAACAGTTGCCTACTGATAAAGAGGTTAGACAAATGTGGGAATTAAGTAGAACATACACGCCTAATCCTGAATTAGATGATTCTGGACCAAAGTTATAATAAAAAGGATGATTACTCATCCTTTTTTATTGGTTTATTTTTTATTTCATCATCCATAATATTTTCATATATTTGAGAATATACTTGAGATACTCTATATTCTATATCTAATGTTTTATATTTCTTAGTATCATATTTATTTAATATTGGAACATTTATATTACTTTTTATTATATTTAAATATTCTTGTCCTTTTTTATTAAAACCTAGTATTCTTATATATTCTAAATCTTTTATATTATTTTCTTCTTTAGTAAACGAACATAATATATGACATAACATTCTAGATATTTTATTATATGTATATCTTTTTGTTTTTATATTTTGAATTAATTCTTCTAAATTATTAGATATATTAATAGATTTTTTAATTCTTGTAGATAATCCTTCATCTACATCTAAATAAACACTTAAGTCTTTTTCTGATACTATTTTATATTTTAAATATTCAAAGTATTTTGAAGCTATATTTTTGCTTTTTAATATATTTAGTGTATTTGATGGTACCATATGTGAAATATCTTTATTTTGGCTTAATTTTGCTCTTATATTTGATGAGGAAGATATATCATCATTAGAATCAATATCATGATAATTATTTGTTCTTTTAATATTAAGTGGTTTGAAACTATAATTATTCTTTAATATTTCTTTTATATATGACAATGCTAATAAATCATTAGGTGTATTAAACTCTTTTTGATTTAAATCTTTTAATGCATTATTTAATGCAGTAGGGTAATTAATACCTTTATCCATATATTCTTTTACTAATAAATCAAACTTTTTATTATTTATTTGTGTTTTAGCACTTTTAATAAGATTATCTATATTATCTGATTCTGTTCCAAAACATAAATAATTTATATTAAATTCATTTAATATTTTTAATGAATATTTAGCAAATATATCACTAGATTGAGTAGAGTATATATATGGTAATTCAAGTACTATATCTATACCATTCTCTAAAGCAATTTTAGTTTTATCCCATTTATTTATAATAGATAATTCTCCTCTTTGAGTAAAAGAAGAAGATGTAACAACTATTATTAATGAATTTGGATATAATTCTTTTATTTTATTTATTTGATATAAATGTCCATTATGAAATGGATTATATTCAACAACTATACCAATAACTTCCATATATTACTCCTTTCAGCGTGAATATTATATCAAAATTAAAAAAATTATACAATTTATTAAGATTTTACTTGATATTTTTATTATTTTATGAGAAAATACATTAGCAAATGAAAAAAAGTATAAAAAACCTTATATATAAAAAGGAGGAATAAAAATGAAATTAGATATTACTTTATTTGGTGCTTTACCTTTTAGAAGAGTTAGTAAAACTGCTAAAAGACAAAGAAGAACTCATTTAAAGAAAACTGCTCCTACAGTAGTAACTTGCCCTAATTGTGGTGCTACTGTTGCTCCACATAGAGCATGCACTAAGTGTGGATACTATAAAGGAAAAGAAGTTATTAAAGTTAACAAAGAAGAAAAGTAGTCAGTCGTCAGATTGACTTTTTTTATGTTTTATGATATAATATGTTCGCTTTTTAAGGGGGAGCATAAAATGAAAAAAAGATTAGCTGCTAAGGTACTTAGTACAGTAGCAACAATATCATTATTAAGTGGCTGTGCTGCTGATACAAAAAATAATAGTGAGAACACTGTTAGTGTTAGTGTTACTGAACCAACTATTGTACAAGAAGTAATACCAAATGATTATACTAAACCTGAAACTGATTCAGCTATTAAATATGCTGGGGAACATTATATTACATATTATGCATATTATGATAATGATAACGACTATTATGATGATAATAATTTTGGTAAAACTAATGGTTGGATAAATGCTAATGTACCAAGTATAGAAGGATATTCAGTATATGATGTTAATCCTATTACTGGAAGATATGGAAATGGATCAAAAACTATTGGTTTTTCATATCATTTAGTAAATAATGAAGATGTAAGAGTAACAGGATATTATAATCCATTAACTGGTGATTATGATTATCTAGAACCTGGTACACCAATTAGAATAATTAAAACTTTAGATTAATATAAAAAAGGTAAGATGAAAGTCTTACTTTTTTATTGGAAAAAATTACATAAAATGTTATAATAGTTTTGGAGATGATAAATATGAAAAAAGGATTTACTTTAATAGAATTATTAGTTGTTATAGTAATCATTGGCGCTATAGCAACATTAGTATTACCTGGATTATTAAATAATTATACAAAAGCATTATCTAAAATTATGCATACTCAAGAAAACTTAATTAATGATGCTGCTAGTTTAGCTGTTAAAGATTATTGTAATAGTCCAATAACACCACAATATAGATTAGAATGTAAGTATAATGCTTCTTCTTCAAATATTAGAAAAGGATTAATTAAAGAAGCTAATGGAATATATTATATGTGTGAATATGATTTAGAGACATATGGATATTATGAAAATCAATTAACTTATGAAAAAACTACATGTAATGCATTTACCACTTTTGAATTAAATTCAAATAATCAATTTGTTAATCCAAAAACATATGTTTATTGTGGACAAGATTATGATTATGATTATGTTACGGATGAAAGCGTAAGCGAATATGATTTTGAATGCTAGGAGTTAATATGGCAAAGAAAGCAAAAATATATAAAATAGATAATACAAATACTAAAGAAGGTAATAAAGTTATTATTCAATTTATAGTTGGAATATTAGTATATGCTTTAGTATTAATGATAGCTAATAGTATATTTAAAGGAATATTTATTAGTAATTTCTTTTATGCTATTGTAGCAGCATTAATTTTATCTATACTAGATTATTATGTTAAACCAATTATTGTATTCTTTACTTGGCCACTTACATTAATTACACTAGGTCTTGCTTATCCAGTGGTTAATGTAATAATGCTACATATATGTGATTGGATAATGGGTTCTGCATTTGAAATAGGTGGATTTATTAATGCATTTATAATAGCTATATTTATTAGTATAGTAAGAATATTTTTAGATAATATAATAACTAAGAACGTATAGGAGGGATATTATGTCACCAGTTATGTTTACAATTGGTCCATTTGAAATAAGATGGTATAGTGTTTTAATTCTTATTGGAGTAATTTTAGCATATAAAATTATATCTAGCGAAATGAATAGATTTCATATTAAAAATGATTTTACTTTTAATATGATGTTTTGGGCATTAATAGCTGGTATTTTAGGAGCTAGAATATATTATGTTATATTTGAATGGGGTTATTATTCACAAAATCTATCAGAAATAATTAAAATATGGCATGGAGGACTTGCTATTCATGGAGGTTTATTAGCAGGTGGATTAGTAGTATACTTCTTTTCTAAAAAGAATGGAGCTGATCCAAGAAAAATGTTTGATATTTTAGTACCTGGTGTTATAATTGCTCAAGCAATTGGAAGATGGGGTAATTTCTTTAATGGTGAAGCATATGGAAGTGCTGTTGAATATGATACATTAATTAAATTAAGATTTATTCCTCAATTTGTAATAGATAATATGGAAGTAAATGGTGTATATCATTTACCAATGTTCTATTTTGAATCATTATTATGTATATTAGGATTTATAATTATACTTATTATTAGAAGAGGCAAATATGTTAAAAAAGGACAAATATTTGGTTTCTATTTAATGTGGTATGGTTTAATTAGATTTGTAATTGAAATATTTAGAATGGATAGTTTAATGATATTTAATGCTAAAGTAGCTCATATAGTTAGTGTATTAATGTTTATATTTGGATTCTATTTAATATCTATTCAAGCTAGAAAACCTAAATTAGATGAATTATATAATAATTTTGATGATGAAATTAAATATTAGGTGATATTATGTATGATTGTATTATAGTAGGAATGGGATGTGCTGGCATGAGTGCTGGCATTTATGCTAAAAGAGCTGGATTAAATACTTTAATGGTTGATGAAGCTATGCCTGGTGAAAATTTGGCTAAAATAAGTGTTATAGAAAACTATCTTGGATTTAAAAGTATTACTGGTAGTGAACTTGCTCTTCAAATGTTTGAACATATTAAATCTGAAGATGTTCAATATAAAATAGCTAAAGTACTTAATATTAGAATTAATGATGATGGAACTAAGACTGTTTTTACTAGTAAAGGTGAATATAAATCAAAAGGTGTAATTATCGCAGGTGGTAGAAAATATAAGAAAAGTGGACTTGCTAATGAAGATAAATACATAGGTAAAGGTATTAGTTATTGTGCTGTTTGTGATGGACCACTTTATAAAAATAAAACAATAGTTGTACTTGGTGGTGGAAATAGTGCTTTTGAAGAAGCAGCATATTTAAGTAGATTTGCTAAAAGCGTTACTATTATAGTAAGAGGATCTATTAAAGCAGATATGCAAGCAAGAGAACAAGTAAATAAAGCTAATATTAAGATTATTGCTCAAAGAAGTGTAGTAGAATTTCTTGGAAATGAATATATTACAGGAGTTAAGCTAGATGATGATACAGTTATTGATTGTGAAGGTGTATTTATATACTTTGGTACAGTAGCTGATACTTCATTTATTAAAGAACTTGATATTACTGATGAAAATGGATATATACTAGTAGATAATTGTATGAAAACTAAATATGATGGTGTATATGCATGTGGTGATGTTATTAAAAAAGAATTATATCAAATAGCAACAGCTGTTTCAGATGGTGCCATTGCAGCAACTTGTTTAAAGAGGGAACTTGATAAATGAAAATATTTATAGGTTGTTCATCTTATGATGAATTAAATAATATTTATTATGAAGAAGCTAAAAAAATTGCTAAATATCTAGTGGACAGAAATTGTTCACTAGTTTTTGGTGGCTCAAGTAAAGGAATAATGGGTAGTGTATATAATACTTTTAAAGAAAATAATAAAGATATATATGCTATTCAAACAAAACATTATTCTAATGATTTAGAAGGATTAGAATGCCATAAGCAAATAGTTGAAACTACTTTAGAACAACTAGAAGAATTTATGAAACAATCTGATTTACTTATTTTTTTACCTGGTGGTTATGGTACATATAATGAATTATTCTATATGATAAGTGAATATGTAAATGAAACTCATAATAAAAAGATAATAATCTATAATATTAATAATTATTTTGACGGATTAGAAGAAATATTTAGTAAAATTAAAGAAGAAAAATTTGCATCTTTGTTTGATTTTGTTAAAATAATAAATAACTTAGATGAATTTAAATCTTATATGGAGGAAATATGCTAGTATATGGTAAAAATGTAGTTAGAGAAATTATTAATTCTAATACTAAAATATTTAAAGTATTTTTAGATAATAATTTTAATGATCAAGAATTAATGAGTTTAATAAATAAAAAGAATCTCAAGAAATTCCATATGGATAGAAATAAATTAGATAGAATGTGTGATAATGGAATTACTCAAGGAATAGCACTTGATATTGAAGAATATAAATATCTAGATATTAAAGATATTGAAAATGATAAAGATGCTAATTTCTTAGTTATGTTAGATTCTCTTGAAGATCCACATAATTTTGGTGCTATAATAAGAACTTGTGAATGTGCTGGAGTAAATTATATTATTATTCCTAAAAAAAGAAGTGTTTCTGTTAATTCTACAGTATATAAAACTAGTGTAGGGGCACTTAATAATGTTAAAATAGTTGAAGTTGTTAATTTAACTAATACTATAAACAAATTAAAAGATTTAGGTTATTGGGTATATGGTGCTGAAGCAGGAAGTACAGATTTTAGAAAAATAGATTATAGTGGTAAAACATGTTTAGTTATTGGTAGTGAAGGACATGGTTTAAAACAAATAGTAGCATCATCTTGTGATCAAATAATTTCTTTACCAATGAAAGGAAAAGTAAATTCATTAAATGCAAGTGTAGCTGGTGGAATATTAATATATGAAATTATGAGATATAAATAGGAGGTTTTATGGATTACAAAAATGATAATGAATTAATATATTTATGTTGTGAAAATAATGAAGAAGCTTATGATATTATTATTAGAAAGTATAAAAAAGTAATTCTATCAATATTAAAAGATTTACTTAAAGAATATAATATTATTGGTTATGAAGCTTCTGATTTATATCAAGAGGGTTTAATAGGATTATTGCATGCTATTCATACATATAAAGAAACTGAATCAGCTTCTTTTAATACTTATGCAACAACATGTATTAAAAATAATATTATGACTTCTATTAAACAATCATTTAGACAAAAAAATAGAATACTTAATAATTCATATTCATTAGATAAATTATTTGAAGAATCAAATGAATCATACTATAATATATTAAAAGATAATTCTTTTGAACCATCTGAGATGTTATTTAATGCTGAAAATGAAAATGATTTAATACAAAGATTAAAAGCTAAATTAAGTAAAAGAGAAAGTGTTATATTTGACTTAAGATTAAACGGACTTAAAAATTCTGAAATAGCTGAATTATTAAGTAAAGATAAAAAATTTATAGAAAATACTATGTTTAGAATCAATAGAAAATATAATCAATTAATAAATAATGAATAGATATTAACAATCTTAAAAATATGTAAAATAACTAGTAATAGTTATTTTTAATTGATATAATTATTATGAGGATGATATTATGTTTGATTATTTAAAAGGAATAGTAACAAAATGCATCGCTAATTATATAGTAGTAGATGTAAATGGAGTTGGATATAGAGTATATACATCTAACCCATATAGATTTCATGAAGATGAAGAATACACTGTATATGTTTATAATCATGTAAGAGAAGAAGAATATACATTATATGGATTTATAAGTGAAGAAGAAAGAGATTTATTTTTAAGATTAATAGATGTTAAAGGACTTGGTCCTAAAATGGCTTTATCAATTCTAGCAACTGGTACTATTAATGGTATAGTAGATGCAATTGATAGAGAAAATATCTTGTATCTTAAGAAAATACCAAAAATTGGAGAAAAACTTGCTAGACAAATTATACTTGATCTTAAAGGTAAACTAGCTAGTATAGAAAGTCATGAAGAATCATCTGATGAATTAATTATGGCTTTAGAAGCATTAGGATATAAATCTAGTGATGTTAAAAATGTTATAGTTAAAGTAGATAAAACTCAAAATATAGAAACTCAAATAAAAGAAGCATTAAAATTATTATTAAAGTGAGGTTATTATGGTAATAGGAATAGATATGGATGATACAATTTGTTCTACTAATGAAAGAATAATTGTTGAAGCTGATAAATATGATAAAGAAGTATTAGGTGGTAGTGGTATTAAAGATATCAATGCTTATGAATTTACTGAAATGATGGGATGGGAAAAAGACATGAAAGGTAAATTCTTTGCAGATAGACTTGAATACATAATGGATAATGCTGAAATTAAACCTAGTGCTAAAGAAGTTATAAATAAATTACATGATGAGGGTAATAAAATTATTATTATTTCTTTTAGAAAAGGTAAATATATTAAAGATCCATATAATTTAACTATTAATTGGTTAAATAGACATGGAATTAAATATGACAAAGTATATGTAGATACTGGCGAAAAGACAGATGAATGTATTGAAAATGGAGTTAATCTATTTATAGATGATAAAGAAAGTCATTGTGAAGATGTAAGCAATGCAGGAATAGAAGTACTTTTATTTACTAATCAATATAATCATGATGAAAATAGATTTAGAAGAGTAGATAATTGGGATGAAGTGTATAGTTATATAAAGGAGAAAAATAATGGAGGAGAGAGTAGTAACTAATCATGAATTAACTGAAGATACTTTTGAAAAAAGTATTAGACCTGATTCATTTGATGAATATATTGGACAAACTGATGTTAAAGAGAATATTAAAGTATTTGTAGCAGCAGCTAAACTTAGAAATACTTCTCTTGATCATGTTTTATTATATGGCCCTCCTGGACTAGGAAAAACAACCCTAGCTCATATTATTGCTAATGAACTTGGAAGTAATATTAAAACTGCTAGTGGACCTACTATTGAAAAAAGTGGTGATTTGGCAGCTATACTTTCTACTTTAGAACCTAATGATGTATTATTTATAGATGAAATTCATAGAATACCTAAATATATTGAAGAAATATTATATAGTGCTATGGAAGACTATAAATTAGATATTATTATTGGTGGTGAAGGACAAAGTAGAAGTATTAAAATAGATTTACCTCCATTTACTTTAGTTGGAGCAACAACAAGAGCTGGTGATTTATCAAGTCCATTAAGAGATAGATTTGGTATTGTATCTAAATTGGAATTTTATACTGATGAAGAATTAACAGAAATTGTAGAAAGAACTGCAAGAGTGTTAAATACTAAGATTGAAAAGAAAGCAGCTTTTGAAATAGCAATACGTAGTAGAAAGACTCCTCGTATAGCAAATAGATTACTTAAAAGAGTTAGTGATTTTGCTTTAGTTGAAGGAAAAGATAAAATAGACTTAGACATAGTAAAAAAGAGCCTAGAACGTCTTAAAATCAATCCTCATGGCCTAGATAGTACTGATGTAGAATATTTAATGAGTATTATTAAGAAATTTAATGGTGGACCTGTTGGAATTGAATCAATTGCATCATCTATTGGAGAAGAAGCAACAACTATAGAAGATGTTATAGAACCTTTCTTATTACAAGAAGGATATGTAAAAAGAACTTCTAGAGGAAGAATTATAACAGAAAAAACTTATAGAGAATTTAAAATAAATGAACAAAAAACATTATTTGATGAATACTAAAAAAAATAGAACTATTTATATAGTTCTATTTTATATTGTTCTATTATTTCATTCATTAAGCTTATATAATCTTTTTCTTCTAATCTTTCCTCTTCAGATAAAGTAAATATATTATTAATTTCTAATTTCTTTAATGAATTTTCATTAATAAATTTTTCTTGATCTTCATTTAATTCTTGTCCTTCAAGAATATAAATATATTCAATTTTCTTTTCACTTATTAATTTCTTAGCATCAGATTTAGATTTATCAATAGATTCATTATTTTCATCAATAGATATTACATTAATATTATATTTAGATAAGAAAGTTAAATCATCAGAAGTAGTTAATATAGTATTATGATTACCATTTTTACCAATATTATATAATTGAACATCTAATTCAGATACTTTTTCATTTAAACTATCGTAATTCTTTTGTATTTCTTCTTTTACATATGCATTATCAGTATATTCAATTAAACTAGATTTAATATTACTACATAACATTAAATAGTTAGATGGATTTAACCAAACTCTAGTAAAACTATAACTATTTGATATACCTTTAGTAGCATCAATTATTTGTAATTTACCATTTTTATTAAGTAAATCTCTTGCTAAAGTAGCTTCATTTGAAATACCAGAGTATATAAATGTTTCTCCTTTAGAATATTTATCTTTCTTTTTATCAGTAACTTTATAACTTGAATTAGCTCCATTTGGATAAACACTTGATATATTAGCATGATCTTTATATAACATATTAGTTGCATATTCAATAGGATAACTTGTAGTATATACATATTTATCACTAAAATCATCTACAAAATCACAACCACATAACATTAAAATTGCTACTAAAACTATTAATATTTTTTTCATAATTCTTCTCCTTTAATAACAGGATCATATCCAAATTTACCAAATGGATGACACCTTAATATTCTTTTAATTCCTTTAAATATACCTTTAACTCCATAAATTTCTATACATTCTTTCATATATTCACTACATGTAGGAGTAAATCTACATGCAGAATGAGTATGAAGTGGCATTATTTGATATAAATTAATTAATTTAATTAATACTTTTTTCATATTAATAATTATATAATAAAATGTAAAAAAAATAAACATATCTTTCTATTAAATATGAATTATACTATAATTATGATAGGTGATTATATGAAAGTAAAAATAAAGTTTACTATTAAAAAAGAATACATTTTATATTTCTCATTATTCTTTATATTATTAGTAGCTATTCTATCTATTAATACTTATTTTAAATCTACTAAAGAAATAATTCTTGCTTACCCAGATGATTTATATAGTGAACTAAATATATATGAAGATCAAATGAAAAACTATAAAAATAGTAATTGCAAAAAATTCGTTCAAAGTTTTATTGATGAAATACAAGTTGGTATTTTAAATGGAGAATATAGCCCACAAACTATATATATTTTTGGTAAAAATGTAGATATATTAAATGATTTTAAAAATGGAAATGAAATGTGTAATATTAATAAAGATAATCAAAAGAATATAGCTGATTTGTACTTATCTATTTTAAGTAATGATTATATTTATCCATATTTATTTCAATATGAAATATCATTTAGTACTAATTCTTTAAAAGATAATTTAAATTATACTCAATTATCATATCAATCATTAAAAAGAAATGAAATGTCTCTTTTAAGAATATATATGGATAAATTAAGGGAGGAAAATAATTATGAATAAAAAGTATTTAAAATTATATTTAATTGAATCAATATTAACTTTTGCATTGTTATTTTTTTCTATATGTAGTCAGATGAACTCATTTAATTTAGTTGGCTATTTTTATGATTTTAGTGATTTTATTAAGCATCAATTATTACTAGTAATTCTAAGTATATTTAATGTATTGTTTTTTATAGTAAATTTAGTATTTATTATCAAGAAAAAGAAGATTAGAGTAGATAATCTAACTTTTCCAATATCATATGCAATATTCTTTATATTTATTGTAATAATAGCAATATTATTTAGTAGTAGAGTGGTAGAAAATATGCATGTAACATATTATTGTACTTTTATACTATTTGATTATTTGTTATTTAATATCTATACATTAATTGCATTTAAAGAAAGGTAACTGTAAAAAAGAATAAATAGGTATAAATATTTATTCTTTTTTGATATAATAATCTTGTGATTTTTATGAAAAATATATTTAAAAAATATGGTGTAGTTATTAAAAATACTAAATTATTAGGTACAGCTTTAACTCATAGTAGTTACTCTAATGAACATGGTGGTGAATCTTATGAAAGATTAGAATACTTAGGAGATGCTGTTTTAGAAATAGTTTGTAGTGATTATTTATATCATAAAACTAATAAACCTGAAGGTGAAATGAGTAGATTAAGAAGTTTATATGTATGTGAAAATGCATTATATGAATATTCTAAAGAAGTTAATTTAAAAGATTATATATATCTTGGAAATAGCGTAGATGAAGCTAATAAAACAATAATAGCTGATGTTTTTGAAGCATGTATGGCTGTTATTTATTTAGAAAGTGGTTTATCTGCGGTTAAAAAGATATTTAATAATCTTATTGTACCTTATATTGAAAGAGAAGAAGATTTCTTAATGGATTATAAGAGTTTACTTCAAGAAAGTGTTCAAACAGTTAGAAAAAGCGTTGAATATAAACTTATTAAAGAAGAAGGACCTGCTCATAATAAAACATTTGTAGTTGAAGCAATAGTAGATAATTTAGTTTATGGTAAAGGAGAAGGTAGTTCTAAAAAAGAAGCAGAACAAAATGCTGCTAAGGAAGCTTATAATAAAAGAGCATTTTAGTGCTCTTTTTATTTGGTAATAAAGTAAAAGTATGCTATAATTATTAAAGTAGGATGTGTGATATGAATTTAATTATAGTAATTTATGTATTAATAGCATTATCAGTTTTGGGTGGAGTTGTTTATTTAATTATATACTTTAATAATTTAGGTAAAAAAGAACCAATTAATCCCGAAATATTAAGAACTAAACTTAATAGTTACGGTTTTAATATGAGTGATGTATATAGTAAATACTCATACAGTGAAGAAATTTCTAAAGCTTTTGAATTTAATAAAGAAAATATGATCATTTTATTCTTTGAATTAAGATCTGATACTATTAAAATATTAAATGACACTATAAATGATATAAATGAAGAATTTTTTAAAGCTGAGCTTGAAATGTGGACTTCAAAACCACAACCTGGTAATGCAGGATGTGAAACAATATATGGTCCACATTACATAAAATGGAAAAAAATTAATAATACACTATTAATAATTAAAGGCAAATCAGAAAATAAAGACTTGTTTAGAAAAATATCTACAGATATTGGATATAACTAATATAGAAAGGTTAACTTATGTACATAAAGACAATTAAAATTAATGGATTTAAATCATTTGCAGATAAAATGAATATTGAACTTGATCCTACATTTACAGGTATAGTTGGACCAAATGGTAGTGGTAAAAGTAATATAGTTGATGCTGTTAAATGGGTTTTAGGTGAACAAAGTATAAAAGCTCTTCGTGGGTCTAATAATATGACTGACGTTATTTTTAATGGGTCATCTTCTAGACAACCTTCTAATTTTGCAAGTGTAGGTATTACTTTTGATAATACAGATAGATTATTAAATATAGATTTTAATGATGTAGAAATTAAAAGAACTGTATATAAAACTGGTGAAAATGAATACTATATAAATAATGAAAAATGTAGATTAAAAGATATAACTAATTTACTTTTAGATACTAAAGGTAGCAAAGAATCTTTTAATATCATTCCTCAAAATAAAATAGATCAAATATTAAGTGAAAAGCCAGAAGAAAGAAGAGTTATATTTGAAGATGCTGCTGGAGTATTAAAATATAAAAAGAGAAAAGAAGAAAGTTTATCTAAACTTGCTAAAACACATGATAATATTGATAGAATTAATCTTATTATAGATGAAAATTCAGAAAATCTAGTTCCTTTAGAAGAAAGTGCTAGAAAAGCTAAAGAATATAAAGAAGCTAAAAGTAAATTAGAAAATATAGAAATAGCTTTAATAGCAAAAGATATTACTACATTTAGTGATGAAGTAGAAGTAAAGAAAAATAAAAAGATTAAATTAGAAGAAGAATTATCTAATGTAGAGTCATCTTCTACTAAGGATGATACTAAGATTGAAAAAATTAAAGTAGATATATTAAATGTAGATGAAAAAATTAATAAAACAAGCAAAGAAATATTTAATATAAATGAAAGTTTAATATCTTTAAGTAATAAGAAAACACTATTAACTGAAAGAAATAAATATGATAAAGAAAGTAATGAAATAAAAAATAAATTAATTAATCTTAAAGATAGAGAAGGTAAATTAAATAATAATATTTCAGCTATTAATATAGATATAGAAAATATAAAGAAAAATCTTAATAGTTATAATGATACTTTAGTTAGTTTAACAACTGATTATAATTCTAATAATGTTAAAAGAGAAAGTGTTTCTTTTGAAATTAATAATAGAAATAAAAAATTACTTGATATAAGAAACAAAATAGATATTTTAGAGACTAATTTATCTAGTTTAAATAAAATACCATTTGCTGTTAAAAATATCGTAGGAAATGCAACTTTAAGAGGTATTTATGATATATTAGGTAATGTAATTGATACTAAAGATGAATATGTAATTATGTTAGATACAGCTCTTGCTTCATCATCAAATAACATTATTACTGAAGATGAAGTATGTGCTAAAGAAGCAATTGAATATTTAAAGAGAAAGAATCTTGGTAGAGCAACATTCTTCCCATTAAATGTAATAAAACCTCGTAGTATTGAACCAGATATGCTAAAAGATTTAAAAAATATTATTGGTTTTGTAGGAGTTGCTAGTGACTTAGTAACATATGATACAAAATTTTATAATATTATAATGAATCAATTAGGAAATATCATAGTGTGTGATAATATTGATAATGCTACAAAAATAAGTAAAAAAATCAATCATAAATATAGAGTAATAACACTAGATGGAGATGTTATTCATACTGGTGGTATTATGAGTGGAGGTAGTTATAAAAAATCTAATTCTTATATTAATGATAAATATGAAATAGATAGATTAAGAAATAGTATTGATACTGTAACTAATGAAATAGGGGAGTACAATAATGAACTTAAAGAATTAGATAATAATATAGCTATTATTAAAGATAAAATATATAACTTAAATATTGAAATAGTTAAAAATAATGAAGTATTAAATAATAAGATATCTCAATTAGATAGTCTTAAAAATGATCAAGAGTTATTAAAAGATGAAATAGAGAATCTAAGTAATAATAATTTAGATAAAGAATTAGAAACAATTATTAAAGATTATTATGAACATGAACAAAGAAAGACAACACTTGAAAAAGAATTAGCTAGTTTAAATAATCAAAAGAATCAATTAAATGAAAATCTTAATGAAATAGAAACTTCTATTAAGAAAATGAATAATAAATATAATAGTCTAAATAATGAAATAAATAATTTAGAAATAGATATAACTAAATTAAATATGAATTTAGATACATTATTAACTAGATTAAGTGAAGAATATTCTTTAGGATATGAAAGAGCTAAAAATGAATATATTCTTGAAATAAATGAAGATGAAGCTAGAAGTGAAGTAAATACTCTTAGAAGAAAGATTAAATCTCTTGGAGAAGTTAATCTTGGAAGTATTGATGAATATGAAAGAATATCCAAACGTGTTTCTTTCTTAACTAAACAAAAAGATGATTTAGAAAATAGTGAAAAAGATTTATTAAAAATAATAGATGATATGGATAATGTAATGAAAGATAAATTCTTAGATACATTTAATAAAATAAATGTAGAATTTAATAAAGTATTTAAATCATTATTCAAAGGTGGTAATGCACACTTAGAAATGACTGATAAATCTAATATTTTAGAAACAGGTATAGACATAATAGCAGTACCTCCAGGAAAGAATCAAAAACCACTTAGTTTATTATCAGGTGGTGAGCGAACAATGACTGCTATTAGTTTATTATTCTCAATAATGAATCTTGAAAATGTTCCTTTTGTAATACTAGATGAAGTAGAATCTGCTTTAGATGAAGCTAATGCTACTATATTTGGTGAATATTTACAAAATTATAAAAATAAAACACAATTACTTGTTATTACACATAAAAAGAAAACAATGGAATACCTTGATAAATTATATGGTATTACAATGCAAGAATCTGGTGTAAGTAAAATAGTTAGTGTTAAATTAGACTAATAAAAAAATTCTCAATTTGAGAATTTTTTATTTTGTTATTTAACTTTTACTGAAGTAAGTAATGTATCTAAATATTGATTACATTCATCATTTGAATAATATGCATTATATTCAATCATTACAATATTTCCATTAACATCAGCAACATATCTAGTTATTGTACCACCTAGTGCAGATGGATAAGAAATCTTATTCCATTTAGTACCATTTAGTTCTTCTTCACTGATAGATGTTTTTTCTCCTCTAGCAATCATATTTGCAACAGATATAGCATCTTTTTCAGTTTCAGTTGATACAACATTAAATTCCATAGTACATGTATTATTTTCAGTACTTAATTCATAACCTTTACTAGATTTAGTAAATTGAGATGGAACAGTATAATTTACATAATCATCAAATACTTTTTCATCATCTTTAATAATTACATATGAAGTATCTTCTGTAGTATTTCCACCACCATTATCTAAAATATTAGCTCTTAAATTAATTTGAACTTTAACATTATTACCAGATGTAGAAAATTTAACTCCTTGAGCAAGTGTAGTGCTATAAAAATCTGAATATTGATAAGTTTCAAATATTTTTCCTTCAGCAGTACCATTTTTTAAACCAACAGCATCAATCATTAATTTAACTATTGTTTCTGGGTTTGTTTCATTTTTATTATATACAGTTTCTAAATATTTAGTTCCTTTATCTTCTTTAAATGAGAACTCTAATTTTGAATTAATTTTATCATTTTTATAATCCACTAAGATACCTTTATCGCTTATAGAAGCTTTAATAGCTCTTTTAGAATCATTATTAATAGTTCTAACTTGAGTTAAACCATTAAATTTTGTTATATAGTCTTTAACTTCAGTTCTTATTCTACCAGCTGTGCCATGTCCCGTATAACTTAGGAAAACACCAGCACCTCCGATTAATAGGAAAACTACAAAAATAGCTCCCCAAATTCCCAACCTCTTTTTATTAATTCCTGTCATTTGCATCTACTCCTATATTAATAATTATAAAGTATTATACAAAAAAAGTAAACATATTATTTTTTAGTTTACTTTAAATTGCTCTCATTGATTCCTTGTTTTTAAAAGGATTCTTTTTATCTATTTTATCTACAAATAATATACCATTTAAATGATCTATTTCATGTTGAAATGCTACTGCTATTTCTTCTCTTACTCTTACAGTTTGTTTTTCTCCATGTTCATCATAATATTCTACAGTAATTCTAGCGTATCTAGGAACAATACCTTCAACATATCTATTAACGCTTAAGCATCCTTCTCCTTCTTCTACATATATTAATTCTTCTGAATTAGATACTATTTTTGGGTTAATAACTTTATATTCTTCAAATGTACCATCTTCATTTTTATATGATATTACAAAATATCTTTTTTTGATGCCTAATTGTATAGCAGACAACCCCATACCAGCACGTATATTATTCTTTTCTGCATATTCTTCATCTTGACTTAATCTTAAATACATAATCATTTCATTAATTGTAGATAAATCCTCGCTAGATAGGGGAAAAGTTACTGGAACGCTTTTTTCTCTTAATATTTTTTCTTTTTCATCTAATATATCACATTGATTAAGCATATTCTTTTCCTCCAAAAACATTGTATCAAATAACCGTAATTATTTCAAATTTTATTGAAAAAAATATATATTAATTATATAATTATTTTAGTATAAGAGTAGGTGAATATGTTAAAAAATAGATACTTATTATTACTAGCTTATATTGGAATAGTACTATGTGTACTAGTTTTTGGCATGTCTACATATGCTTATGTCACAGTAAGTTTAGGTGAAGAAGATGATCCTATTGAAATTAAAACATATGATAGAAATGTAGAAGTTAATTATGTAGATACTAGTAATGTTTCTATGGTAAATGCTTATACAGGTCAAAAAATAGTAAAAACATTTTATATAGAAAATAAAAGTGAAGGTGTAGCATATTACGATATTATTTTAGAAAATGTTATAAACGACTTTGCTAATAAAGAAGATCTAATTTACAATATAAAATCAGATAATAATGGCGCTGTTATATATGATAGTGTTTTACCAAGTGAAGATATTACTTTAGCATCTAATATTAAAATAGATGTTGGTGAAAAACAAACGTATGAAATGACTATCAATTTCTTAAAAACTGATGGTGACCAAAATGAAAATATGAATAGAACTTTTTCATCAAATATTAATGTAATAGCATCTAAAAATGTAAATGCTGGAGAATATATTTATAAAGATAATACACTATTAAAAGAAATTGTTACTAACGCTAAAGGTAATACTGATATAAAAGATTTTAATGATAATATTGATGGAGTTTATTATACAAATAATGCTATAAATGGAAATACAACTTATTTTTATAGGGGAAGCAATAATTTAAATAATAATGTTGTTATTGGAAACTTATGTTATAAAGTTATTAGAACTAGTGAAAACTATGGAATTAAATTATTATATAGTGGTAAATATGAAAATAATAGATGTAATGATGTAGAGTTTGGTGATAAAGTAGCATATAATACTTTTTCAAATTATAATGCTTATGTTGGATATATGTATGGTAATGTAAGCAGTGATAATTATGAAGCTGAACATAAAAATATTAGTTCTAGTGATATTAAAAAATATTTAGATGTTTGGTATAACTCAAATATTAAAGATTATGAAGAATTAATAGATAAAAGTAGTATCTATTGTAATAATAGATCTATGTCTGCATTTAAATATAATAATATTTTATATAATTTAAATGGATATAGTAATTTAAATACAGGTTATTTATTAATGAATAATTATTTTATTAAAAATGATAAAAAATTATTAAATTATAATTGTAATATGGATGATAGATTCTCCGTAGATAATGAATTTGGTAATAATAAATTAAATTATCCAATAGCATTATTAACTATAGAAGAAGCATATTTTGCTGGATTAGATCGTAATAAACCTAATAATAATTTCTTAGTATCTGATTATGATTATATTACTATGACACCAGCATATTTTAATGGACAAGATGCTTATAATTTTGTAATAACTAAAAATAAAGTTATTCCATCTAAAGTATCAAATCTATATTATGTAAGACCAGTAATAACTATAAAGAAAGATACTAAAATATTATCTGGTAATGGTACATTAGATGAACCATATATTTTGGCTGAAACAAAAGCAATCGAAACAGAAGAAAGTGATGTAGAATGAATATATTAGATGCAGTAATAATTGTTTTACTATTAGTTGGTATACTAGGTGGTATTAGAAGAGGTGTAGTAAAAGAAGCTGTTTTATTAGTAGGTTTAGTACTAATAGTTGTATTATCTTGGCATTTAAGAGTACCAGTTGCAACATTTTTATATAAACATTTACCATTCTTTGGATTTAATGGATTATTTAAAGATGTAAGCATATTAAATATATTATTATATGAATTAATAGCTTTCTTAGCAGTATTTTGTATATTAGCTATTATATTATCAATATTATTAAAAATAAGTGGTATTATTGAAAAATTATTAAAAGCTACTATTATACTTGGTATATTTTCTAAAATAGGTGGTGCTATAGTAGGATTCTTAGAAGGATATATTATAATATTTATTATATTATTTATAATGCATCAACCATTTATAAATATATCTGGTATTGAAGGATCTAAATTATCTGATATTATATTAAATCATACTCCTGTTTTATCTTCTACAACTGATAAAACTAGAAAAACTATTAATGAGATATATAATATTACTGATAAATATAAAAATAATAAAAATCAATTAAATGATGAAATGATTAAAATATTTATAAAATATGATATAATATCAAAAGAAAACCTTGAATATTTAAAAGAGAAAGGAAAGATTTAATATGGTACATTTAGATAAAGAAGATTTTAATGAATTAATATCAAAAGGTAATAAATTAGTAGATTTTTATGCTGAATGGTGTGGTCCTTGTAAAATGATGGGAACTGTACTTGAAAGTGTAGATGATAAATTAGATATTATTAAAGTAGATATTGATAAATTCAGTGAATTAGCTGATGAATATAAAGTAATGAGTGTTCCTACATTAGTATTTTTCAAAGATGGAGAAAAAGTTAGAGAAGAAGTAGGATATCATGATGAAGAAGATTTACTTAAAATAGCTGAAGAAACATTTAAATAGAACTTTTAATAGTTCTTTTTTTATGTTATAATCTAAACGAATTGAAAGAAGGTGACGCTAGGCTGTTTTCCTAGTAGTTTTATGAATTATAAAGATATAGAAACATATAATTATGATTTAGATGAATCCTTAATAGCACAAACTCCTATTAAGGAAAGAGATCATTCTAAATTATTAGTAGTAAATAAAAATAATGGTAATTTTAAAGATGAACATTTTTATAATATTATAGATTATTTACATAAAGGTGATGTTTTAGTACTAAATAATACTAAAGTTTTACCTAGTAGAATAATTGGTTATAAGGTAGATACTAATGCTAAAATAGAAGTACTTTTATTAAAAGAATTAGATAGTGATTTATGGGAATGTTTAGTTAGGCCTCAAAAAAGAGTAAAAATAGGTACTAAAATTCATTTTGAAGATGATTTCGATTGTTTAGTCACAGAAGTATTAAATGATGGAATAACACATGTTAAATTTGATTATAAAGGTATATTTGTAGAACATTTAAATAGTATTGGTGCTATGCCATTACCACCATATGTTCATGAATCATTAAAAGATAATGACAGATATAATACAGTTTATGCTAAAAATAATGGTAGTGCAGCTGCTCCAACAGCAGGACTTCATTTTACTAATGAACTTTTAGATAAAATAAAAGAAAAAGGTATTGAAATACTTTATGTAACATTAAATGTAGGACTTGGAACATTTAGACCTGTTAGTGAAAATGATATTACTAAACATGATATGCATAAAGAATTATATGAAATAAGTAATGATGTTGCAGATAAATTAAATAAAGCTAAATCTGAAAATAGAAGAATTATATGTGTAGGAACTACATCTTTAAGAACTTTAGAAGCAAATATTTCTAAATATAATGAATTTAAAAGTACAGTAGAAGAAACAGGTATATTTATATATCCACCATATAATTTTAAAAGTGCTGATGCATTAATTACTAATTTTCATTTACCAAAAAGTACATTAGTTATGTTAGTTAGTGCATTTTCAAGTGTAGATATTATTAAAAATGCATATAAACATGCACAAGAAGAAAAATATAGATTTTTCTCATTTGGAGATGCTATGTTTTTAACAAATGAGGAGGTTAAATAATGGATTTAAAATTTAAACTTAAAAAAACTTGTTCTTGTGGAGCAAGACTAGGTGAATTTGAAACTAAATGGGGTAAACATAAAACTCCTATGTTCATGCCAGTTGGAACACAAGCTACAGTTAAAACACTAAGTCCAGAAGAATTAAAAGAAGCAGGTGCAGATATAATTCTTTCAAATACATATCATTTATGGCTAAGACCTGGAGAAGATATTGTAGATGAGGCTGGCGGTCTTCATGAATTTATGAATTATAAAACTGGTCCTATATTAACTGATTGTGGTGGTTTCCAAGTATTTAGCTTAGCTAAACCAAAAGATATAAGTGAAGATGGAGTAAAATTTAAAAGTCATATTGATGGAAAAGAATTATTCTTAACTCCAGAAAAAAGTATAGAAATTCAAAACAAATTAGGTTCAGATATAATAATGAGTTTTGATGAATGCCCTCCATATCCAGTAACACATGAATATATGAAAAACAGTGTAGAAAGAACTCTTAGATGGGCTAAAAGAAGTTTAGATGCTAATAAAAAAAGAGACACACAAGCACAATTTGGTATTGTTCAAGGTGGTGAATTTGAAGATTTAAGAAAATGGTCTGCTATTGAAACTTCTAAACTTGATTTTGATGGATATAGTGTTGGAGGAGTAAGTGTAGGAGAAGCACCTGATACTAAACTTAAAATGATTGAATATGCTACTAAATGGTTACCAGAAGATAAAATTAGATATTTAATGGGTGTAGGAGAACCAATAGATCTTATAGATGGAGTTATAAGAGGTATTGATATATTTGATTGTGTATCTCCAACTAGACTTGCAAGACACGGTAATGCTCATACTAGAAATGGTAGAATGAATATCAGAAATGCTAAATATGCTAGAGACTTTACTCCTATTGAAGAGGATTGTGATTGTTATACTTGTAAAAACTATACAAAAGCATATATAAGACATTTAATAGTAGCCGATGAATCTTTTGGTCAAAGATTAATATCTATTCATAATATAAGATTTTTAACTAAATTAATGGAAGATATAAGAGAACATATTGAAAAAGATGATTTATTAGAATTTAGAGAAGAATTTTATAATAAATATTACAAAAAGTAGTGTAAAATCTTAGTAGAAACAAATAATGTTTCTACTTTTTTTGTTAAAATAATAATGGTGAAATATATGGAAGAAAACAATCAAAATATTAAAAAGAAAAATCCTTTTATTGTTATTGTATCAATACTATTAATAATAAGTATTGGATGTGCAATATATGGTTATTTAAATAAAGATAATGACACTAATATTAATAGCAATGAAACATCTAACACTACATCAAATAATGTTGATGATGGGGAAAAAATTGAAGGTAATATTGAAGAAAACAATCAGACAAATTCTACATCAATAATATCTACTGAAGTAAATGATGAACCTTCTAGTGAAGATGAAATATTAGAAGATGATGGCAGTGAAAATAAAGAATTATTAACTAAAAAAGATTCTAGTTATGAGTATAGTTATTATCAAGATGATGAAGAAGAAGCAAATAATGAAGTAGTATCATTTAAAATAAATAATAAAGAAGTAATAGAAGAAATAGGTTTTGTATCTGAAATATCTGAAATTAAAAAATATAATGATTTTATTGCTATAAAAGCAAATTATGTAGCAACATGTGGACCTGATCATAATGATTTATTTATTTTTGATTATAAAGGGAATTTATTATTTAAATCAGGTAGTATATCAATAGAAGACTTAAATAGAATTAAAAGCGATGATTTGGATGAAAAATGGGAAAAAGGATACATGACTTTTGATAATTATTCATATGATGATAGTAAAAAACAATTAAACGTAGCATATTTATTTAATATTAATACTGTTTTAGGAGATTGTGTTGGTGATGGAAAACTATTTTGTGAAGTTTCAAAAAATAATACTATCTATACTAAGATAACATTGACCTCATCTTTAAAAAATGGAAAATTTGAAAAAGAACAAATCACTGAGAAAAAAGCATTTAATATTAAAGATTTTGATACAAATGATTTAGAATTATATAATAGCTATTGTAAGTAAAGTAAGAACTAGTAATTCTTACTTTTTTTTGATACAATTTTATAGTAGGTGATAATACGATGAGAAAGGTAATCACAGTAATAGTAGGTATTTTATTATTTATATCACTAGGCTTAACTACACTTGGATACAAATTGCATAATGATGAAAAAAATTATGAATTATTTGTTGAAGCTGAAAATAAAAGAGTAAATAATTGGCTTAAAGATGTTGAAGATAAAAAAGTAATATTATTTTTAAAAACAGCATATTGTCCTAGTTGTACTGAAATACTAGAAAATATTAATCTAAAAGCTAATGCAAAAAATTATATTGTATATGCTTTTGATGAAGCCTATTTAAGTCAGGAAAATTTAGATATAATTGCAGATAAATTTGGAATTTTTTATGATGATTATGGATCATTTATAGGAGCTACTAAAAATGGTACTGTACTTGGTGGTAGTAGTCGTATTTTTGATAAAGAAGACGTAACTGATTTTTTTGATTGCTGGGAAGTTGATACAAAAGATAATGAAAATGACAATGCTAAAATATCAGAATGGGAAAAAGAAGTTATAAAAAATGATACTGAAAAAATAGTTACTGTAATATCTTTTCCTCAATGTCAACAATGTAATAAATATATACAAAATGTAAAAGAATTATCAAAAGAAAAAAACTTTAAACTATATTACTTTGATGCTGAAACTCTAAGTGAAGAAGATTTAAATAAAATATTTCATTTTAATAATAATAATCTTGGTAGGGGAGATAATGGATATATTTATCCACTTCCATCAACAATATATACTTTTATGGGTAATATAATAAGTTTTGGTAGTGGATATAGTAATAAAGAACAATTAATTGAACGTTTAGATAATGTTGATAAAAATGTTAAAAGCATTAAAGAAGATAATAAAGTTGAAATAGATGAAGAAGATGAAAGAGACATACAAATAAAAAAAGATGAAGATTACGAATATGCTTACTATTATGATAAAGATTGGAAATATACAAACGAAGTTTTATATTTTAAAGTAAATGGTAAAAAAGTATTAGATGACAGTGATAATATATCAGAAATTTTAACTATTAAAAAATATAAAGATTTTATTGCAGTAGAAACAGATAGTCATTGGGAGGGTATAGTAAGTGAAAAGCATCTATACATATATGATTATACAGGTAATAAATTATATTCTTCTGAAAATCTTTCACTATTAGATTTAACAGATTTGGATTTTGGTTCTGACTATGAAAAATTAAATTCTGGTGATATGTATTATAATTCATATTCATATGATGAAAAAAGCAAAAAACTAGAAATAAAATATAAATTTGATTTATATAGTAGAATAGGGGATGTAGATCCATCCGCTCCACCAACAGATAGATCAGATACACCTTTTTGCATAGCATCAAAAACTAAAACATTATATGATTCTGCTACAATATCTTTAACACTTAAAAATAAGAAATTTGAAGATAGAACAGTATTAGATAAAACTATATTTAACATAAAGAATTATAGTGAAAAAGATCAAGACGTTTATTATACTGAATGTGGTAAAAAATAAGAAAATATTTCTTATTTTTTTATTTATAATAATATGCTATAATTATCTAGGGTAATATTAAAGGAGACTATATGATAGAGGTTAAAAACATATCTAAAGAGTTTACTAAGATTGATAATAATAAAAAGAAAATTAAATTCTTAGCAGATAATGATATTAGTTTTACAGCTAAAGATGGTGAAATACTTGGTATTTTAGGACCAAATGGTGCTGGTAAAACAACATTACTTAGAATAATAGCTGGTATTATGAATCCAACTAATGGCGAAGTAATAATTGATGATAAAACATATGCTAAAAATGATATAGAAATTAAGAAACAAATAGCATTTTTATCAGGTAATACTAAATTATATAAAGATATATCTGCTGTAGAATTACTTAAGATGTGTGCTGATTATTATGAGGTAGATAATAAAACTTTTAATGAAAGATTAGATGAAATAATTAAAAGATTTGATATGGAATCATTTAAAAATCAAAAAATAGGTAGTTTATCAACTGGTCAAACTCAAAGAGTAGGTGTTGCTAGATGTATAATTCATGATCCTCATTATTATATATTTGATGAAGCTACTAGTGGACTTGATATTATATCTAGTCAAGTAATACTAAAATTTATTAAAGAAGAAAAGAACAAAAATAAATGTATCATATATTCAACACATTATATGGAAGAAGCTGAAAATATTTGTGATAGAGTAGTACTAATAAATAAAGGCAAAATTATTGCTATTGGTACTCCTAGTGAAGTAAAACAAAAAACAAATACAACTAATTTAAGAGAAGCTTTCTTATCTTTAATAGGGGGTGATAATAATGAAATGGAGTAATATTAAAACCACTATTAAAAAAGAATTAAGAGGTATATTTAGAGATAAGAATTCATTTAAAACTTTAATATTTTTACCATTTATAATTCCATTTTATATTCTATTAATGGGATTTATGTTTGAAGTATTAGAAGACTCTAATTATGTAATTGGAGCAAACTATGAAATAAATGAAGTTGAAAAAGCTATTATTAATGAAATAGGTGAATTAGAATTTAAATATTATGAAAATTCAGATGATTTAGGTTTTGCATATGAAAATAGTGATATTAATGCATATATAATCAAAGAAGATAATAAATATACTATTTATTCTGATTTATCTACTAATAGTGGAACTATGATATTTTCATATTTAAGTGCATATTTAAATGGATATAACCAATATCTTGCTAATAATAATATAATTAATCAAGGTTTAGATCCTAATGAAATATTTAATAATTTAACAGTAGAAAGTGTAACTCTTGGTGAAGAAGGACAAGATATAACATTAGTGATGCTACTAAGCATATCTATTACATATATTTTAATGATTATAGTTATTAGTACATCTACTGTAGCTACTGATGCAACAGCTGGTGAAAAAGAAAGAGGTACTTTAGAAACATTACTAACTTTTCCAATTAAAAGTAGTGAAATAATAACTGGTAAATATTTATCTATATCTTTATGTGGTATTTTCCTAGGATTATTTGCACTATTACTATTAGTACCATCGTTATTAATAGGTAAATCTATGTATGCATCTTTTGCTGATTTTGATACTAATTTTTCTTTAATATCTATATTATTAACAGTATTTATAATAATTATTAGTTCATTATTATCAGCTGGTGTATGTATGGCACTTGCTGGTAAAACTAAAACATATAAAGAAGCTCAATCTAAGTTACAAATATTATCATTTGTATCAATAATACCTATGTTTGTACAATTAGTTGATGTTAAAAGTGGCATATTAGATTATATTCCACTAGTAAACTGTGGTTTAGCTTTAAATAAAGTATTAACTAATACTTTTACTATTGATTCATTAATAATTATGCTGGTTACTACAATAATATATACAGTACTAATAATTATATATATATCAAAACAATATAAATCAGAAGAAACATTATTTGGATAAGAGGTAATAATATGGGATTATTTAAAAATAATAAAAAGACTGAAATAGATTATTTTTATTTAACACTTAATAATGGTGTTAGTTCTATAAAAATAGGAGAAAAAGAAATACCAATTTTAGGTATTTTAGTAACACCGGGTGCTATGCATGAAGTAGTAACTGGTAAAAGAATAGATAATAATGTAGAAAAAACACCAACAGGAACTATGACATATATTTCTGCTGTTCCAGTCCCTAAAAAAGAAGCTAAAGGTGTTGAAGAAATAATATTTGGTATGACTATACCAGAAAAAGAAGAATTTGAAAAAATAATGAAAAAAATGAAACAAGATATTGAAGATCAACATTTTGTAAATAGTTCTTATGGTCTTGGTGAAATGATGATGAGAAGACTTATGGTTAAAGCCAAAAGAGAAAAAGAAGAGTAATACCTTCTTTTTAATTTGACTATTTTAGTAAATTATGGTATTATATACCCAATTTTTTAGGGGGTATATAATGGAAAAAGAGTATTATATTTTAAATTTAAATCATACTAATTCTAAGAATCCTTGTAAATTAGATAATATTATTTATAAAGGAAGAAATACAAAATATCCTTTTGAAACTGAAGATGATGAATTAGAAGATATATATGATAGTATTGAAGTACTAGCAGAAAAGACTCCATTTGGAGCATATAAAGATGTTATTACTAAAGAAATAATAATTTCATCTAATAGTGGTAAAACACCAGAATTATCTTTTAATAGAGCTACTCCAGCTAGTAGACATGATATCATTAGAATAACTAAAATATATAGAGAAATGTCTGATGAAGATTTAGCTAGATATACAGCTGCTATTGAAAGAATTAAAAAGAATAGTAAAATTCTTTATGAAAGAGAAATGCAAATGGAAAGAGAAGAACTATCTGAAGAAAGAGCAGCAAGGGATTTTCTTCTTCACTATTTTGTGTAAATATAAAAGTAAAATCAATTTTTGAAAATTGATTTTTATTTTCTCTAATATTAAGATAATACTAGAGAAAGTAGGAAAATATGGCAACTAAATCTAAAAAAGTAAGTAAAAAAAGTAATATTAGTTTTATAAAAACTATTTGTTGTTTAAGTTTCTTAGTTGGTGCAATAGGATTATGTTGGTCAACATATTACTGTGGTAAAGATTCATTCTTATGGGTTATAATTCTATTATTAACTGGCGTAGGAATTTTTAGTCCTGATGAAATAAAAAAATAGCGCTTTTATACAAAGTGTTTTTTTATTATAATTAAAGCTAATGATGAATATAAAGGGCTACATAAAAGAGATAAAACAACATTTATTGTAAATACTGGAATGTCAGGTTGGGCTATTAAATTCAAGACTGGAACTAAGTCTGAATATGTAGTAATAGACATTATTAACAATTAAAGTGTAAACTTAATTTAGAAATATTGAATATATTGATTAGTATGATATAATTAAATTAACCTAGATGAATAAATAAGCAAACAATAAACCGACTATGTAATGATATAGGGGAGATAATTAGTATAGGGGATTGAATGCTGACTAGTTTCAGAATCACGAATATATTATGTTCTCTACCACCTCGTGTGAAGCGAGATTTATTACACTTATTTACACTAGGTTTTTTTTATGCTATAATATTCTTCGCCAAAGGAGGTTAATTCTGATGAATTTATCTAGATTGGAAAGTTTAATTGGCATAGAAAATATTAATAAACTTAAAGCTACTAAAGTATTAGTTTTAGGATTAGGAGGAGTAGGTGGATACGTAGTAGAATCACTAGTAAGAAGTGGTGTAGAAAACATTACTCTTGTAGATGGTGATACTATTAAACCTAGTAATATTAATAGACAAATAATTGTTACTTCAAGAAATATTAATAATTATAAAACTAAAGAATGGAAAAAAAGAATTAAATTAATTAATAGAGATTGTAAAGTAAATATTATAAATACTATGATTAATGAAGATAATATGGAAGTATTATTTTCAGATAATTATAACTATATAATTGATGCATGTGACACTACTAAAGTAAAAACTAAATTAATTAGAGAATGTCATAATAGAGGCATTAAATTAATAAGTAGTATGGGAACTGCCAAAAAGATGGATGCTACTAAATTAATAATCACTACATTAGATAAAACAAATACAGATCCACTTGCTAAAAAGATTAGAAGTGAACTTAAAAATGAAAAAGATTTAATGAAAGAAGTAACTGTAGTTACATCTACAGAGAAAGCTACTGATACAATAGAACTTGGTTCAACTGCATATGTTCCAGCAGTAGCAGGTTTATATATAACTAATTACATAGTAAATGATATTGTAAAATAAAATAAAACATATTGAAGAAATATGTTTTTTATTTTAAATTTAATATATGGTGATATTATGAATAATAATCCAAATGAAACAAATAATACTAACACAGTAATAAATAATACGGAAGTAACAGTAGTTGATAATACTGCAAAACCAATAAAGAAAATCAGTAATAAAGGTCCAATAATAGCTTTTGTAATTATAATGCTAATTGGTAGTGTTGTTGTATTATTTAAAGATGATTTCTTTAAAAAAGAAGTACCAATAATAGAAAATAATACTGTAGTAGAAAATAATAATGAAACTGAAGAAGTAGATGAAATAGATAATCATGTTTATGAATGGAAAGATGATGCTACTGAAGGAACAGTAGTAACTGTAATATCTAAAAATGATTGTTATTTTTGTAGTACTTATGAACCTGTTATTAAAAAACTAGCAAATGATATGGGTTTTAAATTATATTATTTTGTATCAGATGATTTACTTTCTGGCGAATATGATATGATTACTAGTTCATTTAATAATAAATTTAGAGGATCGTTTCCATATACTTTTATTGTTAGTGAAGGTAAATTCATAGGAGAATATACAGGATATACTACTGAAAGTGAAATAAAGAGTTTTCTTACATCACATTTATCTCTTGAAGAAGATGAATTAGAAGAACCAGTTAAAAAGATAAATAAGACTAAAACTTTATATAATAAAAACATAAATTTAAATGGAAAAGATGTAAATATTAAATTAGTTGGTAAATTTAAATCAAATGATGAGTGGCTTGATGGAACTTATACTATATTATTTGATGGTAAAGAATCACTTAGCATTGAAGATAGTTTATATGATTTTGATGAAAGTGTTAAATTTACTTATGTAAAAGATATAAGTAAGATAGTAGATAATAATAACAAAGAATATATAGTAGTAAATATAGATATTCCTGATGAAACTGGTATTGAACACTATTTTGTACTTATTAATGATGAAGGAAAAGCTTTATTAGAATTTAATCAATATATATCAAGTTTTGTATATGAAATAAGTGGCGCTAATAGTAGTAGATACTTACTAAATGATAATAATTGTAAAACATATTTTGCTGATTGGGTTTGTAAAGATATTAAAAAAATATATTCTACTTATACTATTGATAGTGATAAGATATATTTCTTAGATTGTAAGGAAGATGAAAATATTTTATATGAACATACTCTTCAAATTAAAGATGGAGTAGTTGAATTAATTGATTCTGAAGATAAATATAATATAAGTAATTTAGATCAATTAAGTGGTGGTGGATTTAGTTGTCCAAATTATAATAAAAAATAGAACTTTTTGGTTCTATTTTTTTATTGATTGATTAAATTTATACATTTCAGTTTCAAATTTGTTTTTTCTTGGACTATAATACTTTCTATTTTTTAATTTATCTGGTAAATATTGTTGATCTACCCAATAGTTTGCATAATTATGAGGATATTTATAATTTGGACTGGTTGTTCTTATATGTTCTGGTATTCTTCCTACATTTCCTGCTTCTATATCAGATATTGCTGCTTCTATAGCAGTATTAGCTGAATTTGATTTAGGACTTAGAGCCATTTCTATAATTACAACACTTAGTGGTTTAATTAATTCTGGATATCCAACTCTTTCACTAGCTTCAATAGCAGCAATTACTTTAGGACCAATTCCTGGGTTAGCAAGTCCAATATCTTCATATGCTATAACAATCATACGTCTATATATTGAATCATAATCTCCTGATACAATTAATCTGCCTAAGTAGTGTAGCGCTGCATCTACATCAGAACCTCTAATACTTTTTTGAAAAGCAGATAACATATCATAATGACCATCTTCATTTTTATCAGTAAAGAATGATGATTTATTATTAGTTTTAGATATATTTTCTATAGTAACTTCTTTATTATATCCATAATATATAAATTCTACTAAATTATATGCATATCTAATATCTCCATTAGATAAACTTGCTATATATTTAATAGTTTTTAAATCCATTTTTATATCAGGAAGAACTTCTTTAACTCTTTTTAATCCTTTTATAATGTCTTCTTCACTTAGTGCTTTTAATTCTATTAATTGGCATCTACTTCTTATTGCTTGATTTATAGAGTGATATGGATTTGAATTAGTAAGACCTATTAAAGTTATTAATCCACTTTCAATATAAGAAAGTAGTATATCTTGTTTATCTTTATTCATTCTATGAATTTCATCTACTATTAAGATGATTCCATTATACATTTTTGCTTCTTCTATAACTATTTCAAAGTCTTTTTTAGAATTAACAGTAGCATTTAATGATCTATATCTAGTTTTTAATTCATTCATTAGTGCTAAAGCAATTGTAGTTTTACCAGAACCACTATTTCCATAGAAAATAATATTAAATAATTTCTTTTCTTTAACTAAATTATTTAATATTTTACCTTTACCAATTATATGTTCTTGTCCTAAAACATCTTTTAAATATTCAGGTCTTAATTTATTTTGAAGTAAATCCATATTAACACCTCATTAAATATTTTATCATATAAAGTTTAATTTTAAATAAAAATATGATAATATTAATTAGTAGGATGATATTATGGATGAAGATATTAAAATAAATAAATGGTCTATTATATTATTTATGATATTTGCTATATTAATAGTTATTTTAATATTGGTTATAAATAATCCTTCTACGTCTACTAGACCTCATGTAGGTAGATATACTACAAGTGTACCTATTAGTGATAATAGTAAAAAAATACTTGGAGAATATGGTATAAATGCTAATGGTAAAATACAATATGAATTAATACTTAAAAATGATGATACTTTTATTTTATATGTAACTGGTATTAATAAAGTAGCATACACTGGAAATTACGATAAAGGATTTAATAAATATGTATTAAAGACATTTAAAATATATGATATTAATAAGAATTGTTTTACTAAACATAGATATGAATACTTATTAAAACCAAGCAATAAAACATTAGTAACTAGTGAAATTACTGATAGTGAAATAGCATTTATTAAGTATGATGATAATATAACTAAATATGATAAAGAAATATCATCAATATATTTAGAATGTGGTTCTTTAAATGATTAATTAAGACATTGGCATAGTAAAGTTTTGTCAATGTTCTTTTTATTTAAAGGAGAATATTATATAATTAGTATGGGTAATAATATGGTAGAAATTAATAATAAAGAATATTTAGATGATTTTATAAACTATTTAAATATTGATAAAAATTATTCTAAAAATACTATTGAATCTTATATAAGAGACTTAAGATTCTTTTTAGAATATGTAAATAAAGATATTGAAGAAATTTCTAAAAAAGATATAGATAATTATATATTACATATATTTAAAACATATAATGAAAGTTCTATTAATAGAATAATAGCTAGTATTAAGAGTTTTTATAAATATTTATCTATGTATAAAGGATTAGTTAATATTAGTGAAGATGTAGAAAGTCTAAAAAGAAAGAAAACTCTTCCTAATTATTTAAGTATTAGTGAAGTAGATAAATTATTAGATATTAAACTTGAAACTCCATTTGATTATAGAAATAAAGCTATATTAGAATTATTATATGCTAGTGGCTTAAGAGCTACAGAATTAGTTAGTTTAGATATTGATAATATAGATACAGTTAATATGGTAGTTAGAGTATTTGGTAAAGGAAGTAAAGAAAGAATAGTTCCTTTATCAAAAATAGCAGTTAATTATTTAGATTTATATATTAATACTTATAGAGAATTAATGTTTGTTAAAAATCAGAAACCTACTAATGCATTATTTTTAAATAATCATGGTAAGAGAATGACTAGAGTTGGATTATATAAAATGATTGGTGAAATAGCTATAAAACAAGGTATTAAAAAAGAAATAACACCACATGTACTTAGACATAGTTTTGCAACACATATGATTGAATGTGGTGCTGATATAAGAAGTGTTCAAGAATTACTTGGACATGAAAATGTAGTTACTACTGAAATATATACTCATTTAGCTAATAATTTTATTAAAGATAGTTATAATGAGTACTTTAATAGAAGTAGTAAAGGAAGTGATTAATATGTTTAAAAGAATATTTTTAATAGTAATGGATGGTTGTGGAATAGGAGAAGCTCCAGATGCGAAAGATTTTGGTGATAAAGGAGCTAATACATTATTACATACAATAGGAAGTGCATATAATTTAGATGTTTTAGAAAGACTTGGCCTTACAACATTATTAGGATGCGAAGTACCTGAAAAAAGAGGTATGTATATGAGAGTACATCCTAGTGCTAAGGCTAAAGATTCATTAAATGGACATTATGAATTAATGGGAGCTATAATGAAGCAACCATATAAAACATATCCTGAAGGATTTCCTCAAGAATTAATTAATAGAATACAAGAATCTACTGGATATGATGTAATTGGAAATATTTGTGGTGATGGGCATGAAATAATAAATGAACTTGGTGAAATGCAAATGAAAACTGGTTCAATTATTATATATACAAGTGCAGATAGTGTACTTCAAGTAGCAGCTCATGAAGATATAGTTCCTCTTGAAACATTATATAAAATATGTGAAAAGATAAGTGTTATTTCTTCTAGTAGTGAATTTAGTGTATCTAGAGTTATAGCAAGACCTTTTTATGGAAAACTAGGAGATTTTTCAAGAGATGATTCTAAAAGAAGAGATTATACTTTAGATCCACCTATTAATGTACTTGATTTACTTGAAAGAAATAATATTAATACAGTTGGTATTGGTAAAATACCTGATTTATTTAATGGAAAAGGGTTTAATGTTAAAATTAGAACTAAAGATAATATAGATACTATTATGAAAATAGTAGATTTTTCTAAGGGTAATTTTGAAGGATTCTTATTTGCTAATTTAAATGATTTTGATACTTTATATGGTCATAGAAGAGATCCTAAAGGTTTTTTAGAAGCTTTAGAAGAATTTAATTATTATTTACCAATAATACTTAAAAATCTTAAAAAAGATGATCTATTAATCATTACAGCTGATCATGGAAATGATCCTACATTTAAAGGTAGTGATCATACTAGAGAAGATGTTCCTGTATTAATATATAGTCCATTATTTAAAAAGAGTAAACATATTGATGATAGAGATTCTCTTTCTGATGTTGGAGCTACTGTATTAGATGGATTTAATATTAAAAATGATTTAGGTGTTGGCAAAAGTATATTTGATGAGTTAAGATAAATGTATGAAAATTAATGATGAATATAAAATAGTTATTGATAATGAAGATTATATAGGAAATGGTGTAACAAGAATTAATAATTTTGTTACATTTATTTTGAATGGTTTAAAAGGTGAAATAGTTAGAGTTAAAATAATATATATTCATAAAAGATTTGCAATAGCAGAAATCATAGAACAAATTACTTCTTCAAAATATAGAATAGAACCTATATGTAATAATTATAATAAATGTGGTGGATGTAATTTTTTACATACTACATTAGAAAATGAAATAAATATTAAAAAAGAATATTTAGAAAGATTATTTAATAGAAAAATAGATTACTATCAATCTAAAAATGAATATAATTATAGAAATAAAGTAGTATTACATGTTTTAGAAGGCAAATTAGGCTATTTTAACGATAAAACACATGATATATGTGAATTTGATAGTTGTAAGTTATTAAACCCTAAAATTAACTCTAAAATAAGTGATTTAAAAAAATATAATTTAAATGGTATAAATGAAATATTAATTAGATGCATTAATAATGAAATAATGATTAATATATCTGGTAATATTAAAGATAATAAATTAAAAGATATAGATTGTGATTCATTATATATAAATAACAATTATACAAAAGGTAAAGAATACTTAATAGATGAAATAAATAATTTAAAATTTAGTATATATCCTAATAGCTTTTATCAAGTAAATAGAGAAGTTATGTCAAAAATATATGATAAAGCTAAAGAATATGCAGGTAGAGGAAATAATCTTTTAGATTTATATTGTGGTACTGGAACTATTGGTATATGGATGAGTGATAACTATAAAAATATAACTGGAGTAGAAATAAATAAAGATTCTATTAAGAATGCTAATATTAATAAAAAATTAAATAATTTAAAAAATATTAATTTTATATGTGGAGATGCTAAAATAGCTAAAGGAAATTATGATACAATAATAGTAGATCCGCCAAGAAATGGATTATCTAATAATGTAATAGATTTCTTAAACAAATCTAATTCTGATAAAATAATATATATATCATGCAATCCTAAAACATTACAAAGAGATATAGAATTATTAAATAAATATGAATTAAAGAATATTAGTGCATATTCTATGTTTCCTAGAACAAAACACATTGAATGTGTTACATTACTTGAGAGGAGATAATTATGAAAAAAGATAAAAAGAAAGATAAAAACGAAAGTAATGGAATCGCTATAGGTATGTGTATAGGAATAAGTATAGGAACTGCTGTGGGTGCTGCTACAAATAATTTTGGTCTTTGGATACCAATTGGACTTTGTATAGGATTATGTTTAGGTCTATCATTCTCAGGTGATAAAAAGGATAATAAAAAGTAATATATTATTTGAAAGGAAATGGCATTATGTCATATGATGAATATTTAGATTTATTTATATTAGCTCAAAAAAATACTGATGCAATGTATTATGTAGTTTCTTTTGATACTGTTAATAGTAAATTATTATCAAAAGATAAACGAGAAGCATTAAAAAATAATATTTTTTCAATAGTTAAATATGTTTATGAGAAACTACTTCAAAAAGAAAAAGAATTAAATAGACAAGTAGTCATACATGATGAAAGATTTTATACTCCCTGGAGTAACGAAGCCTTAGTTTCATTAAATCATAATTATTTAGATCCATCGATATTTGGAGATAATTTTGCATTTACTATTTTTAGAGATACAGTTTCAAAAGATGAGATTGTTGAATGGGTTAATGAATGTAAAAGAAAATTGAACATGGAAGAAGAATTTCATATAGCAGATGGTTATTATGAAACAAATAATTATGGAGAAGGAGGCTCTAAACTGTATAGAGGATATTGTCTTCAAATATTAGAAAGATTTCATAAACCTGAGCTACAATTAAGATTTAAAAGAGTGCAAAAAAGACTAGAGAGGAAATAATAAATGACTAAAAAAAGGAAAATAATTGATATATTTATAATAGTTCTATTTATATTAATTGGAGTAGGGTTATTTGGATATACTGGATATGTAGCATATAAAAGTATAACTGATACTCCAACTAAAACTAAGGAATTAATATCTTTAGATTTATATGGGTATAAATTAAGTGATAAAGATACAGAATTATTTAGTAATACTTTTAAAGATTTAGAAATAGTTTTAAATGAAGATACTATTGATTATAGTAAATATGCTGAATTATTATCTAAATTATTTGTGATAGATGTATTTACTCTTAATAATAAACTTGCTAGTACTGATATAGGTGGTTTAGATTATTTACATAAAGATTTAAAAGAAAACTTTAAAGAAAATATGGGAGCAACGTTATATAAAAACGTAGAAAATAATTTAGATGGTACTAGGACACAAAAATTACCTGAAGTAAGTAGTATTAGTGTTACTAGTATTGAAGAAACTAAATATACTTATGAAAATGAAGAATATGATGGATATAATGTATCATTATCTTGGGAATATGTAGAAGATTTAGGTTATGAAAAATCAATTAAATTAACTTTAATAAAAGATAATGGTAAATTATATGTAGTTAAAGGATTATAAAATAAAAAATTCAAGTTAATCTTGAATTTTTTTATTCAGTTATTTCTTCAGTTTTCTTTTTAACATAAATGGTTAATGTATTAACCATACTTAATATTGTATCTTTATGTTCTTTTTGTTTTACAAAAGTATAATTAGCCCAATCATCTATAGATACATCTTGTCCTGTAGCACTATCTATAAATCTAAGTTTTAAATTATGTTCAGATGCATAATTTCTTATGCTAGAAACAGATAACCCTGACATACTTTTTAGAGTAGGGATAGATGAAGCAGAATAACTACCTTGTCCTATTATTTTATCTTTATAAGGATTATTTAAATCAAAAGATATTTTCTTTGATCCACTAGCACTAGTATTTTTTAAATTAGCTTTTATTTCTTTTTTAATATCATTTATACTTCCTTGATAAGGGAATGTAACTGATGGATAACTCTTTGATTGTGGTTCATATATCTTTTTATAGTAGCCACTTAGTTGCATTCTTTGAATATTAACTATATTCATATTATCTGATATCATTATTGATTTAGCTAAATTATATAATTGTAATAAATCTTTTGCTTTAATATTTGTTTGAAAATTAGATTTAACTTTATCTAATATAGCAACTACATCATTAGGATTATCTATTTTAGTAGCAGCTTTAACTATACCAACAATAACTTTCATTTGATTTCTACCTCTAGTATAGTCGTTTCTTGCTCCTTTAGTCCAAGTAGGACAATATTTAGCCATTGTTTTACCAGTTTTACTTCCATCATTAGGTTTATGTCTATTTCTTGCAAAGGCTAGGGCTTGTTCACCATTTAAATGTTGTAATCCTTTTTCTATATATTGTGTATTTTGTCCCCATTTTCTAGAACTATTTTGCTCACAAATAGAGTATTCTACGTCTACATCAATTCCATCTACAGCATCAACTAATTGAACAACTCCTTTAAAATTAACTTTGGCATAATAATCTATATTTACTCCAAACATATTTTCTATTGTTTGAACAGCACAACTAGATGAACTTCCCCAAGTAGTAGTATTAATTCTTCTATATGTACCTCCAGAACAAGCAGTTCTTAAATACATATCACGAGGAACAGAGGTTAGGGTAGCTCTTAGTGTTTTAGGATTAAATGTTGCTAGTAATAATACATCAGCATTATATCCAGAAGTAACACCATTTTTAGAAGAATCTACACCAATTAATAAAATACTAAATGGTTTATTTAATGAAGCTCCTTCACTTTTAATATCTTCTTCAGTATTTTCATATTCTTTACTTTCTTCATAAAGAACTTTTGTATCATATTCTATATCTTCAAATCCTTCTAAAGAATAAAACATATCTATATAATTACTACTAAAAAATGCAGCATCTATTTCATTATTTTTAATACCATATAATTCCTCTAATGTAGAATCATATACAACTATTTCATTATTATCCTCTAATAATAGTTTTTCAATTATTTCTTTAGCTAATACATTCCCTTCATAATCATCCTTATCATTAGTAATACCTATTTTTTTATTTACTAAGTCAGTATATGAATTTAATGATAAATTATAAGTCACTAAAGAAGATGATTTTAAATATTTATTATCACTAAAATCATCAATAGAAGTATATATTTTATTTAAATAATAGAATAGAGTACCTTCTATTAATATAATCATTAATGAAAGAATAAATGGTATTATAAATGTTATAAATTTCCTTTTAAGACTTCTAAATAATAAATAAGTAAAAAACAAAAATAAATATACAGTAATAGCAATACCAAGTATTCTAAGTAATGTTTCAGCACCTTCATATAAAATAATAGAATAAGTATCTAAAATAGATCCAGCAAGCAATAATAAAGAAGTTATAATAATAAAAATTAATCTAAATACTTTAATTTTAGGTTTAACTTGTTTAATTTCTTCTTTAATTTCTTCAACTGTTTCGGTAATAGGTTCAGTATTTTCAATTATTGGTTCTGTTAAAGGTTCAGTTGCTTCAACTACAACTATTTCTTTAACTTCTTCAATAATTGGTTCTGTTACAATTTCTATTTGTTTTATTTCTTTTTTAGGTTGTTGTTTAACTTGTTTTTTCTTTTTATTTTGATAATTCTTTTTATAATACTTTTTCTTTGATTGCTTTTTATTACTAGGTACTTGCTTATGTGGTTTTTGAGCATTATTTTGCTTAGTATTTTGTTGTTTTTTAGTTTGAGTTTGATTATTATTTGTTTTTTTCTTCTTTTTGTTTTTACTCATTTTATAGCCTCCACATATATTTATGTAAATGTTTATATATTACAAATAATATTATATATGATATTGGTGGAAATTTAAAGTAAATTATGATAAAATTTACTTATACAATTTTTATAAATTATATGGAGTAGGGCAATATGAAAGGAACAATTTGTATATATTATAGTAGAAGTGGAAATACTGAAGAAATAGCTAAATACGTAAATAATAAACTAAATAGTGAATTATTATGCATTAGTGATGGTATTAATAGAGAAGGTACTAAAATGTATCTTAAATCAGGATATGAATCAATGAAAGGCATTCTTCCTAAATTAAAAAGTTTTGGAATGCATAAAAAATTAGAGGATTATCGTAATGTAATAATATGTTCTCCAATATGGGCATGGAATATATGTCCTGTTATAAGGTCATTTTTAAGCACATATGGGAAGAAAATCAAAGGGAAAACATATTTTATAATTACCCATGATTCTAAGTCAAAATATGATAAAAAAATAAATAAATTAGATGAATATTTATTAAACAAACATATAGCACATTTATCAATTTGTAATAGAAATAAAAATAATGAAGAAATAGATAGTTTTATTAAAAATATAAAGTAGGGTGATATTATGTTTTTTTTCAAAAAGAAAAAGGAAAGTGAGTGTAAACCTGTAGAGGGTGGGGAATTTAGAGTTTCTTATGTATCTGATGGACAAGAGATTTATTTTACTCATGTTCACATAGATTCAAGAGATGAAGACTTTGATGATTTATATATTCCTAAAAAAGATGGTTATAATTTTGATGGTTGGTACTTCGATTCAACCTATCAAAACAAAGTAGGGGTAGTGAATTCTAAAGATCTACCAAGGACCCCTATTTATGATCAAAATAATTGTCATATTGGTTATAAAGATATAACATTATATGCTAAATGGATTAAAAATGAATAAAAGTTACAATTTGTAACTTTTTTATTTCTGTAATTTGCATCGACATTAAAAAAGATGAATAATCCTATCACTTCACTTAAAAATTAAAATTTCTAATTTGCATCGAGAATCAAAAAAGTGATCAATCTATCATCTTACTACAAAATCATATTTTTCTAATTTGCATCGAGATATCAAAAGATAGGTAATTATCCAACTCATAGCAAACTTTTGTTTTGTACATATTACTATATAATATAATAATGATATATACATTATAATAAATATATAAAATATTTAAATTCAAATATTATATATTATATAATTCATATTTATTTAATAATTGTAATAACAGAGTAATAATGTATTAAAACAAATAAAAACCTATATATTTTTATATATAGATTTATATTTTATAACATAGAAGTTAACATAACATATATTATAGGAAGTACGTTCTAGATTGATATTTTAAACTTTTCTAGATTGTATTTCAGCCATTTTATTTAATACTTCTGATGCATTCTCTTTTGTTATCTCAGTATATCCTAATTCTTTTAATGCTTGGATCTTAAATGTATTTAATTGTTGTGTTCTTGATAATTTTTCTTCTTTATCATTTTCAATTTCTTGTTCAAATCTAGCATGTGATTCAACTAATTTAGATTTAGATGCACCACCATTGTTATATAAATTAAATGCTGTGAATACTATACTTTCTAATATAAATTGTTTAGTATCATTAAACTTAAATTCATTTGGATTAGTAAAACCACACTTCTTTGATAAATATGCAAATAAATATTTAATTTCTTGTACATTATCAAGTGATTGTAATACATGATACAAATATAAGAAAATCCAATATGTTTCTTTTGTTTTTTCTTCAGTAAATTTCTCTTTAATTAAGAATACTATATCATTTAATAATTCTTGTTCTTCTTTAGTTAGATTTTTATAATTGAATGATTGACTATTCATATCTCTAACATTTTGATTCAATCTAGCTTCAACATTTTCTAAATATTCACTTGTTATTTTAATATTTTTAATAGCATCATCACTGCCATCTTCAATATCTAATAATTTTAATAATAAAATACGTTTTTCTTGAGGCCATTTACTTAAAGAATCAAATTCTAGATAATTATATATCATTTGTCTAGAAACTCCTAAATATTTGGCTAATTTTACCTTTGATATACCTATTTCACTTAATAAATTGTTTAATTCTTTCATACCCTACTCTCCTTAATGTTCTATCTTTCTTGTACAATATAATTGTATAGCATTTTACACATTATTGTCAACAATATTTAATTCTTTTTTGATAAAAAAGAGAAGTTTTTTCTTCCCTTAATTATTATTATTTTCTAATTGTAATTTTTGTTGTGATTCTTTCTTTTCTCTAGGTCCAGGAGCAACATATTTTAAATCTTCTGATAAATACATAGGTATCATTTTATGTTCAACTTTTGGTGCCCTTTTAGCGTATAAATTAGATATACAAGTGAAACTATCAAAACCTAGTTTCCAATAAACAGGTTCTACTCTTCTAATACTTTTTTTAGATATAGCCATTTTATATCCATTATAGTCATATTCATCAAAAGTGTATAATTCATGATTGTAGTCATCAACTACATTTCTATAAGTATTATCTGTTTTGACAGCAATACCCTCTTCTATTAATTTGTTAAATGCCCATTTCTCTATATTAGATGCAGGAGATAATGGAGCTTCACCAAATGCCACTACATTAGTACCTAATTCTCTTATTCGAGAAAATACTTTTGATCCATCATTACCGAAATAATTAAATATATATCTAACATTACCTACTAAACCACGATATTCTTCATAATGTTCTGAATAATCATATCGCCCTGATAACTCACTAAAATCTAAAGTGTTTGCAGGATAATCTTTAGCTACAAATAAGCCATTAAACAATTCATTATAATTTATGCCACTATTTGTTTTATTAGCATTAATATATTCATTGCTTTCAACACTTAATCTACTTCTAAGTTTACTATTAGCTAAAAAATCAATAACTGTTTGTGATAAAGATCCACTAATTATCTTCATATTAATAAAGTCTATTGAATTAATATCTTTACTATTTAAGCAACATTCAATAGCATAACATTTTATATAATCTGGACAACTATCATTAATTAATACATAAGGTACATAATAAGAAATTTCGGCTGATGATTCGAATACTTTTAAACTACATTTAGGATTTTTTAATAATAATTTTGCATATGTACTGTTAACATTTTGAAGACGTTCAGATGCTCTTTCATTACAATTTAAATTCAATGCAATTCCAATTCTTCCTAAAGTACTCTCATCTTCATTAATACTATTAATTGTTTTGTCAGAACAGTTAGGATTTAGTGCTATGGCAAAATGAGAATCACCATCAAAATCTAAGTTATATAATTCATCCAACATATCTGCAGTACAATTACTATTAGCAGCAATAGCACATCTGATATATTTATCATCACTATCTAAATACTCTCTTAATTCATCTGAAGAACACATTGAACTTTCCAAATATTTTAATATATTAATAAAAGTTTTTGATTTATTATTAATATCTTCAGAATATAAATATGGATATTTATCATGAATTAATTTGCATATTCTTTTACATAATTTTTCAAAGCTAATATCAATATTTTCGTCTAATATTTTACTTATTTCTTCAATTAATTCATCTTCTCTTGCCCATTTAGTGTTTAATGATTCCATGTTTTCATCATCTTCAGATTCTACATCCTCTATTTCAAAATCAATATCTTTTTTAAAATTTTCACTCATAAAAAGCCCCCTAATAAAAGTGTTTTTTATTATAACAAATGCCTATTAATAAATCAATTAAAAAGAGATTATTTTAAATACCAAATCTCTTTTCCTTCTTTAAACACTTGTTTAATAATTCCACCACCTATTACTTGTTCACCAAGATAAATAACACAAGCTTGTCCTGGAGTTACTGATTTTCCATTTTCATATTTTACTCTTATATTTTTATTATCTATATATTCAATTGATACTGGAACATCCTCACTTCTATATCTAAACTTTGCAGTAGCAAAAGTTGGATGTTTACTTGAGATAAAATTCATATCTTCAATTAATGCTTCATCAGAAAGTAAGTATTTTGAATCATCTCCATAAGCAACATATAAAGTATTAGTTTTAGAGTCTTTACCACATACATAATGTCTTTTTTCATCACCAGAAAGACCTACATTACGTCTTTGACCAATGGTATAGTTCATTAAACCATTATGCTCCCCTACTTTCTTTCCAGTTTCTACATCAATTATATCTCCTTTTTTACCTTTTAAATAATTAGATACAAATTCTTGATAATGTCTTTCTCCAATAAAGCATATTCCAGTAGAATCTTTCTTTTTAGCTACAGGTATTCCTGCTTCCTCTGCTATTTTTCTAACTTCTGGTTTAGTTAAATGACCTATTGGAAATAATACATCTTTTAATTGTTCTGTTGTAACTTGAGATAAAAAGTAAGTTTGATCTTTATTTTGATCTACTGCTCTTAATAATCTATTTCCTTCTATTCTAGCATAATGACCAGTTGCTATCTTATCAGCACCTAATTTAAAGGCCTCTTTTTTGAATTTATCAAACTTTATATATTTATTACACATAATATCAGGATTTGGTGTTCTACCCTTCTCTAATTCAGTTAAGAAGTACTTAAATACATCATCCCAATATTCTTTTATAAAATCTACTCTATATAATGCAATTCCAAGTTCATCGCAAACTGCTTTAGCATCAGCATAGTCTTGTTCTTGAGGACATATTCCATCAGTAACACCTTCAGGATCATTATTAATATTAGAATCCCAGTTTTTCATAAATAGTCCTGCTACTTCATATCCTTCTTTCTTTAAAAGATATGCTGCTACTGCAGAATCTACTCCACCACTCATGCCAACTATTACTTTCATAATATCACCTTTTCTTCAGTCAACCATATTATACTACATTTTTTTAATTAATTCTTTATTTTTATTATTATTTATATTATAATTCTTTTAGAGGTTAAAGAAATGGCAAAAAAGACAAAAGGAAGAGATATTTTTAAAAAAGTAATTGCTTGGATTTTTTTACTAGCAATGATATTAAGTATATTTGCTTATGCATTCTCAGTATTTGCAAAATAAAAGAACTATTTAATAGTTCTTTTTTTATTCATAAGCAGTATATCTTCTAGTTACTTCAAAACCACAGTGACCATTTCCTCTAGTACCATGTTTTATTATAATACCATTTTTAACAGCACTCATTTCTATCCATACTTCTTTACCAGCAGAATCTCTTCCAAGAAACATGCCAATATGATTAGCTCCACCATCTTTAGTTGTTCTACTATATAATCCAACATCACCAGGTTTTAAATCACTTCTTTTAACATTAGTGTATGCATTAATTTTATCATCAAGAAATGAACCTGTATAAATATTTTTTCTTGCATTAATAGTTTGCCCTGCTTTTAATAAACATCTAGAAACAAAACCAGAACAGTCTAAATATTTTGGAATTTCATGTTTTAAATTCATATCCCTAGCTGGCATACTATAACAAATTCCTTTATTCATTAAAGTTAGCGCTACTTCAACAGCTTTATATCTTTCCTTTTCCATGCTTTCTGGCCAACTCTTCATAACTTCTTTTAATTCTTTAATTGCTTTAGCACTCATATTAGAAGTATCCATATTATAATCAGATATTGTTATAAAAGTAGCTTTATTAGAATTCTCTTTAGAACTATCAGTTTGAGTTGATGATGTTTTTTCTGGTTCAAATGGTTTAATATAATTCTTTAATAAATCGTAACAACCACTAGCAGAAGTAATTCCATAGGCTGATAAATCTAAATAGAAATTTGATTTAAACTCAGCATTTCCATTAGTATTATTTACTGGACTAGCAAACGCTTCTTTTACTTGTGATGTAGCATCATTAATCATCTTTTGTGCATTATTTACAACAATAGCAAAATTATTAATTTTTTCTATCTGTTTTTTTAATTCATCAGATTTTTCTTGATATCCATCAATAGTATTTTGAATAGCTTGTATTTCCTCATTAGAAGGCTCTAAACGGCAGTTAGTTTTTTGATTATATTCAATACCAAGTGAATTCTTAGTAAGTACATAATCACATACCTCTTTTTGAGAACTTCTCATACTACTAACTTTAGTAGTTAGTTCAGTTATTTGATTTTTTAAACTTTCATATTCTTTTTCTAGTTCTGGTAAATTACTATCATCTAATTCAGTATCTGGATATAGAAAATCTTCTACCATTTTTTTAGCAGAACTTAATACATCAGATATAAAACTAGATGAATTAATACTAGCATTTAATAAACTTTTATATGTCTCTAAATTTTCTTTTACATTTTTCCAACTATTTCCTCTTAGTTTACCAGAATTATTTATTTCACTCATAAAATCAGTAATAGAGCCCATCATTTCATTACATTTATTTGCGTCATCTTTCAATGATGGAATTATACTGTTTAATGATAAACCTAATTTACTTACATCTATTTTTCCTATTTTACCTGGTTCTAGACTTGTACCTAAAAATGATGTTATTTCATCAAATTTTCCTGCTAAAGCAGTAGATTTTGTTTCTTCGATTAATTCTTTTGTTGTAGCATTTACTTGATCAGCAGTTAATCCTTTAATAGTAGATTCTTTTGATTTAGATCCACCGCCACCTATATTTGAATGAGCTGCATTTGAAGCAGCCGCATCAATAGCAGAATATACACTTGCTATAGTAGAAATTGCTCCTGCTTCTTCTACTATACCATTATATAATGTATTATTTATATTTTTATAATAATTTACAACATCGCACATAGCACCAACTAATCCTGCTTCACCAGCAGTTACAGTATATGATATCTTACCTGAATCATCAATATAACCTACTAAAGAATTCATAGAGTCATTAACGTAGCCTAAATCAGATGCCACTAAACCATCACTTAATTTATTTTTACTAATAAATATAGAATTATTAAATTTATCATCTTGAATTAAATTCATTACTTCTTCAGATGTTAATGAAACTAATTTACCTTCTTCATCGAAAGTATAATAGTGTAAACTATCTATAGTTATAATTGGATTACCATTTTCATCATATACTGAATAGTTGTTTGTTCCATCTATTAAAGAAATAATTCTACCATTTGAATCTAAAACAAATTTATTTAAATTATCCTCAATTACTTCATTATCATTATTTTTATCATCAGTAGTATGATAACTAATTATAACTTGATTATTATTATCATTTTCATAACTTGCTTTTAATACATCTTCATAACTAACTAATTTATATTTTAATTCAGCCATATTTACACCTATCATATGTTAACATTATACTATATTTTAAGTAATAAAAAAAAGAGTATTTAACTCTTTTTTTACTTATTATATTCATAGTTTTCATCATAGTCAGTATATCTATAATATACGCCCCAGTTTTTATTTCTATGAGTAACTATTACTCCTCCACCACTAACTTCAATCCATACTTGTCTTCCTTCATCATCTTTTCCTATATACATACCTATGTGGTTAGAGTTTCCACCTGAAGTTGATGCGTTAGCTAAAGCAACATCGCCAGGTATTAAATCTTTGCTGCTTATAGATTTAAACTTCTTACTAGTTACATATGTTCCTGTATAAGCACCTTTATTAATATCAATTCCTGCGGCTACTAAACAATAAGTAACAAATGAAGAACAATCCATTTGAGTTGGCCATCCATTTTTCATACCATGTCTATTAGGTTGACTATATGTAATTCCTTTATCCATTAATGATAATGCTGTTTGAATAGCTATATATCTTTGGGCATCAAATCCTTCAGAAGGCCAATTTCTTTCTAGTTCTTCAAGTAATTGTTTAGCTCTAGAACTAAAATGAGTAGTATCTACATTTGGTCTAAATATACCAAGTTTTGGATTGTAATTATATAATGATCTACTATTCTTTCTAAATGCTTCCATTCCAGATTGAGTAAATGTTCCATCATCAATTCCAATTGCACATCTAGATATATTTTCTATATCAGTTATAGCTTTTTCAAATGCTCCATATAATGAAGAATCTGTTGATTTTAATTTTTCTAATAATTCTTTATAATGATATAACTCTTTATAAATACCATCCCAATAACTAATTAAAGATGCATAGTTATTACCACTATCAACTTTAGATGATTGTTCTCTTAGATATCTTAAATATCCTTCTATTTGTTTTAATCTTATTTTATATTCATCTAATTTAGAATCATCTAATGAAGAGTATCCTTCCATGTAATTTAACATAGAATTATTAGCATTTTTAGCAATGCTCATATAATTTTCACATATAACATGTAAAGTTTTAAATACTTCTACATATAATGATAATTTCTTTCTAACAGAATTATATCCTCCACCTTTTAATTGATCAGTAGATTCATAAATAAATGCATTTAAAACACTAATAGTAGCTTGAGATGAATTCATAACTGCATTAAGTGCATCCATATTATTAGAATTAGCACTTGCAACATCAGAGGCAATTACTTTTGTCATTGTTGATCACCTCCATCATCTTCATAACCATAGTCTTCATATTCTTTATCTTCTTGAGACTTTTTATACATAGTATAACCAGCTGCTCCAGCTCCAGCAGCAAGACCAAGTCCAGCTATAACTCCAGCAGCAACTTTACCGGAATTAGATTTCTTTGGTACTTGTGCATCATCAATCGGAGTATCAATATCTATTATTTGATCTTCTATATCAATAATAGGTTCTTCATATTCTGGTTCTTCAATAATAGGTTCCTCAATTATTGGTTCTTCAATTACTGGTTCTTCATCTATAATTGGTTCATCTATAATAGTTGGCATTTCCATTGGCTCAGTATTTGTAATAACACCTTGTTCATATTTTTCAACACTAGGTGTACTAGTATGAGTCTTTGTAGGTTTATCAGGTTTTGGTTTTGATGGTGCACTAGTTGGTGCTTCTGTTACCATTTCAGTTATTACTTCTGTAATAGCTTCAGTTACCGGTTCAGTTGTTGGATATACAGTTTCAGTAGTTGGTTCTCCTGGCCCAGTTTCTGGCTCTGTAACTTGAACCTCTCCTCCTGGTGGATTTGTAGGTGGTGTTGTTGTTGGTGTTGTTGGTGTTGGAGTACTTTCTTCTCCACCTGTAGTAGTTGGCCTTGTATAACCTCCATAACTTCTATCATCATCATCGTCATCATCTGACTTTTTATTTTTTCCATCTAATCCATCATTATAGCCTTCAACAATAGGTACTTCTTTTTCAAGTAAAGTATCTAATGATGTAGTTGCAAATTCACTTAAACCAACAACTGATGATTTATATGATTGAACTTGAAAACCTAAATCTATACTTTGACCTGCTAAAAAGTCATCCATAGTTTGGAATCCTTCTCCAACAGTTCTTATATTAGATACGTCATTATTTAATTTAGTAAATATCTCGTTAGCTGCTTTTAATAATTGTTCTATTAATGGTGGTTCAGCAGCAGGTACTTTAGTTGTACTACTATATTTATTTGCTGAAGCAGTTGCATCAAGTCCAGCTTTACTAGCAGTTTGAATAGAATCTAAGCCACTATTAAGATATTCTTTATTGCTTAAGACTTCTCCCATTTATATTCCTCCTATAATAAATAAATTATATCATAAAATATTATATTAATATATTATTTTATCAAAACTTCCCCTGTCATTTCTTCTGGAATATCAATATTTAAAAGTTTTAACATTGTAGGTGCTATATCACCAAGTTTTCCTTCTTTTAGTTCTATATCCTTTTTAGTAATTATGAATGGAACAGGCTCTGTAGTATGGCTAGTTACAACATTATGATTTTCATCCCACATAGTATCACAATTACCATGATCTGCTGTTACTATTAATATTCCATCTAACTCAGTAACTTTATCATATATTCTTTTTAAACATTTATCTAAAAATTCTACAGCTGTTTTAGCTGCTTCATAAACACCAGTGTGTCCTACCATATCACCATTAGCAAAATTTAATATTACAACATCATACATATCTTTAGATAATTCATCTATAAGTGTATCAGTTACTTCTTCTGCACTCATTTCGGGTTTTAAATCATATGTTGCAACTTTAGGACTAGGTATTAATATTTTATTTTCATTTTTATAATTTATTTCTTGTCCTCCATCAAAGAAGAATGTTACATGGGCATATTTTTCAGTTTCTGCTATTCTTAATTGACTTAAATTATTTTTTTCAAGTACATCTCCTAAAATATTTTTTAAATCAGGATCATTAAATGCATGAGGACATTTGACTGTATCAACTACAGGCATCATAGTAACACATTTAACATTATTAAATGAGACTATATGCATATCTTTTTCTAATGCTAAGTTTTCATATTCATGAGGATTTGTAATACAAGTAAACATTTCTCTTAATCTATCTTTTCTAAAATTAAATGCTATTACTCCATCATTATCAGATAATTTAGCTTCTGTAATAATACCAGGTATAACAAATTCATCAGTTATATCTTTTGCATATGATTCATCTATTAATTCTTTAGCACTATTAAATTTAGGAGCATCACCATATACAATAGCGTCATATGCAAGTTTTAATCTATCAAAGTTATTATCTCTATCCATTGCATAATATCTTCCTGATATAGTAGCAATATGTCCATATTTAATATCTTCTATTTGTTTAATGTATTCATAAGCACTTTTTGGTGGTACATCTCTACCATCTAAGAAAAAATGCATATACAAATCAACATCATTCATTTTACACATCTCAATGATAGCTTTTAAATGATTAATATGAGAGTGTACTCCCCCATCAGATAAAAGTCCCATAACATGTAATTTACTATTATTCATTTTTACATGATTAATTACATTTAATAATTCTTTATTTTCATAAAAACTATTTGTTTCTATTTCATGATTTATAAATTCAAGTGGTTGATAAAATAATCTACCTGCTCCTATATTCATATGCCCTACTTCACTATTACCCATTTGTCCATCTGGAAGTCCTACAAAGTTTCCTGATGCTTGTAATAATGTATGAGGATAATTATTCCATAAATAATCAAATGTAGGTTTATTTGCATTTTTAAATGCATTTCCATCTGATTCCTCTCTTATTCCACATCCATCTAAAATTGCTAAAATTAATGGCTTCTTCATTGATATTCCTCCTCGTATTTTTTCTTTAGTCTCATACCTAAATTATAGCCTTTTTTATAAAAATCTTCTACATTTTCATTTAAATAATCTTTTCTATAACATAATTCAAATGTTAAATAGCTATGATAATTAGCAATACTTAATCCATCTAAAACATAATCAAAATTAACACTACCATCACCAGGTAATAAATGCTCATCTTTTTCTCCATGATTATCATGAATATGTATTGCAAACATTTTGTCTCTAAAATGTTCAAAATCAAAATTATCTTTAAAATGACAATGATCATGACCACAATCATAACATACGCCAACATTATCATAATCCATATGATCTACTAAATATTCTAAATAACCAGGCATTTTTGTGTTTTCAAAAGCAACTTTAATATTCAATTCTTTAGCATGATCACATATTCTTCTAAATCTTTCTAAACCTATTTTATTTGGTTTAGGAGCATCAAATCCAACACATGCATGAATTATTACCATATCTATTCCTAAAGCTTTTAATTCATCTAAATTCTTTAAATATCTTTTAACCCATGCTTCTCCAACTTCACCATCTAACCATATATCATTCATATTTCTATAACCTAGATGCGCAAATATAACATTTAAACCCTTACTTCTAGCATATTTAACTTGTTCTTCTTGAGATACATCAAATGTTTTATAATCATTTTCATACCATTGAACAAACACATTTTTAAATCCAGAAGCTACAATCGCATCTATAGTTTCATATGCTGAAACACTCTCATTATCATTACTTATTACTACCGCTAATTCCTTCATTATTATCCTTTCCATATATTACTTTATATATATTAGAACTATTACCTTCTATTTCTTCGATATACTTAATTAGATTATTAACATTAGAATTATTATATTTATTCTTATTATTATAATCTTTAAGCTCATTAAAATACTTTAATAATTCATAATTATTAAATTCTTCTACTAAATCTTTTCTATCATTAATATCTAAATAACTTAATGAATCATTTATTATTTCATAATATAGTTTCTTATTATTATCTAATAATTTTTCATTACCAAAATAATTCTCATTAGATATCTTCATTTCATTATATAAATTACTAATACTTTTTCTATCATAAGTATTAATGTCATATTCAAGAGATAAAACTGGATATTTAAGTAATATATTACCTTTATGTTTCTTAATATATCTAGTTACCTCATCATTTAAATATTTATTATATTTTGCATTAAAATTACTGTTTAATATAAATATTTTAGCTAATTTTAAAATATAATTTGAAAAATAATTTTTATTAGTAATTAATTTATATTTTCTAAAATAACTAATTTGATTATAAAAATCTTTTAATATATTTTTACATGCTAAATATCTATCTTTTTTATTCTTAGACTTTAAATCATATAATCTATTTTCATCAATAAAAACAGTATTTTCTTCTTTTTTATCAAAAGATAATTTAATATTATTTTCATTAAATTTATCTATATGAGAATAATTAAATCCATTTATTTCAGATTCATTTTCAAGTAATAATATGAGATTGGTTTTAAATTGAATGATATTATCATCTTTAAGAGTATCCATTATAGAAAATAGGCTATTTATTATTTGTTTCGATGTTTCCATCTTCTTCACCTACTTTTTCTTCATATACTTTATCTATAAATTTTAATATTTCATTTGATAAATCTATTTCTTCTAATAAAATATACTCTTCATTCATATTATCACTCTCTAAAATATTATAACAAAAAACTCGAAATATTTCGAGTTAATCTTTATGATATTCAAAATCATTTAATATCTTATCCATAAGATCATTTAATTCTTTAGTTACTTTATCATTTTCTAAATCAATTTTACCTAAGATAATTTCTTCAGGTGGCATACTTACTGGTGCTGATGAAAGAGTTATTTGATAAAAATCATTCATTACAGGCTCAACAAAATATGCTATAAATTGTCTAGTTATTAATTTAGCTTCTTTAATAGGAATAATCATATCACATACATATACTTTGTAATTAAATATTTCATTAGTGTAATCTTTATAGAATCTAAAGCTTTTATCTATATCTTCACATCCACATTCTTTCATAAATCCTTTTGTAGAATTAATAACAGTTTCAATTCTTTTATCAAAAGTTCCCTCTTCACAATACCCGTCAGATGTAACTTGTTCAATGCATCCATCTTTTTCAGCTAATAATAATACTTGAGGATCATCGCTTTCTAATCTTTGGAATCCTTCTAATAATGGCATATAAAGACCTTGAGCATGTAACTCATAATTCATATCTCTTAGAGTTTCTAAAAGATTAGCTGACATTTCATCAATAACAATATCTTCTTCCATATTCTTTCACCTATTATATTTTATCATATTTAATTAATTATTTATATATTTTGTATGTAATATTGTAATTTCTAACTGAATAATTAGTCATTTCTAAATCTATACTTAATTTAGGGCTAATAATAATTGTTTCATTATGACTTTCTTTATTCATAAAATCTTTAATTAAAGAAGTATTTTCTTTAGATAAAGATAATTTAGTATTTAGTTTCTTAGAAAAGTATTCAAGATCATTTTTAATAATATTTAAATAATAATCACTAAAATAATTACCTTTATAATTTAATATTATTTGATCATATTCTGATTTACTCTTACTATAATTAAATCTATAATATGCATCACTAGTTCCACCATGGCAGAATGATGAAGAAAAACTATAATTACCTTCAATATATCCTACAGAACATAAATCTTTACTAGTGTTTTTTAATGCTACATAGAAATAATCATTATATTTAAAGTATTGTTTATTATTTTCCATAGATATATCATATAATCTCTTCATAAAATTTGTTTTATCATTATCTTTTAAAGAAGAAATTATAGTATCTAAACTAATTGGTTTAAAAATTGTCTTTTCTTCAGATATATATCTTGGACTAATAGTGTATTCTAATCCATCATAATAATAAGCTATTCTCACATACATATTATCAGTTTCTATATTAATATTATGAAAATTAAATCTATCAAAATCATTTATAAGTTTTTTAATATTATCAGATATATTTATCTTTCTATTATACATCTCATCTAATAATTCAAAATCTTTTGTATAATTATGATTTTTTATATTATCTTTAGTACCATCAACATATATATTTAATAAAGTAGACATAGTATTATATGTAATAAAATAATTATCTTTTTTAAAGCATTTTTCAAAATATCTACACCTATCACTAGTATCATCTACAAACCCAAGAGAATATAGTTTTTCATCCATATATGCATGTATATCTTGATGAAAAACATCTTTTGGTTCAGCATTTGGTGCAGGTGTAGGAGAAATATATGCTGGTACTGTAGATTCATTTTTAAGATTTTCTTCTGCTATATTAATATTTCTATATTTTTTAATATAACTCACAACTAATAAGCCAATTATTAATAATACTGCAAAAATAATATCCCATTTTTGCTTTATATCAGTTTTATCTTCCATAACATCACCTATTCTACTCTAACATTATAGCATAAAAAAATAAATTAAACATAAAGCCTAATTTATTTTACAAATTATGGTGCTGGAAACATGAATCGAACATGCGACCTACGCGTTACGAGGGCGTTGCTCTACCAACTGAGCTATTCCAGCATGGTTGCCCTGATAGGATTCGAACCTATGATTATGGAGTCAGAGTCCAATGCCTTACCACTTGGCCACAGGGCAATAATAAAAAACTAATTTAGTTTTTTAATATCAGTATGCATTCTAGGATGATAACCTTGTTTATCATAGAATTTAATACCATTTTTATTATAAGCAAATACATCTACAAATGAATATTCACAACCTTGTGATTTAAAATATTCTTCCATTTGATTCATTAGTTTTTGTCCAATACCTTTACTTCTTACTTTGCTTGTTACTACTAACTCAGTTATTATTCCTCTTTTAGGACATTTATAATCTAAATAATCATATTCATCAAAAGGAGGTATTGTTCCCATAATTAAACCTAATACTTTACCTTCTTCGATAGCAAGATAGCATTTGCCATTGTTTTCATTTACATCTTTTAAATCAATTATAGCCATTTTTTCTCTATATTCTGGATGCAATTGATCTAACTCATCTTCATCAATAGTAAGAATATATTCTTCTAATTCAACCAATAAATCTCTAACATCTTCTAAATATTTTTCTTCATATTCAATTATTTGCATTTACTTCACTCCTTAACAATTATAACTCAATTTAATTATCATTTTCTATAACAATATTAACAGAAGATAAAATATCTTCTTTTAATTCATTTATATGAGGATATTCAATATATTGTTTTAGATAATAAACAATATCATAGATAGCTAATCTTTTATATAAATTATCTACATGCATTAACTCAGGATAATACTTTTCTATATATGACATTATATTTTGATAATCTTCTAACCTAGTATATTTTTCAGTTTCTTCACTAGCAAATTTCCATGGTTTTCTAATCATTCTATAAATAATATCTAATTCAAAATCAATTGGTGCATATAATGATCTTTCAAAATCAATTAATTTAATATTTCCATCATCATAAATAATATTATCAAAATGTAAATCATTATGTACTAGTACAAACTTATCAGATTCTAAATATTTATCAAAACTACTATATGCTTTTTCTAATAATAGTTGTTCATTTTCATTAAATAAATGTTTTGCTTTATTATATGCTTTCATAAATAAATCTTTTGTTTTTAAACACCAATCATATTCTTTACTAGTATTACTATGAAACTGTTTCATAGCAATACATAATTGTTTAATAATATCTTCTCTTTGTGATTCATCTAATTTATGCCATACATTAAATAAAGATACACCACTTACCTTTTCTGTTATTTCATACATATATGGAATATCTTTTTTAGTAATATCTGAATAATATAATTTTGGAATTAATTTATTATTTTTATTAGAATTATAAAAATTAATCTCTTTTACAAATTTATTCTCATTATTTAAATTACTACATACTTTAATAATATATTTATCATTAATAGTAAATATTGTATTTGTAAAACCAACATTTATTTTTTCAATATTTGTGTTATCTCTAAATAAATTAGTATGAGCACTTACTATTTTATTAATGACATCATTCATAAGAATCACCTAGATTTATTATATCAAAAAAAGAACCATTAGGTTCTTAAAATTCATATTGGTGGAGCTGAGGAGTAATGAACTCCTGTCCAAGATATATTCTATTAACACATCTACATGTTTAGTTGGTTTTTATTCTCATATAATAATATAGATTGCCAACATCTTTTATTATACAAAGTTCATAAAACCTTCATTAATTAGTATGAACACCTAATTAGTATAGTTCACTTTATGACACCCATCTTAAATCTCGTGAACAAAAGATAAAAGTGGATGCTCTAGCTTTTAACTAATTATTAAGCAAAAGCTGGAGAGAAACTATATTCGTTTCCGTTTATTTTAAGTTTTGCATTTATAGTATGCCTACTACATGCATATTAACCAAACATTATCCTGTCGAATCAATGCAGCCCCAAATTAATAATACATAGATTATACCATAAAATAATTAAAATGACAATTGTAATGACATTTAAAACAAAATATGTTAAAATAATTGTGGTGTTAGAAATGAAAAGAATAAAAATTATAGGTATAATTATTTTTGCTGTTATTGGAGCTTTATTAATATATAATCACTTTAATACAGAAGAATTTAAAAATAGTTTACCAAACAAAATATCAAAAGCTTATGGTTTAGATAGCAAAACAGTAGTATATGAAAGTGCTAATATTGATGAAATTATTAATATAATAGCAAATAAGTATGGAATCATATTTATGTGTACTCCTGAAACTAAATGGTGTAAGAAATATGCAGAACTACTTAATGAAGTAGCTATTGAAAAAGATGTAGATAAAATATACTATCTAAATATTAAAAATGAAAGAAGTATGAATACTAATAAATATCAAAAATTAGTAAATCAGTTAGAAGATGTATTATTTACAGATGATACTGGTAATAAAAGAATATATATGCCAGAAGTAGTATTTGTACGTGATGGTAAAATAATAGCTCATGATAATGAAACATCATTTATAACAAACGATCAAACAGTAAGTGATTATTGGACTCAAGAAAATATTAATAAATTCAAAGTTAAATTATATGAATATATAGATTTATTAAATACAATAGAAGAAAACAATGAAACAACTGATAATTCTACATTAGAAAGTGAGGAATAAATATGCAATGGCAATATTTAATAATAGCTGGCATTTTATTAGTAATATCATTAGTAATAATTAAACTTAGAAAAAAAGATTTTCATGATGATATGAATAAATTAATACAATATTTAGGTGGAAAAGAAAATATAATTGATTCACAAATTAATTTATCTAGATTAAAAGTTACATTAAAAGATACAAGTATTGTAAATAAAGAAGGAATTCAAAAATTAGGTGCTAAAGGAATAGTTGAAATTGATAATGAATTAAAAATAATACTTGGTCCTAATTCAAAACAAATTAAAAAATATATGGCTGATTTAAAATAATCAGTCTTTTTTATTATAAAAAAAGCACTTTTTATAGTGCTTTTAATCTATATAAATTAAATGAAGGTCTATTATTTAATCTAAAATCATATTCATTAGTACCAAGACCACTAGATATATAAATATTTGTAATACCTTTTTTATAATATTCTTCACTATATTTATACATAGAACTATCTTTTATAAGGCCTCCATAGAAAGGTATTTGAATTAAACCTCCCAAAGAGTGACCACCAAGTATTAAATCTACTTCATAATTACTATCATCTATTGATTTAATTGTTTTACCATCATGAACTAAAGTAATAACATATTTTCTATTATCATCTTTATAAAATTCAAATGCTTTATTTAAATCAGATTTTTCTTTAATAGAACTTGGTAATCCAACTATATAAATACTTTCATTAGTTTTATAAAATATTTCTTCATATGAATTACTTAATATAGTAAAACCAGAAGTAGTCATTATTTCTTCATAATTATTTAATTTGTAATCATTATCTCCATATATAGCATATTTGCCAATTTTAGCCTCAATTTTAGATAAATTCTCATTTAATATATTTATATCATCATCATTTAATTTAATCATTGGTGGGACTAAATCACCCGTAAAAACAACTATATCAGGTTTAAGTATATTAATTTTATCTACAAGTGCTATTAAATCATCTTTTTCAAATGTAGATTTATAATATAAATCAGAAAAATGAACTATTTTAATACCACTAAAATTTTCACTTAATATATTACTTTCTACCCTATACTCTTTAACTATTAATCCTTTAGTACCAACATATTTAGAATAAAAGATTAAACCAACTATTATTATAATTAGAATAATAATGAAATTTATTAAACCTTTATGACTAGGTCTTACTTCTTCATCTTCTTCTAATTCTTCAATTTCTTCATCATCTTTCTTACTCATTATAATACTCCTAGAAAATGTAAATTAATTAATATTAAACCATTCATTAAATTATGAAAACTATGCACCATTATACTACTGAAAGTAGTTTTAGTAGTATGATCCATTAATGCAAAAGCAAATCCATAACTTCCATAAGGTAATATATATAATAAATCAGTTAAAATAAATGTCCCACTAAATACATTAGTCATAATATGAGCTCCACCAAATAAAATACCACTCATAATAGCAAATACCCATTTATTCTTAAATACTGTAGATACACTTTTTCTAAATACTAATTCTTCGGTAATAGGAGCAACAATAACAATATTAATTAACATTAATACTGGATTACTAAATAATACCTCTCTTACTAAATCCTCATTTTGAGAAATACCCTTTAATATACCAATCAACAATATATTAAATGTAATCATCATTACTATCCCTATTACATAATATCTAACTACTGTTTTAAAATCTTTCTTAAAATTCTTAGTAAATAATTTAAACTCTTTACCTAAGTCTTTTGAATATATTGCAAGTAATATAATACAAAATAAACTACTACCTAATAAACTACATAAAGTAGTATTTCTAAATACTTTAGTAAAAGAATAACCAAATATACTTGGCAATACTAAAACTCCTATTAAACAAAATAAACTTAATAAAACATTTATAAATAAAGTCCTATTATTTGAAAAATCAAATATTTGCTTAACTATCTTTTTCATATATTTCACCTATATTAATTATATAATAATAAACATATTTATAAAAGAAAAAAGTTAACTTATTCAGTTAAGTTAACTTTAATATGTACTTTTTTACCTTTACTAATAATAAATTTATCCTTAAACATATCTTTAGTAATTAGCATATTTGGATCAGTAACTTTTTCAGAATTAATACTTATTCCATTACCTTGTATTAATCTTCTAGCTTCGGATTTAGAAGGTGCTAAGTTAGTTTGTACAAGTACATCCATTATATTAGTATTATCTTCTAATTTAACTTCTGCTTCTTCCATACCTTCTTCACTATATCCTTTAGAGAATACTTCTTCACTTGTTTTAACAGCTAAATCAGCTTCTTCTTTACCATGTAAATCTTTAACAAATTCATAAGCAAGTGTTTTTTGAGCTAATCTCTTTTCAGGTTCATTTTTAACACTTTCTTCTAATTTATCAATTTCTTCTGGAGTTAAGAATGTAAATACTTTTAAGTATTCAATTACTTTAGAGTCATCAGTATTAATTAAATATTGATAAATTTTATATGGACTAGTTTTTTCTTTATCAAGCCATAGTGCATTTCCCTCACTTTTACCAAATTTATTACCATTTTGATCTAATATTAATGGCATAGTAAATCCATATGCTTCTTTATTTAATTTCTTTTTAATTAATTCAATACCAGTAGTAATATTACCCCATTGATCAGAACCAGCAACTTGCATAATACAATTATTTCTTTGGAATAATTCTAAAAAGTCATTTCCTTGTATTAAAGTATAAGAAAATTCTGCATAAGTAATGCCAGTTTCTAATCTTCTTCTAATAATATCTTTATCAAGCATGTAATTAACATTAATATATTTACCTACATCTCGTAAGAAATCTAAGTATGAAACATCTTTAGTCCAATCATAATTATCAACAAGAGTTGCTTTTCCATCTAAGATTTTATCAATTTGATTTCTAATTCCTTCAATGTTTTTTCTTACAGTTTCATAACTAATAATTTCTCTTTCAGCAGTAGGTCTTGGATCTCCTATTAAACCAGTTGCACCACCACATAATAAAATTGGTTTATGTCCATGCATTGCTAGTCTTTTAGCAGTAACAAGCGAACAATAATGTCCTATATGTAATGAATCAGCAGTAGGATCAGTTCCCCAATAAAATGTTACCTTCTCATTATTAATTAAATTTTCTATTTCAGGACTACTTATATCTTTTACAAGTCCTCTCCATTTTAATTCTTCAAAAAATGTCATTATTTTCCCTCCTTATTAGTAGAGCCAATTCCACCTTTTCTTTTTTTAATATTTTTGTCTTCATCATCAACAGTTAAGAATTTTACAAATATTCCTTGAGCAATTCTATCCCCTACTTTTACTTCAAAATCCTTAGTGCCATGATTTATTAATTTAATAGCGAAGTGTCCTTCATTTTCTTCATTATTATAGAAGTCTGCATCTATAACACCTACACTATTTGATAAACAAACATCATATTTAAAACCAACTGAACTTCTATCAAATATAAAGAATACTTCATCATCATTCATTTCAACTTTAACACCAGTTTTAAATGCATGAGATTCACCAGGTTTTAAAGTATACTCTTCTATACTTCTAATATCATATCCTGCACTTTTAGAAGTGCTTCTTTTAGGAAGTTCAATACTTTCATATAATTCTTTATCATCACAAACATCTTTCTTAAATTGTTCATATGATATTTTGTAAAACTTTCTCATAATTTTCCTCCAAATAAAAAGGTACCATTATAAGGACGAATATATCGTGGTACCACCTTAATTTATAGAATAATCAAATTAATCTACCTCTTGATTATATCGCATCACCATCAAGCTCCAAAATATGTAACTTATTATGAATATCTAATAGTTTTCACCAACCACTATTTCTCTATAAAAGACATTTCATAACTCTTTTATTTCTTCACAGCTATCGAATAAAGTATATGATATTAAATAGTTTTTGTCAATAAAAAAGAAACCTTTTGGTTTCTTATCCTTTACTGAAATATTTACCATCTCTAGTAGTAATAACTACTTCATCACCTTCACTAATAAATAAAGGTGCTTTTAATTCATATCCTGTTTCAATAGTAATATCTTTTTGTGCTCCACTAGTTGTATTTCCTTTAACAGCATCTGGTGCACTAATTACTTTGTAAGATACTTTTTCTGGTAATGTAATTCCTACTACTTCACCTTCAATAATCATAGATTCAACTTCCATTCCTTCTTTTAGGAATTTGATTTGATCTTCAATTAATGAGGCAGGTATTTCAAGTTGATCATATGTATTTAAATCCATAAATACATAATTATCACCAGCAGCATATAAATATGAAAGTTGATTTTTTCTAACATCAGCTTTTTCCATTTTAATACCAGCATTGAATGTAATTTCTTGAGTAGTACCAGCTTTTAAATTTTTAAGCTTAGTTTTAACAAAAGCACTACCTTTACCTGGTTTAACATGTTGGAAATCTACTACTTGATAGATAACTCCTTCATATTTAATTGTCATCCCATTTTTTATATCATTAATATTAAACATAATTTATTACGCTGCCTTTCTTTCTTTATGAGCAGTAGATTTATTACATTTTGGACAATATTTTTTTACTTCTAATTTTCCTTCTGTATTTTTCTTATTTTTACTAGTTAAATAGTTAATGTTTTTGCATTCAGAACATTGAAGTGCAATTCCTTCTCTATTTTCTTTCTTTGCCATAGGACTTTATTCCTCCTTTTTGTACGTATAAAATTATAACAAACAAATATTTAAATATCAAGAAAAATATTCAAGAATATTAGATAAAATAAGGAAATAATTGTATTTTATTAAAAAAATATATTGAAAATACGTTTTATTTATGCTATTATTAATTAGCGATGGACCTTTAGCTCAATTGGTTAGAGCATCCGGCTCATAACCGGGCGGTTGTAGGTTCGAGTCCTACAAGGTCCACCACTAATTTGCAGGTGTGGCGGAATTGGCAGACGCACTAGACTTAGGATCTAGCGGAGCAATCCATGGGGGTTCAAGTCCCTTCACCTGCACCACTAATGATTATATTTGAACTTAGTTCAATTAAAAAAAACAATACTTGATTAAGTATTGTTTTTTTATTTATCTAGTAAGAGTTCTACCCTTACCTGTGATTTCAACTTCATTCATAGTAACAAATTTTTCTGTTGGTTTAAATAATGGTGTAACACCTTCAGAAATAAGCATATAGTGGAAATTATTACTAAGTATTAAACTTCTTGCATGTCTTTCATCAATTGGTTGCCAATCTTGTTGGTTTGGTTCATTTGTAATGTTGATATAGAATTTTCCTTCAGGTGATTGCCATATTCTTTGTTGTGCATTATTATCAATATAAACAATTCCACGGCATAAATTAATTTTTCCTAAATAAATTGGGAAAAGTTTTCTTTTAATCTTTTTACCATCTTTATCAACTATGTATGATGGTTGATCTGTAAATCCTCTATCAAATAATAATGAATTATCAGCATCTAAAGATTTGAATCCTTTACCAGTCAAGGCAGTTTTTAATCTTTCTAAATATTCAACTACAAGTCTATATCCATCATGTAAGTGACCTGTTATGAAAAAATCACAACTTGATAAATCACCAAGTCCAATTCCGTTTTCTGAAGCAGCAATTAAATGTGGATCGTGTCCTAAATAAACATTTATAACGCCATCTTGATTACTGAATTTAACCCCTTCTCTATTGTAGTCTGCTATAAATTCATCATGAGCTAAACCATGGACTTGAATTTTAAGTCCTCTTTTTTCCATTAATTCAAATCTAGGAACATAACCAACTACTTCCATTCCTTTAACAAAAACTCTATCATTATATAATGGGAAAACATTTCCAGATCTTACATTTTCTAAGTTTTTGAATTTTTTTATTCTTCCTTGAAGATTCTCATCTGTTTTGATTCCTCTTAAGTCATGGTTTCCCCAGGTAATACATACAGGGGCTATTTCTGATATTGCTCGAATAAAATATTCAAATGATTTTAGTTTTTCACTATTCTCCCAAGAACTACCACCACTGAATATATCACCAGCGATAAATATAACCTCGGGTTGTTGCATTTGAATGTACTCGATTAATCTAATAGTTCTTTTTAAGTCATTTGTGTACCCGTGAAGATCAGCTAATGTTAAAGTTCGAATACTTTGTCCTTCCTTTAATTTTTCACTTTCTACTTTTTGTTTTACCAACTTTCCTTTAAAATTGGTTGTTTCCATATTTCATTCCTCCTTTTCTAAAAAATTTTTATAAAGGTCCTAAATAAAATATGGTAAAAAAAACAAGACCTTTATAGTTAAAAGTCTTGTCCGATTTTACTCTATTACACCGAAAATTAATGTGTTTGACGAATGCAATACATTCAAGGACTACTCCCTGTTAACGGTTTACATTATACCATAAAATCGTCTAAAAGTAAAGGGAGTATCTAAAAAAAACTGGTTTAAATGTCCCCATCAAATTGGCAAAATGCCCATTTTATGCCATAATATTAGCGTTTTTTAAATGGGTGTTTCTTAAATGGAAATTAATTTTAAAAAGGAAATAGAATTGTTATCTCAAAATATTAATATGGGAATTCATAAACTAACTATTTTTGCTTTAAGTTATGAATTATATAAAAGAGTTATTGAATCATTTATACATGGATTTAGACAATTAAATGGGCATGATGGTTATCAACTAAAATTACAATAAAAAACAAGCTATTGCTTGTTTTTCTTTTTGTTGTTCATATTGAATATTGTTGTTGCTAATACAACTATTGAAGCTATTACCATGAATAAATAGAAACTTATACCTCTACTTATTACCATAGCACTAGCTAATATTTCTGCTCCATAAATATATTCATATATACTTAAGAAAGCTCCTTCACTTACCCCTACTGAACCAGGTAATGGTATACTAGCAACAGATAAGTATAATAAGGCTTGTAATAATAGCATTTCTATCCAATTATAATAATTTAAACCAAATGCTCTATAAATAAAATAAGATAAACTAAAATATACCACTACTTGTAAGAACATAAGAGATAATGACTTAAAGAATATTTTTATATGTTTTCTAATATACCAAGCACCATTATTATAATCTTCTATAGTTTCATCTACTGTTTTTTCTAATTTATCTAAATTCTTTACTTTAAATTTCTTTAATATATTAAATATAAATGTTGCTATTTTTTTACCAGCATATTTATTTCTAAATCCTATATACATTAATGCTAATACAATTGATTTAATTACAGTACCAACTGCAAATAAAATAATCATTCCACTAGATAGTAAATTATAATTAAATATAAATCCAAATACACCAAATACTAGTGTAATAGCATGGAATGATATTAATTGTACTATTAATGATAATGTTGCATAAGAGGATGGTATACCATCTCTACTCATATAATATGCTTGCATTGGTTGTCCACCACCTGAAGCTGGTGTTATACCACTAAAGAAAAATCCAATTAGAGGATATTTTAAGGCTTGTAGGAAGTTAATCTTTGAGCCTAAACTCTCTAATATCCATTTATTATTTAAAGCTTCAGCAGCAAAATAAAAAAACATACAAAATACAGCTAATATTATATAGAATATATTAGCATTTAAAATCATATCAAATGTTTCTTTTATATTATAATTTCTAAATATAATATAAAAAGTAACAACAATTAATATAATAAATAATAATATATTTCGAACTATTGATTTAGCGCTTTTCATATTACACCTATTTTATCTTAACTATTAGTAAAATAATACCTACTAAAACAATTTGTAATAATATTACAAATTTTAATACGTTAAAAAAAGTTTTTCTCTTTTCTTTATTTTTCACAAGTATAATTTTATCACATATATTATTTTTTATCTACAAAAAACATATAAATATAGTATAATAGACATAGGTGATTAAGATGATTTATTATTTTATAGGAATAAAAGGTAGTGGAATGAGTGCCCTAGCCCAATTAATGCATGACTTAGGATATAAAGTAATGGGTAGTGATAAACCAGATCATTTCTTTACTCAAGTTGGTTTGGAAGAAAAAGGTATTGAAATATTAGAATTTAATAAAGATAATATTAAACCTGGTATGATTGTAATTCAAGGTAATGCATTTAATGATGATCATGAAGAAGTAGTTAGAGCTAAAGAGCTAGGATTAAAGATATTTACATATCAAACTATGATAGCAGAGCTTACTAATAATACTAAATTAATAGCAATATCTGGATGTCACGGTAAAACTACTACAACTACTATGATGAGTAAAGTTTTTGAAAACATTGGTATTAATTATCTAATTGGTGATGGTACTGGATTTGCTAATAAGAAAAATGATTATTTTGCTCTTGAAGCATGTGAATTTAAAAGACATTTTTTATCTTATAGCCCATATTATGCAGTTATTACTAATGTGGAATTAGATCATACAGATTATTATAAAGATTTAAATGATGTAATGGATGCATTTAATTCCTTTGCTAATAGTGCTAGACATTATGTAGTAGCATGTGGTGATGATGAAAATGTAAGAAAACTAGATATTAAAAAACCATTATTTACTTATGGATTTAAAGAAGATAATAATTTATATGCTAAAAATATTGTAATTAAAGATGATACTACTACAGCAGATATTTATGTAAATAATGAATTTTATGAAAAACTTAAATTCCCTTTTGTAGGAGATCACTTACTTCTAAATGTTATGGCTGTACTTAGTGTATGTTATTTAGAAAATATAGATAAAAAAGAAGTTAAAAAACAGGTATTAAAAATAGAACATGCTAAAAGAAGATTTATTGAATCTAAATTTGGTACTAATATCCTTATTGATGATTATGCTCATCATCCTACTGAAGTTAGAGTAACAATTGAAGCTGCTAAAAAGAAATATCCTGATAGACAAATAATAGCAATATTTAAAGCTCATACTAAATCAAGAGTTAAATTTTTCCATAAAGAGTTTGCTGATGCATTAAATATAGCAGATAAAGCATATGTAATGCCTATTGGAGAAGATAGAAAAGAAGTTGGATATGATGAGGTTACTCATTTTGATATCTTAAAAGATGTTAAAAATGGTGAAGAAATTACACTTGATACTGCTGAAAAATTATTACCATATGAAAACTCAGTACTGCTATTTATGAGTAGTAAAGATATATACTTCTTAGAAGATAAATATAAAGAAATAAAAAAGTAGTTATTTAACTACTTTTTTTAATATTTTAAATCTTGATTACAATAAATTACTTTATTAGTATCTTTAACTTTATATAATTTTCCTGTTTTAGTATTACGTAAAGTAATATTTTTTATTTTTATGACAAATTCGCCACAGTCTTTAGCCTTTTTAAATGATAAATCAATATATGCAACTATATAGCTATTACCTTGTTTTTTATATTCATCAAGAAAACTATCTGGAAAAATATATCTAATATGATTTCCTTCTTGAATAAATTCAGAACCTTTATTATTAGAATTATAAAATTTTGCTTCTTTATATTTTCCTATTAATTCATAATCAAATTCAATTATATTATAAGGTACATCATCATGTATTAATATATGAGTATTATAAAGTAAATCATTAGTTTTTTTGTCATAAGAATAACTGTTATTACCAAAAAATGCTACATCTAATACTTCTTCATCGTTTTCAATTGTCTCATTATTATTCTTTTCAATATTTTTATTATTACATCCAGTAATAAATAGCATTAATAATAATATAATTAATATTTTTTTCATATTATCACCAATATAATTATATTACTATTTCAAATTAAAAGGAAGAATTATTCTCTTCCTTCTAATCTACATAATAAATCAATTTTAAACATTTCTTTTTGAGCATTAGCTTTAGAAATCATAATTCCTTTATAAGCTGTTAACTCAGATCTATGACCATCTAATAAAATATCTTTTGGTTCTAGATTGTTTAACATAACAATGTTATTACCTTTATAAACTGTATAATTTAATTTTACTTCTCCATAAACTTTAACAAATAATGAATCTGTAGGTAATCTTAAGTCATAAGTTTCAGTTTGTTCATGTTTATTAACTGATGTACATTCACCAACAAACTCACCATTTCTTAATTTAGGATAAAAATCAAACATAAGTTTTTTATAAGCAACCATGTTATATTTTTTTAAACTTCTTTCTAACTTTTTAAAATTATTTTCATCCAAATAATCTAAAATATATCTATTTTTCATTACCCAAACCCCCTTATTGATTTGTGTATAAATTATAGCATAAATACTAAGAAAAGTCAAGTTTTTCCTTTATTTTTCTAGTAACTCTTACATTATGTTATTTATTTAATAATAATTTTTTAGCTCTTTCATATTTAAAACAAGCATCCAAATTATTATAATTTAAGCACCTTAAATATGCATTTACCAAGACTCTTTTTCTCTTATGGAGATCGCAAAGAGCTTGTTTTCTTTTTAAATTTTTTTCTCTATTTAAAGCTTCAAATCTATAATTTGCCATAATATATCAATCCCCCTTTGCAATAATTAAATTCTTGAAATCATTAAATTACTTGAAGAATATCTTCTAAGTCCTTTATAAAAGATTAAATAAGCAAATGCAATAATCACTAAACATACGCCTATAACTATCATAAAATAGTATATATTAAAGTTTCTTATAATATTAACTGGTAAGTATGTAGCTATACCTACTGGTACTATTGTATATAAAATTATTTTTGCTACGCCTTTAAATATACCATCTGGATAAGTTGCAAAGTTTACCATTAAACTATTAGCAGTATCACTAACCATATCTGCTTTTCTAAACCAAAAACTAAGTGATGAAAAAATAACAGATATGCTAACTAATAATAATCCCCCAGTAATTATAAATAAAGTAAATATAGCAAAATTCTTAATAGTAATACCATATATACATAGCATAATATAACTATATAAAATATCTCCTAAAGCAGATACTTCTACATCAGTTGTGATACAAGATAATAAAACATCTTTTGGTTGAACTAAGAAAGCATCTAGTTTACCATTAGTTATTATATTTGAAAGATTAAATGCATTCTTAAAGAAGAATCTAGCTATTCCATAAGTTCCTGAAGCCATTCCCCATAATAATACAACATCTTTTATATCATAACCTGCAATGTTCTTTTTAATTGAGTAAATAACTAACCATTGAATAATAAAACTTGCATTATTTAACATCATAAATACTACGTTAGAAAAAAATGATACTTTATTTAACATTTCTCTCATTAATGCATATTTTATAGATAAAGCCATTACTCTAAATTGACTTCTAGCCTCCGTTAACATTTATATTCTTCACCCCTTTACTATACATTAATTTACATAATAAGTATGCTACAAAAATATAAAATACTTGAGATAAAATAACTAGACATAAATTATTATATGAAAAATCAACAAATAATTTAGCTGGTCCATAACTAACTGCATAAATTGGACTATAATTTAATATTTTTCTTGCCCATACTGGGAAAAATTCAATTGGGAAAATAACTCCAAGTACTAAAATAAATTTACTATATAACCAATAAAATGGTTTTGAATCTTCAATAAAGAAAGATAATAAGCCAATACAAGTAATTAATAAAATACTAATTACTATTGATAATATAAAAGTTATTAATACTGAAATTACTCCAATAATAGTTAATTTTGGAAATGATCCTAAAAATAACAATCCAACTGCCATACCAAGAATTATATATAATACACCTCTTATAGCACAATCACCTAAATGTGATGATAATACATATCCTATATAACTGTATGGCTTATTAATGTTGTATGCTATATTTCCACCTTTAACATCATCACTAATACGTCTACATAAATTTCTTCCACCTAATGTAGACCAAATTAATTCAGTAATAATAACATACCAAATCATTTGTTTCATAGTATATCCATTTATTAATTCAGATGGATCACTATAAATATATTGCCATAAATTTAAAAATATATATAAAATTAAGAAATATCCAATAAAATTAGTCAATATATTAGCAACATAAGTGATATTACTCATTACTTCTGATTTAAAAATAAATAAGTACTTTTTCATTTTTTACTCTCTTTTTTATAAATGTTACTAATAATTTCTTCTAGTGGAACATTAGAAATATTTATATCCACAATATTATCTGGATTTAGTAATTTAATCGCATCAGATACACTTCTCTTTTGAGTATCTACTTCTATTTTTAAATTATAGCCTTTATCTTTTAAAATAGTGATTCCTTCTTCATCATCTAAATTAACTTTTTCTTTCATTTTGGCATCAACAATTTTTTTATTTAAATAATGATATTTAAGGTTTTCCATAGAATCATCAAGTACTATTTGTCCATTGTTAATTATGATAACCCTCTTACAAAGCTTTTCAATATCTCCCACATCATGACTAGTTAAAAATATAGTTGTTTTATATTCTTTGTTCATTCTTTTAATTAAGGCTCTTATGTTTTCCTTAACAACTGGGTCAAGTCCAATAGTTGGTTCATCTAAAAATAATACTTTTGGTTCATGTATTAATGAAGCAACTATTTCACAACGAATTCTTTGTCCTAAACTAAGATTTCTAACTGGAGTGTTAATAAATTCTTCTAATTCAAAGATTTCGTTGAATTCTTTAATTTTTTGTTCAACTCTAGACTCAGGAATATCATAAATTGCTCCAAAGTATTTAAAGTTATCATATGGAGTTAAGTGAGTCCATAATTGTTCTTTTTGACCAAAAACTGTTCCTATATTGTAAGCAAGTTTTTTTCTATCTTCTTTTGGATCAAAATCTAATACTTTAATACTACCACTATCAGGATATAAAATTCCTGTTAGCATTTTAATAGTAGTACTTTTACCAGCACCATTAGGGCCTATAAAAGCAAGTATTTCTCCTTTTTCTACTTCGAAATTTATATTTTTAACTGCATAAATATTTTTATATTTGGGTTTAAATATAGATTTTAAACTTCCTTTAAATCCTTTTTCTTTTACTTTTATTTTAAATGTTTTAGATAATTTCTTAACTTCAATTATTCCCATAAACCTCACACTCCTTACTATTATAATAATATAAATTTCAAAGCAAAAATTCAATCACTAAGGAGTAAAAAAGTTTACTTCTAGTGATTAACTTTTCCCGTATAATCTCATAGTACGATAGAGAAAACTATCAACGACAATATAATCGGTCATAATTTTTATCCTCCTTTCTTTTAAGGTGGCCGTACTATAAAAATTAATAAAAAAAGTACGCAGTCACCATATTAGTGACTCCGTACTTGTAAAAGTTCGTGTAGGTTTTACCCCGAGATAGCTAACCAAATTGTATATATCTCCTCACTTGCTAGCAAGTTTAGCACAATTTTTTTACTTTGTCAAATTATTTATGTTTTTGTTCAATTTCTTTTTTTACTAATTTAACAAAATCTTTTTGACTTAAGTTAGAAGTATCATTGCTTCCATAGCATCTATAACTAATAGATTTATCGTCTCTTTCTTTATCTCCTAGTATAAGAGCATATGGTATTTTACTTACAACACTTTCTCTCATCTTATAACTTAATTTTTCTTCTCTATCATCAAGTTTAACTCTAATTCCTTCTTTTTCTAACATATCGAATATTTCATGAGCATATTCTAAATGATATTCATTATTAACAGGAATAATATTTACTTGAACTGGACTTAACCATAATGGTAAAGCACCTTTAGTTTCTTCAAGAATATAAGCCATAAATCTATCAAGTGAACCTAATATTGCTCTATGAAGAACAACTGGAGTTTTCTTTTCACCATTTTTATCTATATATTTTAGATCAAATTTAGCTGGTAAACAGAAATCTAATTGACAAGTTGATAATGTATATTCATTACCTACTGCAGGTTTAACATTAACATCTAATTTAGGTCCATAGAAAGCAGCTTCACCTATTTCTTCAGTATATTCTATACCAAGTTCATTTAATACTTCACGTAATTCATTTTCTGCTTTATTCCACATTTCATCATCTGGATGATATTTTTCTTTATCTTCAGGATCTCTTAAAGATAAAACACATCTATAATCTGTAATATTAAAATCTTTATATACATCAAATATTAAATCTACTACGCTCTTAAACTCATCCTTTATTTGTTCTGGAGTTACAAATAAGTGGGCATCATTTTGACAGAAATGTCTTCCTCTTTCGATACCTTTTACTGCTCCTGAAGCTTCAAATCTAAAGTCATGAGCTATTTCACCTATTCTAATTGGTAAATCTTTATATGAATGTAATGTATTAGAATAAATCATCATATGATGAGGACAGTTCATTGGTCTTAATACAAAACTTTCTCCTTCTAATTCCATTGCTGGGAACATATTATCTTTATAATGATCCCAGTGACCACTAGTTTTGTATAAATCAACAGTTCCAACACATGGAGTTAATACATGTTGATATCCTAGTTTTCTTTCTTTACCTTTAATATAATTTTCTAATTCTTCCCATATAATATAACCATTTGGTAAGAACATTGGTAAACCTCTACCAACTAGGTCATCAGACATAAATATTCCTAAATCTTTACCTATTTTTCTATGATCTCTTTCTTTAGCTTCTTCTAATTCATGTAAGTATTCATTCAAATCTTCTTCATTATCATATGCTACTCCATATATTCTTTGTAGCATTTTATTTTTAGCATCACCTTTCCAATAAGCTCCACTAACTTTTAATAACTTAAAGTATTTAATTTTCTTAGTTGATTCTACATGTGGCCCTCTACAAAGATCAATAAAATCATCTTGTTTGTAAGCAGAAATAACTGTATCATTTTCATCCATTCTACTTATTAAATCTTGTTTATATTCATCATCTTTAAACATATCTAATGCTTCTTCTTTAGATAGTTCTATTCTTTTAATTAATTTATCTGATTTAGAGATTTTTTTCATTTCTTTTTCAATATTTGGTAAATCTTCTTCGGTTAATGTTACATCTCCTAAATCAATGTCATAGTAAAATCCCTCATCAATTACTGGACCAACCCAATATTTTGCATGTGGGTATAAATGCTTTACTGCATGAGCAAGTAGATGAGCACAACTATGATTTAACATATTTAGTTTTTCATCATTTTTAATTTCTTTCATTTTTTCCTCCTTCTAAAAAATAAAAAAGGATGGTACTAAGGAGTCATTTCTGACGGTACCATCCTTTTATTAACTTATTTGTTTTGTAACGAGAACAACTCGTAGGCTATTAACCTCATACAATTAGTAGTAACTTTTAAACAATTACTTTAGTTTACACCAACCACTAAATCTCTTTGCTAATTAGTTTAAAAATCTCGTCTAATTAATTCATTTATGTAGTAATTATATTACTATTTTAATAATTAAGCAACATCTTTTGCTTCTTTTTTCTTGCTTTCAGCTAATAAACTAATTTTTTCACTTAAAGCTTTTAATTCAAATTCACTTAATTCTGATATTGCTTTTGCTATATCACTATTAGATACTTTATTTTCATTTTCATCAGGTACTACTATTACTTCAGGTACTTTTTCAACATAATCTACTTCTTCATTATTTTCTGCTTTTTCAGCTACGAATGGAGTAATTTTATTATCTGGATTCTTTTCAAATTCACGTGTTATATATTCAATAGGAGTTTCCTCTTCATCATATATCTCATTTATATCTAGCTTTCTAGCTTTATAAGTTCCAACATCTTCATATTTAAAAATATTAGGGTCATAAGCTAGTGAAGCTTCAGCTTGTTCTTCTTCTGTTCTAAATATTTCTTCATCTTCTTTAGAAATATAGTTTCCATTATCTATCTCTTCTTTCATTAATAATCCTACTGGATCTTCACTATTAACTAAAGACATAGCTTTAAATGCAAAGTAAAAAGGAATAAAACCTTTTAGGAAATATTTAAACCAATCATTAAATCTATATAAACTGTTTTTGTCTCTTTCTGTATATCCAGCTGCTCTTAATCTTTTTCTTAAAGCAGGTATTCTTTTGGCAGAGTTAATTACTGTTATACCATAAGCAGTAGATATTAATTGACAAACAACATAAATCCAAAATACGTAATACATAACCTATACCCCTTTCTTAAATTGCTCGAATATTATACCAAAAAAGTGCCTTAATGTCAACATTAAGGCTAATTTCTTTTATTTTTACTAATTAATTTATCTTCTACTGTGAGATATTTTATTCTTTCAATTATTCTTCTCGCTTTAATTTCATCTGAATCATTTTTAGTATCACTAAGTACACTTTCTAACTCTTCTATAGTAAAGTTTGAAGTAAAAAATGTAGTTAAATCATTATCCATTCTATATTGAAGAATTGTTCCTAAAACCTCATCTCTAGACCAAGATGTATTGTTTTCAGCACCTATATCATCTAGTAACAATATATCAGCATCCATTATTTCATTTAATATATCATCATAATTTGAATCATTAAATGATGCTTTTAGAGTTTTTAATAATGATGGATAATAAACATTTACTGTTTTATAGCCTTTATTTGACAGTTCATTTAATAATGCACTTAATATATAAGATTTACCACTACCAAATGAACCACTTAAATACATACCTTTAACACTTTCACCAGATATTTTTTTCTTTAAGAAATCTTTTATATATTTAAGAATACTTGTTCTTTCTTTTTCACTTATTAAATCACTTAATGAAGCATTTTGAAGTACTTTAGGTGTCTCAAAAAATATTGTGTTATTTTTTAAACTATCTTCTTTATAATACTTACATGGTTTATATGAGAATTCTAAATAATCTTTAATAACTTCAGGATAATATACATGACCTGATACTTCATTTTTACATTTATCTAAACCTTTACATTTAGAACAATTCTTAAGTTCACAAACTGTACTTTCTAGTTTAGAAGTATATTTCATAAGTACTTCATCATCACATTTAAGTCTAGTACATAATTTTTTAAATGTATCATCTTCGCCAGCTAAAATAAACTCTTTTCTTAAGTCATCATTAATAGCTTTTTTACTCTTTTTAACAAAACTTTGTGATTTTATCATTTTCTAAACTCCTCTAAAAATTCTTTGAAGTCATTATCTTCTTCATCTGTAGTAGATTCAATTCTTTCATTAAACCATGATGGTATAACTTTATTCTTTGTTTTAGTTTTAGTACCAGATATATTTTTCTTATGTTCTTTTTCTGCGATAGACATTGCTTCTTCTGCAGTTTCTACATTGCTTCTTTTCCAATGACCTGCGATTGTTTCTACGTAAGACTTAGTAAACTTATTATTATTTGTTCTAAGTACATAATCTATTAATACATTTATAACTGCAGGATTAAGTTTTTGATCTTCAAGTAAACCTTCTAATATTTCCATATCTTTACTAGTTGGTTTACCACCTTTATATTTTGCTTTAAGAAATTCATATGGAGAATATTTTTCAAATACTCTAATCATTCTACCTCTATTTGAATTATCACCTTCAGCGCTTTTTAAATATTCAGGTTGACTCTTAAATAATAAACTAGGTAATCTATTATCATTATTAAATTGATAGAATTTTCTTGTTTTCTTTCTTAATTCTTCTTTTACAATATTACCTTTTTCATTAAGGGATGCTCTTATAATATCAGCCATAGTAACTGGATCTATATCATATAGGAAAGATAAATTAATTATTAATTCTTTCATTGATTTATTTAAACATTTTGGATTAAATATACCTTCTCCAATAGATGAAACTAATAAATCAAAATCATAATCTAATTCATAAGTTAATAATAACTTATTTTTAGAAATAATATTTTCCCCAGTATATTCTAACGCAGTATAATTTCTAGATTTAAATACACTATCAAAACTAGCTGAAATATCTTCATAATCTTTTAATGAAACACTAGGCTCTTTAAAATATTCATATAATCTATTGTATTCATTTTTACCAACATTATTATATAAAACAACATTAAATATAGGATGTGAAAAGAATTCACTTGGTGAAACTGGACTATATATTTCATAAACATATGAATTAATATCATCTTTATGATAATAAGATTTTAAAAGTCCAATTCCCTCTAATTTAAGACGTGCTTCTTTAATATTATCAAGTGTTAGTCCCATACTTGTCATTAAATGATGATGAGTTAATTCAGGAGATATTAAAGTATTTCCTGCTTCTGTTTGCAATTTTAAGTATAATGAAACAGCCATATTTCCAATAATTGGCATATATAGCATATTTAAAACAAGTTTATCCATTTCTGATAATAAACTTTTATCAACAACTACATATATATCTGCTGGATATAAACTTACTTTTTTCATACTACCTCATCAAATTAATTATACATTATATTATAAAAATAAAAAAGAACTTATTCAAGTAAGTTCTTAATTATTTTTTATTAAAATCTGTGGCCTCCACCACCACCAGAGAAGCCTCCTCCTCCACCGGAGAATCCACCGCCTCCGCCAGAGTGGGCTCCGCCGCTACCGCCTGATGATGAACTACGTGGTGAATATACTTTATGTGTACCATCACTTTTAACATCTATTGATTTTACAACAAATGATATGTCACAATTTTCTAATATATCTGAATTCTTAGCTGCTTTTATTTTAGATTTTTGTAATACATAAATAAAGCTAATAAAGAATCCTGTAACTAATGATAAAACAATATTACTAACATGTCTCATTGGTTCATTAATTTTTCCACCTGATAATAATGTTCCAATTTGATCAAATGCTCTACTAGCGCACTCATAATATTGTTGTCTAGATGCATATGTATAAATGTTATCAGTAATGATTTCAGCTTTTTGCTTAGTTATTATTTTATAATTCCAACCTTCTGATACAACATATATCCATCTATTTCTAGGATCCATATCAATAATAAGCATTGTTCCACTACCATTACCAAAATTTTTATAATAGTAATCTGTCGCATATTCATAAGTGTCTCTATCATTAACTGCTACTGATTTAAATATAATATTACCATACTCAGTTAATGGTTTCATTTTTTCTCTTAATAATATTAATTCATTGTCATTTAATAATTTAGCATCATCTTCAATTACTAAATAATTTCCATTAACAAGTTCTTTATATTGAGAATTATCTTGTACTTGTAATACTTCAGTAGTATTTGTTTCATTACTAGTAAAATAACTATCTAGATTATGAGATTCATTAGTTTCTGTTTCATTAAGAGCATATATAGGTGATACTATAAAACAAAATGCTAATAAAAATGTAAAAAATAATTTTAAATTCTTATGCATTTTCATCACCTCCTCTTTTATTTAATTGAGGCAATTTTCTAGTAGTTAACATATTATGTTCTTTAACTAAGTCTTTGAATGATAATAAAACTAATCCTAAAGAAATAATTGATGCTCCATAATATATTGAATCTTGAACTAGATTTAATAATACAAGTAATACTGGTAATAAAAATCCAATTAAAGCTTTATATGAATATTTAAATCCATGGAATTTTTCTTTCTTAGGTTCTTCTTTCTTTTCATCTTTATTTTCTTCTTTTTTATTTGCTTCTTCTATTAATTTAGTAGCAGAATAACCTTTATCATCTTCATGATTTAATTTCTTTTTAATCTTTGAAGCTTGAACTGTTGCTAGAATAAAACTTAAAAAACTAAATATAGCAGCATATATAGCTACTTTTGTAGGTGTTAATACTACAAAACTATTAATTAATACAAACATTATTGCTGATAATATTAAAGATAAAATAACATACTTTTTAAATGCTACAGGTAAATCTATAGCAACTTTACCTGTTTGGCCATTTATAACAGCATAACTAACATTTTCATTCTTTTTATCTCTTATAGCTAAGAAGTATACTGGGAAAAATGCCATTTTTCTATCAGTAACATCTAAATCAACATTAGCAGTAGTAACATTGTATTGAGAATATTCTCTATTTTTAAATAATCTTTTCCTTGAATCTGCTTTAGTTATCGCTTCAGCATCATAATCATACACTGCTCCATCTACATTAGAATTATCTGCATAAAAACCAACCATATAGTTTGGATTAAATTCCTTACTCTCTTTATTATTAAATGGTATAGCTTTACTATATTTATCATAGAAATTGCTAGATAAATCGAAAGAAATTCCATTATATTGAACATCTAAGTCTGCATTTAACTTATAGTCATTATAATAAACATAATCTCCACTTCTATAAGCATATTTACTACCCTTAGCAGTATTAATACCATGAAATTCTAAATTATATACAGCATAAGGCATATAAATACCTCTAAATTTCTCAATAACTACATCATCTTTCATATAATCAGGTACTAAGAAATTCTTTTTGATAATACTTTTATATTCATTAATACATTCTTCTTTAGTTTTAGCAAAAGGTATAACTAAATCAGGGCTTAGTTTTTCAGTAACTACGTCATCTAACATAGCTTGAGAACCACAATAACTACAGAATGTAATAGCAGTATCATCAAAAGTCATTAAAGTTGCTCCACATTGAGCACATGTATAACTTTTACCTGTTGCTGATAAAGGATTATCTTTCTTTTTAGAAGTTTTAACTTTAACTTCTAAATTAGTTGGATCAAAATCAGATCTACAATATGGACATGTAACTTTTTGAGTTCCTGCCTTAAACTCCATTTCTCCACCACAATGTGGACATTTAATCATATAATCACCTACTTTATAATGGAAAAAGACTTACTGGAATAAGTCCTTATTCTTTTTAATAAATTTATCTAAAATTTCATCAAATTTATCTTCATCTAATCTTTCTAAATGTTCTTCTCCATTTACTTTATTATAGACTAAATTTCTGATAACAATATTTTTTAAATTATTTACTTCAGCAAGTAAAAGGTATGTGTTATTGTCTTCTTCAATAGTGTCATATACTTCATATTCATTATTATCTTCTAATGTATATATATCACAATCCAACACTTTTATCACCTTCTAACTCATATTCAAAGTTTTCTACAATAGTTGGATCTATTGGAGCTTGTTCAGCGCTTAAAACTTGTGGTTGTTCTTCAGGTAATACAACTGTATTATCTGAAGGGTTATATCTTAATCTTTGAATATTATTACTTACTCTATCAATATCAAAAGCTGTATCTTCTATATTAAATTTACTTCTATTATGTTTTGGTTCTTCTTCTTTTTCATGAATAGATTTATATATTAAATTTTCTAATGCCATTAAACCAAATAATATTGCTAAAACAATGGCTGTTTTTTTAGCATGTTCTATTCTTTCTTCTTTAACTTCTCTTGGTAATTTTTTCCATTTTTCCCATTCAGTTTCTTGTTTTGGCCTTGTTGAGTTTATTCTAATTAAATCTCTTTGAATATAATCTTGTATAACTGAAGCTTCAGGTGAACTAGAAGTTAATTGTTTAGCATTAACTCCTCTTCTTACAAATTCAATTGATAAACAAAATATTACATTAACTAAAATATTTCTATTATCATAATAATTATATTCAAGACTATTCCTACTATTATATTTTAAAGATTGTTTTTTCATATAATTAAAGTATGGAACTACAAGTTTAGTAACTGCTTCTCTCATATCTTTAAAATCTTCAGATAATCTAAGATCAAAATATCCACCAGCCATTAATGCTATTACTCTTTGATCTGCATTACCTGCTAAGATATCATCATCTTTATACCCTTCATAGACTAAATCATCTCTTACGTTTTTACTATATCTACCTATATTAAAATCTTCTTTAAATATATACTTTTTATTCTTAAAATCTTTATATAAATAATCAACTGCTTCATTCTTTTCTGGGAAAGGTTTTTGTTCTTCAGCTGGTTTTCTTGATTCAACTGAATCATAAACTCTTTTTATAATAGCTTCTAATTCATCATCAAAATTACCATTTAATACTTCACTAGTAGTATGTTTTGATAAAAATTGACACATTGCATATAAAACTAATTTATCTAATTCAGCAAAAGAGACACCTCTAAAAGATAGAATTTCTTCTATCTTTGCTTTTAAACTTGTTCTTAGTTTTTCATAGTCTTCGTATTGCAAATCACTTACAAATCTACTACCATATTGATTAATAAAGTTTAAATAATCTCCCATAGCTTTACTCCATATCATAATAATTATACAATTAAATACTATAAAAATCAATCAAACAAAAAGACTAATTTATAGTCTTATATGTTTTTTAAATATTCTTTTAATTCAATAGCTACTTTTTCAGGAATAATATCTTTTAATTCTTCTATACTTGCTTCTTTCATCTTAGAAACACTACCATATTTTTTAATAAGTTGTTTCTTTCTTTTATCACCTAATCCATTAATATTATCAAGAACACTAGATATGCTTCCTTTACTTCTTATTTCTTTATGATAAGTTATTACAAATCTATGAGCTTCTTCATCTATTCTAGCAAGTAATCTAAATACATTACTCTTTTTATCTATTGGAATAATACCATAAGTATCTCCATCAACTATTGATTCTGGGGTATGATGATTATCTTTTTTAACACCAATAACTTTAATATTTAAATTTAAGTCATTTAAGATACTTTTACATGCGTTTATTTGATTATTACCACCATCTACAATAATTAAGTCTGGTCTAGTTAAATCTTCATTTAAAACCTTAAAATAACGCCTATACATTACTTCTTTCATAGCAGCAACATCATCATTTTTATCATAAGTTAGTTTAAACTTTCTATAATTCTTTTTAGATGGTACTCCATCAATAAAACTAACCATTGCTGATACATTAAAAGTGCCAAATAAATTTGAATTATCAAAAGCTTCAATGATATGTAATTTATCTAATCCTAAGATACTTGCTAACTCCTCATTAGCTTCACTAGTTATTTGTTCATTACTATATATTAAATTAATTTCTTTCTTATACTGAGTCTTAGCATTATCATATGCCATAGTATATAGTTTTCTTTTAGCTCCTCTTTTAACACTAATAACATTACTATTTAATACTTCACTTAATAATTCCATATTTAATATATCAGGTACTATTAATTCTTTAGGAACAATATTCTTTTTAGAATAAAAATCTACTAAATAATATTCTAAAGTTTCTTCTATATCATTAATAACTGGCATAATTTTATAATGATTACCTACTAATTTACCATTACGTACAAAAAATATTACTACACTAATATATGCATTTTCAAAATAATAATTAACTATATCTGCATTTAAGTCTTTAGATAACTCAACTATATTTTGACTATTAAATATAGTTTTAATATATCCTAATTCTTCCATTAATTCTTTACATATTTCAAAATTTAATGATTCAGAATTAACTTTAATTTTTTCATTTATTTTATCTATTAATAATTTATCATTTCCATTTAATATATCTAATATTTCATTCTTAATTGGTTCAATATTTATATCTTTATTAACACAATAACCAAGACATTCTCCAATATGATAATATAAACATACTTTATTAGGCATATTATTACATTTTTTTAATGGATATAATCTATTAATTAAATTAACTAATCTTCTAGCAGCATATTGATTAGGATATGGCCCAAATAAATTAGTTTTCTTTTTACTAGCATTTATTTCTCTTTTAACTATTAATCTTGGATATTTATCATTAGTTAATTCTATGTAAGGATAACTCTTATCATCTCTAAGTAATATATTATATTTAGGATCATATTTTTTAATTAAATTTAATTCTAAAATAAATGCTTCTGTTTCACTATTAGTAACTATATATTCAAAATGATCTATTTCACTAACCATTTTTTTAGTTTTACCAGTGTGAACTCTATTAAAATAACTATGAAGTCTATTAAATAAAATCTTAGCTTTTCCCACGTAAATAACGATGTTATCACTATTATACATTAGATAACATCCACTCTTTTTAGGTACTTCACTTAATTCTTTACTAAACCTCATTATTTCTCCTTATCAAAATATTTAATAATTGATTTCATTTCATCTATTAAATAATTAATTTCTTCATTCATATTCCATATAGCATCTTCACTAAGAACTCCTGCTTTTACTTTAGGTATTTTATTATTATCATAGTCTTCTCTATCACTAAACCAATCATCACTACCATAATACTTATTTAACAATTTTAGATTTTTTCTATTATTATTAAAATTATCTAAAGACTCTCCTAGTTCTTTAATACTTAATAATATACTATCTAATCTTTCTTCATTCTTAGTAATTCTATCTATCATATGCCCTCTTCATTAACAAGTTAATTATAACATAAAAAAAGAAGGTTTAACCTTCTTTTTATTTCATAATAAATCTTTTATATTACATACTAAAGCCATTTGATCTTTCTCTTTGAGCTTTTCTAACTTGTTCTTGTAAATTAAAGACTTTGTTTGCTAAATCATTAATTGAAGCTTCAGTATCATGATCTGGTCTTAAAACTCCACCACTTTCAAATTGCTGAACATTTGCTAGTCTACTCATTGTATAATCATCTACTTCTGGTAATGAATTAATTTCATCTTTTAGTTGACTATAAAGCAAATTTAACATATTCATTAAATTATCTTGTTTTATAACTGCACCTTTAATACGATCTGGAAAGTCTTGTAATAGTCTTTGCAATACAGCCACACTCACAAGATCAGTTTGTCCAGCAGGAGTAGCATAATTTGATTGAACTAATTCACCTCTTACATTTTGATCAACTGAATCAATTCCAGCAAGATAATGTACATATGCATACTTAGAATCCATCTTATTACCTCCTTATATTAATCATTATACCACATTAAGAAATATTTTTTATATAATTTACATTATACTTTACTCTTTATTCTAAATAAAAAGTACATATCTTGTTGTTAAAAATCAACTTTATAGGTATAATTAAACTATGAAAAAGATTAATGAAAGTTATTTAGAAGTTAAAAAATCTAAGTTTATTGGTATACTTTATTCAGTAAATAATGAAGATGAAATAAAGTCTATTTTAGATGAATTATCAAGTGAACATAAAAAAGCAAGACATATAGTTTATGCATATAGAATTGGTTCACAAGAGAAAAATTATTCTGATAAAGAACCTAGTGGCACTACTCGTGGATTATTAGATTTAATTCATGTAAAAGAATTAAATAATACTATGATAGTAGTTATAAGATACTTTGGTGGTACCCTACTTGGTAGTGGTTTATTAACAAGAACATATACTAAAGTTGCCTCAATGCTACTAAAAAACGTTGATTTTTCGTAATTTATTTGTTAGAATTAAAGAAGTCTTTAAAGGAGGAGAGAAAATGCCTAATATTAAAAGTGCTAAAAAAAGAGTTTTAATTACTAAAAAAGAAACAGTATTAAACAATGATGTAAGAGCTAGTATGAAAACAGCTATTAAGAAAGTAGAAAAAGCTCAAACTAAAGAAGATGCTACTACATTAGCAGCAAATGCAATGAAAAGAATAGATAATGCTGCTTCAAAAGGTGTTATTAAAGCTAATACTAGAGATAGATATAAGACAAGAATAAATAAAATAGTTAATTCAAAATAAAATAGTAGAGAAATCTACTTTTTTTATGTTATAATGTTTATGGTGAAGAATAAATGAGGTCAACAAGAGTATTATTAAATATCGTTTATATTCTAATAACAGCAATCTTTGTTGTTCTTTTATTTACCTATAGAGAAGAAGTAACTAGTACTATTCACTCTACTATTAATGAAGTATTAAAAGAAAAAGTAATAATACCATCAGAGAGATATAATACTAGAAGTTTTACTTTTGAAACAGTTAGAACTACTGAAGATTTTGAACCAAATAATTTAGATGAATTAAAAAATATTTATTATACTGTTTTAAATAATGGTTGGACTAATTTTACATTCTATTGCCCTACTGATTATAAAACATGTATAGATGATACCTTAAAACTTGCTAATAAAAGTGATTATTTAGAAATAATTAATTATTATGTTAGTCCATATAATAATTATTCACTTTATAATACAACAGTATCTACAACTGGTGAAATTAATTTATCAGTTGATAAAGTATATGAAGATTCAGAAATAGAATATTTAAAGAAATATGTAGATGAAGTACTTAAAATATTAAGCATTAATCCTGAAGAAACTCCTACTAAAGAATCATTAAAAAAGATACATGATTACTTAATAAGTAAAATTAGTTATGATGAAGATTATAAAGAATCTGATATAAATAGCAATTCTAATAACGCTTATGGAGCTGTTACAACACATAAAGCAATATGTAGTGGATATACTGATATTTATGCTTTATTCTTGGATAGATTAAATGTCAAAAATATAAAACTACCAAGTGAAAATCATATTTGGAATTATGTATATTTTAAAAATAAATGGTATCATATAGATCTTACTTGGGATGATGATGAAGTTAATAAAAATAATACTAGTAATTTCTTTATGATAGATACTAAAAAATTACATGAATTAGATAAAGAAAAACATAATTTTGATAAAGAATTCTTTATAGAAACAAAGGAATAAGTATAAACTTATTCCTTTTCTTTTAAATATTTAATTACTTCATTAATAGTATTTTTAAAATTACTATAATCAGTATTAAACCAAACTATATTATCAAATTGATGTTTATAAAAAGTAATTTGTCTTTTAGCATAATGTCTAGTATTCTTTTTCATTTCTTCTTTTGCTTCTTCAAGAGATATATTTCCATTAAAATATTCATTTAATTCTCTATATCCAATAATAGTAGTAAAGTTTTTAAAATGTTTGTCATACAAACTTTTAGCTTCATCAAGTAATCCATTATTGAACATTTCATCTACTCTATTATCACATCTTTTATATATCTCTTCTCTAGGAGCATTTAAACCAATAGTAATAAAATCATATATTTTTTTGTTTATTTCATCAGTTTTAGTAATAATTTTACCAGTCTTTTTATTATATTTAATATATCTTTCTAATCTATGTCTATTATTAACATGAATATTATTATTTTCATCTATTAAATCTGCCATAGATTTTAATTCTTGATTAGAATATTTGCTTAAATCAATATCATTTGATGATTCTTTTTCTAAATTATAATCATATAATAAAGCTTTAACATATAAACCACTACCACCTACTATAATTATGTTTTTATCTTTTTTGATTAAATCATCTAATACTTCTCTAGCATCTTTTTGATAATCATAGATACTATATTCTTCACTTAATGATTTAATATCAATCATATGATGAGGAATATTTTCTTTTTCTAATTCGGTAATTTTAGCGGTAGCTATTAATGGTTCTTTATATATTTGAGTAGAATCAGCATTTATAATTTCTGCATTATATTCTTTTGCTAATGCAATAGATAGTGCTGTTTTACCTGTTGCTGTTGGTCCAACAATTAATATTATTTTACTCATAATATCACCTACTCCAAATCATTCATTTCTTTAGAAAAATTAACTCTCTTAAACATTTTTTCTAATTCATGAATTGGGTATTTAATTACAGTTGGTCTTCCATGAGGACAAGTATATGGAAATTCACACTCAAATAATCTATTTATTAATTCTTCTTGTTCTTCATATGTAATAGAAGTATTTCCTTTAACACTAGCCTTACATGCTAAACGAGCTGCTAGAGCATCATTAAATTTAACTCTATCAAATTTACCTTTAAATTCTCCAACTAACTCAAATATTCTTCTTATACTTTCATCTTCAAAGCCTTGCTTTAACCAATTTGGATGAGATTTTACTCTAAATGTATTAGTACCAAACTCTTCTACTTCAAATCCCATTTTAGTTATTTCTTCTAAATTAGATTTAATACTCATAAATTCATTAGTAGTATATTCTAAAGTCAATGGAAATAACATATTAGTTACATATATTTCATCGCTTTTAAAGGCTTTTAAATATCTTTCATAGTTAATTCTTTCATTAGCAGCATGAATATCCATCATATACATAATATCTTCATCTTGAGCTATTAAATATGTTCCAAGAGCTAAACCAACTGGTTTTATAAGAGTTTGTTTACTTTTAACTTCTTCTTCATCATATGTTACTTCATCTTCTTTAACACCAAAATCTAATCTAATTTCTTCAACTTTCTTCTCTTCAGGATATAAATTATCATTTAATGAATAATCAGTGTCATCAACTACTCTTTTTTCTTCATAAACTTTTTTAGTATTATCGGACTCTAATAAAGCACCTCTAATAGTACTAAATAATAAATCTTCCAAACTTTCCAATTTAGAAAATTTAACATCTTGTTTAGTTGGATGAATATTAACATCTACTAAAGTAGGATCTGTTTCAATATTTATTACTACTACTGGATACTTATTATCTGCAAGTACTGTATGATATGCATCTTTAATTGATCTATTTACATTAATATTAGATACTACTCTACCATTAACTAAAATAATCATTCCATTTCTATTAGATTTAGAAATATTTAAATTACTAACATAACCACTAATTGAATAATCATAATTTTCACCTTCAATTTTAATCATATTCTTAGTAGTATTTATACCAAATATTTCATGAATAGTTTTATATAAATCTCCACTACCACTTGTTTTTAACACTTCTTTTTCATCATTAATAATACTAAAAGAAATATCTGGATGTGATAATGCAACTTTTTCAATTAAGCTAACTGTATTAGAAAGTTCTGTTTGTAAACTTTTTAAGAATTTTAATCTAGCAGGAGTATTATAAAATAACTCTTTTACTTCAATAATAGTTCCTTGTCTCATAGAACCTACTTTAGTATCAGTTATTTTTCCTGCTTTTACTGTAACAAGTGTTGATTCATTACCATCATATGTATCAAGTGTACAATTAGATACTGATGATATTGCTGCTAGTGCTTCACCTCTAAATCCTAAAGTACTAATAAAAAATAAATCATTTTCTGTTTTAATCTTACTAGTAGCATGTCTACTAAAGCATAATATAGCATCTTCTTTAGACATACCACATCCATCATCAATTACTTTAATAGATTTAGTTCCAGACAAAACTAGTTCTACTTTTATATTTTTAGAACCTGCATCAATACTATTTTCAACTAATTCTTTAACAACATTAGCAATTCTTTCAACTACTTCACCTGCTGCTATTTTATTAGCTAAATTTTCACTCATTACATTGATTTTGCCCATTATATCATACTCTTTCTAACACTAACTAATTTAGTATCAATAATATTTATTTCAAATTTACCTGGTTTAGTCACTCTAATAAAACCAAGACCATTTATTAATATATCTGATTCCTCTTCTACTTCTATTTCCATTTTATTTAAGTATTTTAATTTAGAATTCTTATTATTTAGTTTTTCATATCTTAATCTATCATTCATATAAAAACTTAAACTATTAGATTTATCAGATAAATTCTCTATTCTTAATATATCATTTATTACTACAGAATAACCTGATTTAACTTGAAAAGTTTTAACTTTTATTTCTTTTTTAGGATAATATTTAATTATCTTATTATAATCAACAAAATTATATATAGCTTTTTCATCTATAAATCCAGGAGTATCTACTATAGTTAATTTACTATTTAATTTAATAGCTATATAACTAGCTGTAGTATTAGGAACACTACTAGTAGTAATAACTGGTTTTTTTAATTGACTTGTAAGAATATGATTTATAAATGTAGATTTTCCACTATTAGTAAACCCTACTATATAAAGTCTTCTTACATTATCTTTTTCTATTCTTTTTAAGAAATTATCAATATTATAATTCTTAACTGAACTAATACACATTATATTTTCAGTATCACATACATTATTTCTTATGTATTCAATTAATTTCTTTTCTTTAATACTTTTTGGTAATACATCTTTCTTAGTAACAAGAATATATTTTCTATTTTTAAATTTATTTATATATTTTTTAGTATTTTCATTTATATTTAATGCATCTACTAAAAAAGCTACTGATGAAATATTATCACTATTTATATTTCTTATTATTCCATCAGCATCTATCTTTTTATCAAGAACACTATATTCACCATAATGCATTATTTTAAAGCATCTTTCACAATACTCTGCTTTATCATAAATACTTAGTTTAACAAAACCATCTTTACTAGCGTTATCGCTTTGTAAAACACTTCCACAACCCAAACATTTCTTTTTATTCATAATACTTTCCTTTTAAAAATAATTCTTTTTTATTTAGTTTATTAAATATAAATCTTTCTATAATTCTATTTAAAATGGTTACATAATAATCTTTAGATGTTAAAGGATTTACTAGAATACTAGTAATATCTAACTTATTAGCGCCATATATATCAGTTATTAATTGATCACCTACTGCTGCTATTTCAGTTGGTTTATAACTAAATTTTTCCATTATTTTTTCATATTTATTACTTTTAGGTTTTAAAGAAAAAGAACATGCATCAACATTTAAATAGTTTTTAAATGGATCTATTCTATGTTTAGGTGCATTAGATAAAATAATTATCTTAAAACCTTTATCTCTTAATTCATCAAATAATTTTTTAAGTCTTTTAGTTGGTAATTTTATATGACTTGGAGTAATAGTATTATCTAAATCAAATAATATACAACGTATGCCTTTTTTATAGAGTTTATCATAGTTTATATAGTATATACTTTTTTGATAAATATCTGGTACGAAATTTTCTATCATACTAAAACCTCCACTAATAAAATTATATAATATTTGGTATAAAATATAAAGATAATTTAACATAAAAAAACTCAAGAAATTTTCTTGAGTTAAAATCATAATCTATTAATTACATGAAGGAATTGTTACGTTCTTTTCAGATAATAAATGAACATCATTTTTAGATATTGAAGTAATATTCAAATCTTCACCTTCATACTCATATCCATAAGTATCATCATTAACTATTAGTTGTTTAATTTTACCTGTTTCATCCATCCTAACATAATAATTAATTTTTGGTGATAAGGTAGTATAAATTTGATTTTTACATGTAGCACCATTATTAAAAGAATATACTATAGGAGTACCTTTTGAATAATTAGTCCATTCCGTCATTGATTCTTGTGCTATAGTTTGTGTTTCCATTACAAATGTTTTTAATTTAGCTTCATCTAACAAACCACTAACGTTTTTAGCTGCACTAAATATTGTTATACCCAAATATAAAAATACTGCTCCTACTACTACTAAAACTACTATTAAAACAGTATGATCTTTCTTTTTAGGTTGTTCGCTTACTACATTATTTTCTACTGGTACTTGATTATTTTCTTGCATAAATAACTCTCCTTCCCTAGTTTAATTATATGTATTAAAACTATTTAATTCAATAATTGAAAAGAATATTTACATCTACTTAATCCATTCTTCTTTTAATAAACCCGTAATATGTTCATCAACTATTTTTCCAGTAGATAAACATTTATATCTTTGTCTTTTGGTTCCTTCAATCTTATATCCAAAAGATTGTTGCATTTTCCATGATTTTTCATTTCCATCAAAAAATCCATTCTCTAATCTTCTTAGTCCTAGAACTTCAAAAGCATATTTAATTCTAGCTCCCCATGCTTCTCTACCATAACCATGTCCATGATATTTTTCATTTATCCAAATACCACCATGTGCTGTTCCTTGAACTAAATCAATATTTCTAAGTTGAGTACCACCAATTACTTTATTATTTTCTTTTAATACAATAGCAAAATTATATGCTTTTGTTTCAATAGAATGTTTTATAAAATCTTCTGCATCTTTTTTAGTATATGGATATGGAACTACACTCATCCATTTTGAAACATTAAGATTATTTAATCCATCTACAACATCATCCACATCATTTAAATTCCATGCTCTTAGTATTAATCTTTCTGTTTCAATAACTAAATCTTTATCCATAATATCAACTCCTTATAAATTATATCATATATTAAAACTCATATACTTAAAGCATATGAGTTTTTATTAGTATAGTCTATCTTCATATTCAAATTCTTGATCTAATATACAAACTATATCACCATGTTTAGCACCAAGACTCTTTAATTCATCATCTACTCCTAGATGTTGTAATTTCTTAGCAAATCTTAAAGCAGCTTCATCTGAGTTAAATCTAGTCATTTTAAGAAGTTTTTCTAGTTCCTTACCACTAATTATCCATTTATTACCTTTTTGTTCAATATGATATGGTTTTTCCTTCTTAAATTCATATAATACATAATCTTCTTTTTCATTATCATTATATATTTCTTCATCAGGAATAGTAATTAAAACATCTTTAAGTTTATATATTAATTCTTTAATATTTTCATGAGTTGCTGCGCTTACTTCAATAATTTCTGCATTTGGATATTCTTTTTTAAATCTTTTAAGATTTTCTTTAGCAGTATCTATATCCATTTTATTAGCAACAATTATTTCTTTTTTGTTATATAGTTTTTCATCATAATTTTTAATTTCATTACGAATTATTTTATAGTCTTCTATAACATCTCTTCCTTCAACTTGTGCCATATCAAGAACATGGCATACTATTTTACAACGGCTAGCATGTTTTAAGAATTTATCTCCAAGGCCTACTCCTTTAGATGATCCTTCAATAAGTCCTGGAAGGTCTGCTACTACATAACTATAGTCCCCTGCACTAACAACACCTAGATTTGGAGTTAAAGTTGTAAAATGATAATCAGCTATTTTAGGTTTAGATGCACTTATAACACTAATTAATGAACTTTTTCCAACACTTGGAAATCCAACTAAACCTACATCAGCAAGAAGTTTTAATTCTATTAATACATTTCTTTCTTCTCCAGGTTCACCAAGTTCACTAGTGTAAGGTGCTTTATTTTTATTAGACATAAATGCTGCATTACCTTTTCCACCTCTACCACCATGAGCCACTATACATTCTTGGTCATCTTTAGTTAAATCACAAATTACTAAATTTGTATCTATATCTTTAACAGTTGTTCCTACTGGTACTCTAATTACAGTATCTTCTGCAGATTCACCTGTTCTATTTCTACCCATACCATTTGAACCACTATTTGCTTTTAATACCTTTTTATATCTTAAATCTATTAATGTTCTAAGACCCTTATCTGCTTTAAAAATAATATTTCCACCATGTCCACCATTACCGCCATCTGGACCACCTAATGGAACATATTTTTCACGTAAAAAAGAAGTGACACCATCTCCACCTTTTCCTGCTACTAATTTAATACTAACTTCATCAATAAACATAGTATCCCCTTCTTTCCGCATAATTATAGCATATTTAAATCTATTTAACAATTATTTTTCACTCTAATATAAATTATAACATAATAAAAAGATGTATTACTACATCTTTATACATACATTGGTTCTCTTTCAAAATATTTACTTTCATTATATTCATATTCATTTAGTAGAACTACTTCACCTTTTTCAAGTGTTTTTTGTACGTCAATTAATCTTTGATTTCTGCTTCCTCTAAATAGTACACTTAAATCTCTTTCAGCTAGTTTAAATCTACCATCAACTAAAACATCAATCTTCTTTAAAAATTCAGTGTATATAGGATTTTTCTTAGCAAGTTTTTCAATTTCTTCATAAGTAAATCCAGTATATACCCAAATATTTAAACCTTTTTTCTTAGCATATTCAGCAATTATATTACATGCTTCAGGTTGATACATAGGATCTCCACCACTAAAAGTTAGTCCTGATTGATATTCAAGTTCATCTATTGCTTCTAATACTGCAGAAATAGGAACTAATCCTCCTCCTTCAAAATCCCATGTTTGAGGATTTTGACAACCTTTGCAGTGATGTCCACAACCTTGTGTCCATAAAACTGCTCTTAAGCCTGGCCCATCTACAATACTATCAGTTTGAAGATCAGCAGCTAAACGAATATACTTTGTTTTATTTTGTTGCATGAGTTACTCTATCAGTTACTTCTGCTTTTTTAGCATTGTTAAATCTATCAAGAGTACCAACTAAGTATCCAGTGATTCTTCTAATTCTTTCGAATTTTACTCCTTCACCTACAGTTTTTGCTTTTTTAATATCCTTTTCCATTTTATATTACCTCTTTTCTTTCTATTTTTATCGACCACAGCAGTCGTAGCAATTAACTTTTTCCATTTCTACGCCTTCACCTTCATGTCGACCACATCTTGGACATACATCCTTGATAACCCCAACATATCCACAAACTGGATCTCTATCAACTGGATGGTTAATAGCACCATATCCAATATCATTATCGTGCATTATTCTAACTACTGATTCAAATGCATCTACATTATTAACTGTATCTCCATCTAATTCAACATAAGAAATATGCCCTGCATTAGTAAATTTATGATATGGTCCTTCAATTTCCATCTTATGTTTAACAGTTGTCTTATAATAAACAGGTACATGGAATGAGTTAGTATAATAATCTCTATCAGTAATACCTTTTAATTTTCCATATATTGATCTATCAATAGCAACAAATCTACCAGATAATCCTTCAGCA
>CAMJBC010000002.1 GCA_946403755.1 uncultured Mycoplasmatota bacterium
CCACATCTTGTACATCTAGTATAATTTCTAGTAGAGAATTTGCTACCTCTTGCTTGAGATACTAATTTACTTTTCTTTGCCATAAATATTTCCTTTCTTACTTTCTAAAAGGTAACCCAAACTCAGTTAATAAAGCTAAAGCTTCTTCATTAGTGTTAGCAGTTGTAACAATAACGATATCTAAACCTCTAACTTTAACAACTTGATCGTATTCTACTTCAGGAAATACTAATTGCTCTTTGATACCAAGAGTATAATTACCTCTTCCATCAAAACTATTTTTAGATATTCCTCTAAAATCTCTAACTCTAGGAAGTGCGATTGTAATTAATTTATTTAAGAAGTTATACATATTATCTCCTCTTAAAGTAACTTTACAACCAATTTTGTTTCCTTCTCTAAGTTTGAAACCTGCAATTGACTTTTTAGCAGTTGTAATAACAGGTTTTTGTCCAGATAATGCTTCTAAATCTTTAACAGCAGCATCTAAATATTTTTGATCTACTGTAGCATCACCTACACCCATATTTAATACAATCTTTTCTATTTTAGGCACTTGCATTTTAGTAGTGTAGTTAAACTTTTTAGTTAAATTTGGAACTATTTCTTCTTCGTATAATTTTTTTAATGTTTCCATAATTCACCTACTTACTTTCTTTTTCTTCTTTTTTCTTAGAAGCTTTCTTTTCTTTTACTTCTTTTACTTCTTTAACCTTTTTAGTTTCTTTTTTCTTTTCAGCTTTATCTAGTACTTTAACATTTGAAATATGAATTGGTGCTTCTACTTCAAGAATTCCACCAGTTTCATTAGTACGATTTGGTTTAACATGTTTTTTAACAACGTTAACTCCATCAACGATTACTTTATTATCAGCTCTAAGTACTTTTAAAACTTTTCCTTCTTTACCTTTATTACTTCCAGTAATAACACGAACATTGTCTCCAACTTTTATCATTATTACCTCCTATAATACTTCTGGAGCTAGTGAAACAATCTTCATATAATCTTTATCTCTTAATTCTCTAGCTACAGGTCCTAAAACACGAGTTCCAACAGGACTCTTGTCATCCTTAATTAGTACGCAAGCATTGTCATCAAATTTAATATGACTTCCATCTGGTCTTGCTACACCTTGAACTGTTCTTACAATAACAGCTTTTACTACTTTTCCTTTAGGAGTGTTTGAATTTGGAATAGCTTTTTTAACAGTTCCAACTACTACATCTCCGATATTTCCGCTTTTAACTTTGCTTCCACCAAGTACTCTGATTACTAAGATTTCACGAGCGCCTGAATTGTCAGCTACCTTTAAACGGGTTTCTGGTTGTATCATAACTCTCTCCTTTCCTATTAAAGAATAACAGCTTCTTCTACAATGCTATCTAATACATATCTTTTTGTTTTAGATAGAGGTCTTGAAGACACAACTTTAACAATATCTCCAACCTTAGCTTTATTCTCCTCATCATGTACTGCATATTTTTTAGTACTGTGTACTGTTTTATGGTAAAGTGGATGCTTTTTAGCAGTAACTACAGCAATTGTTATAGTTTTATTATTAGCTGTACTAACAACTTTTCCTATTAATTCTTGTTTAGCCTTTTCCATTATTTAACTTCCTCCTTACCTTCATTTAATTCTCTTTCTCTGATAACTGTTTTAATTTTAGCAACATCATGTCTTAATTCTTTAATTCTATGAGGTTTTTCTAAATTACCAGTTGCAGAAGCAAATTTTAAATTAAATAATTCCTTTTTATTTTCTTCTAATTTTTTGTTTAAATCTTCAGTGGTTAATTTTCTAATATCTACCATTTTCATTATTTAGCCACCTCTTTCATAACAAATTTTGTTTTGATTGGTAATTTATGACCAGCTAATCTAAATGCTTCTCTAGCTATTTCTTCAGTAACATCAGTCATTTCGAACATAATTTTACCTTCTTTAACTACAGCTGCCCATTCTTCAACATTACCTTTTCCACTTCCCATACGAACTTCAGCAGGTTTCTTAGTTCTTGCTAAGTGTGGGAATATATTAATGAATACTTTTCCTCTTTTAAAAGATTTCATATAACGAGTCATAGCAATTCTTGCTGCCTCGATTTGTTGAGCAGTAATATATGCTCCTTCTTTAGCCATTAATCCGTATTCGCCTTGAGTAAGTACAGTATTACCTTTAGCTTTTCCTTCATAACTAACTCTATGAGGTTTTCTATATTTAGTTCTCTTTGGAATTAACATCTTTATTACCTCCTATTTTCTTTTTAGCAGGAAGTATTTCACCTTTATAGATCCAAACTTTTACACCTATTTTTCCATAGATTGTATCAGCTTCTTTATGAGCATAATCTATATCAGCTCTAATAGTATGTAGTGGTACAGTTCCTTCTGTATATCCTTCAGTACGAGCCATTTCAGCTCCAGCTAAACGACCAGATACAGCAACTTTAATACCAACTGCTCCTGCTTTCATTGTATTTCTAATAGCTCTCTTTTGAACTGCTCTAAATGAAGCTCTATTTTGAATTTGCATAGCAATTGATTCAGCTACTAATGCAGCATTTAAATCTGGATTTTTAACTTCAACAATATTTAAATAGATTTCTTCACCAGTTAGTTTTTGTAAAGCTTTTTTATGTTTTTCAATATCAGCTCCACCTTTACCAATTACGATACCAGGTTTTGATGTATTGATTACAACATTAGTTCTTTTATTATTTCTTTCAATTACGATAGAAGCAACTGAACATCCTTTTAATTCTTTATCTAAATATTTTCTAATCTTAAGATCAGCATTTAAATATTTAGCAAAATCTTTAGTAGGTGCATACCATTTACTTTCCCAGTCTCTGTTAACACCAACTCTAAGTCCGATTGGACTTACCTTTTGTCCCATGTTTAGTCCTCCTTCTTCTCTGTCATATTGTCTGTTACACAAACATAAATATGACAAGTTCTATGATAATTTTTAGCTACTCTTGAATGAGATGCAGCTTTTCTTCTCTTTAAAGTTCTTCCTTCATTTATATAAGTTTCTTTAATAACTAAATCTTCTTTTTTAGCTCCAAAGTTGTTAACAGCGTTAGCAACAGCAGAATTAAGAACTTTTATAATTAATCTACTTGCTTTAGTATTTGTAGTAAGTAGTATTGCTTCAGCTTGAGATACATTTTTACCTCTAATAAGATCAAGAGTCATTCTTGCTTTTCTTGGTGCCATCATAGCACCTTTATGTATACTATAAGTTTCCATCTCTTACCTCCTATTTTTTACCGCTTCCAGCATGGCCATTAAACTTACGAGTTAATGCAAACTCGCCTAGTTTATGTCCTACCATATCTTCAGTTACATATACAGGAATAAATTCACGTCCATTATGAACAGCGAATGTGTGTCCTACAAATTCAGGATAAATAGTAGAACGTCTTGACCAAGTTTTTATAACTTCTTTTTTACCTGTTTCATTTAATGCTCTTACTCTTTTAAGTAATCTATTAAATGTATAAGGTCCTTTTTTCAAACTTCTTGACATTTTACGGTTCCTTTCTTAATTATTTCTTACGTCTAGTCATTATTAATTTAGTACTAGCTTTCTTATTCTTTCTAGTCTTAAGTCCTAGAGCTGGTTTACCCCAAGGAGTCATTGGTTGAGCACGTCCAACTGGAGCTCTACCTTCACCACCACCATGTGGGTGATCATTAGGGTTCATAACGCTACCACGAACTGTAGGTCTAATTCCCATATGTCTTTTTCTTCCTGCTTTTCCTAAACTTACTAACTCATAATCTAAATTTCCAACTTCACCAATAGTTGCACGGCATGTTCCAAGAACTTTTCTTGTTTCACCGCTCTTTAATCTGATAATAATGTATTTTCCTTCTTTACCAAGGATTTGAACTCCACTACCAGCACTTCTTGCTAATTTAGCACCAGCACCTGGGTTTAATTCAACATTATGTACCATAGTACCTACTGGGATGTTTTCAAGTGGTAATGCATTACCAGTTTTGATATCAGCATTAACTCCACTTTCAATTTTGTCTCCTACTTTTAATCCAAGAGGAGCAATTATATATCTCTTTTCTCCATCAACGTAATTTACAAGTGCAATATTTGCGCTTCTATTTGGATCATATTCGATAGTAGCTACTCTACCTTCAATACCGTCTTTATTTCTTTTGAAATCAATTACACGATATTTTCTTCTAACTCCACCACCAATATGACGAACAGTTATCTTACCTTGATTATTTCTTCCGCCTGTTTTACTTTTTTTAACAAGAAGACTTTTAGTTGGAGTACTTGTAGTAATTTCATCATTAACTAGAGTACTCATTCCTCTTGTTCCAGGAGTATTAGGCTTAAAATTCTTTATTGGCATATTATCCCTCCTAGTATTCTATAGAAGAGCCTTCTGCAAGTTTTACATATGCTTTCTTATAAGCAGTTGTAAGACCTGTATATCTTCCTACTCTTCTACTCTTTTGTACAGCATTAACTGTATTTACATTAAGAACTTTAACTTTGAATTGTTTCTCTATTTCATTCTTAATTTGAGTTTTATTTGCTTTTTTGTCTACTTTAAATACATAAACATTATTAGCTTTTAAGCTTTCACTTTTTTCAGTAATAACTGGTGCTAATATAATATTCATTAGTTAAGCACCTCCTCAATTTTCTTTACTGAAGATTCATCTATTAATAAGTAATCAGTAGCAACTAAATCTAATACATTGATTTCATTTGCTGCAACAACTGCAACTTTATTATTATTACCAGCTGCTAAGAATAAATTTTCATTTTCTTCTCCATATACAACTAATACTTTTCCATCAATCTTAAGATTTTTTAACATTGCATTGAAATCTCTAGTTTTGCTAGTAGCAAGATTTAAGTTTTCAACTACTACTAATTCTTTATCTTGTAATTTACTTGATAAAACACTTCTTAATGCTAATCTTCTTTCTTTTCTATTTTGTTTTAAATCATATTTTCTTGGTTTAGGTCCAAATACAATTCCACCACCTGGCCATTGTGGGCTTCTAGTAGATCCTTGTCTTGCATTACCTGTACCTTTTTGTTTCCATGGCTTTCTTCCGCCACCACTAACTTCACTTCTAGTTTTTGTACTAGCTGTTCCTTGTCTTAAACTTGCTTGAGCAAGAACAATTGCGTCCTTAACAACAGGAGCATTTACTTCAGTTTTCCAAACGCTATCTTTTAAAGTTAATTCTTTAACTTGTTCACCTTTAAGGTTTAATACTTTAGTCTTTGCCATTATTCTTGAACCTCCTCTTCTTCACTTGGAGTTTCAGTTTCTTCTGTTTCTACAGCAGCTTCTTCTTCAGCAGTTTCAGTTTCTTCTACAACAGCATTATTTTCAACGACTTCTTCAGCTGGTACTTCAGCTTCAACTACTTCAGTATTTTCTGCTCCTTCTTCATATGAAACTAATTCAATAGGTCCATTACCTTTACTTCCCTTTATAGCTTCTCTAACAAACACGAATGAATTTTTAGCACCTGGAACATTTCCACTTACTAAAATGTATTTGTTTTCTAAATCAACATCAACAATTACTAAATTTTGAATAGTAATTTGTTCATTTCCCATATGTCCTGGTAATTTCTTACCTTTTAAAACTCTCATTGGTCTCATTGTACCAAGTGATCCAACTCTTCTATGATATGTTGAACCGTGAGTTTCAGGTCCACGAGATTGATTCCATCTCTTTATAACTCCTTGGAAACCTTTACCTTTTGATGTACCAGTAACATCAACAGTGTCTCCACTTTGAAATACATCTGCTTCAATTACTTGACCAAGAGTATAAGAATTTGTATCTATCCCTCTGATTTCTTTTACGAAGCGCTTAGGTGATGTATTTGCTTTTTTAGCATGTCCCATTTCTGGTTTACTAGATGCTTTTTCTTTTTTATCGAAAGCACCTAATTGAATTGCGTTATACCCATCTTTTTCAGTAGTCTTAATTTGAGTTACAACATTTGGTTCTACAGAAATAACTGTAACAGGTATTAACTTTCCGTCAGTTGTGAAGACTTCAGTCATTCCAACTTTACGTCCTAAGATTCCTTTCATCTTTTACTTTTCCTTTCCTTATTTCTTGATTTCGATGTCTACACCACTTGGTAAATCTAAGTGAGCTAAAGCATCTATTGTTTCTTTACTTGGATTATCGATATCGATTAATCTCTTGTGAGTTCTGATTTCGAATTGTTCACGAGAGTCTTTATATTTGTGAACAGCTCTTAATATTGTGATCTTTTCGATCTCAGTTGGTAGTGGAACAGGTCCACTAACAATTCCGCCAGTTCTCTTAACAGTCTCAACAATTTTAGCAGCAGCAGCATCTACACTTCTGTGCTCGAATGATTTTAATCTAATTCTTACTTTGTCTTTAGACATATTAATATCCTCCTTCGCCTATAATATTTTTTATAGACTTGCTCCGCGCAAATTACCTGATTTGCTAATTAAGTCTAATTCAACCTAACCTGGTGTATCAGCAACCTTGCACATCCCAGCCAGTCGTTTACAATTAATTATATGCCATAAATACGCAAAAATCAAGCATTTTTTTCTTAAAATTTAAATAATTTTACTAAGTTTTTAAAAGAAAAATAAAAAAGATGTGTAAATTTACACACCTTTTATTTTAAACTTTATTCTTCTGAAGTAGAATTTGTCGTTTCTTCAGCTATTACTTTAATTGTAGTACTAGCTTCTTTTCCACTTTCAGATTTAACTGTTATCTTAGCATTACCTACCGCAATAGCTTTAACATTACCTTCTGAATCTACTGTAGCTACTTTAGTATTACTACTTTTCCAAGTCATTTTAGTTTTAGTAGCATTGCTTGGTTCATAAGCACTTAATATTTTATAAGTTTGACCTACTTTAAGATCTTTACTAGTTGGTGTTACTGTAACACTTTCTACTTCAACTGTCTTTTTAGTAGGTGTTACTTTTAATTCAGCTAGTTTATTATTAATTATTTTTTCTATTTCAGTATAATTTAGTGATTCAGGAGCATCAAAGCTTAATTCTTTTTCTTCATCTTCATCTAATTGACCAAATAAGCAAATCCAATCAAATACACTATCTTCCATATCTGGGAATCCGTCAAATTGACCTGTAGTCTTAGATCCACCATTTAGTAAGTATGCATATGTTCCTGTTCTAGAACAATAATTCTTAGCTTCCTCTACTTCAGCTTTAATATCGCTTATATCTAAATAATCTTCACCATTTTTATTTTGTTTTTCAATCTTCTTTTCAATTGCTCTCTTACGCATTTCAGAAGCATATTTTTTATCCTCCCACTTACTATATAATAATGTTCTGAATACATAATTTACATAGTGAGTAAGTCTATTCATACTAACATTAATTCCATTTTGTATTTCTTCTGTCTTATCAATTGCTTCTTTTTTACCTAGTATTGTAAGTTTTGGATTATCATCATCTATATCTAACGTACAATCTAATCTAGCAATAATATTCTTTTTATTTGCTTGTTCAGCTTCAGTACTTACTACTTTATTAAAGAAATTAATATGTAGTGAGTTACCTACTTTTTTACCTGAATCGTCAACTGATCTTGTATAATCGAATAATGAATAAATAAAGTCTTGTCCAGGTTTATCAATTTGACCATATCCATTTAATAAACCTTTATTAGCATCATATTCAAATGAAATAATAAATTCTGGTGCATCAAAACTATCTTTAACACCTTTGTATTTAACTACTCCGAAGAAATATCCATTTAAGTTATCAATTTCTACAAAATAATCATCAACTGTAACATCTAATGATATTAATTGAGTATTAGCAAGATTCATGTATAAGTTAACATCTATATTTTGTGTTACTACATCTCTTTCATATAATCTTTTAATTTCATCTTTTACTTCTTGTTCCGTTACAGAACCAATAGCAGATGCAATCTTTTTAATAAACTCTTCATCATTTAAATATTCTTCAAATATTGGTTTATATATATCAGCTACGCCTTTATTATCTAAAGTACAACTAGCTTTTAATGCTATTGTTGTTTGATTATTAACCTTTTTAATAGCAATTGTCCTTTTTAATTGCTCATCTTTAATAATTTCAACAATTTCATTTTTAGTTCTTTCAACTATTTCTATAATATCATCTACTCTATCATAACTTATATCAGTAAAATCTGAATCAGTATATAGAGCAACATTTCCAGGGAAAGTCTTTTCTAATACATCATTAGTTACATATACTCCACCATCTTTTACATAAACAGTTGAATCAAATTTATCTTCTTCTGTGAGGTTTGTATCACCTGCATCAGTTTCAATACGTAATCCTAATTCTAAGTCTTTTAAATTTGCACCTATTTCAGCATCAAATTTAACACCATCTAAATATTCATTAATGTCACCATCAGTTTCCATTTTAACACCAATTTTAAACTTCATGGTGTCTGATTTATTATTTTGTATTGAATCAACCACTCCAGTAACAGTATCAAATATATTATCAATAGCTTTATCAAATACCTTTGTAGGAGTCATAACAATAAAGTAGTAAATAACTACTACGATTAATAACAATACAAAAATTATTAAAACTGCAATTGGTAATTTTTTATTTTCTTTTTCTTCTACAAAATCTTCTCCATTAGAAGATTGACCTGAAGATTCTTTTTTACTTGAAGAACTATTAGGATCATCAGGAACAGCTAAATCTGAAGAAATTGAATCTGTTGATTTAGATTCAACTGGTCCAGAGAATAAATTTCCTTCACTTCCTATTTCTTCTTTTACTACCACATTTTCAGCTGGCTTTGCTTCTACAACTGGTGCTGTAGCTTCTGCTGGTGCAGTTGGTACTGCCACAGGCGCTACTGGTGCCACGGGTGTTGTAGGAACACTAATTGCAACTGGAGGTTGTGGTTGTTCTGGAGCTGGAGTAACTGGTGCTGCTACAACTGGTTGTGCAGGTGTCACAGGAACACTTGAAACAGCCGGTGCTACAGTTTGCACAGGCGCTACAGTTGGTGTAACTGCTGGTGTTGGTTGTACAGCATCAGTAGTTACTGCAGGAGTTACTTCATTATTATTAGTATCACTCATACTTATCCCTTACCTTTTTATCCATGTTATACAAAATTATTTTATCATACAATTATATTCTTGTAAATAAAAAACAATTCACATAAATGTGAATTATTTTATTATTAAACTATTACCTGTCATCTCTTTTGGTTTGCTTATTTCAAACACATCAATTAACGTTGGAATTACATCAGCTAGAGTACCTTCTTCTTTTAATTTTATACTATCATCACATATCACAAAAGGTACTTTATTATTAGTATGTCCTGTTATTATATTGTTGTCTTCATCTTTCATACATTCAACATTTCCATGATCAGATGTTATTGCTAGTTGATAGAAGTTTTCATTTGCTTTTTCAAGTATTTTTCCTAAACATATATCACATGCTTCTAAAGCTCTTACTATTGCAGGTAAATTGCCTGTATGACCTACTATATCTGGATTACAGAAGTTAACTAATATGAAATCATAATCTTCATCCATTGCATTTAATACAGTTGTAGTAACTTCAGCTATATTCATTTCAGGTTTCATATCAAACCTAGGAACATTTGGAGAAGAAACTAACATTTTATACATATTTTTATCTGAAAATTCTTCAGCACCATCAAAGAAATAAGTTACTTGTTGATATCTTGGTATTTCAGCTATTCTAGCTTGTTTAAAATCTAAATCTGCTAAATATTTACCAAATGTATTTAATAATACTTCATTAGTATAGGCTCCTTCAATTTTATCAGATGTACTATATAATGACATGTATTTAACATTATTAAATTTTTTTGTTGAAAACATGTTAAATGATGGGTCTACAAAAGATGATACTAATTCATCAATTCTTTCTGGTCTAAAATCAACAAATAATACTCCATCTCCATCAACTATATTACTTCCTTTAGTAATAATACTAGGATTTATATATTCATCAGTTATATTATTCTTATAATGTAAATCTAAACATCTTTGATAATCTGCAAATGTATTTCCTATTCCATATACTAAAGCATCATATGCTTTTTTAACTCTATCATAGTTACCATCACTATTCATAGCATAATATCTACCACTAATAGTTCCAACTATACCAATACCTAACTTTTTAGCTTTTTCCATAAATGAATTCATATGTTCAATAGCCGCAGTATTAGCTTCATCACATCCATCTGTTATAAAATGAAATACTACATTTTCGACCCCACATTTTCTTGCTAAAGCTAAAACTGCATAGAAATGTTCTATACTTGAATGACTACCTGAACTTGATAATAAACCTATTAAATGTAATTTAGATTTATTATCTTTAACATGATCCATCATATCTAATAAATGATCATTTTCAAAAAAAGTTTTATCTATAATACTTTCATTAATAATAGTATATGGTTGTTTAACAATTCTTCCACTACCAAGAATAATATGACCAGTTTCACTATTACCAACCACATTTCTAGGTAATCCAACGCTTTCAGCATCACAAGATAACTTACTAACTGAATATTTATTCATAATTTCAGTAATATTTGGCAAACTAGACATTTTGATAGCATTTCCATTTTCACTATCTCTTATTCCAAAGCCATCTAATATTAATAAAATAACCTTTTTCATAAATTTCTCCTGTAAATATTCTAACACAAGATAAATAAAAAGCAAAATAATTATTTAACCGCTTCTATCTTGATTCTATCTGATAAAGTAAAAATATATTCTGAATTCGTTGGTTTTGATTTATTAATATCTACACTACTACCAAATAATTCATCAATTAAATCTAAGTCTCCCCTAGTCCACGATATATCAATCGCATGCCTAATACATCTTTCTACATTTTCCTTAGTTGTTTTAAACTTAGAAGATACAAAATCATATACTTCACTTATAGAAATATCTATATTATCCGCATTATATAAGTATAAGATTGCATTTCTTATATAATGAAAACCATTTATATTAGTTGGTACTCCTAAATCACATAATAATTTAGTTATTTTATGAAATAGTTTTTTGTTTTCATCAAGGATATTTTTATTATTTATCTCAATTAATACAGTTTTTAAATCATTATAATTGATTGGCTTTAAAAAGAAATAATCAACCCTAACTCCTACCATAGATATCATATTTGTTAAATTAGAAGATGAAACAAGTACTACCTTTTTATTTATATTGTTTTCTTTTAAGTATTTTAGTAAACCATATCCATCTTTATTAGGCATAATTAAATCAAGAATAATAATATCTATTTCATCAGATATGTACTTAATAGCTTCATTTCCATCACTAGCAGTTCCCATAATTAAAACTTCTTTATCATTTTTAAAGAAGTCATTTATTTCACTAACAAATAATTCATCATCATCTACTACTAGTACCTTAATCATATTACTCCGTATAAAAAAGAACATTTAAAATGTTCATTCTATAATAAAACTTAATAATTTTCTTAATTCATTAATATTAGTACTAACCTTACCTAGTACTATACCATCACATATATCATATACGCTTTTTATATTATCTTTATTTACTACTCCACCATAAAGTACAGAAATATTCACATGATATATGTTTTTTATGTATATTTTTATACGTTTTATCATTTTAGATATCTTATTTACATCAACTACATCATATCCACCTATAGCCCAATTAGGGTCATATACAATAGAAAGATATTTTAAATCATTTTTATCTAAACCTTTTAAATATAGATTTAATTCTCTTTTAACATGACTAAATGCAAATTTAGTTTTTGTATTCTCACCAATATATAATAAAGTATTAAAATGATTATTTAATGATTTAAATAATTTCTCTTTGGTATCAAAAGAAGTTTCATTCATTAATTTTCTTCTTTCATGATGAGCTATCATAGTATATTTAACATTTGAATCTTTTAATTGTTCTAAATTTATTTCACCAGTGAAACTACCTCTCTTAGAACTATAAAAGTTTTGTGAACCAAGCAAAAAATCAGTATTTCTAAACATTGGTATATATATTACAGGTGGAAATAAAACTACCTCACAGTCTTTAAATTTCATCTTTTCAAACTCATGTTTAAATAATACCATCTCATCATAAAGAAAATAACTTTTTTGATTAAGAATTATTCTTTTCATTTTACCCTTTTAATCTTTCTAATGTTTTAAATCTTTTTCCTTCTAAATATTCTAGTGTTGATCCACCACCAGTTGATGCATAATATAAATCTATTTTAAAGTATTTAGAAGCACTAACAATGTCTCCTCCTGCTAAAATAGTTTTATATTTTTTAGTTTTAAGATACTTCATTATAGATTTAGTACCTTTTTCATAATCTTTTTCTTCATACATTCCAAGAGGCCCATTCCATAATACCATCTTAGCTTTATCAAGTTCTGCTTTAAACATTTTTATTGTTTTAGGTCCTATATCATAACCAATATCTTTTTTATTTAATTTATCTATATCTTTTACTCCATTTTGAGTAACTACATCTACAGGTAATAATATCTTATCACCATATTTTTTTAATACTTTAGAAGCATAATCTATTTTATCTTCAGATACTATTGAAGATCCTACTTCAATTCCTAATGCTTTTAAGAAAGTAAAGCACATAGCGCCACCAATTAATAGTTTATTTGATTTAGTAATAAGATTATCTATAACCCCAATCTTATCATCTACTTTAGCTCCACCCATAATTAGTGTTTTATTTTTAGCCATTACATCATCTAATACTTTAGTTTCTTCTTCTACAAGAAAACCTGCATAAGAAGGTAAATATTTAGATATACCATATGTAGAAGCATGACATCTATGAGCTGTTCCAAATGCATCTAGAACAAATATATTTCCAAGGCTAGCCCAATATTTAGATAAGTTTTCATCGCAAGAACTTTCTAAAGTTTTAGGAACATCTTCAAATCTAGTATTTTCTACCAATACTATTTCTCCTTCTAACATGTTATTAACAGTCTCTATTAATATTTCTCCACGAGTTACTGGAACAAAATAAACAGGAGTATTAACTAATGTAGATAAATGTTTTGCTACTTCTCTTAAAGAATTAGTTTCCTTATCTTCATTTGTTTTTACCCTTCCTAAATGTGATAATAATATTACCTTAGCTTTATGTTCTATTAAATAATTAATTGTTTTTAAACTAGCAACTATTCTATTATCATCAAGAATTTTTCCATTTTTCATAGGAACATTATAATCTACTCTTACTATTACCTTTTTTCCTTTTAATTTAGCACTTGCTAACCCCTTCATATACTCACTACCCTTCGTATTTTGTATATATTCTTTTTGCATCCTCTTTTAAATTATCAAATGTTGTATTAATAATTTCTTCATCAAAATCATTAAAATCATCTAAATCTATTTCAGTTCTATGACGTTTTTGTTCTTCAGTTAAACCATTATCAAAATTAGGTCTAAACATATGAATTGTAACAACTTCAGGATGAGCTGCTTTAATATCCAATATTTCTTTTTTAAATCTAACATCGCTTACAATAATAGCGTCATAAAAGCATGAATATACATCAAAATCATCTATCATTCTTTTAATGAATAAATCATCTTTACCAAGTTGTTCTCTTATTACATTTGTACCTAATTGTTGTAATAATTCTCTTGGTTTATCTTCCTCTGTTAAATTCCATCCTGTCATTTCTCTAGCATAATATTTAATGTATTTAGATAATTGAGTTACAATTACCTCTTTTCCATTAGCTTCATATACTTCTTTTAAGAAAGATGAAAAAGTATCTTTTCCATGTTTTGCTTTTCCACCTATTAAATAAATTGTTGGTTTTCTTAATTTGACTTCCATTATTCCTCCCCTGTGGCATTAGTTTCTGTTTTATGTTTTTCAAATGCTTCTGGTAATACCATCCATGCATTTGGTAAATATCTTTCTCCAGAATATCCATATCCAACTGGATTATTAATTAATTGGCCTTTAGAAGTTGGTGTCTTTCTAGCATATAAAGCACTAGATCCTCCACCATCAAGGTTAGCAGCATTAACACAACCATATTTAACAAATAAATCTGCTAAATCTACCATACTAATACCAACTGATTTTGAACTTCTACCATCAATTACAATAAATAGTACAATTCCATCTTGTCTTTGACCAATAGCACTTCTATTAGCTATTCCCCATCCACCATTTCCTTTAAATGTTGATTTAACACCATTTACTACAAGGAAAGGTCCAAATTCAACAGCTCTATCCATACCATTAGCAATTGCTTGTTGTGCACTATCTTTTGTTAACATAAGAACATTATCTTTTGTAAATCCGATAAGTCCTCCACCTTTATTAATTTTTCTACCTTTATAATATACTTTACCATCTTTAATAGCAGTTCCAGTATTTCTATTACCATATGTGTTATAAACACCACTAGCATTCATAGCAACATATGCTTTATTGTTTTTAGCCATTGTTGATAAATATTCTCCAGATCCTCCAAATTTCTTAGAGAAAACTAATTTGATGTCAGCTGGATCATAGATAACAATCATATATCCACTCCATCCATCTCCAGAGATTTTTACATATTTATAAACATCATTTCCTTCATCTTTTTCAAGAACATCTCTTTCATAACTAGAGCTATATTCACCTTTTCCGAAATCAGGATTAAATGTAATAGCACTAGTATCAGTTCCTTCATCAGATTCAATTATCTTATTATTATCAAGTACTTTATCAACAGTTTCTTCACTATATAAAACATATGCAAAATACTTATGATTCATTGTAGTCATAGCAGTAGTAACAAGTAAATCTCTAAAATAAGAAATTGGACCATATGCTAAAAAGAAACATATTACAGCGCATACGTCTATAAATATTACTAGCTTAGCTACAAAACTCATTTTTTTCTTATTCTTCTTTGTTTTCATTATCAGCTTCTCCTAATACATATGGTGTCTCTAAAGTACCATCTCCACTAGTTACTTTCATACTTGATTTTAAGAAGAAAGAACTTCTAACATTATGTTCACTACTTATTGAATCACTATAAATACTTCCATCTTCAGTAATAACTATTACTACATCAGATGATTCAATACCTCTAGAAATTGTTAATATATTGTTTAAATCTTGAACATACATATCTGCTAAAGATAACATACCAACTTTATATGTAACACTAGAATTATATTTATTAGCATAATCTAAGTTACCTAATTCAAGATTTCCAATATACCATTTTCCATCTACTATATTTTCATTATTTTCAATAGATTTAAAATATTCATCATTTAAATATCTACCAATAGTTTTACTATTATTAGAATATTTGTTGTTATATCCACCAAATGATTTAGATAGCTTTCCTTCATCATCACTTAGTACTTCGACTCCAGCTACTTTAGTAGCTTCTTCAGTCCTATTAACTACTCTATATTTAACCCCATTAAAACTTACATAGTTTCCTACATATACATCTGCTAAAGTTTTAATATCATGTTTTTCTATAATATATGGATCAGTTTTAGTACCTTTTCCATCTAATAATTCAGTATTATAGTTTATTGTTATAACAGGTCTAACTCCACTAACTGTAGCCACATTCTTAATAACACTAATGTCTCCAGAAGGAGTAATATAATATACTTCTTTTGAATCATTCATTGTTCCAAGATAATAGCTTTCTCCATTATTTAAGAAACTTGATTTTCCACCAGCTTCTTTATAATCATATAATGATAATAAAGTTATTCTATTGTCATCATTTATTTCATGGCATTCAATATTTTCTAGATCATTAACATTATCACTACACATATTTGTATAATCTAATAATTCAGTATTAAATAATAAATTTTCAAATATACCACTATGGTCTTTTTCAGACATATTTAACCATTTATTAATATATGAGTCATTAAATCCTTTTTCTAGACCAGAATACATTAAAGTAACATTTTTTTCACTAACTGCATAAATATTATTTCTTGAATCAACACCTAATATTCTATAAGTGTTTCCAGAATAAGTTAAATAATTATCATTAACTTCACCCTTATACCTACAAGTATTAGTATCATCATCACATACTAAACCTTTAGTTAAATCTACATAACTTCTCTTTTTTCTTAAACTATCAACCAAAAGAACTGTAGAATTTTCCTCTTTATCTGCATGTTCTAGTTTATAATATTTTATTAGTCTTCCAGTATAAAAACCAATTATAACCATCAAAACTAAAATATTAATAAATAATACTACTCTTCCAACGTTAAGCTTTCTTTGGGTCATTTTTTGTACTCCTAATCTCCGAAATCATTTTGATATGCTATTAAACTAGCATTAATTACTCCATCTACCCCACTAAATTGATCTACTATATTAGTATCAACTCTTCCATTATCTTTTATATCTAATTCTATAGATAATTCAACTTCTTTACCAAAAATTGATTTACTTCTAACTTTAAATTTATGTAATTTCTTTAATCTAGCTAATACATCTTGATGTGCTTTTTCATTATATTTAATTACTAATAAGTATCTGTTTGATACTCTGAATCCCATTAAATAAGCAATAAAATATAATACACCAATTGCAGCAGATGCGATTAGTGATGGAACATATAATCCAGCACCAGTCATAATACCAGCTGAAATAGCCCAGAACATAAAACTTGTATCTACAGGTTCTTTAATAGCTGTTCTAAATCTTACAATAGATAAAGCACCAACCATACCTAAAGATAATGATATGTTAGAACTAATTGTTCTAATAATCATAGCTGTTACCATAGCAAGCATTATAATACATAATGAATATGCTTTTGAATAAACAACTCCTGTATAAGTTTTTCTATAAACATATACAATAAATAAACCAATAGCGAATGCTAATAATAATGATATTAACATAGCTCCTACTGATACTGTACCAGTAAAGTTTTCAAGTACAGATTTTTTAATTGTGTCTACTACACTCATTTCTACACACTCCTTACTTTATACTTCTACATAATGCAAATTTACTAACTGCTTCCCTACAAGAAGGAATATCATTTAATATATGTGCTATATGTAGTGGTAATACTTCATTAAATTTTACTTCTAAAACTTGTTTACCTTTTTCATCCAAATTATATGTTGGCATCTGTGAATCAAATAAATCATAATTATATAATCCACTTTCTATATTAGAATCAAAAGTAATTCTAACATCACTTACAGGATACGTAAATGCAATTCTGTGATATCCAACTATAATAGATGGAACAAGTCCTTTTGTTTTTGAATCATAAATAAACTCTTCTAATAAACCTTTTGGTTCTTCAATTTCATCTAGTTTACCTTCTAATATTTTACAATATATGTCTTCTGAAATCAACATTTGTTCCTTAGCTGTATAGTTATTATGTTTCATCTTTTTTTCTAGTCTTATAAAGCTTTTATCATCATTATAGATTCTAATTCTATATTTTTTTCTATATAAAACTCCATCCATTTTTTCATAATATGATTTAGATTCTCTATCATCAAAATATAAACTTTTTATAACATAAGAACCATCAGTATAATAAGCAAATTTATCAGGTTGCATAATTAATGATAATTTTTGTTGTAATACTTTAGCAGCACTATTAGAAATCTTAAATTTTAATTCATGTCTATATTTATATTTCTTCTTTTCCATACTACTCACCAAAATATTTCTTATATTCAGCATTAGATAAATTGAAGTATGATTTAGCCTGACTCTTCATATAAGAATTCCTTTTCTTAGCAAAATTTTTAACATAATTAACATTGGTTTTATATTCGGAATATGAAATATTATCCCATCTATTAAGATTTCTTTTTATTTCATCTTCTCCAACTTCTTTAATTATTTCATCTAATCTTTTACTTACTGTATTGTAATTCCAAGTGTTTTTTAAATTATATGATAATCTTTCTAAGAATGTTTTCTTAAATTCACTACTCTTCATCATATTTCTAAGTAATGTTGTTGGAAAATTCCAACCACCCATTCCACCAGGATTAGTATAAAATTGATAATAATTTAAATTAACATTGTAATATGCTGAATCCATATCGAAGAAAATAAATTTCCATTTTCCATTGTCTACTTCAGGATTAGAAAAATATCTAACATTAAGAATGTCGTAATTAGTTGCATAAATTTCACCAATCCAAAAATCACACATATTCTCTATATCAATTTGTTCTTTTATCTTAGCATAATTATTTTTATTAGACATTGAGTTATTAGTAATCCAATTAATCATACTATTATATTTCTTATTAGTACCAGTTTTAACTTCGCCATCTACTCTTAAAATATCTGTATTTGTTTTAGTAGCATTAACATTATAATGATTTGCCACAAAAGTTTCATCTATTTTTTCACGTAAGAAATATAATCCCCAATATCTACCATTTATATAAACAACAACAGGTTTATAAGCTTGAACATCTACATCAGTATGCTCACCCATTAAAGATGTTGCCATTATATCTCTAATCATAATTCTTTTTGACCATTGAAATTCATCCTGAGATCCAGTACGAAGTACAAGTGAATTATATCTAGCACTATCAACATCATCAAATACTTGATAATTTAATTCAGCAGGACCATATTGTTTTTTAAATTTAAGTTCATAACTCTTTTTCCTATAACTTCTAGTAGAACCACCAAATAATTTAAGGCCTGCATCAATTTGAAAGCCTCCACCATCTTGTTCTAATAATTCAGCATTAACCTTTCTAGTTATTTTAGACTCAGTAGAAATATTTGAATTAATTGTGTTTAAATCACCTGGATTAATAGCTAAACTTATAATATCAAGTTTATGATTTTCATTTACTATATATGAATAAGTTTCAACCTTACTTTTAAGTCTACCACTTTCTTTACTCATAATTCTTAAAACAGTAGTCTTCTTTATATTAAGAGGACTACTGTAAACTCTTGAATCTGTAGTTGGTGTTGAACCATCTAACGTATAATAAATTTTTCCGCTCCCTAACAGAGCAACATCAAAGCCCTTCGAATCATTAAATATACCACTACCCACTGAAGCATGAGGTACATATGATACTGAAGCAGTACCACTACCATTCTCACTTCCTGGTGTTGGAGTACTATAATAATAACATCCCCAATTCTTATCTTTTCCATAAGAATAACCTTTTGGAATATCATTTAAGAATAATGTATCAATTATTTTTCTATCTTTTGATAAATATATACTTTCAACATCACCTAATTTAAATCCAGCATGTTTATAAGAACTATTAGATAAGTTTTCATCTCCAGAAGCCATTATTACATAATATTGACCACTTTCTAATTCTTTCTTAGGTAATTTATAAGCACATATATTATTTGTTGTTGTACTTAAACAATAATCACTTAAATTAATTGTTTCACTTGAATTATTATATAATTCTATCCAATCATAATATTCTCCACCATTTTGTTTTAAATGAGAATAATTTGAATTCATTGCTTCATTTATAACTAATGTTTTAGGAACACTCATATATCTCTTTTGGAATCCTTCAATACCTTCATTATCATTTAGATATCCAGGAGATATAGCACTACTTACATTAAATGATGTACCCTCTCTTATATAAGCAACGCCATTTCCAATATTATCATATTTAACTTTATCAATTACTTGTCCCTTATCATTAGTTAGAATAACAACACCAGATTTATTATGTAATTTAAATGATGTAGACATTTCTCCTTCAGTTCTACTCTTTCCTGAAGTAAATACTACTAATACTTCGCTAGGTCCTAGAACTGTATTTGGTATTTGCCATTTAAAACTAACACTTTCATCATTTGATAAACTATAATTAGTAATATTAACAGATTTATCTCCATTATTAATTATTTCAATATATCCACTATATTCACCATTTTTATTAATAAAGTTTCCTCTATTTTCAGGTAATATTTCATTTATAACAATATCACTTGGTTCTTCAGATATTAATGATTTAACAAAAGCATCATATCCTTCATTAGTATTAGCAAATCCAGGTGTTGGTTTTAATTGTGTAACCCATTTACCATCAGTATTTCTAGCCATAACAGTATTTGAATCTAAAGCAGTTGTTTCAATAGCATCTACTACTTTACCATTTGGTTTAAATAATGTTAGTATTTCTCCACCTGCACTTTTTAATTTAAAGTTTGTGATTAATCCTTTTTCCATTATTCCACCAAGATGAACAACTACATATCCTTTAGCAGGTATTATAGTTTCAGGAAATACCCATTTAACACTAGCTTCATCACTTAATCCATAATCTTTAAGATTAATTTCATGTTCATTACCATTATATATTTCAACATAATCATATAGTTTTCCATTTGGACTAGTAATAACACCTTTATTAGAAGTCATTATCTCATTTAATACTAATTTATTAATATTAACGTCTCCATCACCAAGATCTTCTTCTTTAAGTTTTTTAGTGTTTGTTCCAAACAAAACACTTGCTAATAATAAGATTATTATTAACAATATACTAAACATAAAAAATTTAATATTTTTGAAAAAATTCTTAGTATCAAACTTCATATTTAAACTCCTATATTATTATACAATATAAAGCACTATAATTCTACCCAAAATAAGAAAAAAGAATAAAAAAAGCATCAAGTTGATGCTTACATAGACATATTATTATTCATACTTTGTTGTTGAACTTGTTGTATTTGTTCATAATAGCTTTTTGTTTTTTCTAAACTAGCTAAATTCTCTTGAGCAACGCGCTTTAACCCAGGCCCTAAATTAAAATCAGTTAATATTTTTTTAGCTTGTTCTATTCTTCTATATATATCGGTTAAATATCTAGATACTTGTTCTTTAGGTACTTTAATTTTTGGTAATTGATCTGTTCTACCATTAAATTCGCCTATAATATCTTTATTCATTTGCATAACCTCCTATTGCTTCATAAACCAAATTCTTAGCATATGTTATTTCATCTTCATTTTGAATAGTAGATATTGATAACTGATTATTCTTTTCATGAGCTTCTGCTATAGTTAAATTAACAAAATCACTTGGGCCATCCAAATCTTCAGAAAAAACAATATATAATTTGTTAGTTTCTTTACCAGAAACAATAGATATTAAATCAACTTCTTTTTTATTACTTAATTCATCAATTACAGTAATTATTTGTCTTGGCATATAAACCTCCCTATTTAATTCTAAGTGAAGATATTATTCTATTTTCAAATCCATAGCATGGGTTTGAATCTCTATCTAACTCTTCTCCATTAGTATAATCACTTATCCTAAATTTAATATAATGGAAATAATCTTTTGATTCAAAACCATAATAGTTTTCAAAACCATATTTATCTTTTACTTGTATTACATAAACTTTATTACCATTTATTTCCTTCTCCTCTAATTCACCTACTTCATCATTTAAATTAACAATAATTTTAGATTTAAACCAGTCTTTAAGATTATCTTCAAATTTTTCATCTGAATAAACATTAAAATAACATGAATTACCAGAGTTATAATAACTATATGAACCTAAAACACTCTTTTCAAATTCTTCTGGTATATCAAATTCTATATATTTTAATTGATCTTCAAGTTCTTTATCATATCTTCTATCTCTTATTTTTTCTTCTAATATAGACCATATAATAAATACAATTATTACTATACCTACTATTGCAAAAAACATTAATGGAATAGCTACTTTCTTTTTCATATATACCACTATTTATAGTATAACATAAAAATATTACATTAACATAATTTTTAAAAAACAGTTTACAAATAAAAAAGCAAGTTTAACTTGCTTTTATTTACCAAATGAAAGTAAAAAATAAATCATTATTCCTGTTGATATTAACATAGCAAAAATAGAAATTATAGAAAAAGTATCTATTTCTATCTTTTTCTTGTCTTTTTTATCCTTTACTTCATTTTCTTCCATATTGTCTCCTACATAAATAGTTTCATTGTTCTGATCATTTGAGCAGTATAACCTACTTCATTATCATACCAAGCTACTACTTTTAATAATTGTTTTCCATTATCTTCAACAACATTAGTAAGAAGTCCATCTACCATACTACCACATTGTTCACCAATAATATCTGAACTAACTACAGGTTCTTTAGTAAATCTTAATGTCTTACTTTGATTATTAAAGAATGTTTTATTTACTTCCTCAACTGTAACATGCTTTTCTAATTCTAATGTTACATCTACTACACTACCATCACCTACAGGTACTCTAAATGCAATTCCATCCATTTTACCACTTAAATGAGGTATAACTTTTCCAATTTGGCTAGCTGCTCCTGTACTTGTTGGAATAATATTTAATGATGCAGCTCTACCACGTCTAGAATAGATACCTTTTTTATGAGCAATATCCAATGTTTCTTGATCATTTGTCATAGCATGAACTGTTGTCATAAATCCTTTTACAATATGATATTTATCATCTATAACTTTTAATACAGGTGCTAAGCAATTTGTAGTACAAGATGCTGCACTTATAATTTTGTCTTTCTTAGTTAATGATTTATGATTAACCCCATATACTATAGTTTTAGCATCATCTTTAGCAGGTGCACTTATAATTACATGTTTAGCTCCAGCGTTTATATGAGCTTGGCATGCTTCTTTAGAAGTAAATGCTCCTGTACATTCTAAAACTACATCAACTCTTAATTTAGCCCAAGGTAATTTAGATGGATCTTCTTCAGCAAAAACTTTTATCTTTTTACCTTTAATAATTAATCCTTCATCATCATACCCAATTTTAGTTTTTAAAGTTCTATGAGATGAATCATATCTATAAAGATATGCTAGTTGTTCATTACCTGGTGTTCTATTATTAATTGCTACTACTTGAACATTTTTCTCATCTTGTAATAATCTTAATGCTACTCTACCTATTCGACCAAACCCATTAATTGCTACTCTAAGCATATTCTTCTTTCCTCCTACTCGTAATAACTATTTCCAATAAATTCTCTTAATACGCTAACATTAGGTACATATTCACTAGGTATATTTAAAAATCCTTTTAAGAAATTTAATATTCTAATTGCTTCTTCGTAATTAGATGAACCTTTATCAATTGAATATAATAATGGTTCTGCATATGTTCTTAATACACCAATTTCATAAGCAAGAGCTGTATTTACAACCATATCAGCTTCTCTTTGATGTGGATAAACATATTTACTTTCACTACTTCTCATACTAGCCCAATTAGTTAATGTCTGTTCTGCTGAATATCCTCTTGTTCTATAATCTCTAACTAATCTTCTTAATAATCTTACATCAGTAGTAGGCATATGATTATGTCTATCTAATCTAATTGGAGTAAATGGACTTATATATAATCTTAACTTATTCTTTTTAGGAATAGCATGATTTAATTTCTCACTAATAGCATGTAATCCTTCAACCACTAATACTTGATTCTTTTCAAGTTTAATAGGAGGTGTTTTATATTCTTTTTTACCTGTTATGAAGTTAAATGTAGGCATTTTAACAGATTTACCATCTAATAAAGCTTTCATCTGAGTATTAAATAATTTAATATCTAATGCTTCTACACATTCAAATTCATATGTTCCATCTTCTTTTTTAGGTGTATCTTCTCTTTCTAAGAAATAATCATCAGTAGATAGAACTAAAACATCTTTACCCATACTCTTTAAGTACATAGCTAATTTTTTAGATGTTGTTGTTTTACCACTTGAAGATGGTCCTGAAATAAATACAGACTTAATATTTCTATTATTTACTATTTTTAATGCTATATTTTCTAAATTTTGATTATAAAGTATCTCATTTTGTTGAATAAAATCAGATATTGTTCCTTCAACAATCATTTTATTTAGATCTCCAGCATATCTAACACCTAATCCACTTAATTTCTTATCATATTCTTTAAATGCATCCAATACTTTAGGAATAGATTGAAATTTTGGAACTATATTATCTATAGGATAACTTAGTGCCACTCCATTAGGAGCAACATAACTTAAATCAAATCTCTTTAATAATCCAGTTGATGGTGGCATAACGTAGTAAAAATAATTATACTCATTATCAAGTTCATATAATGTAACAGTATCATTAGTCATATAAGTATAATTTAATACTTTTTCTGTTTCACCAACACTATCTACATAATCATAAGCATCTTCTCTATCAACACTTACTCTTCTGAAAGGAATATCTCTATTACATATTTCTTTCATTTTCTTTTTGATATTTAAAACTACATCACGATTTACATCTCTTTTAATTTGTAATTCAGTATATATAGCTTTATCAAGAGCATGTTTAATATTAATATCTGCTTTATCACCATATAATTCTTTAACAGCTAAAATATATACATATTGTAATCCTTTTATGTATATTTTTGTACCAATTTTATCACTTGCTAATATATACTTTACATATGAATCATCTACTATTTCATAGTCAGCATCAACAAGTTCTCCATTAATTCTAAGAGCAATAATTGAATCATCATTTATTTCCTTTAGTACTTCTCTAACAGTAGTACCTTTATAAATCTCCATGATTCGACTATCTTCAAAAATAAGTTTTACATCTTTCACATTTATCACCCTTTATTATATATTTATATTATCAAATTATTCACAAATTGTGAATAATTAATCACCATTTTCACACTTCTCAATAATTTCTCTAATTTTTCTAAATCTATGATTAATACAACTTTTAGTTATTCTTTTTTCTGTTTCACTACTTATAATATCCGCTAATTCTTGCATAGAACTATCAGGATACTTCTCTTTATATATACATATTGTTTTGATTTTATCATCTAATAAATCAAAATCTGTTATTTCTTTTAATTTACTTATTAATTCTAATTGTTCTTGGCTAGCATTAAATATTTTATCAACATTAGCTTGTTCACAATTATTAAGTCTATTAGTCATATTCTTATGATCTCTATATATTCTAATATCTTCATAATAGAATAATGAATTAGTGGCATTTAGCATTCTAATAAAATCACTAATCTTTTCAGCTTCTTTTATATAAACCATATAGTTTTTATCTCTTTTAATTAATTTACTATTTAAATATAATTCATTTAATAAATCATTAACATAAGAAGCTGTATCATAATTATTAATAACAAATTCTAAATGATATCTACTTGTTTTAGGATCATTTATACTACCACACATCTCAAATATACCTCTAAGATATGCTATTTTATCTCTTTCCTCATCTACTAAGTATGATTCTGGAACATATAGTCTTTCCTTACCACTTACTATAGATAAATCATTTAAGATTAAATCCATTTTTTCATTTACAGTTAATGTAACTATTTTATTTTTTCTTAAGGAATTAATTCCGCTATTATCCATATCTATTTCAACATGATAAATATCTTTAATTAACTTATATATTCTTCTAGCAACACTTAGATTTTCAAGTATTACTTCAAAATTATTATCATATATTTTAATACCAATATTTAACATTGCTGATAATTCTGACATTTTTTCAGAATCAGAATATTCTATAGAACTAATCTCACTTTTTATATTAGTTGTAAATGACATATTTTCACCCCTAGAATAAAAGGTAGATGGTTACCATCTACTTGTAAATTTCTTTCCTTTAGCAGGAAAACTTATATAATTTCTTGGATTTACGTAACTTCCACCTTTCATTATACCAAAGTGTAAGTGAGGTCCAGTTGTACAATAATCATAACTTTCTCCTCCACCACTTTTACCTACTACTGTAGCCATAGTTACAAAATCATTTAATTTAACATTTATAGAATGTAAATGCATATATGCTGTAGTATATTCTTTTCCATTTACTCTATGTTTAACATAAACAACATTTCCACCACAACTAGAATTTCTCTTATTAGGATTAGAAACTCTTGTTATCTTAGTAACAATTCCAGCTGCTGCTGCATAAACAGGAGTATTTGTTGGAACACCAATATCTATACCATTATGCATTCTATAATAATGTAGAGTTGGATGATATCTAAGTCCATATTCACTTGTTATAGTACCTTTATATAAAGGTCTTACAAAACCATCAGCATATGGAATATCAATACAATCTAATATTGAAGTTTCATCACTACATCCATATTTTTTATATAGTTTTTCATAAGCTTCAACTTCTTTTTTACTAGCTTCATAATCAGCTTTAGCATCTTTATGATCATCTACTAAATCTTCCATAGATAAATTATATTTTGCTAAAGTTTTATTTAACTTAACAATAGCATCTTCAGATTTATCTATTTCTTTAGCAAGTCTTTCTTGCTCTTTTTTATTTTCGTCAATTAAATTATACATTTCTTCAATTAACTCATCATTATACTTAGTTAATTGTTCAACTACTGCTGATCTATAAATAAAATCAGTAAATGATTTAGCTTTAAATATATATTCTAAATAAACATTTTCACCATCAGAAACTTGCAAAAAATTAAGTAAATTATTTATTTCTACTTGTTTATTATTAATTTCAGTTTCTAATGATACAACTTTTTCTTTAGATTCTTTTATATTTAATTCACATTGATCTATTTCATCAGCTACATCATCTAATTCTTTTTCTATCTTTTTAATATTAGCTTGAACAGTCTTTTGTTTATTAGCAATAGCATTTACAGTTTGTTTTTCTTTAGCTAATTTATCTTTTAAATCCTTAAGTGATGTATTTCCTGAAGTTGCAGCAAAAACATTACTTGCAAATAAGAAAGTAATAAATATTGTAAATAAAATTTTTGCTACTTTTTTAAACATATTTTCTCCTTATATCTTTAAGTACTTCCTAACAGCTCTATAACTACCAAAGGCTCCTACTACTATACCAATAGCAAATAATGAAACTACAAGCATCTTTATAACACTACCAGGTGTTACTAATCTAATAATATCAGTAAATACTCTACCGCCTAATTTTTCATATAAATACTTATATCCAAAACAACAACCTGCTACTGGAATTACTGCTCCTAAGAAACCTAGAATAATTCCTTCAAAGAAGAAAGGTTGTCTAATAAATGCATTAGAAGCACCTACTAATCTTCTTATTTCTATTTCTCTACTTCTTGATTGAATAGTTATTTTAATAGTATTTGCTATTAAGAAAGCAGTTACTACTATTAAAGCTATTACTATTGCATACATAATCTTTTTAACTAAGTCGAATATTTTAATTAGTTCTTCTACAGAACCTTCTCCATATTTAACTACATCAACATGTTCTAATTTATTTATTTCGTCTGCTGTTTTACCAATACTATTTAAATCTTTTACTTTAACTAAATATGTATCTTGTAAAGGATTTGTTTCATCACTATATTGAGCAAGTATACTATTAAATATTTCAGAATCTTGTTGCATAGCTAATTTAACATCATTTTTTGAATCAAATTCTATGCTTTTAATATTATCTAATCCTTCAATAGCTGTTTTAACTGAACCAATAGTTTCTTCATCTATCTTTCTTTCTAAAAATACAACTATTGTCATATCATTTTCTACACCTTCAGTAAAATAATTAACATTCTCAGTAAGAAGAATACTAAATCCTACTAACAATAGTGTGATTGTTATACAAGATATACTTGCTAAAGATAATGAAAAGTTTCTAAATACACCTTGAAAAGATTCAATAATATTACTTTTTAATATTCTAATCGCTTTCATCTACTTTATATCTTCCTTTCATATTATCTCCTGCAACCATACCTTTTTTGATATATATAACTCTTTTTTTCATTTTATTAACTATATCTTTGTCGTGTGTTGCCATAATTATTGTAGTACCTAAATCTTTATTAATTGATTCAATTACTCCCATAACTTCCATAGACATATCAGGATCTAAGTTACCAGTTGGTTCATCACAAATAAGTATTTTAGGATCATTAACAATTGCTCTTGCAATACTAACTCTTTGTTGTTCTCCACCAGATAATTCACTAGGATAACTTCTAACTTTGTCTTTTAATCCAACTTGTTCAATTGCCTTTAGAGTTCTTCTTCTTACTTCACTAGTTTTTAATCCATAAACTTCTAAAGCAAAAGCAACATTTTCATAAACTGTCTTCTTAGGTAATAATTTATAATCTTGGAATACTACTCCTAATTTTCTTCTTAATTTATATACTTTACCATTTCTTAATTTAGCTACATTAATACCACCAACAAAGATTTCTCCACTCGTTGGTTTTTCTTGTCTATAAAGTAATTTAATTAATGTAGATTTACCACTTCCTGAAGCACCTATTACAAATACAAACTCACCCTTTGATATTGTTAGAGATACATCATTTAAAGCAGGTACACCATTACTATATCTTTTATATACACTTTTAAGTTCAATTAATTGCATATAACCTCCTATACCTCTTCAATAGAAATAGCACTTTTTTTAGTTCCACCAAGTACTTCATAGCAATCACTAACTACTATAAAAGCATTCTCATCTATTTCTTTTATAGCACTTTTAAGTAATGAATATTTTTCTTTAGGAACTACACACATAAGCATTTTATTTCTTTTGTGAGAAAAAGCTCCTTTAGTTTCTAATTCAGTTACTCCACTACCAATTACACTTAGTATAAAATCAGTTACTTCATCTATTTTATCAGTTTGAATAAAGAATGTTTTAGCATAATTTATTCCTATTAATATTTTATCTACCATTTGGGTGCTTATAACAGTTATTATAAGTGAATACATAATAGCTGTATATCCCATTATTACTCCACCGGCTAATATTATTATATAAGCCATATATCTTAATAATTCACCCATATTAATTTTAATATATTTAGATAATACTACAGCTAATATACTAGTTCCTCCAGTATTGAATCCAGATTTATATACTAATCCTTCACCAAAACCTCCAACTAAACCTGCTGCAAGTACATATAATAGTATATTATCAAAATGGAAATTAATCATAGCAGGAAAATCACTAGTAAAATATACAAATGCTGTATAAACCATAGCTCCCACTATACTTAATAAAGATTTTTTAGCTCCTATTGTAAAAATACTTATAATTACAAATATAACATTTCCTATTAATATTACTAATGTAGAATTAATCTCAAATAGTTTATTTAAAATAATAGCTATACCACCAAGACCACCTAATACAAAATTATTTTGTACACAAAAAAGATTAAATGATAAAGCAGATATTAAAGCACCTATTACAAATAATGTTGTTTTAACAAAAATAGTTTTATTTATTACTTTAAGTTCTACTTCCTTACTATTAATTTTCTTTTTAAAAATTCTTTTGAAAATACCCATTTTAATCTTCCTCTTATTAATTATAACAAAAAAATACCCATAATTCTATAAATTATAGGTATTTTACAATTATAGCTTTAAGTATTCTTCTAAAAATTCTTGTATTTCTCCATCTAAAACTTTATCAACACTAGACGTTTCATAATTAGTTCTAGTGTCTTTAACTAAGGTATATGGACACATTACATAACTCCTAATAGCGCTTCCAAAGTTAACATCCATTACTTCTCCCTTTAATTCTTTAACTTTATCATTAAATTCTTTTAAATTAGCAAGAAATAATTTATTTTGTAACATTTGCATACATCTTTCTTTATTCTTCATTTGGCTTCTTTCAACTTGGCAAGATACAACTATACCAGTTGGTAAGTGAGTTATTCTAACTGCAGAGTCTGTTGTATTAACACTTTGTCCACCTGCTCCACTAGAATGATATACATCTATTTTAAGATCACTTTCTTTAATATCTACATTTAAATCTTTATTAATTTCTGGTGTGATAAGTACTGATGCAAATGAAGTATGTCTTCTTTTATTACTATCAAAAGGACTTATTCTAACTAATCTATGTACTCCAGTTTCTCCTTTTAAATAACCAAAAGGATAATAACCTTTAACAAGTAAAACAACTCCTTTAATTCCTACTTCTTCACCTTCATTTTTACTAATAACTTCATATTTATAATCATGACTATCAAAATATCTAGTATACATTCTTAGTAACATATTGGCCCAATCATTACTTTCAGTACCACCTGCTCCAGAGTGTATTTCTACATATGCATTAGCTGAATCATACTCTCCACTTAAAAATGTAGATAATTTCATTTCATCTAATTCTTTTTCGATAGTACTAATTTCACTAACTATTTCATTATCATCCATTCCTAATTCAAATAATTCTTTTAATGTATTAATACTATCATTTAAAGAATTATATTTATTAACAATTGTATTTAAATTCTTTTGTTCAGTTAATACATCTTTAGTATCACTACCATTCCAAAAATCAGGATTATTAATTATTTTAGATAATTCATCTAATCTAGATAATTTTTCACCAATAAAAAGCTTACTCTTCAAATCATCAAGAGTACTTTGAAATTCAATTAATTTTCTTTCTATTTCTTTTGTTTCCATAATTTAATTATACAAAAAAACTAGTCAAATGACTAGTTATCTTTCATTATATGCTTTTATACAATCTTCATATAATTTTAAAGCTTCTTCTTTACCATGAAAACCTCTTACTTCAACTTTAATGTTTTGTAATTGTTTATAGTTTTCAAAGAAGTTTCTAATTTCAGATAATGTAAATTCTGGTACATCTTCTAATGTTTGAATATAATCATATCTTGGATCACAATCAACAACAGAAATTAATTTATAATCACCTTTTCCATCATCAGACATATCTAAATAACCTACTACTCTAGCAGGTACAATACATCCTGGATAAGTTGGTTCTGTTGCGATTACTAAAATATCTAATGGATCTCCATCAGGAGCAAGAGTTCCTTCAATAGTTCCATATTCAGTTGGATATCCCATGGCAGAATATAAAACTCTATTTAGTCTTATTTTACCATCTTCTCCTTCTTCATACTTATTTCTAGATCTATATGGTATTTCTATAACTGCTTCAACTACATCTTTTTTCATTCTTCCTCCTAAAAATCCTTATATTTTTTATCATCTTGTTTATCAACAACAAGATTTATTATTGATATTATAACTATTAATAATATTAAACCAACACCACCAATTATACAATATGATATATTTTTATACTCTTTACAACATATTGATAAACCAAGAAAACAAGTATTCTTTTTTTCTACTACTTCTGGTTCATCTGGAATAGCTTCAAATTTATTTTCATCTATTTTTTTTACTTTTGGCATAGTATATTCAACACTAAGCACATTTTCAGATATACTAATTTTTAAATTATCACTAGTTTGTTCTGAAGTATTAATTAAAACTTTAGATATATCATTTATATTCATAGTTGCATTATTATTAGGTTTTATATCATTTAAAGTAAAACTATATGTTTCATCATTTCTTAATATATATGATGAAGGCAATAATTCACGAGAATTATCTTCATTTACTTTATATAAACTTATATTACTAGTAAATTCACTAGTTCTATCTTTTAATATTTCACTTTCATTAGTATTAGCATAAATAGAATATGTTAATTTATCTACTTGAGTTCCAATTTCAAAATTAAATTTAATATCTAATTTTTCATATGAAGTTGTCTCAGCAAATACTATAAATGGTATAAACAATAATATACTAACTAATAGTTTTTTCATAAAACCTCCTATTTTAGTTTGCTTAAAGGATGAGCTTTAGTTAATTCTAAAACTTCTTTCTTTAATTCTCTTAACACCTCTTTATTATTATAATTACTTAATGCTTCAACTATAATATCTGCTATATATCTAGCATCTTTATCATTAAATCCTCTTGTTGTCATAGCAGGAGTTCCAATTCTTAAACCACTTGTAGTTCTAGGACCTTCTGTATCAAAAGGAATAGAATTTTTATTAACAGTAATGCAAATATCATCTAATGTTTTTTCAGCTATATCACCAGTAATACCAAAAGTTGATTTAACATCTATTAACATTAAGTGATTGTCTGTTCCACCAGATATTACTCTAACACCTTTTTTAATGAATTCATCACACATAGCTGCAGCATTTTTAATAATGTTTTTAGCATATGTTTTAAATTCAGGTTGTAATGCTTCATAGAAACATTGTGCTTTAGCACCAATAACATGCATTAATGGTCCACCTTGAATACCAGGGAATATAGTTTTATTTATTTTCTTAATAATTTCTTCATCATTAGTTAAAATAATTCCACCTCTAGGACCTCTTAAAGTCTTATGAGTAGTTGATGTAACTACATCAGCATATGGGAATGGATTCATATGACATCCTGCTGCTATTAAACCTGCTATATGTGCCATATCTACCATTAATATTGCCCCTACTTCATCAGCAATACGTCTAAATTCTTTAAAATCAATACTTCCTGCATATGCACTAGAGCCAGCTATTATCATTTTAGGTTTAAACTCTTTAGCTTGTTTCATTATTTTGTCATAATCTAATTTTTCAGTTTTAGGATCTAATTCATATCCTTCAATAATATAATCTTGTCCACTAAAACTTACCTTACTACCATGAGTTAAATGTCCTCCTTGAGCAAGACTCATTCCAAGAACTTTATCTCCTTTTTCTAATAATGCTCTATATACTGCCATATTAGCAGAACTTCCACTATGTGGTTGAACATTAGCATATTTACAATTAAATAACTTGCAAACATATTCAATAGCTTTGTTTTCAAAAATATCTACATTTTCACAACCACCATAATATCTTTTAGATGGGTATCCTTCAGCATACTTATTAGTAAGTATACTTCCTTGCAACTTTAATACAGCTTTACTTACATAGTTTTCACTAGCAATTAACTCTATATTGTTTTGTTGTCTTTTTTTCTCTTTAGCAAGAGCCTTTCTCAATTCAAAATCCATAATATTACTCACCTCACAAATTATTATATCAAAAAAAATGATATTTCATATTGTTTTGAAACATCATTTTACATTATTATTTGAATTATTAAAATCAACTACCTCATCTACTGAATTAGTAGTAATAAATTTAGGTTGTTGTTTTACTTCTTTTGACACTTTTGCTGCTTCAACAATAGCAACTTTAGCTTTCTCTTCTTCTTCTAATTTAAATTCAAAAGATCCATCATTTATTTGATTATTAATAGATTCACCAGCTACTTCAGGAGCAGTTTCAGGTTCAACTTCAAAAGCATCTAGTTTATCTTCTATGCTAGGATCATAATCAACATGAATTGGTCCTTTATTCTTATCTTCTTCTCTTTTCTTTTTAATAGCTCTAATTACTAAAATCAATATAATAACAAATACTGCTATTCCAACACCACCAACTATATAAACATTAGTTAAATTAAGTAATGTAAAAGTAAACTTAATATCAGTATCTTGGCTTCTATTTAAATTCCAAGTTAATGTCTTACCATCTTTACTTACTTCATTAGCATTATTTTGAATAGTTCCATATGGTACTTCAAGAATAAATTTATAAAACATTTCGCCATCTAAAGTAATCATTCTATCAGTGGATAAATCTACTTCATCTCCACCATTAGCAAATATTTCACTTCTTAATCTATATGAAAAATCTGCATAATATGTATTTTTAAAGAAAGATTTTTCGACTTTAAATAATTTCTTATCATCCATAGTACCTTTTAATAAATCAGATAATACAACTTTTTCAGCATTTGGTGTTGATACTCTATCTATACTAGAATATCTTTTAGTAACTTTAAGACCACTATATCCATCTTCTTTAACAGTACTAATATTATATCCATTAGAAGCAAGTTTCTTTTGATCTATTTTGTCTAAAGATGTACCATTATCAAGTTCAGTAGAAATTAAAAAATCACTTTCAAAATTTATGCTTTTAGTAGGACTAATTTTCATAGTAGTAGTAGATTTAACACAACCACTAAGCATTATCAATATAAAAAATAATAATATGATTTTCTTTTTCATATTAGCTCCTTATTCTTAAAATTAATTATATCATTTTTACTCAATATTGTAAAAATATTATATCACATATTAATAAAAAATGATATTTATTGTATAATAATTTTAGGTGAGAAAAATGTATGAAAATAAAAAAATATTTATACTAGGAATGGCTAGAAGTGGTTATCATGCCGCTAGAATACTAGCTAAAATGAATAATGAAATTTACCTAAGCGATATTAATGCTAATCAAGATGAAGATCATATAAAAGAATTAGAGAGTTTAGGAGTTAAATTATTATTAGGTCCTGATCAAGAAGAAGTTTTTGATGAATCTTTTGATTTAATGGTTAAAAATCCTGGTGTTAAATTTGATAATAAATATGTTAAATATGCAGTAGAACATAATATAAAAATAATTAATGAAATAGAAATGGCTTATCATTTATTACCAAAAGGAGTTAAATTAATAGCAATTACTGGTACTAATGGTAAAACTACTACAGCATCATTAACTTATGAAATAGTATCAAGAGCATTCCCAGGAAGAACAAACTTAGCAGGTAATATTGGTTTTCCATTATGTGAAGTACTTCCAAACATTAAAGAAAATGATTATCTAGTTATGGAAATAGGTGTTCCTCAACTACATGATTTTTATGATTTTAATCCAGATATTGGAGTACTAACAAATATTTATGAAGCTCATTTAGATATGTTTGGTACAAGAGAATATTATAATGAAAATAAATTAAGATTATTCCAAAATCATACTAAAAAGAATATAGCTATCATTAATCAAGGTAATGAAGATGCATTTAGAATAACTAAAGATATAAAAAGTACTAAGAAATACTTCTCAAGTAAAGAAAAAATAGATGGTGCTTATCTAGAAAATGATGCATTATATTATTACGGAGAAAAAATAATAGATACTAAAGATATTAAATTGCAAGGTGTACATAATTATGAAAATATTATGTGTGCTATTATGATTGCTAAAGAATTAAATATTTCAAATGAAATAATGTGTGACGTTATAAAAGAATTTAGTGGTGTAGAACATAGAATAGAATATGTAAGAACACTAAATGGTGTAGAATATTATAATGATTCAAAAGCAACTAACGTTACTTCTACACAAATAGCACTAAGTGCATTTAAAAAACCAACTATATTAATATTAGGTGGTTTAGATAGAGGTCACTCATTTGATGGACTAAAAGAATATATGACTAATGTTAAATTAGTATGTAGTTTAGGACAAACAAGTAAAAGAATTAAAGAGTGGTGTGATAATTTAAATATACCATGTAATTCATTTGAAACATTGAAAGAAGCTACTTCAAATGCCTATGAAAATGCTAATAAAGGAGATGTAGTATTATTAAGTCCTGCATGTGCATCATGGGATCAATACAAAAAGTTTGAAGACAGAGGCGATGAATTTAAAAATATTGTTAAAGGTTTGGATGAATAATATGATAACATGTGAACATTGTGGAACAGCAATAGATATAGAAAAAAATAAAAGATGTCCTAATTGTGGAGCATCTTATGCAAGAAATAAAGATTATACTGAATATAAAAATAATGTTAAAAAAGAAAAAGAATATGACTTTAGAGAAAGAGAAGCTGATATAAAAACAAAAGAAATAACAAACGATATATTAGAAAAACAAACTAATATGGTAAATAATCATTTTGATTTTACAAAGAAAACTTTCTCAGTACTTTTAATAATATTTGCTATTATATTTGTAGCTTCACTAATATTTATTATCTTTGTATCAAAAAATATGTTTGATTTTATAAAATAAAAAGCACTTATTAGTGCTTTTTTAATTATTATAAAGACCACAGTCACCAACGATATTTGTAAAATCTTCTATTAATAATTCATCCTTTTTATCATTAAATGCTATAGTTAATAAAACTTTTGTATCAATTGGAATATTATAATATCCATATTCCTTATAATAATAAACATTTTTACCATTTACTACTCTTAATTCATATTTATCATTTAACTTATTATTTTCATCATATGGATAAAATGTAAATATATTTGGAGTAACAGGATTAAATAACATTGCTCCTTCATGATTTGGATTTGCAGTAAAATATAATTCAATATTTTCACTATTATCAGTTCTAACAGTAGTTCTATTTTGAGTATTTAAACCATATTCAACTTCTTTATATTTGTTAGCATCCAATGTTAAATCTAAATAAGCATATGATTCTTCATTAGTATCAGGAGTAAAATGAATGAATAATTTATCATCTTTTATTTGCCCTATAGTATATGTAGCATCATAACTAATTTTAATATTGTTTAATATGTAATCCAAATATTCATCTATAGACCCATTAGATACCCTATAATTAGCATCTATGTATTCATCATCGCTAACATTTCCTATAAACATATGAAATTCTTCATCTGAATTTTTATTTTTTATTTTAAAGCAAATAGAATTTTCTAAACATTTATCTACATAACTAATAGAAACAGTATTTCCATTTTCACTGTAAAAACTATATGACTCAGTTGCTATAGATTCATAATTTTTAGTTTTACTTTGTAACATTTCTGCAGAAAAATGTATAAATTTTCCACTACAATCACCAGAAAAATCATTTCCAGCATTACATGATAAACCTTCATCACCTATTAATGGAAAAGTAATTTTGTATCTTGAATTCATATCCCTACTTTTTAAAGAATATGTTTTTTTAAATTCTCCACCATTGAATTGATTTTCATTATTACTATTATTTTTTTTACTACTATACAATCCAACAGCAAAAAATATTATAGATATTATAAATAAAATGGATACAATTATAATTATTCCTTTTTTCATTTAATCACCTAATCTAAATTAGCATCATCACTTAACATATATTCTGGTTCACAAGATAAATTAATTTTTAAACTCTTAAGAGTTTTCTTATCACCATTATCAACAATGTACGTAGCATGTGCTTCACAACCATTTAATTTTTTCAAATTAGCTAAAGCTTTTTCAATTATTGGATTAGTTGTAGAACAAATTGAAAGAGCAGTTAATATTTCTGGCAAAGTTAATCTATTTCCACTATGTAATTCTTCTTTTAGTTTTAACATTGGGTCTAATACATTAGGACTTAATAAATTAATTTTATCAGGTATTTTAGTTAGTTCTTTAATAGCATTTAATATTAATGATCCAGCTGGTGTTAATAAGTCTGTTTGTTTACCTGTAAGAATCTTTCTTCCTACCTTCATTGATATTACAGGTACTCCTTCTTTATCACGTTTTTCTAATGCTGGTTCAATAACATCAAGATAATTTTCATCTATATTAAGTTCATTCATTAATAACTTAATTCTTTTAAATGCATCTTCGTCGCCAGTACCAAGTTTATATTCATTAGTAGCTTGATAATAACGTCTAACTATTTCTTTTTTAGCAGCTTCTTGTACTACTTCATCATCAATAATACAAGAACCTATTACATTTACTCCCATATCAGTTGGAGAAAAATAAATATCTTTACCTGTTACTTTATTTAATATTGCTTTTAATACAGGAAATACTTCTATATCTCTATTATAGTTAACTGCTGTTATACCATATTTTTCTAAATGGAAAGGATCTATCATATTAACATCTTTTAAGTCAGCAGTAGCAGCTTCATAAGCTAAATTAACTGGATGTTTAAGTGGTAAACTCCATACTGGGAATGTTTCAAACTTAGCATATCCAGCATTAACTCCTCTTTTATGCTCATGATAAATCTGTGATAAACTTGTTGCTAGTTTACCACTACCTGGTCCTGGTGCATTTACAAGAATTAGTGGTTTAGTTGTTTCAATATATGGATTAGCTCCATAACCTTCATCACTAACAATTGTATCTACATCAGTAGGATATCCTTTTGTAAAAGTATGTATATATGTTTTAATACCATTTCTATTTAATTTTTTAATAAATTTATCTACACTAGGCTGATTCTTATATAAAGTTATAACAACACTATTAACACTAAATCCCATCTTTCTAGAATTATTAATTAATTTAATAATTTCAGTGTCATATGTTATACCATATTCAGCTCTAGTTTTATTCTTTTCAATGTCACCAGCATTAATACAATAAATGATTTCTAAATCATCTTTTAATTCTTGAAACATTTTGATTTTAACATCATTTTCAAACCCTGGTAAAACCCTCGCAGCATGCGAGTCATCAAATAACTTTCCCCCTATTTCTAAATATAATTTGTCAAATAATTTGAATCTTTCCCTAATTTTTTGACTTTGTACTTTTACGTACTTCTTATTATCAAATCCCTTCTTCATAAAATATTTCCTCACCTATTATAATTATTATATAAAAAATATTTTATATCTAACAAGCAAACAATAATAAAAAATAAAAAAGTTTTACATATTAATGTAAAACTTAAAATATTAATAATATTTTGCTAAATTAAATTTAGCAAACTTGCTTCTTTCACTTATTGGGCATTCATCAGCTTTTTTATAATACATATAGGCTGTATCTAAATCCTTTTTAACTATTCTATAGTATTCTCCTACTTTATTTAAAGCCCAACTATTTCCCATATCAGCACTAATTTTATAATATTTAATAGCTTCTTCTATATCATTATCTTCTTCATATAATTTACCTAGATTATTAAATGCAAATGTATCTCCAAGTTCACTAGATAAATTAAAATAATATTTTGCTTTTTCTAAATCAACTTTATTTTCTTGATTTATTCCTCTTTTATAACATAAACCTAATGTATTATATCCAGCAGCACTACCTAATTCTATAGATTTATTTAAATATTTCCACATAGTATCAAAATTTTTATCTACTTTTTTATTAAGAATTAGATTAGCTACCATCCAACATCCTTTAGGATGATTTTTATTTGCTGCTTTTAAATAATATTCATATGATTTTTCATAGTTAGGTTTACCATTTATTAAACCATCATATTCCATACTGCCAAGTTCAGCACAAGCATACATATTATTTTTATTTGCAAGTTCAATTAAATCACTAATATGACTATGTCCCATATATAATTTAATTTTCATATATTCTTCTAACTCATCTTTATTAATTTTAATGTTAATATCTTGTTTATATATAGGTTGTTTATTTTCAAGTATTGCATAATATAATAGTTCAATAAATGTATGATAATTATCTTCTTTAATAAATCTATCTTTTTCAATATGAGGATCATTTGAAACAATTGTTAATAATTCGTTAATAGCTTCTTCTAATTTAGAACTTTTATTTAAATCATCATCATATATTTTATTTTCTAATATACTTACTACAGATCTAATATTATCTTCTAATTCATTTTTTTCATATTTCTTTTTAAATAATTCTCTATATTCTAAACCTATAGCTCTAATACCAATACAATAATTATTAATTGTTGTAGTTCCAACATTATTAACACCAAAAATACTGCAAAAGATTTCTGTTTGCATTGCATTTTTATTATTAGAAACTTTCTTAATTACATTAATAACATTTCCTAATGATAAATAATTTCCATCATTCATTTTGAGGTAATTTTTTTTCATATTTTATCCCACTATCTTTTTTATAAACTCTTTCTATCATTGGTGCATAATCACCATATGCATAATCTTCATAATCTATATATTCTAGTATTCTATTCATTTCATCTAAATACTCAAATTTAATTTGACTAGATTCAATTACATATTCTTCTACTTCATCTGGTTTTTTAAATGAAACATAATCCATATATGATCCATAACAAGGAGATGGCACTAATTCATCAGGTATATCATATTCACATATAAAATATCCTTCACATAAATTTAAATAATGAATATCACTAAAATATCTAAAAAAATGTAAATATCTTTTCCCTGGTTCATAATGAAAACCATTTAAATTTCTATTACCATAATTAGAACCTAAACTTGAGAATTCCCCTGTTTCTAATATAGTCTTTCCCTCATTTTCTTTGCATACTCTATATAATTTCATACTTATCCCCTATATAGAATATTATATTTATTTTTAATATTTTATCAACTAAAATGTGGATTTGTTGTGGAGTATGAAATATAGACATTTTAAAACAATTAAAGAATAATTATTACTAGGAGGAGATAAAAATGAAAAAGTTTTTCAAAAATTACAAATCAACTTTAATATTATTAGGAGCTATTATAGTTGGTACTATTGTGGGATTAATATTTGGTGAAAAAACTAAAATATTAAGTCCATTTGGAGATTTATTCTTAAATCTATTATTAGTTATCATTATACCTTTGATATTCCTAACTATTTCAACATCAATAGGTAGAATGGAACAACCTAAAAGAATTGGTAAAATTCTTGCTGTAATAATTGGTGTATTTTTAGTAACATCAGTTATTAGCTGTTTTGTAGGTATAGGAACTACTAAAATGTTTAACTTAGTTAAACTAAGTGATACAGAAGCAATTAAAGAAGTACTTGCAGAAGAAGTAGTAGCTGAAGAAACAAGTGTTAATTTTTTAGAAAGAACTGTGGAAGCTATTAGTGTTAATGATTTTTCTAAAATATTAACAAGAGACAATATGATAGCATGTATTGTATTTGCTATATTAATAGGTATTAGTATTAACCTAACTAAAGGTAAATCAGATAAATTCTTAGAAGTATTAGAATCAGCTAATCATGTTGTACAAGGATTTATTAAAGTAATTATGTATTATGCTCCAATAGGACTTGGATGTTATTTTGCAACATTAGTTGGTACTTTTGGAGGAGAAATAGCACTAGGTTATGGTAAAATATTTATTATTTATACAGTAGTTGCAGTATTATTCTACTTTATATTCTATTCATTATATGCATACATTGCTGCTGGTAAGAGAGGATTTAAAGCATATTGGAGTAATATACTACCTGCTACTCTTACATCAATAGCAACATGTTCATCAGCTGCATCTATTCCAGTTAACACTGATTGTGCTAAAAAGATTGGAGTACCAGAAGAAATAGCTGATACAACTATTCCACTAGGAACTAGTTTCCATAAAGATGGTTCAATTATAGGTAGTGTATTTAAAATAATGTTCTTAGTTAACTTATTTAATGCAGATGTTAGTACATTTAAAGTACTTGGTATTGCACTTTTAGCTACATTACTTGTAACAGCTGTACCAATTGGAGGAGGAACTATTTCAGAAGCATTAATTATTTCAATGTTAGGATTCCCAGCATCATGTATTGGAATGTTAACAATAATTGCTACTATTATAGATCCACCTGCTACTATGTTAAATGTTGTTGGTGATAGTGCTTCATCAATGTTAGTAGCTAGAATAGTTGATGGTAAAAATTGGTTAAAAGAAAAAACTAAATTAAAAAGAAGTAAATAATTACTTCTTTTTTTATAGACTCATTAATATTCTATAATAGTCACTTTTAAATTCATCTTTTTCAATTCCAAGTTTTTCATAGAAAGTATCTATGTATTCTTTACCGTAATTTCTTTCAATAGACATTTCACATATAACTAAATCAAAATAAATATCACTTAATCCAGCATTACCTACATCAATTAATCCACTAAAATGCCCATCTAATGCAAATATATTAGGTAAAGACATATCTCCATGAGTAAATCCTATTATTTGTTTAGGTTTATTACCTTTTAAATATTTAAGAATCATATCTTTATTATGAAATCTATTTAATACTTTTTCATCAATATCTTCATTTTTAATAGAACTAAATCTACTTTCAATTTCCTTTATTTTAGTATCAATAGTTTCATCTATTATACAATCTGAATAATCTATATTATATAAAGCATTAAATGCTTCAACTATAATATCTATTCCTTCTAAAGGATGTTCTTCAAAGTAATCATCACATAACATAATTCCCCTAACTTCTTTAGTAAGAATATATGATTTACCATTATACTTTTCATAGAATATTTTTTCAGGAACACTTATTTTTCCCTGTAAATAATCTAATGCTATAGATTCTTTGCTTAAATGATTAGCTTCTTTTAAATAGAATACTTTACTCTTTTTTCTAATTTTATATACTTTAGAATTACACCCAATAGTTATTTCTTCTATTTTATTAGCGTCCTTAATAAATTCTTTTAATCTATTACTACCATTAATAACTATTTTATGTTCTTTTTCTTCTTTTACAGGTTCTTTAACACTAATAGACTTAATATCATCATAGTTGCCATCATAAGTAACTAATTTTTTATTTTCAATTCTAACTATTTTAGTAGCAATTTTATTAATAAAGTATCTATCGTGTGAAATAAATAATATAGTCCCATCATAATCAAGTAAAGATTCTTCTAATATTTCTTTAGTATCTATATCAATATGATTAGTTGGTTCATCAAGTATTAGAAAATTAGATTTTTTAAGAATTAATTCTAATAACTTAATTCTTACCTTTTCTCCACCACTAATACTTTTTAATTTTTTATTAATTGATTCACTTGAAAAATAAAATCTATTTAATTTACTTCTTAATTCACTTTCACTACCTATAAAGAATGATCTAACATAATCATAAACTGTCAACTCTTCATCATCAAATCTAATTTCTTGTGGTAAATAACCAATTTGAATATTAACACCTAATTTAATATTATCGTGTGTATTATTTATTATATTTTTAATTAAAGTGGTCTTTCCAGTACCATTCTTACCCATCAAACAAACTCTTTCTTGATAATAAATTTCCATATTAGATTTGACAAGTAACTCTTTACTGTCAACACTTAAATTTAAATTCTCAATAGTTAATACATGATTAGCACTTCTACTAGAAACAGATAAATTTATTTTTAAATCTGACTTAGTTTTTGGTTTTTCTAACATATCCATTCTTTCTAATCTTTTTTCTAAAGCGTGTGCTCTTTTAAAGAATATTGGATTATCTGCTTTTTCACCCCAAGCTTTATATCTAGCTATTGCTTCTTTGATTGCTTTTATTTCTTTTTGTTGATTATTATAGTTTTTAAACTCTAATAATAATCTTTTTTCAGATTCTTTCATATAATATGAATAATTCCCATAATAAATATCTTCTTTACCATGTTCTATACATATTATTTTATTAACAACTCTATCCAAAAAGTATCTATCATGGCTCACTATTAAAACACTACCATTATAGCTTCTTAAATAATCTTCAAACCATTCTAAAGTATCTACATCTAAATGATTAGTTGGTTCATCTAAAAGTAATATATCTGGATTAGAAAGAATTAAAGATGCTAAATTAACAATAGTTTTTTCTCCACCACTAAGATTATTATAATTAGTTTGTAACATTTCATTTGATAATTTAAATCCATATTTAATTTTTTCTATTTTTTCATTTAAATTATATCCACCAAGTATTCTAAATTCTTCTTGTAATCTATCTAACTCTTTAATATCTTTTTCACTTGAAGACATATTTTCTACAAATGATTTTATTTTATTATCAAGTTCTATTAAATGAGATACTCCTCTTAAATATACTTCACTTGCAGTAACTCCATCCTTTTCAAGAGGAGGTATTTGAGTTAAATAACCTATAGTAGATCCTTTTCTTATATTAATTGTTCCACTATCAGGTAATTCTTCTCCCATAATTAAACGAAGTGTTGTTGTTTTACCACACCCATTACTTCCTATTAAAGCTATTTTTTCATTTGTTTTTATATCAAAAGATAAATCTTTTAAAACACTATTAAAACCATAGTTTTTATTTATTTTATTTAAACTTATTTCTATCATAATAATTCTCCTTTAAATTTTTAACATGCAAAAAAATTCACACTTGTTATATCTTTTTAAAGGATCTAAGCAAGTGTGATATTACTTGTATAAATAATTACTGTTTGTTTATATATACACATAATATCACCTTTCAGTGATATTATAGCACTTTTTTCTTTTATTTCAAGGCATCATATATGATTTTAAATTCTTCGTTAGATAGATTTTCCATTTTTTTATTTAAAATATCTTTATCAATATTATATCCATCTAGTACAGATTTACTTTCTTTTTTAGTTAATTTAGTTCCATGTACTTTAGCAAATTCTATTAAAGATTCCATTAAATTATTTTTAAGTTTTCTATCTCTTTTAAAGAACATTTCTCTAAATACAAATTTCTTAAAATTATTTTTAAGTTCACTTCTAAGCATAGGAGTTAATTTAATCATAGAAGACATTACCCTAGGTTGTGGATTAAAAGCTTTTGGTTCAATATCAAATACTTTTTCTACTTTAAAGAAAGAATTTGTTAATAAAGGCAATTTTTCTATTTTATTTTCAACTACTGCATCTGCAAAACGTTTACCTACTATTAAATCAGCTTCTTCAAAATTACATCTTAATAACTTTTCAATAAATGGTTCTGTTATTGAATATGGAAGTGCTGAAATTATCTTATTACAATCAGGAATAAATACATTTAATGCATTTCCATAGATTATATCTATATTAGAATGTCTTTCTTTTAAAATATTTATAAATGGTTCTAAATCCCTATCTATTTCAATACATGTTAAATGTTTAACTCTTCTTGCTATTGTATCAGTTAAATCTCCTTTTCCAGGTCCTATTTCAACTGCTATATCAGTTATACCTAAATTACATGCATCAATAAATGCATTAATAACACTTTTATCAATTAAAAAGTGTTGATCTAAATAATTAGTATCATTAACAAATTTTTCTATCATAACAACTCCTATTTAAACTTTTTAAATGGTTCTCTATCAGGTAAAGGTAATTCAAATATCAAATGGTCTTTAGTAGTAGGATGATCAAATTCTAATCTTTTAGCAAATAAAGCTATTTGTTCACCCACTTTAGCATTTTTATTATATTTTTGATCTCCATATAATGGATTACCATTATGTGACATTTGAACTCTTATTTGATGAGAACGCCCTGTTTCTAATCTTATTTCCACTAAAGATAAATTATCTTTATAATCTAATCTTTTATAATTTAATATACATAATTTACCTTTTTCATTAACACTTACTGTGTTAGTTTTATTATTTTTTAATAAATAATCTTCTAATCTACCTTTTTTATCTATTTTATTTTCTACTACTGCATTATATATTTTAACTAATTTATTTTCTCTTATCTGATTTGATAATCTTGATGCAGCTTTACTAGTTTTAGCAAATACCATTACTCCAGATACAGGTCTATCTAATCTATGAACTAATCCCAAATATACATTACCAGGTTTTTTATATTCCTCTTTAATATATTCTTTTAACATAGTTAATAAATCTTTATCTTTACTATTATCTTCTTGAACGGGAATATTTATAGGTTTTTCTACTACTAATAAATGATTATCTTCATAAAGAATATTAATCTTCATCTGTTTTATTCTCTTGAGCATCTTCACTATCCTCTAAAACATCTGTTTCATTATCATTAAGTGTAGCATTATCATTTAATACATATTCTTTTTCACATTTTAAACCATGATTTAATAAAGATTCTAAACTAACATTTCCATTATTTAATTCTTCTTTCATAGGTTTAATAGTTCCATCTTCATATTCAAGATATATAAGATTACTTTTTCTACAATTGAAATAATAAATATACTCTTCATCAGAATAAAAATCTTCTCTACTATCATTACATTCTTCTATTTTATCAATAATATTGTAATCTTGTTTTTTAAAAATATCTTTGATATTTTTAGGCATGTAATCTTCTTCACCTAAATCAGCAAAATGAATATAAAGGAGACCTCCTCCAATTAAAATTAATAAACATATAAATATTACTTCAAATTTTTCTTTTGCTTTCATTTACTCTCCCACCTTCCATATACACCACAAGGTAGTACCATATTTGATTTAGTTATATTTAAACCTATTTCATCAGTAGTAATAATTCCGTTACTTAATTTACCTTCAATACTTGTATTTAATACATTTTTTAATATTTCAGGTGTTATTCCTTTAGTATAAGAACTAATAAGTAAAAATAATGGTTTATCACTTAATATTTCTAAACATGACTCTATTAATATATTTAAACTATCTTCAAATTTCCATAATTCTTTTGAAGGACCTCTTCCATATGTAGGAGGATCCATTATAATAGCATCATATTTATTTTCTCTTCTAATTTCTCTTTGAACAAATTTTAAACAATCATCACATATATATCTAATTTTATTATTTTCTAAGTGAGATAATTTAGCATTTTCTTTAGCCCATTCATTCATTCCTTGTGATGCATCTACATGAACTACTTCAGTAGCACCAGCATAAGATGCTGCCATAGTAGCTCCTCCAGTATATGCAAATAAATTTAATACTTTAATTGGTCTATTAGCATTTTTAATTTTATCTATAATAAAATCCCAATTAGCAGCTTGTTCTGGAAATAGACCAGTATGTTTAAATCCAGTTGGACTAACTTTAAAAGTAAGTTCTTTATAATTAACAGTCCAAAAATCAGGAAACTTTTTTCTATTTTCCCAAAAACCTCCACCTTTATCATTTCTATGATATATAGCATGGAAATTATTCCAATAATCTTCATCTTTATGAGTCCATAATGCCCATGGATCAGGTCTTCTTAAAATAACGTCTTTCCAACGTTCTAACTTTTCACCATTGCCAGCATCAATGCATTCATAATCTTTCCAACTATTACTTACTAACATATATCCTCCATACTGAGTTTATTATATCAAATTTTATGCAATAAAAAAATAACTATTAAGTTATTCTTTTTCTAATTTCAAATCACTAAATGCTCCCATATTATATGCATTATATCCAAGAGATGTTAAAGTATCAAAAGCTTTAGTACTTCTTTTACCTGTTCTACAATAAACAAGTATAGTTTTAGTCTTATCTAAATTAGTATTTTCATCTATTTCATCATATGGAATATTAATAGAACCCTTTACATGTGATTCATCATATTCTTCTTTAGTTCTAACATCAACAATAATATAATTACCGCCTTCAATAATAGAATCTATTTCATCGTAATCTATAACTGGATCTGAAAAAATTCTTACTTCTTTTGGTTCATATTTAGAACACCCAAATAGTAATAATGATATTAATAAGAATAATACTAATTTTTTCATGTTTACACCTCTTATAAATATTTTATCATAAAAATGATAATTAAAAAAAATAAATGATATAATAATAATTGGGAGACTATTATGACTGATAATGAGAAATTAGAAGCAGTTTTAACTGAACTTGCTAAAGTATATAGTTTAACTAGTGAATATATTAGCTTCATTAAAGATAATATTGTTTTAAGATGTGTTTATTATAGAAAAATGAATCTTAATTTTGATAATGAAACTATATATATAAATAATAGTTCAACTATTATGGATTTCTTTTTAAATAGAATTCTCCATAACATTAGAGGATATGATGTTAATAAAGTATATAATCCAAATAATACTGAAGAGGAAGAATATAGTATAGATAATCAAAGACTAAAACTATCTACTCAAAAAGTATTTGGTGAAATAGTTACTAAAAAATTACAAAATAGAATTGAAAATATAACTGATGATTTAGCTAAATTAATAGATAAAAAAATAATTTGTCATGAATTTGGTCATGTATTTCAAACAGCATATAGTGGAATTGTTGGTAAAGATGATACTAAATATAAACAAGTAATAAACAATTTACATGAAAAATATCCAAACACATTTATAATTCCATACTATGAACAAAAATTAGTAATAAGACAAAATGGATTAATACCTACTACTATTGATGATGGCAAAGATGGTATAAGAGAATATTATGCTAATAAAGATAGAATAGTATTAATAGATGATATATTTAATGAAGATGAAGCTTTAGAATTATATAGAACACATGTAATTCAAGGTAAAAATGAATTAGGAAAAGATTGTTATAAAAATATATTTAATTATGAATCAACTAACTATAAAATAACTTCTTATGCTAGAATGATGAAATTAATACTAGGAAATAATAAATCATTTAGAGCAATGTATCAAAATGGAATAGAATTTTTTGAATTCTTTGATCAATTTGAAAAATTATCAACAGAAGTATTTAAAAATGGAAATGAAAGTAAAAAGCCAGTTGTTTCATGTATATTAGATGCTTTAGAAAGAATAAAAAGAAATAATTCATTAACAGATACATTAAATTTAGATTTATTTTTTACTAAATGTTTAGAAAAAAGAATTAAATATTTTTTAAAAGATAATGTAACTAAAGATGATATTATAGAAATGAAAAAAATAGTTAATGAATTTGTTATTAGATTAACTAAATGTAAAAGTGGCAAATTAGATCATGATTTTGTAATAGATAATATTAAGAAAATGATAGATGCTTATTAGGAGTAATTATGGAAGAAAGTATATATAATTTATACCAAGCATATGAAGGAAAATTAATTGATGATGATTTCATAAATAAAGTTTTTGAAATTATGATTCATAGAGAACCATGCCTACTACCATATATAAATGATTTTATTATTGATGAAAATGAATCTAAAAATAGAGGTGAATATTCTACTAAAGATAGAAAAATAACCATATATAAAAACATGATTAATGGTATTCACTATGATCAAAAAGCTTTACTTGGTATAGAAACAATAAGACATGAAATGGAACATGCTAGAAATGTTAGAAAATTAGAAGAAAGAAGAAATGACATAGAATCAAGAGTCCTACGTCCATCAGCGGCATTTTATTCACAAATAATGGATTTAGTTAAAACTAAAGATCCAAAAGATATAGAATTATTAATGTTATTGTGTACTAAAGCAATAAATTATGATTATGATCCAGATGAAAGATTAGCTGCTATTAGAGCATGGAAATATATGGTTAATTTATTAAAAAGTCAATTAAAATCAAGAGATATAATATTCTCTAGACAAAACTTATATGGAGTATATGCAAGAGGTTATCAAGATAATGGATGTTACGTAGAATGCCCAACATATAGATATTTATTAAATACAGATCAAATAAAAGATTTAAAAGCATTAAAACGTGATTTTCCAAATAAACATTATTCTTTTGAAACAAGACTTACATATGGTTTACCAATAACATATCAAGAATATGAACAAGGTATACTTGATAAAGTATTACTTCAAAGAAAAAAATCAATCTAATGATTGATTTTTATTTGCAATAACTTGTATAATAAATAATGCTTTGCAGGAGGGTTTATGGACAATTATTTAGATACACTTAATGAAGAAACAAAAGAATATTTTAGTATTTTATCACCTGAATTTCCAGAATGGTTATTAGAATATATTAATACACCTGAAATGAGAAGAATATCTAAAATAAGTATGAGTTGTGGAACAGATTATTCAAAATGCTTTAATATTAGATATTGGTATTCTAACTTAGATCATAGTGTTGGTGTTGCTTTAATAATATGGCATTTTACACATGATAAAAAGCAAACTCTAGCAGGACTATTTCATGACATAGCAACTCCAGTATTTAAACATTGTATAGATTTTATGAATGGAGACTCAGAAACACAAGAATCTACCGAAGAAAGAACAACTGATATTATTAGAAATTCAAAAGAAATAATGTCTTTGTTACAAAGAGATGGTATTAAATTAGAAGAAGTTTGTGACTATAAAATATACCCTATAGCTGATAATGATACACCAAAATTATCAGCAGATAGATTTGAATATACATTCTCAAGTGGTTTAACATTTTTTAGAGTATGGGATTTAGAAACAATAAGAAAAATGTATAATAATATAACTGTTTCTAAAAATGAAGAAGGAAAAGATGAATTGGCTTTTAAAGATAAAGAAGTTTGTGAAGAATACATTCATATAATAACAAGATTATGGCCCGAATGGGTAAGCGATAGAGATAGAACAGTTATGCAATTCCTAGCAGATATATGTAAATCTATGAATGAAGCAGGATATCTAACAATAGATGATTTATATACCCTATCAGAAAAAGAAATAATAGATAAGATAATAAATTGTGAAGATAAATATTTAGCTGAATCATTTAGAAAATTTCAAGAAGCAAATCAAGTGTTTCAAAGTGAAGACAAGTTAAAAGATAAATATAGTGTAAATGTTAATGCTAAAACAAGATATGTTAATCCATTAGTTCAAACACAAAATGGTCCAATAAGAATTAGTAGACTATCTAAACAAGCTAATGTAGATATTAATAATTATTTAAATCTACCTAAAGGTGGATATTATACATATTTTGATTTTAATTTTGTTCCATATGATTCAGGAATGAAAAAACAATTAGAAATGAATTAAAAAACTCGTTTTTGACGAGTTTTTGTGTCCAATTTTACACCAATATTATTGATATTTATTAAAATATGATAAAATGATATTAGTGTATGGAGGTTTATTATGAATAATGCTTTTGACAACATATATGATGGAATGAATTTTAACTATGGTAAGTTAGAAGGTGTATTAGCAGATTTATATACACGTTTACAAGAAGATCCTAGTGATGATTTTACAAAAGATATGTTTACTAGATTATCAACTGTTGCTGAAAATATGATTTTTTCACAAAAAGAATTAACTACTTACTATGGTGATCCATCAATTAAAAATAGTTTAATAGGTCAATTAGATTCTAAAGTGACTGCTTTGCATCAAGGATTAGACCAAGTAAGACAACATGATTTATAAAAAAAACTCATCATAAGATGAGTTTTTTTATTACTATTATATCTACATTTTTGGTGAATCATCTTCAACAAATAATTGTTCTCTTATATATTCTAAATTATCTTTAGCATCTGAATGTCCTTGTTTTGCTGCTTTTTCAAAATAATAAGCTGCTCTTATATAATCTTTCTCCATTCCTTGACCTACTAAATACATATAGCCTAAGGTAAATTGTGCTTCAGCTTGACCTAGTTCTGCAGCTTTTTCAAAATATTGTGCTGCTTTTTTATAATCTAGTTCTACACCTTTTCCATAGTAATATAATATTCCAAGATTATGTGTAGCATCAGCATTTCCTTGACTTGATGATAATTCAAGATTTTCTATAGCTTTATGAAAATTTTGTTCTACACCTAAACCTCTTTGATACATAAGTGCCAGATTTAATTGAGCTTGAGCATGTCCTTTTCTCGCTGCTTTAGCAAAATATTGTGCTGCTTTTTTATAATCTTTTTCTACACCCAATCCGTTGAAATAAATCATTCCTAAATCAAAGTCATTAAATTGATTTTTATGCTTAAATAAATTCATTATTTTCCCCCTCATTAAAAGTGCATATATTATACTAAATTTTGCTCTAAAAGTCAAAAAAATCGAACTATTTCTAGTTCGATTTTTTTTACATATGGAGCAAGTGAAGGGAATCGAACCCTCGTCTCAGCCTTGGCAAGGCCGCGTACTAGCCGTTGTACTACACCTGCATCAGTAGTAATATATTAACATATCACTACTCTTTTTTCAACAATTTTTACTCAAAATCTATCTTAATATTCTTAATAAAATAATAATATTTATTATTTTGGTTATTAACTACTTTTAATTTTAATTTTGTTAATAAATATGGCATATTATATATTTTAAATCTTTCAATATTTAAGTCTTCACATGCTTGTTCAATAATTTTTATAATAAACTCTTTATCATTTTTAATTGGTAAACCTTTATTATATTTTTTTATTATTCCTCTTTTAGCAAATGAATCAAATAAATGAGAATAATATTCTTTACTATAATGTTTAAAATAATACTTATTTCCATCTAATTGATCTATATATTTAATAGTGTCATAATATCCTAAATTCATTTTATATTCTGCTGATGCTTTAGTAAATCTCATTATAGAACCCAAATCTTCTCTAGGAGTAATTATATGTACTCTTACTCCTTTTCTATTTTTATATTTCAATTTACTTTGCCAGTTTCTAATAACATATATTTCATCATATCCAGCATCTACAAAACTATCTATAGGACAGTTTTCATGTAAACCACCATCTAAATAATATTTATCATCAATTATTTTTTCTAATTTAAAGAATGGTAAATATGCACTTGATAGAATACATTCACTTAATTTACCTTTTGGAATATCTTTTTTAAACATCATTACTGGTTTTCTATCGGATAAATTATAAGTATTAATACCATATTCTATTTTACTTCTCATAAATCTATCTTCTTTAATGTATCTAGATATTAATTTTTTCATATTTGTAGTATCTATTCCCCTAGATTTAACAATATTAACTATTGTAGTAAAACCTTTTTTTAATTCATCTATTGTTAATTTACCATCAGATAGTTGGTCTAATAATTTAGGATCTATTCCAAATAATTCATTACTACTCGTACTTGACCATAATTTATATAAAGCATCAAAACTATGTATAACATAAAATGCAGCATTTATTGCTCCGATAGATGTTCCTCCAGCAGCATCAAAAACCAAACCTTTTTTATTTAAGGCTTTAATTGCTCCTACTTGATAAGCTCCTCTTGCTCCCCCACCTTCTAATAATAATGCTTTCATTGTAATTTCTCCTTTACATATTTATTAAAAATATTAATATTCATTATTAATAATGGAATAGCTAACATAATAGCTCCTACTACATCAGAAAAATAATGAACTCCTAGATATATCCTTGATAAGCTAATACCAAAAACTAAAAATATAACTATTGGCATTAAGTATTTTCTACTCTCTTTATTAATAGTAGCTACATAACAAAGAAATATATAGAAAACTATAGATGTAAGAGTATGCCCACTTGGAAAACTATATCTATCTGGATATGGAATCAAATTAAATTCAGGTCTAACTCTATCAACAATAATTTTTGTTAAATAAGCAACTAGTCCACATGATGCATAATTATATGTATTAATGTAAAAATAGTTTTTATTCTTAATAAATATAAAAATACACACAAGAATTAAAATTGGTATATAATATTCTCCTAAAAATGTTAAATTTCTAAATAATAATGTAAACTTTTCATCTACTATAAAATCTCTATAAGATAATATTCTATAATCAAAACTTATTATTTTATCATACAAAAAAGAATTTTTTAATAAATAAAATATTATTATTAAAATTACTTCTATAAGAATATAAAATAAATTATCTTTTAGGATTTTCTTTATCATATTGTAATTATAGCACTTAACAATAAAAAATAGTACTATTTCTAGTACTATTTTGTTCCATATACTCTATCCCCTGCATCTCCAAGTCCTGGAAGTATATATCCAATATCATTTAATTGTCTATCTACACTAGCACAATATATTTGAACATCTTTATGTGCTTTTTTAAGTGCATTTAAGCCCTCTGGTGCAGCGATTACACATAAGAACTTAATCTTCTTTACACCATCTTGTTTAAGCCTATTTATTGTTGCTATTGCGCTTCCTCCAGTTGCAAGCATTGGATCTAATACTAAGACTTCTCTATTCTTAATATTTTTAGGCATTTTATAATAATATTCTACTGGTTCTAAAGTTTCTTCATTTCTATATAAACCTATATGTCCAATTTTAGCATTTGGTACTACTGGTAATACTCCATCTATCATACTCATTCCTGCTCTTAAAATTGGTACAAATGCATAATTATCTTCATTTATACATTTAGTTTTATATTCTTCTAATGGTGTATTAATAGTTGTATCTTCTAATTTAGCATCTTTTAATGCTTCATAACATAATAATACAGCTATTTCTCCAACTAATTCTCTAAATTCTTTAGTTCCAGTTCTTTTATCTCTTAATATTGATAATTTATGTGTTATAAGTGGATGATTTAATACTACCTCTTTCAATCTTCTCTCTCCCTAATTAATAAATTTAATAAGATACCTACTACTGCTGCTAAACTCATTCCTGATAATGATACAGAAATATTTTTAGTAATTAATGATATAGCTGCTCCACCTAGTCCTAATACTAACATTGATGATGCTACTATTACATTTTTAGGTCTTGAGAAATCTACATTATTATCTATTAAAGTTTTTAAACCATTTACTGAAATAAATCCATAAAGAAGAATTGAAATTCCTCCAAGTACTGGATTTGGTATTGATGATATTAATGCAGTTAATTTTCCTAAGAACCCAAATATTATAGCAAATACTGCTGCTAATCCTGTTACCCATACTGAAGCTACTTTAGTCATACCTACTACTGAAGTATTTTCTCCATATGATGTATTAGCTGGTCCACCAATAAATCCAGCTGCCATAGTTGCAAGACCATCACCCATAAGAGTTTTATCTAGTCCTGGATCTTCAATTAAGTCTCTATCAATAATAGCACTTAATACTTTATGATCTCCAATATGTTCTGCCATTGTAACTAATGCTATTGGTACTATTGTTAATATTGCACCAAAATTTAATTTGTAATGTACAAATGGAATATAGAATGCTGGTTTTTGTAAGAACTTAGCAGCTTCTACTCCACCAAAATCCACAACTCCTAAAATACATGCACATATATAACCTGCTACTATTCCACATAAGAATGGTATTACTTTAAAGAATCCTTTTGCTTTAATAGCTAGTAATGCAGTTGTTAAAAATGCAACTAATGCTATTACTAAATTCTTCCAAGGAACTACTTCTAAATCTAATCCAACTTGTGATACAGCTGAAGAAGCTAATCCTAAACCTATAATCATAATCATAGGTCCTACTATAATAGGTGGTAATAATTTATTAAGCCATTTTTTACCTACTAGCTTAATAATTAAAGCAACTATTACATATACTAAACCTACTCCCATAAGTCCAGTAAATACACTTGCTTTTCCACATTTTAGAAATCCTACTATCATTGGTGAAATGAAAGCAAATGAACTTCCTAAATAAATAGGACTTTTTCCTCTAGTACATATAATATAAATTAATGTACCAATACCAGAAGCTATTAATGCAACTGATATAGATAATACTTCTTCACCAGCAGCTTTATTTACTAATATTGGAACTAATACAGTAGCACCAAACATTGCAAATACGTGTTGAAGTGATAAAAGTAGCCATTTTCCTAGTGGCGGTTTGTCATTAACATCAAGTAACATTTTACTGTTTTTCTTCATTTTTAATCCTCCCTATAAAACAATAAATTAAGCAAAAAAAAGTCTCACCAATAAATGATGAGACTAAATATCAAAGAAATTAACAACAATAGTACTACTTTCAGTACTATTAAAAATAATTTTATTTTTTAGTGCTAATTCTCTCATATATTTTTTTCCTCTTTTAAAAGAATAACACAACTATTTGTTAAATGCAACTAATAATTTTTAGTTTCTTCTAAAAGTCTTCTAAATACAGGAACTCTAGAATATTTGTCTTTATCTGTAAGATAATGAACATCAAACACACTTTGTGCTTCTTCTCTCATTATTCTCATTATTTCAGGATCAGTAGTAACTATATTTTGTGGAACATTAGGATAATCATAAAGTCCTTCTTTTTCATTTAATTTTACTTCTATATCATATTGTTCTTTATCTGTTAAATATGAAAATTCTGATACTAGTGAAACTTTTGCTTCAAATTCATCCCATAAATCAACTAATTCTTTTCCATTAGGTAAAGTAGAAGCTATTTTAATAACTGCTCTTCTTTCTCTTTCATGTCTTTCTTTAGCAGATATATCCCAAGCAGTTTCATCTTTTTCTATTATTTCACCTGTTTCATGTATTAATAACATTCTTCTCATTTTATTAAAATCAACACAATAATTATATTCAGATTCTAATCCAGTTGCTAGTACTAAACAACCATAAATGTGTTCTAATACATTTTCTACTCTATTAGATTTATTTCCCCAATATATATGTCCTTTTCTAGTTGTATCATGTAATTTTAAATTTCTAAAAACAAATTGTTCTTCAGGATAAATTGGATTTAAATATGATTTAAAACCATTAAGCATTCTATCATATACTGTTTTAGCTCCAAAACCTTCCTCAGTTTCTAATTCTTTGCTTTCTCTAATTAATTCTTCAAATTCAGTTTGCTTTTTTAAACCATCTAATTTTCCATCTAAGCTATTAAGAATAATTGTTTTAATAACTTTATCATAATCTATATTTGAATCTTTATCTTCTAATGATCTTACAAAAACAGCCATACAAGCTAGTACAACCATTTCTGCTTTACTAAATTCTCTTCCATCTTCAGTTCTTAATACAATTTCATTTTTATTTTCTCTTGCTCTTGTATAAAAGTCTAATAATTTTTTTGTTCCTTTATCTTCCATAATATTACCCCCATAACATAAAGTAATATTTATTATATTATTAATACTTTTAATAAGCAATAAAAAAGAAATATTATTTAATATTTCTTTGACTATGGAACATATATTGAATAATTAATCCTGAATAAGGACTAAAATGTTCTTGCGAATACTTTTTAATTTCATTAGTTTTATCACTAGTTAAAAAGTTTTCTTTCATATATTTTTTAACCCATGTATCTATTGGAAATACATCTAATCTATGGTATCCAAATAATAGGATACATGATGCTACTTTAAGGCCAATACCTTTTATACTAGTTAATAATTCAATAGCTTCACTATCATTAAGTTTATCTATATCTTTTAGTTTATTATAATCATTTAAATAATTAATAATATATTTATCTCTAAAACCAAGTTTAAATTCTTTTAAATCATCTATTGTTACATTTTTTAATTGTTCATATCTTGGAAATAAATGATATTCTTTATCATTAAATATAACCTTATCTCCATATTTATTAGCTATACCATTAACCATATAAGATATTCTTTCTACTTTATTAGCAGAACTTAATATATAGCTAATTCCCATCTCAAATGGATCTTGATTTAATATTCTATATTTACTACATTTATTAACCATATCTTTTAAATCAGGATTCTTTTTAACTATTTCATTATTTATATAATCATAATCTTTATTCAAATCAAAATAATTGATAATAACTTCTTTTAAATTATCTTTTTTAGAAGAATTAACAATTATCTTATCGCCTTCTTGTTTTAGATTTACTACTCTATCACTTAATATATTAGTAAAACTACCATCCTGTTCTTCAATCACCCTAAAACAAGCTCCACTTAATAATATACTTTTAATGTCTATATTCTTTACTTCAATTATCATTTTTCAGCTAATTCTTTAATAATTTTAGAAATTGATAAAGCTAGTACAACTATAACTAAAATAATTAATAGACATACAAAAAATAATACTTGAAATCTGTGACTTACATCTAATAATAAATAATCTGCATATAATTGTTGCATTATTTCACCACTTTCTATTTTTTATCTTCTACCTCTTCTTAAAAATCGCCCATATTATACCATTTTTAAAGCTTTTTGTCAATTAAACTACAATCCAAAGAAAATATTCTCTATGGCTTTTTTATCAGGATAATTAATACTCTTCATTCTATTAACAAAACTTCTTCTATCATATTTAACACTAACTTTTTTGACTGATACATTCTTATCCTTAATAATAACTGAATAAAAATATGTTTTTCCATTCTTAGTACATCCACTAGATCCTACTCCATAGTATTTAGTTCCATCTATTTCTCTAAATTCTTCATCATGATTATGTCCATAAAATACATATTTAGCTTTTTCTTTTTTAAAAACATTTACGTATCTATTATCATTAAATATATCTAAATGTTCAAAAGGATATTCTTCATTATTTATAAAAAAATGAAAGAATGAAAAACTAACTCCACCATAATTATGATCATATCTTAAATTATCTTCTATACTTATTCCTTTTAAAGTTTTAGTAACCCAATTATGATGTTCTAATTGTAAACCTTTTAAATCTTCATCAATTTGTGGACCTCTTATATAATATAAATCATGATTACCTGATATAAATCTTACTTTCTTTTCTTGTAATAATTTTACACATTCATAAGAATCAGGTCCTATACCAATAGCATCACCTAAAAATATTACTTCATCATAATCATTACCTATTTTCTTAAAAATAGCTTTTAATGCTTGATAATTACCATGTATATCCGAAAAAATAGCTAGTTTCATATTATCACCAATATTATTTTATCACAAAATAAAAAAACTCGAAATATCGAGTTATTTTACATATTGGAGGAACCAGTCGGATTTGAACCGACGATGACGGTGTTGCAGACCGGTGCCTTACCACTTGGCTATGGTTCCACATGCATATAATTATACCAAACTATATGCCTTATTTCAAGATAAATGTGTACTTTTGGCCCCTAACTAAAAGAATTAATTCAATTTTGTCTGCATCCTTTATATTTGATGGAACTTCAAAATATGTTAATTTAGATTTTTCAAAAATAACGTCTTTTGGTTCTATTTTAGTTTCATAGCTTTCACCCATTGATCTATAACTAATAAATCCATAATATTTATATAAATCAGCAGGAATAGAAATATACTTACTTAAATTAGATTCTTCATCTATAGTAATATTAGAATCAACTTTCATAATTATATTATTTCCTAAAGATAATTTATCAGGTAATACTGTATATGTACCTACTTTTTGCTCACCATCAAAATCATAATTATATTTTTCCATAAATTTATCTGCTATTTCATATGAAGAGAATGTTAATGTAGATTTTCCAAGTAATGATTTTGAAAAATCTATCATATTTGGTATGGCTTTACTACCATTATCATGTTGTTCATCTAAGTTTTCAGGTGCTACTATTTTTTCTTTATATCCTTCTTTTGTATTAGTTAATACTTTTAATACATATTCACTTTCTAACTCAGATTTATCTATTTCAAACACAACATAACAATCATATACTAATCCAGAATCAATAGTTCTAGATTTATATACACTACCCATATCCATAAATCTATCATGTAAAGCCATATCTGGATATAATAATTTATCTTTAACTACTAATCTAAATGTTTCTCTATTAACATTAATTTTAGATGTTGTTTTATTTGATATTTTTGCTTTTACTAATAAGTAAAATTTGCCTTTATTAATTATCTTATTATTTCTATCAGATTCAGTTATATAACAATCAGTTATATCATATGTTAAACCATTTGCTATAAATTCTGCTTTTTCATAATTATTATCTTTATACACATTTAATTTAGAAAATAAATAAAATGATAAACTAAATACTAATATAGATGAAAGAATAATTACAAATAATTTATTCTCTAAGAAGAAGTATTTACTAAGTCTTAAGAATTTTCTAAATCCTCTCATATATTTATATGAACTACTACCAAAAGTAACCTCTACTTCTTCACTATCAGAAACATCTATATTCATTTCTTCTAGATCACGTTTAAATTCAAATTGTTTAATATTAAATCCTATTGTTCTACCAAACATTAAGAATATAATTACTAATTGAGGTATTAAGAATATCAATGATACATCTCTATAAACTCTGGTTGTTTCTACTGTAAATGGTGCTGATTGTAATTCTTTAAATGATACCGCCATTACTACAAAGTAAACTAGTAAACAAATATAAAATAATAAAGAGAAAAAATATAATTTTCTACTTTTATTTTTTAAATATAAAATATAATAAATAGTTAGACACACCAAAATACTCAATACACATACAATATACATCAATATATTGACATATTGAGCAGATAATGTCCCAGTTGGCACATAAGAATGTTGACTAACATAACTACTATAAAAATCATATATATCTAAGCTTTCTTTTCCTAAATATAATGCTAATGCTAATAGTACACCATGTATTAGTCTAAAATTCTTAATTAAAAAAGCATACGGTTTTCTAATTAACAACCTAACCAACTCCTATTATAGATACATTATAGCACGGACTAAAAAAAAAGACTAGTATTAGTCTTATTTATGATATACAAACATTGTATTACTATCATTGAAATTTAATTCATAATTATAAAAAATTTCTTCGCTACCTTTATTAGGTACATATTTATAGAATTTTTCACCTAAATAATAGTATATTTCATTTTTATATTCACTAACAATTTTAATACTGTCTTTTGATAATAATTGTTTAATTTTTTTATTATCATTAATTGATTTATAAACCATATTATCTTTCAATTCATAATTATATATTGAATTATTAACATCAAATGTTATTTTATCATTTTTAAATTCGGTCTTACTACATGAAACAAATTCACCATTTTCATATTTGACATAACCAGTTTCATTATTACTTTTAATTTTAACTTTTTTAGTTTTAGTATTTATTTCATATAAAATAGAATTTTTATTATCAAATAAATATATATATTTACCAACTGATCCTACAAAATATGAATCAAAATCTAATGTATAACCTAAATCAAATGAATTAGTTTCTTTAGTTAATAAATTAAAGTAATATAATTTATTATATTCATATTCAGAATTATAATCAGCCATATATATTACATTTTTATATAGATAAGATAAAGAATTATCATATCTATCTTTATCAAATATATTTATATTTTCATATTCTTTACCATTCATAAGAATATAACCCTTATAATTCCATAAAGCTATATATTCATCATCTGATAAGTTATTATTATATGAAAAATCATTTTTAGTTTTATCAATTATTACTTTTTCTTCTTTATATTCTTCTAATAATTCACTATCTATTAAATTATAATCAGTAAATGTTTCATTTTCATAACAAAGAGGATAAGTATCTACATCTTTAATTTTAAAATATATGCATTTAAAATTATCTCCACTTATTTCTTCTATTTTATTAATTCTTGTTTTATTAAAACTTCTTACTTTATAAAAATCAAAATTATAATGATATTTTCCTTCTTTTATTTCATAATAAAACCTTTTCTTTGCATATTTAACTTTAATATCATAATTATTTAACTTATATTCTATTTCATAATTTGAAAAATAATATTTGCAAAGAATTAATACTAAACATATTATTATGGAATATATCAATTTCTTTTTCATATTATAATTATACTATATACCAAATAAAAAAACTAGTTTCCTAGTTATTTTATTATTTCATTAGTTTTTAAGAATTTGATTACTGAATCTTCAGTAGAATATCCAGTTGTATCAGATACTACTTTTCCATCTTTAACTATAAATGTGAATGGAACTCCTCCATCAAAGTTTTCTAACTCAAATGTACCTAAGACAACATTTTTTTCATCTTCAGATAATTCTTCCATTTCGAAGAAATATAGTAAGAAATCATTTTCTTTTGCTAATTTTTTAATTACAGGTTTGTAATCTTGACAATGTGGACAAGTTGTTGATCCTATAACAGTTACTACTGTTTTAGTTTTTACATCATCAGCCCAATCTTTAACAGTTCTACTTTCTTCTTTTTCACCATTAGATGGTAATATAATTGATATTATAAAGAATGCTACTACACATACTATTGCTATTAACCATCCTTTACCTTTAGATTGTTTAGAAGATTTTTTAGGTTTTACCACTTCTTTTTCTTCTTCTATATCTTCTGCTTCTTCTAATTCAATTTCTTTTTCTACTATTTCTTTCTTAGTTGCTACTTTCTTTTTAGTAGTTGTTTTTTTCTTTGTATTTTTCTTATTTGCCATTCTTAACACCTCATATATTATTTTACTCAAAATGCCTTTAAAAGGCAAGAAAAAAGAGATTTTAATAAATCTCTTTTAACCTATTATTTACAAACTTTTTTACCATTTACAGTTTTAGTTTTTCCAGTAAATGTCCAACCGCTTAATGAAGATTTAGAACTCCACTTATATTCATATTTACTTGTAGTAACTTTCTTTTCAGTAGCTTTCTTCTTTTCTTCATCATATTTGTTACATGTTGTTTTTTCTAATTTATATCCAGATGGACAACTATAAGTTGTTGTTCCAGATACTGTTCTAGTACATTCTTTACCTTCTAATTTCCATCCTGAATCACATGAGTACTTAATGCTTCCACTAGTTACTTTATAACATTTTAAGTTAGCTCCTGTACCTTCTTTAATTGTTGTTTCAGCAGGACAACTATAAGTTTTAACTTCTTTAGTACATTTTGTACTTGTTCCATCTCCACTCTTAGTATATCCAGATGGACAACTTGTTTTATAACACTTTAAGTTAGCTCCTGTACCTTCTTTAATAGATGTTCCAGATGGACAACTATATGTTGTTGTTGACTTAGTACATTTTGTACTTGTTCCATCTCCACTCTTAGTATATCCAGATGGACAACTTGTTTTATAACATTTTAATGATGCTCCTGATCCTTCTTTAATAGAAGTTCCTGATGGGCAACTATAAACATCTTGAGTTTCTGGACAGCTTCCAGTATATGGTACAGATACTGTTCTACAAGTTTCTACTGGTACAGTGTAATAACATGTACTACATCTTGAGAAAGGCATTCCTGTAGAATCTACACCAGATGTACAGTTACAAGAATAACTACGAGTTTCATTATGAGTAGAACACTGTCTTTCATCTTTATATTTTGTACAATCCTTATAAACTGTTGTTGTAGTATGACTTGTAGGTAATTGTGACTTAATATAAGGTTGACTATCAGTTGATGTACTTGTTTGTGTATTTAATTTTTCTTTATTATAATTAGTACTTTCAGTTTTTGTATCAACGATAGTAGTTAATTGGATTTTCTTACCATCAATTACTGTAGCTTTAGCAGGTATTCTTTCAATCTTAGTTCCTGTTGTTTCTGTAGCAGGTTTAGAATCTACTAATACAGTTTTATAACAATATTTACCTTTTAATTTATATCCACTAGCACAACTATAAGTTGAACTTGTTTTCTTTACTAGTTTTTTAAATTGATATTGAGTTATTTTTTCAGTTGTACATTCTTTTTCTTCATCAGGTTCAACATTTGGATTACAAGATCCATTTGGACAGTAAGTATGACAACCTAACATTTTTAAAGTATAATTTGTTTCTTTAGGACAAACTAAGTTAGTTTTTAGTTCATATCCTTCTTCTAATTTAGTAATACTTACATAAGATTCTTCAGTATTACATTCTTTTCCATCTTCATCAACGAAAGGTAAAATTAAATTACTATCAATCATTTCTTTTAATGATAATTTTTTACTTTCACCTATTTCAGATGGCATTCTATCATCAGTGAAATAATTTTCACCAGCTTCTTGCATATATTTAATATTTTCTCTAAACACATTACTATAGAATGGTTTCATATTTGGTACTTTCTTTTGGAATAACCAAATAAGGATGAAAATAAATAAACCAGCAAATATAATTTTAACAATTAGATCTAATATACTAAATCCTTTTTTGCTATTATTGCTATACATATTTAAAACCCCCTTTATTAATTATTGTTCTGGTGTTAGTCTTGGTACAAAACCACTTGGCTCTTTATCAAATTTATCTTCGAAATAAATTTCATATCTATCAGCAAAATCTCTATATAATGAATGTCCTCTATGTGCTTCAATGTATTGAGCTAAAGTTCCAGCTCTAGCAGCAACATGATCAGGAATTACTCCATTTACTAACATATCGAATAGTTCTGATAATGACATTTTATCAACTTCTTCTGTATTGTTGTTGTAACAATAATCGAAACAAATATCTATATTATATTTTTGAGAATATTCAAAGATTGTTGAAATATATTGAGCATACCATCCGATAAGTGCTGAATATCCATGTGATGCATCAGTATGATACATATTAACATATTGACCATCGAAATCTATATATACACACATATTTAACATTGCAGTTCCAAAATCTTCTGCAGCTGCTCTAAATTCATCCTGATTTCCACTTCTAATTGCATTTACAACTCTTAGCATGATTGAATCCATTTTTAATGCAGCTTCTTGAGCTAAAGAACCATCTTCAAATAATGGAGCCATTGGAACAAATTGTATTTGATCTCCCATTTGTTGGAAAGAAGCAAAGTTCCAAATTGAACACAATGTATTTCCAACATCTTGTCTATAAGTCTTATTATAATCTATAGTTCCATCTTCTCTACGAACAAATTCTCCATTAATCATTGTAAGAACTCTTCCTAATTTTTCTGCATTAACTTCTTTAAAAGTTATACCATTATAGCAAAGATTTTCTAAATAAGTATCATAATACCATTGAGCTCTAGCTTCAACTTGATCTTGATTATATGCATCTGTGAATTGACCATAAGTTTCAAATGGTAATTCTTCTACTACTTCTTCAATAGCAGCTTCAACTTCATCAGTTGGAACTGGTGTTGGTGCAACAGTTGCTAATGGTGTAGGTTCAGCTGTTGGTGCAGCAGTTGGAACTGGAGTTGGTACAGCTGTTGGAACTGGTGTTTCAATAATTAAGCCATCAACTGGAGTTGGTACAGGTGTTTGTGCAGTTTCTTCAATATGAGTTCTAGTTAATAAAGATTCTTTATTATTAGAACATCCTCTAAGACCAAATCCTGCTCCAAGACCTATAGCTGCTGCTAATATTATAGCAATTGCTCCTTTTCCATTTTTCTTCTTAGGTTCTCTAACAGTAACAACTTCTACTTTTTGTTCCTTAACATCATATTTTTTCATTAATTCACTTTGTAAAAGTAATAATGCAGAATAGTCATCAATATTTTCAGTTTCTACATATTTTTTATATGCAGCAACATAACTATCCCTTTCTTCTCTCATTAGTTTAATTTCTTCAACTAATTTTGTTTGTTCAGCTATTAATTCATCTTTTTCTTCTTTACTTAATTTAGCTTTATGTTTTTCATAAAATTCTCTGTTTTTTTCAGATTGTTTTTCAGCTTCATCAAGTCTTCTTTGAATTTTAGCCACTAACTCTTTATTTAATTCTAAATTCATACATTTTACCCCCTTCGTAAATGTGCCTTATATAATAGCACTAAATCTAGAACTTGTCAAATACTATCGTATATGACCAAAGTGCATGGATTATAATATCAAACCATTTATAATATTTCAATACTATTTTTATCCTCTACCCCTTCTTAAAATTCGCCCATATTATACCATAAAAAAAAGGAAAAGTCAAGTTTTTCCTTTATTTATCGCGTTTTTTGTTTTTTATTAACAATTTATCAAGTTTAAATTCTAACAAAATAAATATTAAAATTATAAAATCTATTATCGGTTTTAATATATTTTTTATAACAAAGATCTTCTTAATATATAAATTTGATGCATCTACATATCCTATATTCTTTAAAATAATTATTTGAAGAATAAAGCTTGTAAATATGATAAGTAAGAAAGTTATTATTAATTTGCTCAATCTTGCTGATGAAAAGTATTTGTTATAGTTGTATGATATTGGTACTAGCAAAAAAATAATAAACAAATTGATAATTATGTATATTAGGCCAAACAAATTATTTTTTGCAAACAAATATAATATTACTTCTAATATAGATAATAATATATATATACATGTAATGAAATTAATTGTAATCTTTTTATATTTATACATATATACTCCTTAATTAAATTATAACATAATTACTTGTTTTATTAAAATATATTTGATATTATTAAGAAGTGTGAGGCAAATATGGATGAAGGCTTAGATTTTAATGATGCTATTATACAAGGTGTTTTCAATCAAGAAATCATTAACAATCTTTTAGCGTCCTATAATTGTACTGAAAAGCAATTAATTAAAAAGGCCTTTAAATATCTTAATTATTACATAGGTTTAAGTAATTTAGAAAACAAATATAATGATATTATGTCTAATATAGTAGATTTAATATCATTTTTATGTGATAAAAATCAATTTAAAAAAGAAGAAATATTAGCAAATAGAGAAAGAATTAAAAAATCTAGAGAATCTCTATTAGCATTATCTAATAAATATGATGATCCAAATTTATTGGACACAGCTAATAAATTAGATGAAGTTGTAGTTGCTAAAACCATTGAAGCTAAAGATGTGGTTACTCTTATTAAAATGCTTATTGATAAAAAGGAAGATGTTAATGTTATTAAAAAGTTAATTGCTAATAATAAAGCAGCTATACTAAGTAATAATAATGAACTATTTGATATAGTATTTAATTTAGCTGTAGAAGCTATTAAGAATGAAGAAAGAGAAATATATTACTATATAACACTTTTAAAAATATTTTATACATCTAAATTAGATAGAAAAAAATATGTAGAAGAATTAAATAAAAATTTTAATGAAAGTAATCCTCTAGCAACAGAGATCTATAATATTATATTTGGTGTTAGAAGGTCATTATCACCTGATCAAATATTGGATAAATATGAGGTATGGAATGATTTACCTAGTGCTAAAATATATGTTCCTAAAAGTAGTTTTACTGACGATGATACTTTAATAACTATAGATAGTAGCTCAACATATATTAGAGATGACGCTTTAAGTGTAAGAAGAGATGGTAATTTATATATAGCTGGTGTTCATATAATAGATTTTCCTTCTATTATTAAACCAGGTACTCCTTTAGATTTATTTGCTCTTAATAATTTTGAATGTAAATTCTTATCTGGGGGTGCAAGAACCAATTTATATCATAGGGATGTTGAATCACAATTATCACTAAATGAAGGTGAATATAGAGCAGTACTATCATTATATGTAGTTTTAAATGAATATGGTGAAGTACAAGATTATTATTTTCTACCACAAAATGTAAGAATAGCTAGAAATTTAACATATTCACAATGCGATGATATGATAGACCATAAAGGTAGATATGAAGAAGGACCTATCTTATATGATATGTATAAATTAGCTAAAGCTCTAGAAAGTAAAAACTCAGATAGATTAAAATATTGGAATATTAAAAATCTATCAAGTAATGAATTACTTAGAGATACTAAAAGTGATGCTATTGTTCGTGAAAATATGATTCTATATGGAACTACTATGGCTTCTGAAGCTAAAGAAAAAGGTATTCCTTTTGTATATAGAATACAAGATCAAGAATATATAAGTTATTTAATAGATCAAGCTGGTATTAGCGTTGATGATTCAACTAAAAAAATAATTAGTGATATATATTTGCAAAGTCAGTATTCATCTACTCCTAGAAGACACACTGGTTTAAATACTCCAGTATACTGCCAGGCAACATCTCCTGGAAGAAGATATCCTGATTCCTATGATCAAAGATTATTTCATCACTTTATTTTAAATGATATACATTTTAACTTTACACCAGAACGACATGAATTATTAGTTCATTATTTCAATCAAAGAGCTGGAGAACTAGCACTTATGAGCTCTGAATATAATAGAGAGATGAAACTAGTTAGGAAAAAAGTATCTTAATATGATATAATTCTAATAGAGGTAATAATATGAAAAGAATAGACAAAAATAACTACTATTTAGATCTTGCTGAATCAGCACTTGAAAGATCAACTTGCTTAAGACGTAAATGGGGAGCAGTAATTGTAAAAGATGATGAAATAGTTTCAACTGGTTATAATGGTGCTCCAAGAGGAAGAAAAAATTGTACAGATGTTGGAACTTGTATAAGAGAAGAATTAAATATTCCTAGAGGTGAAAGATATGAATTATGTAGAAGTGTTCATGCAGAACAAAATGCTATTATATCTGCTGCTAGAAAAGATATGTTAGGGGCTACTCTCTATATAACAGGTATTGATGCTAAAACAGGCAAATATGTAGAAAATGGTATGCCATGTGCTATGTGTAAAAGATTTATCATAAATGCAGGTATTTCTAAAATAGTACAAAGAGATACTAAAACAAAATATAGAGAAATTGATGTTCAATCTTTCATAGATAATGATGAATCATTAAATGGAACTAAAGGATATTAAAAAAACACTAGATAACTAGTGTTTTTTTATTGTAATCTTACGCTGCTTTGAGCATTTGTTGATAATGGCGCAAATTTTTTATTTTTATATAATACATATGCAGCAGCACCTATCATAGCTGCATTATCTGTACAATATCTTTTTTCAGGCATATGCATTTCTACTCCTATACTTTCACACATTTCTTTTAATGCTTCTCTTATATGTGAATTAGCAGCAACTCCACCGCTTATTAAAAATGTTTTTAATTTGTATTTAAGTAATGCTTTTTTAGTTTTATCTACTAAATGATTAGTTACACAATCTTGAAAAGATCTGGCTAAATCATTTTTATTTATTTCTTCTCCTCTTTGATGAGCATTGTGAACTATATTATTGCAATGACTTTTTATACCACTAAAACTAAAGTTAAATGAATCATCATTTAATATTTGAGGCATTTTATATGTAGGTTGTCCTTCTAAAGCATATTTTTCAACATTAGGACCACCTGGATAAGGTAAATCTAGTATTCTAGCTACTTTATCATATGCTTCTCCAATAGCGTCATCTAAAGTTTGTCCTAAATATTCAAATGAGTTTTCATCTTTCATAAGAATTAAATCAGTATGTCCACCACTTACTATAAGAGATAATAATGGGTATTCTAAATGATTTCCTATCATATTAGCATATATATGTCCCATCATATGATTTGTTGCTATAAATGGCTTATTATAGATAAAAGCAAGTGCTTTAGTTGCTTCTACACCTACTAATAAACTGCCAAGTAATCCAGGAGCATATGTACATGCAAAAGCATCTATATCTTCTAGTTTCATATTAGCTTTTTCTAAACATTGATCAATGACCATTGTAATATTTTCCAAATGAAGTCTACTTGCTACTTCAGGAACTACACCACCATATTTAGTATGTACATCTATTTGTGAATTAATAATAGTGGATACATCTTCAAAACCATTTTTAATTATACTTACACTTGTTTCATCACAAGATGATTCCACTGCTAAAATATATACATCTTTCATTATTTCACCTTCTCCATAATAATAGCTGTATCTTCACCATAATATCTATCTCTTAAACTAATTTCTTTAAAACCTAATTTTGAATATAATCTTATAGCTTCATTATTATTTTCATTAACTTCAAGCATTATTCTATTATAATCTTCTTTTTCAATCATTTCATTCATTAAAGATGTTGCTATACCTTTTCTTCTAGAATCTTCGCTAACAAAAAGATTCATTATATCTATAACACCATCTACTAATCTTATTTCTAAATATCCAAGAACAGTTTCTCCATCCATATAGTTATATACACTATCTGTTTCACTAATTATTTCTTTTTGTATCATTTTTCCACCTCAATTTTCTTAATATAATTTGCTTTAACAAAATGAGGATTTTCACTTTTCATATTAGAACAATAGTCTATAATTTTTTCTACATCTAATTTTTCTTCTACTTGTGGATAATCTTCATTATCTTCTTCACTGTAATATTCTGGTACTAAAACATTATTATTTTCATCAAAAACACTAATATAAAAACCTTTATTATCTTCTATAACAGCTTTTCTTTTTTCATTAGTATTATTACTTACTAAATATGCAGTTAAACTAGATATAGTATTAATATCAATCTTTAATGCATAAGCCATAGTTTTAGCTATAGAAAGACCTATTCTAATACCAGTAAAACTTCCTGGTCCATTAACCACTATGATTTTATTTAAATCTTTAACATCCAATTTATTTTCTTTAAATATTTCTTCAATCATAGGCATAGTAAAAACTGAATGACTATATTCACTCTCTTTAGTTTTTATATATAATTTATCTTTATTTTTTAATGCTATTGTTATTAATTCTGCATGAGTATCAATAAATAAAATCATATTATCCCTCTTTTCTATGAATTTAATTCCATAATTTACTTGGGTACTTCTTATCTTCTATCAAACTATTAATGTAGAATACTACCATATCTTTATCTTCTTTATATGTTACTCCTACCCATTTAGCAGTAGTATCTAATACTTTAACTTTGCATATATTTTCTTTAATTCCATCACTAATAACAGTTGGTATTAAAAACTCTGATTTTGTTAAATCTGAATTTTCTAAAAAATCTACTAACTTTTCTTCAATATAATTAAAGAATTCAGGATAAAAACATATCATATTCATAGATACTTTCTTTTCTTTTTCTATTTCAGATAATTTTCCTGTAACTAAGGATTTAGTTTTAATTATTTCTTTATCTACCCATATTTCACTTTCATCTAATTCACTTAGATATCCATTTTTAATATGACAAACTCCTCTTTTAACAGTACCATTTTCAGTTAAAGTATTTATTACACTATAACCTACTAAACCTATTTCATTTTTATCATTACTATCTATAAAATCAGCACCAGCTGCATATGCATCATAACCATAAAAATCATCAGCATTAATAATCATAAATGGTTCCTTTATTGCATCTTTAGCACATAAAATAGCATGAGCAGTTCCAAGTGGTTTAACTCTTTCTTCAGGTATTTTATATTTACTAGGAATGTTATCAGTTTTTTGAAAAACATATTCTATTTTAACATTTTTTTTCTTAGCATATTTTTCTATTCTTGAACCAATAGTTTCTTTAAATATATCTTGATGTTCTTCTTTAATAATAAAAACTATTTTATTAAATCCACATCTAATAGCATCATAAATAGAATAATCTATTATGAATTCTCCATTTGGTCCAACTGGCTCTAATTGCTTTAATCCTCCAAATCTACTACCCATTCCAGCAGCCAGTATTAATAATGTTTTATCTTTCATAAATTCTCCTTTATTAAAAAGAGATTACTAAAAAAAGTAATCTCTAATTTTTTATTTTTCTTGTTTTTTACTTTTTTTATTATCCTTTTCTTCAGATTTAGTATCTTCTTCTTTTCTCTCTTTTTCATCATGAACAATTTTATAATCACTGTTTTGTTCAACTAAAGTTTCTATTTCTTCTTTAGTAAGAGTTTCTTTTTCAATTAATGTTTGAGCTAAAATATCAATAAGTTTCTTTTCTTTACCTACTATTCTTTTAGCTTCAGAATAACATCCTTCAATTATTTTCTTAACTTCTTGATCAATTTGTAATGCAACTTGATCTGAGAAATCTTTAGTTTTATTATAATCTCTACCTAAGAAAACACTTTCACTTCTATGTTCAAATTGCATAGGTCCTAGAGAACTCATACCATATTCTGTAACCATGCTTCTAGCAATCTTAGTAGCACGTTTTAAATCATCACTAGCACCTGTTGAAATTTCATGCATATATGTTTCTTCACTTGCTCTACCTGATAGTAATGTAATAATTTGTTCTTCTAATTCTTTCTTAGTATAAACTAAAGTTCTTTCTTCTTTTGGAAGCATTTGAGTATAACCACCAGCCATACCACGTGGAATAATTGTAATCTTATGTACTTCTTCACCATTTGGAAGAACTATTCCTGATACAGCATGTCCTGCTTCATGATAAGCAACTATTTTCTTTTCATATTCTGTTACTTTTCTACTTGTTTTAGCAGGTCCCATTAATACTCTATCACTTGCTTCATCAATTTCATCCATTGTAATTGATTCTTTATCTCTTCTAACAGCAAGTAATGCTGCTTCATTAAGTAAGTTTTCTAAATCTGCTCCTGAATAACCTGGAGTTCTTTCAGCTATATTTTTTAAATTAACTGTTGGTGCTAAAATTTTATTTTTAGCATGAACACCTAGTATTTCTTCTCTTTCTTTAACATCTGGTCTATTAACTGTAACTTGTCTATCAAATCTTCCTGGTCTTAATAATGCAGGATCTAATACATCTGGTCTATTAGTAGCAGCAAGTATTATGATTCCTTCATTTTCACCAAAACCATCCATTTCAGATAATAATTGGTTTAAAGTTTGTTCTCTTTCATCATGTCCACCACCAAGTCCAGTTCCTCTTTCACGACCAACTGCGTCTATTTCATCTATAAATATTAAGCATGGTGCTGTTTGTTTTGCTTGTTTGAACATATCTCTTACACGAGATGCTCCAACACCTACAAATAATTCTACAAAATCAGATCCACTTATATAGAAGAATGGAACTCTTGCTTCACCTGCAACAGCTCTAGCAAGTAAAGTTTTACCTGTTCCTGGAGGACCTACTAATAATACACCTTTTGGTATTCTAGCACCCATTTTAGTAAATTTCTTAGGATTTTTTAAGAAATCTATTAATTCTTGAACTTCTTCTTTTTCTTCCTTTAATCCAGCTACATCTTTAAATGTTTTTCTACCATTTTCTTCTGCTAATTTAGCTTTACTTTTACCAAAATCAAATGTTCCTTTGTTACCATTTCCTAATTTAACTAACATCATGTATGCTATTAGTCCAAATAATAATATTGGTACAAAATTAATTAGTATAGTAATCCATGCACTATTTTCTGGATTAGTATTAGTTTCAACTTTTAATCCTTTAGATTCGGCTATTTCATATAATGAGGAAATAACTGTATCAGTATAAGGAACAGTTACACTAAATGATTCATTACTTTTATAGTTTTTTAATTTACCAGTAATAATGTATACACCTGATCCACTCTTAGGAGTTACAGCAAGTTCTGTAACTTGTTCTTTATTAAGTGATTCAGTTAATTCTGTATAACTTAATTGATTTACTTTTGTTCCTAAAGTATTAAGAAATAAATATGACCCAACTATTACCATTAATAGTAATAAATAAGGCATAAAATTAATTGTTTTTTTAGTTCTTTTAATATTCATAATTGTTTCCTTTCTCCTCTTAATAATACTTTAATATTATATCATACTCTTCGCTATTTTTCTTGTCAAGTTTGGATTTTTTTAGTCCTGGAATCCATACAACAGTATCACTAGAATCAAGAACTACAGGCCATAAATGCCTATCACTAGTCTTAATTTTTTTATCTATAAAAATATCACTAATTTTTTTACTTCCATTAAGACCTTTTACTTCAATTTTATCTCCCTCTTTTTTATTTCTAACATATAAAGGCAAATTAATATCTTTACTATTAAGTCTAATTATATTATTTGAATTATCATTTATGTCATCTTCTATTTTTTCAATTATTTTACCATTAGGTAAATTAACTAAATCATTTATTTCAATTTCATAATCTTCATATTCTTCTTCATCATACTTGAAATATAATTCATTATAAGCTTTTATTGCTATTACATTATTTGGTAAATGAACTATACTATTAGATCTATTAGAATTAATTAAATTGAATAATAAATCTACATGAGCATCTCCAATTATTAATAAATCATCCCCATATATTTTTTCTAAAATTGTATAAATAATATTAGTTTGAATTATTTTATCTAAAACAACAAACTTTTCAATATCTAATATTCCATTTTGAAATACTTTATTGAATACTTTATCAACTTCTTTATTAATATAGTTACTGTTTTCTAATAAAATTTCACTAAATTTTATAAACTTTTTATGAACATTAGGATTTTCATTTTTTAAAAATGGCAATATTTCATGTCTATATCTATTTCTAGTATATTTTAAATCAAAATTAGATTTATCAATACAATATTTGATTTTATTTTTCTTGCAAAATTCTTCTATTTCAGCTTTAGTTAATGTTAATAATGGTCTAACTATTTTATAATTACCTTTATCAACTATTCTAGAAAAACCACTATATCCTTTTAATGTAGAACCTCTAACAATTCTCATTAAAATAGTTTCCATTAAATCATCTGCATGGTGAGCAGTCATTAAATATTTAGCATTATATTTTTCAACTAATTTTTCAAAGAAAGCATATCTAACTGTTCTAGCTTCATTTTCAAAATTGTCATCTCCCCATTTTTCTACTTTTTTACATTCAAAAATAATTTTGTTTTTCTTACAAAATTCAGATAAATCAGCCTGTTCTTGATCACTTTCCATTCTCTTATTATGGTTTAAATGGGCACACACTAATTTTAAATCCATTATATTTTTAAATTCATTTAATATATATAAAAGTGCCATAGAATCAGGACCACCTGATGTTCCTACGACTACAACATCACCTGGTTTTAAAGATATTTTATTTCTAATGAAATTATATACTTCTTCCATAAAATAGCCTTTCTATTCTTCTATTTTAATAACAATTTCATCATCCTTTGAATATAAATATTTTTCTCTTGCATATTTAGCCATATATTCAGGATCTTGTAATTTATTAATTTCATCTTTCAATTTTTCTTCTTCAGCAAGAGATTCTTTATATGAATTTTCTAACATAGCCATCTCTTTTTTAGTATCGCTAATTTGTGAAATATAAGAGAAAATTGAAGACACAAAAAGAACACTAGTTATTATAAAACATAGCATAAGAAATGTCACTCTAAATTTAGTTTTTTGACTCATTCTCTTCATATTACACCTATCTAGAATAATTATATATTTTATAGGCTTTTAATTCAATTGAGCCAAAATGTATTTACACTGACTTTTACAATTTTTTTGTAAAGAAAAAAGACTTAATTAAGTCTCTTAATTATTCCTCTTCTTTCTCAGCAACATCTTCAGTTTCTTCATATTTATCGAAGATTGCTTTTTCAAACATTGTTCTTACTTCTTGTTTGATTGGATGAGCAATATCATGTTTTGTTTTATCACTTGGCATTCCAAGATATAAACCATTGTCGCCTTGTAGAACCTTTATACCATGAATAGCAACAGCATCATCAATTGTTACTTCAGCATAAGCTCTTAATTTAGAACCTTCTCTAACAGATACTTTATGCACTCTAACTGATGTAATTTCCATAAGATACCTCCTTAATTGCTATCTTAATTATATTATAAAAAATGTCAATATTCAATATTTTTATGCCTTTTTTATCTATAATTCATTAGATATTTGTGCAAATTCTCCCACTTTTAACTCTTCAGCTCTACATGTTAAATCTTTATTGAATTCTGATAATATATTTTTTATTTTTTCTAAATCATAATTATTAAGATTATTTCTTAAATTTTTTCTCTTTTGTCTAAATGCATCTTTTATTAATTTATAGAACTTATCTTCATCTTTTACATCATATTTTTTATTAGTTTTTAATTTTAAAACAGTACTATCAACTTTAGGTATAGGTTCAAAACAATTCTTACTAACATTACATACTTTTTCAATATCAAAATTGTATTGTAAAAACACAGATAAAGATCCATATTGTTTAGTACATGGTTTAGCATTAAATCTATCAGCTACTTCTTTTTGTATCATTATTACTATTTCATATGGTTTAGATTCAGTAACTATTTTATTTATAATTGCAGTAGTAATGTAATATGGTAAATTACCAACAAAATAAATATTCTTATATTTAGTATAATCAATATATTCATTTAAATTTACATTTAAAAAGTCTTTAAATACAATTTTTAAATTACTACATTCTAAAACTGATAGTTTTTCTTTTAATCTTTCATCTATCTCAAAACATATTACATCGCAATTCTTTTTAATTAATTCTTTAGTTAAAGCTCCACTACCTGGACCTATTTCAATAATTAAATCATAATTATTAGGATTTATTGATTCAGATATCTTATTAATAATATTTTTATCAATTAAAAAATTTTGACCTAAAGATTTCTTATAATCAAAATTTTTCATTTTTTCCATCCTTTTCTTAGTACTTCAAATTCTAAGTTTCTAACTCTACCAACTTTTCTAATAGCATAATTTACATCATCAGTAAGTAGGTCTATTGTATTACCACCTACTCCTCTATCTAATACAATTGCTATAATTGGTTCACTTGATAATTTATTAACTTTAAATCTTAATATAGTTCCACAAGGATAATTTCTACTACTAGCTACTATTCTTACAGTACCATATGTTTTATCTTTATAATATATTCCTTCTTTTAATACATTTGTTCTTGGAGGACAAGCCAAATATCCTGTACATAGTGGACAATCTCCAACATATCCAGTTAACTCACCTTTAAATGAGAATAATGGATTGTATGTTCCTTGTTTATAAATATTATTTTGTGTTTCTTGTATTACTTCTCTATCTAAAGCTTTAGCAATACTTTCATTTTCTACTGTTGTTGTAGTGGTTTTATTAATACATTCTTTTTGCATGCAAAAAACAGCTATTAATACTACAATTAATACTTCAATACTACTTTTAATTTTGAATCGAATGTATTCCTTCATTCCACTATCTCCTTAACTAATATTATATTACATTTTACATATGTATGTCAAAGATTTGAAGTGCATTTTTCCTAGTAATTTCTATTACTTTTTCAACATCTAAATTTTTTATTTCAGCTATTTTTTTGGCAACAAAATATACATTAGATGGATCATTTTTTTTGCCTCTATTTGGTTCAGGTGTTAGATATGGACTATCTGTTTCTATTAATATATTTTCTAAGTCTATTTTTTCTATTAACTCACCTAATTTAGAATTTTTAAAAGTTATTACTCCACCAATTCCTAATTTATAGCCAAGTTTTATAAATAATTGAGCCATTTCATAACTACCATTAAAACAATGAATTACGCCTTTTAGTTTTCTATCCTTTAATTCATCATAAATATCTTGTATAGAATCTCTAGTGTGTATTATTACAGGTAAATTATATTTTTCAGCTAAATCTAATTGTTTATTTAATAATTCTTTTTGTTCTTTTTTATTATCCTTAGTGTAATAATAATCTAATCCTATCTCACCAACTGCATATATTTTATTATTTTTAATTAGTTCCTCTAATTCATTTAATTTATTTATTTCATCAACATGTTCTGGGTGAATACCAATACATGGTAAAAGAAAGTTTTCATACTTTTTTGATAGCATTAAAACTTCTTTAGCTGTTTGCATTTTATCTGATGCATTTATTACATAAATTAAACCTTTTTCTTTTAATTTCTTAACAATTTCATCAATATTATCATAGTTTTCACTTAAAATATGTGCATGAGAATCAATCATTTTATACTCCTATTTTTTATAAGATAAGTCTATTATTTTTTCTAAAAATTCTTCTAAATAGAAAATATAATTTTTTTCTAATGTAGCTTTTAATAAAGTTACTAAAATATAATCATTTTTATATGAAAAACTTAATTTAGAACTTATCTTAGTTGATTCATAAAATAAGTCTTCAATACTTAAATTAGTATACACTTCTTTCTTTATTTTTAATATAGTTTTTAAATTATCATTAGTATTTATTATTACACCAGTTTTTTCTATTAACTTCTCTAAGTATTTTTCATGAGCATAAGTTTCCATTTGTTGATTAGTAATACCAAATCTATCTCTTATTTCAAATAATACATTATTTAAATCTTCTTTAGTTTCAATACTGTTAATCTTTTTATGTAATTCAATTAATATTTCAGAGTCTTCAGAATATTCTTTACCTATATGAGTTTCTACATCAATTAAATTATTTGTATTATTATCTTCTTCTTGATCTAAATCTATTCCTTTAACTTCTTCATTTATTAAATCTAGATACATATTTACACCAATTGAATCAATAAATCCAGCTTGTTCTCGTCCTAAAATATCACCTGCTCCTCTAATAGCAAGATCTCTCATAGATATTTTATAACCACTACCTAATTCAGTAAATTCTTTTATAGCTTCTAATCTCTTTAAAGCTGTACTATTTAATACTTTTTCTTTTTTATACATTAAATATGCATAAGCAATTTTATCACTTCTACCAACTCTACCTCTAATTTGATATAACTGACTAAGTCCAAATCTATCAGCATCTATAACAATAATTGTATTTGCATTAGGTATATCAATACCATTTTCTATTATAGTTGTACTAATTAAAACATCATACTTTTTATTAGTAAAATCATAAATAATATCTTGCATCTCATCTTTTTTCATTTTTCCATGAGCAAAACATATTCTAGCTTCAGGTATAAGTTTAGAATATTTTCTTACAAGTGTATCCATATTACCAATGTTGTTATATAAAATGAATGCTTGTCCTTTTCTAGACATTTCTTTTAATATAACTTCTCTAATAAGCATTTCATTGTATTCAATAACATATGTTTGTACAGGATATCTATTTTTAGGAGCACTTTCAATTAGTGATAAATCCCTTATTCCTACTAAAGACATTTGAAGACTTCTAGGAATTGGTGTTGCTGAAACAGATAAAACATGAACATTGGATTTTAACTTCTTAATTTTTTCTTTTTGTTCTACACCAAAACGATGTTCTTCATCAATTACTAGAAGACCTAGGTCTTTATATTCAATATCATTACTTAATAGTCTATGTGTTCCAAAAACAATATCTGTTTTTCCATCTTTTAATTTTTTTATTTTTTCTGCAATCTGTTTATTAGTAAAATGTCTATTAATAATATCTATGTTAATTCCATAATTTGCAAATCTTTGTATAGCAGAATCATATTGTTGATGAGATAACAAAGTTGTAGGACATAAATAAGCTACTTGTTTACCATTTATTATTGTTTTAAACATAGCTCTAAATATAACTTCCGTTTTTCCATAACCAACATCTCCACATAGAAGTCTTTCCATTGGTCTAGGTTTTTCTAAATCCTTTTTAATTTCAATAGATGCTTTTAATTGATCTGCTGTTGTTTCATATTCAAATTCATTTTCAAATAATAATTGATTTTCATCATCTTCTTTAAAAGGAAGAATAGTAGCTTTATTTCTTTCTTTATATATTTGTAATAATTCATTTGTAATATTTTTTATTCTTTGTTTAATTCTTAATTTAGTTTTAGTCCACTCAACACTATTTAATTTATTAATAGTTGGTTTAGCACCTTCTTTAGCAGCATACTTATACAGTTTAGAAATATCTTCTACTGAAACATATAATTTATCATTACCCTTATATTCAATTAAAATATAATCTTTCTTAAGACCATTTTTTTCAATAGTAGTTAATCCTCTATATATTCCAATACCACTTTTTCTATGTACTACATAATCTCCAATTTCAAGATTGTCAATTGACATTATCTTAGTTCCATATGACATTTCCTTTAATTTATTTGATCTATTATAAGCATCAATTAAATCAAATTCTGAAAAATAATAAATATTTTTATACACAAATCCATGATTTAGTGTGTTTTTTACTATTTTTATATTTTTATCAGCTTTTTTAATATAATTAATTAAATTATTATTTGTTGTATATAAAATTCCATTAAATTTCTCTAAATCATTAACAAATTTTTCTTTGTTATTTTCATATTTATCAACACTTTTAGCATCAATTACTAAATCACAATTTTTATTATTAATTGTATCTAAATATATATCACTTTCATTTTTTAATTCTTTTAATTTAAATATTTCATTTTCAATATCTAGATATTTAATTTGAGGTAATATCATTTTTTCTTGTTCAACTATTTGATTATAGTTAGTATATATTACTCTGTTATTACCAACATAATCTAAAATTGATGATGTAAGATCATCATAGTCATCTTTAATAACACCAATTTTAATATTATCAATACTTTCACAAGTTATTTGTTTTTGCGGATCAAAATATTTAATTTTTTCTATTTCATCATCAAAAAATTCAATTCTAACAGGTTTTTCTTCACTAATAGGAAAAACATCTATTACAAATCCTCTAACAGCATATTCTGATATATCATAAACCATGCTATCTCTTTTATATCCAATTGAATCTAATTTTTTAATTAATTCATCTCTATTTACTCTTTGACCAACTTTTAAACTAATCTTTTCAACTATGAATTTAGACTTTGAAGGTAATTTTTTAATAAAACTATTTAAATGAGCAATAACTATCTTCTTATTATTATCATTTATTTTATTATATAGTTTTGATCTCATAAATAATAATTCAGGAGAACTTGCCACTGCTCTTTTAGTTATAAAATCATCTTCTGGGAAAATATAAACATCATCTATATAATTTTTTAATTCATTATACACTTCAGTAGCTTCATTTAATGTTGGATATACTAGTATCAAATTATTTTTAGATGAAAAAAACATATATAATACTAGTTGATTATATATTTCATTCTTGCTAACTGATATTTTTTTATATTTGTCAATATCAAAATCAAATAATTCTTTACATAAATTATTATTCATTATTTAGTCCATTATATTTTTGCATCAATTCATCAATACTTAAAATTGAAAAATCATTAATAATATCACTAATAGTAGGATAAAGATTATTTAATATTTCTTTATCTTTTTTACTAAATTTTCCAAGTACATGATCCATTAATGCATCTTTTGGCATAGATATTCCCATTTTTATTCTAGCAATATCTTGAGTATGTAAAACTGAAATAATATTCTTTATTCCATTATGTCCTCCATCACTACCATTTCTTTTTATTTTAAATTTACCTACTTCAAAATTTTTATCATCATAAATTATTAAAATATCTTTTGGTTCTATATTATAAAAATTAACAAATTCTATTACTGCATTACCAGATAAATTCATATATGTTTGAGGTTTAACTAATATCATTTTTTCATTGTTAACAACTTGTTCACAATATTCTGCATTAAATTTCTTTTTAAATTCTAAGTTATTTTTTGCAGCATAAAAATCTAGTGCATTAAATCCACTATTATGTCTTGTGTTTTTGTATTTTTTTCCTGGATTGCCTAGACCAACAATTAGTTTCATATTAAACCTCCTTATACATATTATATAATTTATTCTTACTTACATTATACCTTTCAGCAGTCTCTTTAATAGCATCTCTTTTAGAATATCCTTTATCTATTAAATTATTTATTATTTCTTCATAATTATTATCATCTTTGTTTTCTTCTTTATAACCTTCTACTACAATTACTATTTCTCCCTTAATTGTACTAGCTACTTTTATTATTTCACTTATTTTATTTCTAATTATTTCCTCATGTAATTTAGATATTTCTCTTACAAGTGCTATATTTCTATCACCTAAAACATCTAACATTAAATTAAGCGTTTCCTCTATTCTATGAGGAGCCTCATAAAATATTAGTGTTTGTTTTATTTCTTTTAAATCAATTAATTCTTTTCTAGCTATAGATTTTTTACTATCTAAAAAACCATAAAATAAAAATCTTTCATTACTAATACCAGACATATTAATAGCTGGTAATAAAGCACTAGCACCAGGTAAAGCAATAACATTTAAATTATTTTTAATAACCTCTTCTACTATTATATTACCTGGATCACTTATTAATGGTGTTCCCCTATCAGTAACGTAACCTATATTTTTACCACTTAACAATATTTCAACAATTTTATTTTTATGTTTCATTTCAGTATATTTGTGGCAAGATTCTACTTTTTTGTTTATGTCATAGTATTTAAGAAGATTAATTGTCTGTCTAGTATCTTCTGCATAGACAATATCAACCATTTTTAGTGTGTTTATACCCCTTAATGTAATATCATCAAGATTTCCTATTGGAGTAGGAATTAAATATAAACATCCCTTATCAGTTTTTTCATAACTTTTTTGTGTCATATTATCACTTTCCAAACATCTTTAATACTTCCTGCGTATAACTACCATCTTCATTATGAACATATAATGGAGGTAATATTTTTAAACCTGTTTTACCATTCTTATGTCCATCAACAAGTACCAAATTAGATTCTTTACCATCTTTTGGATAAATAAATCTAATTCTTTTTGGTTCAATATTATTATTTTTCATAGAAATAATAATATCAATTAATCTATCTGTTCTATGAACAATACAAAGAGAACCATTATTTTTCAACAATTTTTTAGACACTTTCATTATATCATCTAAATTAATTTTTATTTCATGCCTAGCTATTGATTTTACACTATTATCGTTTAATATGCTATCTTCATTTAGTTTAAAATATGGTGGATTACATGTTATTAAATCGAAATAGTCGGTTTCATAATACTTGTCAATTTTACATGCATCTTCATTAATTATTTTAATTTTTTTATCTAAATTATTAATTTTTACACTTTCTTTTGCTAAATCGTATATATTTTTTTGAATTTCAACACCAACTATCTCCCCATCACACATTGTAGATAAAACTAATGGTATAGGTGCATTGCCAGTGCAAAGATCTAGTATTCTTTTTGTACTTTTATTAACAATACAAAAGTTTGGAAGCAAAATTGAATCCAAACTAAAATTAAAATACTTCTTATTTTGTACTATTTTTAAATTATCAAAATAAACTAAATCATTTATTACCTTTTCTTCTGTCATTCTTTTTGAATTCTTTTCTATTCTTATTTTCATTCTTTTCTTTTTCTTTTTTAGCATCTACTTCTATTTTATTCTCATCTTCATCTGTAATAACTACATATTTTTGTCTTGGTATATCAATAGATATTACAGTTGCATCTTTACCTTCAACTTTAACTTTATCACCTACTTCAGGTAATCCTTTTCTATATTCAGTATAAAGACTATCTTCATAGTTTAAGCAACAAAGTAATCTACCACAAAGTCCGTTAATTTTAGTAGGATTTAAAGCTAAATTTTGATTTTTTACCTGAGCTATACCTACTGAATCTAAATCACTTAAAAAAGATGAACAACATAGTTTTCTACCACATGGTCCTAGGCCTGATATTTCCTTAGCTTTGTCTCTAGCTCCAACTTGTCTTAATTCTATTCTAGTTTTATAAATTGCTGCTAATGATTTTGCTAATTCTCTGAAATCTATCCTATTATCTGCTAAGAATTGAAATACTAATTGCTTTCTATCAAAAGTAAAACTAGCATCTATAAATTTCATATCTAATCCATATTCATCAGCTATTTCTTGTGCCTTAGTTGTTGCTGTAGAAGCTTCTTTTATATTTTTTTCATTTTGTTTTACATCATCTTTAGTAGCTTTTTTATATACTAAAGCATGATCATTATTATCATCATTCTCTATAGAAACAACTTTTCCAAATTGAAGTCCTCTTTCAGTATTAACAACAACATTATCATCTTTTTCTAATTCGATATTGTTATCAAAAAATTTATAAGGTTTTCCACCTTTTTTAAATTCAACATTAACTATTTTCATTTTTACATCTCCACATCTCTATGATGAATCTATCTATTGATAAGTTTTTATTTAGAGGTATCTCTAATCTACTAATACTTTCATCTATTACTAATATTTTTCTAGATATTTCTTCAATATTATTATTCTTATTTATAATATCACTTTCTACATTTTTTATTAAACCATCAAGTGATTTTTTATATCTTAATAACATATTTTGTAATATATCTACAAACATTTTTCTATCTTCTATTATACTATAAATATCATATTTTTTTGAAATAGTTTTAATCTCTAATTTTTCAATATAATCTATTATTTTATCAGTTATTTCATCCAATTCTTCTGTATTTTCTTTCATGCTAGCTGAGGAAGATACAAATATCTTCTGACATCTACTGTAAATAGTATCTTTTACATCATCCATATTACTTGATAATAATATAGCATAAACATTAGCTGGAGGTTCTTCAAGTGTTTTTAATAGTGCATTACATGAAGGATCATTTAATTTTTCACTATTTTCAATTACATATACTTTTGCATTATGAAATTGAGAAGTTTTATTCAAATTACCTATTAACTCTCTAATATCATCTTTTGATACTGCATCTTCATTATTTCTTAGAATAAAAACATCTGGATTTTCATTTATATTCATATTTGATTTAACAAAAAAATCATTAATAATCATAGCTAATTCTTCTTCAATATCATCATAAAAAACATTTCCAATAAGAAATGCATGTGATAGCTTGTTTTCACTATATAATCTATTAAAATATGAATACAATTCTTTCACTCTTCCTCCAAATACATAATATATTATATAATTTTATATATAAATGTCAAAACAAATTAAAACTCCTTTTTTAGGAGTTTATGATATTATTTTACGATCATCTAATGCCTTTGAAATCATAATCGGATCAAGATATTCAATATCACTACCCATTGGTATTCCATAAGATAATCTAGATACTTTTACATCATATTTATCTAACAATTTTTGTAGATACATTGATGTTACTTCACCCTCAATACTAGGATTTAATGCAATTATAATCTCTTTTACATCATCATTTATTCTTTCTTTAAGTAATTTTTCAATGTTTAAATCTTCTGGATTAATCCCTTCAATTGGTGAAATTAAACCATTTAAGACATGATAATAACCTCTATATTTACCTGTTTTTTCTATAAAAAATACACTTTTTGAGTCTTCTACTACACAAATAGTACTTTTATCTCTTCCAGATTCAGTACATATTTCACATTCATCAAAATCACTCAAACATCCACAATTTTTACAAGTTCTAATATTCTTTTTAAAATCCAGTAAAGATTGTGAAAGATTTTCTATTTCATCCATTTCTTTTTCATATAATGAATAAACATATCTTTCTGCTGTTTTTTCACCCACACCAGGTAATATAGTTAGATTTGAAACCAAATTAGTAAAACTCTTTGGTAGTGGCATTATTAAAATAATCCTCCTAATCCACCAGTTAATCTACCTAATTTTTTCTCTTTTTCAGCCTTAATTTGTCCTAAAACATCGTTAATAGCTACTACTAATATATCTCCTAACATCTCTTGATCTTCTAAAATATCATTATTTTTAATTTCTATTCTTTTTACTTCATTACTTCCTAAACATTCCACTAAAACGTTTTCATTTTCAAATATAAATGTTTTACCTTCAATTTCCTTAGTTGTTTTTTCTAAATCAGCTTGTAGTCTTTTGGCTTGAGCCATCATAGCTTGCATATTCATATTAAATTACCTCTCATTCTTCCTTTATTAATTCTTCACCAAAAACACTTTCCATATTCATCTGAAGTTCAGTATTTTTAGCCTTTTTAACTACTTTTTCTTCTATATATTCATATTTTACATCATTCTTGATATTATTAATATATTCTTTTTTCAAATCTTGCCATTCTTCATCAGTAATAGCAATAATTGAGTATTTCTTTTTATATATTAATTTAAGCAATTTTTGTATTTCTTCAATGTTTAAATTAAATAAATTAGCATCAATATCCTTTTTAAAAGTAAATAATATATTCTTATCAGATACCACTTCAGGTGTTGATTTTAGTAATAAGTTAGCTAGTGAAGTATATTCTTTTTGTGAAATATAATCATTAATTGAATCAAATTTATCAACAAACTTAGTTTTCAATTCTTTATTTGCTCCTGAAAATGCATTATTTATCCTAATTTTTTTAATTTCATCGTCATTTTTTTCTATATTATCAGGGTTATTTTCCACTTCTTTTTTCGGAGTATCCTCTACTTTTTTCTCAATAATTTCAGGTTTTTTAGCCTCTTTTTCTTCAATAATACTCTCAATTTTAGGACTTTCTTCTTCTTTTTTATTAAATAATAGTACTATTCTTAATAAATATATTTCGAAGACTATTTTTTGATTACTACTTCTCCTTAATTCATTTTGTAGATTCAATAATATTTCAGATACTTTAATTATTTGATCTATATCTATTGTTGAAAACTTGTTAAGCTTATCTTCATATGACTTAGAAAAGTAATTATTAGTATTACAGTATATAATTATATCTTTTACTATGTCTATTAATTTACCACACAAAAATGATAAATTCTTATTAGATTGAGTATATTCATCTAAGTATTTTAGGGTATTTGTGATATTTCCTACAAACATTTGTTCTAATAAATCAAATATAGAATCATCCTCTATATATCCTATTAATGAATAAACATCCTCTAATGTAATTTGTTCTTTATTTAATGAAAGTACTTGATCTAAAAGATTAATAGCATCTCTTAATCCACCATCGCTTACTTTAGCTATAAACTCTATTATATTGCTATCTAATTCTTTATTTTCTTCTTTTAAAATAAGTTCTAATCTTTTAATTATGTCTTTTGTTTTGATCTTCTTAAAATCAAACTTTTGACATCTAGACACTACAGTTATTGGTATTTTATTAAATTCTGTAGTAGCTAATATAAATATTACGTGACTTGGAGGTTCTTCCAATGTTTTTAATAAAGCATTGAATGCACTTGTTGATAACATGTGAACTTCATCAATTATATATACTTTATATTTATATAATGATGGTAATAACTTGGCATTATTTCTTATTTCTCTTATTTCATCGACACCATTATTACTTGCAGCATCGATTTCAACTATATCAATTTCTTCTGTTTGTCCTTTATTACAAACATCACATTTACCACAAACATCGCCTTTTTTATTGTTTAAACAATTAACTGCTTTAGCAAATATCTTAGCAATACTTGTTTTACCTGTTCCTCTAGGTCCACTAAATATATAAGCATGACCAATTTTATTTTCAACAATGCTGTTTTGAAGTATTTTAACAACAACTTCTTGACCAACAACATCACTGAATTTATGTGGTCTATATTTTCTATAAAGTGATATATATGACATCATTACCTCCCTAAATAATTATATCAAATAAGTCCCTTATTTACTATCTTTTCTTCCTAAAAAATGAAGTAATTTTATTGCTTAATTCTTTATTTAGACTGCTATCAACATCTATTTTATAAAATTTAGTATTATCATTAATTTCTTTATCATTATCTAATATATAATGTACTTTCTTAATTCTTACTTCTTTTATAACTTCCCTACACATTTTACAAGGAATCAATAAACTATATAATTCACAATCATTTAAATTATTAGTCTTTAATTTTTTTGTTGCTTTTTTAATGCACAATATTTCTGCATGGGCTAATGGATCATTGTTTTTAACTTTTTTATTATAATCTTTGGCAATAATTTCACCATCTTTAACTATTACGCATGATATTGGTACATCATCATTCTTTAAAGCTTTATCACTCAATTTTATTAAAATATCTATTATTTTATTCATATTTCACCTTTATAAAATAAAAAAAGTGCACACGGCATTAATATTTAAGGCTGCTATCTTCCGATTCTGACCTGGTTCATACAATAACCGTTGCACAAATATATTATATATTTTTAATAGATAATTGCAAGTATTTTTTTAATGTTCCACGTGGAACATATATTTTAGATCAATAAAATATTTCCCGGGAAATATTTTTAATGTTATAAGCCACTGGTTTTTCTATAAATACTTATGTCTAGTATTATTTTAATCAATGTTCCACGTGGAACATTGATTCATCAAATTAATATAATTTTGAATTATTAAATCAGTTAATTTAATACATTATGATACTATTTTGATAAATTATATAGATTTTTAAACAATTTATATATACTGCTAATTAAAAAAATATTTTCCGGGAAATATTTTTTTACCTTTAACAACTATTTTTTAAAAACTAATACTTTCATATTCAATGTTCCACGTGGAACATTGAATACATTATACTATTAATTATTTAATTTATTTTAGCTAAATAATAACGTATTTTCTATCCTTTTATATATAAGATTTATATTATCTTTATAAAATTTATATATTTCAAATACTATAAAATTATTTCCCGGGAAATAATTTTAATATAAATAATGCAATTATTAGTTATTAAATACATATTATATTTTAATGTTCCACGTGGAACATTGGACTTATATTTGATCAATAATATTTCCCGGGAAATATTATTTAATAAAAAAAGTAGATTATTCATCTACTTTTTCTTCTTGAGCTGTTTCAATAACTTCTTCATTATTAGTATCTTCTGATTCATCAGGTTCTTCTTTATCTATTATTGAAATAGATGCAACTATATTATTTTCTTTAAGACTTATCAATTTAACACCTTTAGTAACTCTTCCCATTTGAGAAATATTAGCTACATCCATTCTAATAATGATTCCGTTGTTAGAAATAATCATTAAATCTTTATCATTTGTTGTTGATTTAAATCCAACTATTTTACCTGTTTTATCAGATATATTAATTGTTTTAACACCTTTGCTACCTCTCTTAGTTTCTCTATATTCTTCAATTGGTGTCTTTTTACCATATCCGTTTTCAGAAACAACTAATAATAACTTACCTGGTTCTGATATTTCACTTCCTACGCAAATATCATCACCTAAGTTAATTCCTCTTACTCCAGCAGCAGTTCTTCCCATGATTCTTATTTCATTTTCATTAAATCTAACCATTCTACCGTTTGAAGAACACATTAATATTTGACTATCACCTTCTGTTACTTTAACAGATATTAATTCATCATTTTCTTTAAGTGTTATAGCAATCTTACCAGATTGTCTTATATTATCAAACTCTTTCATTAAAGTTCTCTTAACAAGACCATTCTTTGTACTAAATATCAAACATTTATTTGCGTCGTCTGAATTGCTACGAAGCATAGTATTTACTTTCTCATCTTTATCTAATGCAAGTAAATTAACGATTGGAAGTCCTTTTCCAACTCTAGAATATTCAGGAACATTATATCCTTTCATTCTATATACTTTACCTTTATTAGTAAAGAATAATATGTAATCATGTGTATTTAATGATAATAATTGTTCTACATAATCATCATCTGTTGTTGTTATACCTTTAATACCAACTCCACCTCTATGTTGAGATTTGTAAGTGTCTTTAGGTAATCTCTTAATGTAATTCTTATTTGTAATAGTAACAATTATTTCATCTTGTGGTATTAATGCTTCATCTTCAATATAGTCAATAGCTGTCATATCTATAGTTGTTCTTCTATCATCACTATATCTATTCTTTATTTCAAGCATTTCTTTCTTAATAATTTCTAATACTTTTTGTTCAGAAGCAAGAATAGATTTTAATTCTTCTATTTCAGCAAGTAATGCTTTTAATTCTTCTTCAATCTTATCTCTTTCTAAACCAGTTAATCTTCTTAATTTTAATTCTAATATTGCTTCAGATTGAATTTGATCTAAACCAAATTTTTCCATTAATTTTGCTTTAGCTTCTTCATCTGTATTAGCATTTCTAATAATTTTAACTACTTCATCAATATTATTTAAAGCAATTTTATAACCTTCTAAGATATGAACTCTTTTCTCATCTTTAATTAAATCAAACTTTGTTCTTCTTATTATAACTTCTTTTTGATGATCTATATATTTAGAAATAATTTCTTTTAAACTTAATGTTTTTGGTGTTAATCCATCTAGCATTAAGAATATGATTCCATAGTTTACTTGGAAAGATGTATGTTTATATAAATTATTTAAAACTACTTGTGGATTTGCATCTTTCTTTAAAGTAATAGTAATTTTAACACCATCTTTTAAATCTGTATGATAATCAGATATACCATCAATTACTTTTGTATGAACAAGTTCAGCAACTTTATTTTTTAATTCCATAGTATTTACACCATATGGAACTTCAGTAAATATAATAGCATTATGACCATTATGTTCTTCTATTTCAGCTTTTCCTCTAATAGTAATTGATCCTCTACCTGTATCATATGCTTTCTTTATACCTGAATTTCCTAAAATAATACCACCTGTTGGAAAATCAGGTCCTTTAATATATTGCATTAAACCATCTGTATCAATTTCAGGATTATCTATATAAGCAACACATCCATCAATAACTTCTCCTAAATTATGTGGTGGTATATTTGTTGCCATTCCTACTGCAATTCCCATAGAACCATTAACAAGTACATTTGGGAATCTAGATGGTAAAACTTTTGGTTCTTTTCTAGTAACATCAAAGTTATCATCCATATCTACAGTATCTTTATTAATATCTCTTAATAATTCTAATGATATTTTTGCTAATCTTGATTCTGTATAACGCATAGCTGCTGCGCCATCGCCTTCGATATTACCAAAGTTTCCGTGTCCATCTATTAACATATATCTTTGGTTAAAATCTTGAGCTAAACGAACCATAGCTTCATATATTGATGAATCTCCATGTGGGTGATAATTACCCATAACTTCACCAACAGTTTTAGCACTTTTTCTATGTGGTTTATCAGGTGTATATCCTGATTCATACATTGACCATAATATTCTTCTATGAACTGGTTTTAAACCATCTCTTAAATCTGGAAGTGCACGAGATGCTATAACACTCATTGAATATTCCATAAAAGATGTTTTTACTTCATCTACTATATTATTATGATCTAATCTATCTCTCTCATGGAAATAACCACTAAAATTGTTATCAACACTTACTTTATCAACATCTTCTTCAATTGATGTTTCAGTATCATTTTCTTCTATATTTTCTAATTCTTCTTCCATGATAACCCTCCTAAATATCTAGATTTTGTACATAACCAGCATTCTCTTCAATGAATTTTCTTCTAGGTTCAACTTCATCACCCATAAGTTTTTCAAATATTGCATCTGCTGCTATACAATCATCTACAGTTATTTTTCTAAGTACTCTTTTATTAATATCCATTGTTGTTTCATTTAATTCTTCTGCATCCATCTCACCTAAACCTTTCATTCTGGCAATTTCTGCTCTAGAACGAATATTTTCAGGTAATGAATTCATATAATCATTTAATTCTTCTTCATTTAAAACATATTTTCTTGTTTTACCATGCATTATTCTAAATAATGGTGGTTGAGCTGCATATACATGTCCAGCCTCAACAATTGGTCTAAAGAATCTATAGAATAATGTTAATAATAGTACTCTTATGTGAGATCCATCAACATCGGCATCGGTCATGATTATTATTTTGTCATATCTTAGTTTAGATAAATCAAAATATTCACCAATTCCAGTACCAAATGCTGTAATTATTGATCTAATTTCTTCATTTCCTAAAGCTTTATCTTGTCTAGCTTTTTCAACGTTTAATATTTTACCTCTTAATGGAAGTATTGCTTGTGTCATTGAATCTCTACCTTTTTTAGCAGAACCTCCGGCACTATCTCCCTCGACTATAAATATTTCAGAAACAGTTGGATCTTTACTCTTACAATCAGATAATTTTCCAAAGAAGTTTGTTGTTGCTAAGTCACTTTTTCTTGTAGCTTCTCTAGCTTTTTTAGCAGCCATTCTAGCATTTCTCGCTAATATTGATTTACTAACTATAATTCTTGCTTCATCAGGATTTTCTAGTAAAAATTGCTCATATCCTTCAGCAAATACACTATCAGCCAAATTCTTAACTTCAGAGTTTCCTAATCTACCTTTTGTTTGTCCTTCAAATTGAGGGTTTGGATGCTTACAAGAAACTATCATTGTAAGTCCTTCTTTTACATCATCTATTGTTAAATTTTCATCATTTTCTTTTAATATTTTATTTTTTCTAGCATAACTATTTGTTACTCTAACTAATGCTCTTTTAACACCTTCTTCGTGAGTACCACCATCATGTGTATTTATGTTATTAACAAATGAATAAATGTTATCATTATATCCATTATTATATTGCATTGCTACTTCAAACATTATTCCATCTTTTTCACCAGTTAAATGTATAATATCTTCATGTAGAGGTGTTTTTCCTTGATTTATAAATCTAACATATTCACTTATTCCACCTTCATATAAGAACTTTTCACCTTGAGTATCTTCCTCATCTCTATCATCTCTTAGTGTTAATTGTAGTCCCTTATTTAAAAAAGCTAATTCTCTTGTTCTTACTTTTAATGTTTCATAATCATATATTTCAGAATCAAATATATCAGGATCTGGTTTAAATGAAACTGTTGTTCCTGTTCTTTCTGGCTCACATTCACCTATTACTGTTAATTTTTGAACAGTTTTTCCACCATTTTCAAATTTAGCTTCGTGTATTTTTCCATCTCTATAAACTGTTACATTAACCCATTTTGATAAAGCATTTACTACTGAAGCACCTACACCGTGAAGTCCACCAGATACTTTGTAGCCACCGCCACCAAATTTACCACCAGCGTGTAGTACAGTATAAACTGTTTCAACTGTTGATATACCTGTTTTTGGGTGAATTTCACATGGAATTCCACGACCATCATCTTTTACAGTTATTGAATTATCTTTATTAATAATAATCTCTATATTTTTACAATAACCTGCTAAAGCTTCATCTATTGAGTTATCAACAATCTCCCAAACTAAATGATGAAGACCTTTTAAATCAGTAGTACCTATATACATACCAGGTCTTTTTCTTACAGCTTCTAACCCTTCTAATACTTGAATGTCATCAACACTATAGTCATTTTTCATAATTACACCTCTTTGTCTAAATCATATATTTTAGCATTCTTTATTATATTTTTATTAATATTTTTTAAATCTGTTGTTGTTATAAATACCTGAGTTTTTTTATCTAATGATTTAAAAATATTATTTCTATTTTTAGCATCTAGTTCACTAAATAGATCATCTAATAATACTATTGGATAAATATCATATTCATTAATAAATATTTGTACTTCAGATAATTTCATAGCTAACACTATTAGTTTTTGTAATCCTTGTGAACTATATTCTTTAGCATTATTACCATTATGTATAAATTCATAATCATCTCTATGAATTCCATAATCAGTCATACCTAAATTTATTTCTCTTCTTCTATTCTTTTTTAATTCTTTTAGTAATTTTTCTCTATCATTTATTTCATAATCAGACAAATAATTAATATATATACCTTTATTCTTTATAAATTTATCAAATATATCCTTTATATATAGATTTATTGAATCTATATATTTTTTTCTATATTCATAAATTTTCATTCCTTCATCTACTATTTTTTCATCAATAATATCTAAATATCTTGTATCTAAATTACTATTTAGCATTAATTTTTTTAGATAATCATTTTTGTTTTTTATTAAATTATTATAATTATTCAAATTATATATATATTCTTTATTTAATTGAGATATTTGAATATTTAAATAATTTCTTCTAGTATTAGGAGATGATTTAATTAACTTTAATTCATCTGGTGAAAGTAAAATGATTCTATATTGTGAAATAAAATCACTAAGTTTTCTTTGAATTTTAGAATTAATTTTAGACTTTTTACCATTTTTATCTAAATACAATTCTAAATTCTTTTTAGGGCCATAATCAAAATAGTGAACTTTAATTCTAAAAAAATCACTATTTTCATTAATAATAGATAATTCATTATTAGTTTTAAATGATTTAGCTAAACTACCAATATATATAGCTTCTATTATTGAAGTTTTACCTACTCCATTTTTTCCAATAATAATATTTAAATTAGAAAAATTATCAAAAATTTTTTTCTTATAATTTCTAAAATTTAACAATTCAATTTTTGTTATATTCATTTTAACCCCACTTAAATGTATCAAATTTTAATTTTTGTTTTTTCTAATACTCCTACCCACTGATAATATTATACCATAAAATAGTATATAAAAAAAGATAATTTAATAATTATTATCTTCTTTTGTACCAATTCTTTCGTCTAAAACAAATTTTAAACGAGTAGCTCTTAAAATTTGATTGTTTAATGATCCAATTGATAAATTTAAATCAATGATATCCCCATTTTTAAATTTAATTGTTGAGGTCTTACTATCCTTCTTATAATATGTATCAATTTTATCTAGATTAATCCAAACACAATCATCTTTTTCTGGAGATGTTGTAGGAAAAAATATTATTTTTCTACTCTCTTCTATTATTATTGGTGACTTATGGGTAATACCTAATAACTTTTTAGTGCCTTCCTTTCTTCCTTCAAATGAACTACCAAAATATTCACAACTGTGTTCTAAAATACTCATGGTATCATTTTTAATAAAATATTCATCTTCACTTTCAATTATTTTAGAACTTTTCCTACCTATTGGAATTATTATCTGCGTGTCATAATTAATCTCATAATTCATATTCTTCCTCCTTTTCAAACAATAATCTATCATTTGAACGTGTCGAAATATGTCATTTTATGTCTATATAAATAAAAAAAGCAAATTTCTTTGCTTTTAATATGTCTTCATAGGTAATATTAATTGAATCATTTCATCATTATTAATATTTTTTAATATTATTGGACTAATTTCTCCATTTAGTAATAAATAAATTTCTTCTTCATTAAACATTCTTAATGCATCTAACATAAATTTAGCACTAAATGATATTTTTAAATTATTAGATGTTTCATTTTCAATATCCATTTTTTCTTCAACATTTCCCATCTCTGAACTACTTGCTCTAATAATTAACTTGTTATCAACAATTTCCATATCAATTATATTTTTATCTTTAGATTGAGTTAATAGTGATGCTCTATCTAAAATACTAAAGTAATTTTTTAAATTAACTTTTAACATATATTTAAATTCTTTAGCTATTGAATTATCAGTATTTGGATAATTACCATTTAATAATGAACTTTGGAAAGTAATATTTTTAGTTCTAAAAATAACTTTATTACTATAAACATTCATTTCTATTTCTTGATCATCACCAATTATCTTAACAAATTCATTAATATTTCTTGATGGTATTACTATATTTATATTATCTGTTGATTCTCTACTAATTGTATAAGTTAATTTAGCTAATCTATATGAATCTGTTGCAATACATTCAAATATATCACCTGTTATTTTAATATTAATACCTGTTAATAAAGGTCTACTTTCTTGAACTGAACATGCAAATGATGTTTTGTTAATAGTTTCTTTAAACTTATTACTATCAAACATAATTGGTTCTTTTGATTCATCTAAATATACATTAGGAAAATCTTCTTCTAGGAAACAATTAAAGTTATACACTGATGTTTCAGTTTTAAAAGATACTTCATTTCCTTCAAAATTTTCTATTAATATATCAGTATCAGGTAATCTCTTAACTATTTCTAACATAGATTTACCATATATAATAGATACACCTACTTCATCAATACTCTTTATTTCTTTTTTATCTATAAAATATTGAATAGTAATATCATTATCTGTAGCTGTTAAATATAAACCACTTTTCTTTAATTCAAATTTAATACCATTTAATACAGGTATTATGTTCCTTGTAGATAAAGCTCTACTTACTGCATTTAATCCTTCCAATAAAACTTTTTTTTCAATTAACATTTTCATAATATTACCTCCTTATTTAATTAAATATTATTAATATGCATTGTTAATATGTTGATAACTTTATTTTATATAGATATTTTCTATAATTATTACTTTTTTTATTAACTATTTTTGTTAATAATTTATTCACAAATTTTTTCTTTTAATATTTTTATTTCTTCTTGAAGTTTAGTATTTGTTTTTAACTCTTTAGAAATTTTATCACAAGAATAAATAACTGTTGAATGGTCTCTACCTCCCATTTCAAGCCCTATTCTTTCTAATGTTTCATCTGTCATAAATTTACACAAGTACATTGCTATGCTTCTAGCATCAGTAACTTTCTTTTTCTTCATTTTACCTTTTAACATAGATACTTCTAAATCATAGAATTTAGCAACTACATCTATTATCTTAGCTAAAGAATTTGTTTTATAAACTCTTTCTTGAACATATTCTTCAAGTGCATTTTTAGCTTCATCTAATGAGAAGTTATCTATATGAAACATTGTTTTGTAATAAAATAATCTTTTTAAGCATCCTTCTAGATTTCTAATATTAGATCCACAATAATTAACTATATAATCAAGTACTTCATTATTTAAATCTAAATCAAAATCATATACTTTATTTTTATTAAGAATAATTTTCTTCTTTAACTCATTATCTGGTGGATTAATACATTCTGTTAATCCCCAACTAAATCTAGTTTTTAATCTATCTTCTAATAATTTAAAATCATTAACAGATCTATCTGATGCCATAATAATTTGTTTATTAGAATCATATAATTCATTAAATGTATTATAAAATTCAGTTTGTGTTTTTGTATAACGTTCAAATTGCTGTATATCATCTATTATTAATACATCTATATTTCTATATTTATTTCTAAACGCTGTTATATATTTAATGTTATTATCATTACTTCCTTTAGTATTAGCTATTACTCTATAATCATTCATAAATTGATCAGCAGTAACGTACAATACTTTTTTATCTGAATTACTAACAATATAATTACCAATAGCATGCATTAAATGTGTTTTACCAAGTCCGCTCTTAGAATATAAGAAATATGGATTATATAATTTACCTGGATTTTGTGCTACTGCTAAAGCTGATCCGTAAGCTAACTTATTAGATTCACCAACTACAAAATTATCAAAAGTATATAACACATTAAAATTACTACTATAATTATAGTTATTTAAATCATCTTCTAATTTAATATCAACAGAACTATTATCTTCTATCTTTTGTATTATCTTTTTAGTATCTTCTTTCTCTTTTAAACTAGAAAACTGTTCATACTTTATTACACATGAATCATTAGTAATATCATTTAATATTTCTTCTATTGTAGAACTATAATTCTTTTCTATAGTTTGCAATAATAATTCATTTTCTCCATTTATTGTTAAAACGATTTCATTATCTTTATAGGAATATATATACAAGTCTTTTAGCATTGTATTAAATGACATCAAAGAAACTTTATTTTTTAAGTTAACAAGTAATTTTTCCAAAACCTCATCCTTTGTCATTTCTACATTCCTTTCGTATAAATGTTCTTTCTATAAAAATTATAAAAATTAATTATTTTAATGTCAAATAAAAAAACTTATTAACAAATATACTAACAAGTTATACACAATTTGTAAATAATTTTTTCATTATAAATAAAGGTAAAAAATATAGTTATCAACAATATCAACATTTTTAAATACAAATTAACATAAAAATGTTCATAACTTGTTGATAAGTTAACATAAAATGTTAATTTAGTGTTTATAACTTAACATAATGTTAAAAAAATATGGTATAAAATTATTAATATGATAAAATAATAATAGGAGAGAAAATGAATAATAAGGAAGATATAGAAAATTATTTTTTAGAATTATATAGAAAAACTAAAAATTATAGTTATGAAAAATTTTTAGAAAAAGTTTATCATTATAATGTATCAATTGGTGATTATAATAAACCAATATTTTTTGATTTACAAAAAACTATATTTGAAGCTTTAAAACAAGATACTAATGTAAAACCAGAAATTAAGTATTGGGATTCTTTAGGATGGACTAATACTTTTATTCTTTTTAATAAATTTTTTAATTATTATAATAAGGTTATATTAGATTTTCCTATTTTTAATTATGATATGGATAAAATATGTCCAACTATTATAAACTTTATTATATATAATAGTATTACTTGTAAAATTAGTGTTCATAAGAATAATAAGAATCCTCTATTTAAAATTGAAGTTTATGATATTAAAGATGCTAATAGATTAATAGATTTCTTTGAAAGTAATAATAAAATAAAAAATGTAGTTAAATCTAGAGTTTTTCCTTTATTAATTCAAAAATATTATATAGGTATATATAGAGAATATGATCCATATGATTTTAAAAGTACATATTTAAGATATTTATATGAATTTTTTTCTATATGCAAAGAAGAAAAAGAAGTACTAATAAGTAGATTTAGAGATTTTTTAAGTAAAATATATAGATTTGAAATAAATCCTAATGAAAAAAGAATGTTAGGTTTTATAATTGATTATATATATCAATATGAAAATATAAATAGTTATGAAAAATTATTTATAAATAATAAAAGTTTAAAACTTAGTGGATATAATTGTAATTATTATAATTTTATAGCAGATGAACAAGGCAATATGAAATTTATTCTAAAAGAAGATCAAAGTGTAGTAGTGCAATATGGTAGTTTAGAATTTTTAAGTTTAGTATATTCTAAGTTTTATGAAAATAATGTTAAGACTCATGATTCAGATAGAATATATGATGATTTTTGTGGTATGTATGATAGTATCTTATCTAATAATTTTGAAAATATAAATGTATTATTAAAGCTAGTAGATGACAATAAAATGAATATGACATATAAAAAGATGTATTTAATGGCAAGTGCATATTTTGCACACAAAAAATTAGGAATAGGTATAGAAATTATTGATAATATTTTAGATAGACTATTATCTGAATTAGAAGGTGTAAAGTATACAAAAGAAAAAAGTATAGATTTAGGTAACAAATATATATTGACAGAAGAGTATGGAAATAAAATTGTAAATTTAAATAACGGTAAAATGATAACTATAAAAGATTACTTTGTTAAAAATAATATAACATCAATTATTAATCCAGAAGATATTATTAATTTAAAAGATGGATCTACTACTAATGGAAAAGTATTTCTTGATAACATTTCTAAATTAATATCAAAATATAATGATTTTAATGAATTAATAAAAAATGAAATAAGTAGTATAGAAAAGCAAAATAATTGACAATTAGAAATTGTTATAATATAATCTTAGTCAGTTGAAGAAAGGGAGGATAATAATGAAAAGAACATTTCAACCAAATAATAGTAAAAAGAGTAAAACTTCTGGATTTTTAGCTAGAAGAGGAACTAGTGTATTAAAATCAAGAAGAGCAAAAGGAAGAAAAGAATTAGCAAAATAAAATACTTTAAATAAAGTATTTTTTTTTATATAATAATGTTGCCAGGTGAGTTATATGAATAAAAAGTATATAATAAGGAAAAATGAAGAAATACAAAGTATAATAAATAATTCATCTAAAAAAGTTAGTAAATCTTTTGTAATTTATTATTTAAAAAATAATTATGATTACAATAGATATTGTATAAGTGTTAGTAAAAAAATAGGTAAGGCAAATATAAGAAATTTATATAAAAGAAGAATAAAAGATATATTAATGAAAAATAAACTAGATAAATCTTATGATTGTGTTATAATACTTAGGAAAGCGATTTTAGATATTAATTATATTAATATAAAAGAAGAATTATTAAATATTTTGGAGGAGTTAAAATGAAGAAAAAAATAATAGTATTAGTTTTACTATTAGTAATGTTATGTGGTTGTACAAAGAGAGCTCAATTAGTTAATGAAGATAATAGTACTAAATCATATGTTACAAATATAATATGTAGACCTGAAAGTAAAGAATTAGTTGAAGCATATGATAGATTAGGAAATGAAACAAAAGTTGATTATTCTGAATTACCAGCTTGTAAAGATTTAAAAATTAATTCAGGTGGTTATGAAGGATTATGGACATCATTATTTGTAAAACCATTAGCATGGTTAATAGTAAAAATAGGTTTAATAGTTAAAAATAATGGTGTTGCTATTATGATAATGGGATTTGTTTTAAGAGCAGCATTATATCCAATATCTAAAAAATCTACAAATATGAGTGAAAATATGAAAAAAGCTCAAAAAGATATGGAAAGAATAGAAAAGAAATATCAAGGAAAAGATGACAAAGATTCAATGATGGCTAAGAGCCAAGAAATGATGTTAATATATAAAAAATATGATATTAATCCATTTGCTAGTTGTTTATTTGCATTTTTGCAAATGCCTATATTCTTTGCTTTCTTAGAAGCAGTTTATAGAGTACCAGCTTTCTTTGAAAAAGATTTCTTAGTATTTAATTTAGGAACAACTCCATTAGAAGGATTTCAAGTTGGAAATTATTGGTATATATTATTAGTTGCAATAATAATAGGATGTACATATTTCTCATTCAAGAATATTAATTCAACAACTGGTGATGAAACTCAACAAAAACAAATGAAAATAATGAGTATATCAATGGTAGTATTTATTAGTATTATGTCATTCTCATTACCAACTTCAATAGCTTTATATTGGATCGTATCTAGTGGATTTACAATAGTTCAAAACTATATAGTCAAAAAGAAAGGAACAAATTAATATGGAAAAATATAAATTTCAAGCAAAGAGTAAAGATGGTCTATTAGAAAAAGCTTTAGAAGAATTAAATGAAAAAGAAGAAAATATAATTACTAATTTATATGAAGAAAAAGGTGGATTATTTAGTGGTAAAAAATATACATTAGAAGTAGTTAAATTATCTGATGTTGCTGAAATAGGTAAAGAAGTATTAAAAGAATTATTATTATCTTTAAATATTAAAGCTAATGTTGAAACTAAAATAAGAGAAGGAAAAATTAAATATGAAATTTATTCACAAAATAATTCAGTATTAATTGGTAAAAAAGGTCATATTTTAGATTCAATTCAAACTTATGTAAGACAAGCTATTTATAATGCTATAGATTTATATGTTAATATTACAATTGATGTTGAAAAATATAAAGAAAAACAAAATTATTTCTTAGAAAAGAAAGTTAAAAAAATAGCTAGAGATGTAACTTTATCTAAAGTAGATGTTAAATTAGATCCGATGAACTCATATGAAAGAAAATTAGTACATGAAGCACTACAAGGATTTAAATATATAGTTACTGAGTCTGAAGGTGAAGAACCTAATAGATGTGTAGTAATAAAATATAGTGAAAATAAAGAAGAAACAGAAGAGTAGAAATACTCTTTTTTGTTTACTTTATATAGTGTTTATGCTATAATCTTGTGGAAAGAAGGGACATATATGAATGATACAATATGTGCAATAGCAACACTTGTTGGTGAAAGTTCAATTAATGTTATAAGAGTTAGTGGAAATAAATCTCTAGAAATAGTTAATAAAATATTTGATAAAGATTTATCTAAAAAAGAATCTCATACTATAACATATGGTTTTATAATGGATAAAAATGAACAAGTAGATGAAGTATTAGTATCATATTTTAAAAGTCCTAAATCTTTTACAACAGAAGATACAGTAGAAATAAATACACATGGTGGTAAGACTTGTGTTAATAAAATAATGGAATTATTATTATCAAATGGATGTAGACTTGCTGAACCAGGTGAATTTACTAAAAGAGCTTTTTTAAATGGAAGAATAGATTTAATAGAAGCAGAATCAGTTGCTGATATGATTGATTCTAAAACAGATGCTGCAAGAAAAATGTCTATGAGAGGAATTAATCATGAATTATCTAATAAGATAAATGATTTAAGAAGTAATATATTAACATTAATAGCTAATATAGAAGTAAATATAGATTATCCAGAGTATGAAGACGCAGTAGTAGTTACTAAAGAATTAGTCGATGAAAAAGTTAAATATATAGAAGATAAAATAAAAGAATTATTAGATAATAGTAAAAATGGTTTAATAATTAAAAACGGTATTAATATTGCAATAGTTGGTAAACCTAACGTTGGAAAAAGTAGTATTTTAAATGAATTATTAGGTGAAGAAAAGGCTATTGTTACCGATGTAAAAGGTACTACAAGAGATATAGTTGAAGGAAGTATTACTATTAATGGTATAGAAGTTAATTTCTTTGATACAGCTGGTATAAGAGAAACTAATGAAGTAGTTGAATCTATTGGTATAGAAAAGAGTATTAAAAAAATTAATGATTCAGATCTTATATTATTTGTAGTAGATTCATCAAATGATTTTGATAAAGAAGATGAAAAAGTATTAGATAAAATAAAGAATAAAAAAGTATTAGTTGTGTATAATAAAATTGATTTAGGTAAAAAGAAAAATAGTAAATTAGATAAATTTGATAGTATAGAAATAACTACTAAAGAAAAAGATAATATCAAACTATTAAAGGATAAAATAGTAGAAATATTTGATTTAGATGACATAACTAATTCAGACTATACATATATATCAAATGCAAGACAAATAGGATTACTTAATAACTGTTTAAGTATTATTAAAGATATAAAGAAAGAATTAAAAAGTGACACACCAGTTGATCTAATGGAAATTAATATAAAATTATTATGGGAAACATTAGGTGAAATAACTGGTAGTGTATATAAAGATGATTTATTAGATGAAATATTTAGTAAATTTTGCTTAGGAAAGTAAGATGATTAATATGAAATATGACATTATTGTAGTTGGAGGAGGCCATGCAGGATGTGAGGCTTCTTTAGCATGTGCAAGAATGGGTAAAAAAACATTATTAATCACAGGCAATTTTAAAAATATAGCTGATATGCCATGTAATCCATCTATAGGAGGTTCTGCTAAAGGAATAGTAGTTAGAGAAATAGATGCTTTAGGTGGAGAAATGGGTTATAATGCTGATAAAACTCATTTACAAATTAAAATGTTGAATACTAAAAAAGGACCTGGAGTTAGATCTTTAAGAGCACAAGGTTGTAAAGTAAATTATCCTAAAGAGATGTTAAAAACTCTTCAAAATCAAGAAAATTTAGATTTATTGGAAGACCTTGCTAAAGATTTAATAGTAGATAATAAAGTTATTAAGGGGATTAAAACAGAATCAGGAAAAGAATTTGAATGTAAGGCAGCTATATTAACAACAGGTACTTATTTAAATTCAGATATTTTATGTGGACATGAAAGTTATAAAGGTGGACCACATGGTGAAAAGAATTCTATGTATTTAAGTGATTCTTTACAAAAAAATGGTATTAAAATAATTAGATTAAAAACTGGTACTCCTCCTAGAATATTAAAAAGTTCAATTAATTTTGATGAAGTAACTATAGAAGAAGGAGATAAAGAAAAATTAACATTTAGTAATTTTTATGAAGCTAGTTATGATCCTAAAAAGCAAAGACCATGTTATTTAACATATACAAATAAAGAAACTCATAAAATAATAATGGATAATTTAGATAAATGTGCTTTATATAGTGGACTAATTAAAGGCGTTGGTCCAAGATATTGTCCATCTATAGAAGATAAAGTAGTTAAATTTAATGATAAAGATAGACATCAAATATTCTTAGAGCCAGAACGTAGTGATGATATTGAATATTATGTAGGTGGTTTTAGTACAACAATGCCTCATGAAATACAAGAACAATTATTACATACAATGGCTGGTTTAAAAGAATGTGTTATTACTAAATATGGTTATGCTATTGAATATGATGCTATTGATCCAACTCAATTAAATATGAATTTAGAGAGTAAAATAATAGAGAATTTATTTACTGCTGGTCAAATAAATGGAACAAGTGGATATGAAGAAGCAGCTGCTCAAGGATTAATGGCTGGAATAAATGCAGTATTAAAAATAGATAATAAAGAACCATTTATTTTAAAGAGAAATGAAGCATACATAGGTGTTTTAATAGATGATTTAATTAATAAGGGAATAACAGAACCATATAGATTATTAACATCAAGAGCAGAATTTAGATTATTATTAAGACATGATAATGCATCATTAAGATTAACTGAATTTGGAAGAAAATTAGGTTTAATAAATGATGAAAAGTATAATATTTTTAAAAATAAATTAAAAGAAATAGATAAATTAAATGAATATTTAAATAATAATTATTTTGAAAATAATAAAGAAAATAACAAATTTTTAGAAGCAAATAATTCATCTAAATTAACTGGTAAAGTAAAATTAAGTGAATTAATTAAAAGACCTGAAATAGAATTAAATAGTTTATTAGATTATTTAAAATATGATTATGATAGAGAAATATCAGAAATAGTTGAAATAAATATTAAATATGAAGGCTATATAAAAAAGACTCAAAATGAAGTAAATAAGATGTTAAAATTAGAAGAAAAACAAATTCCTGAAGATATAGACTATAATAAGGTTAGAAATATAGCTACAGAAGCAAGACAAAAATTTTCTAAAATCAGACCATTAACAATAGGTCAAGCATCTAGAATAAGTGGAGTAAATCCATCTGATATTACAATGTTACTTGTATATTTAAAAAAGGAATATAATAATGAATAAAGAAGAATTTATTAATTATTGTAAAGATCTTAGTATTGAAATAACAGAAGAATTATATAATGATTTATATAATTATTTTGTTATGTTAAAAGAATGGAATGAAAAATTTAATTTAACATCTATATTAGAAAAAAAAGATGTATTCTTATTACATTTTTATGATTCCTTATGTTTATCTAAAGCAATAGATTTAAATAATGTTAATAGTTTGTTAGATTTTGGTACAGGAGCAGGATTTCCTGGTATGGTAATAGCATTATTATTTAAAAATATTAATGTTACTTTAATTGAATCTAATAATAAAAAGTGTAATTTTCTAAATGAATTAAAAAATAAATTTAATTTAAATAATGTAGAAGTAATTAATGATAGAATTGAAAATTATGGAATAAATAATAGAGAAAAATATGATGTAGTTACATGTAGAGCAGTTACATCTATTCCAATGATTATTGAACTTTCTACATCTACTGTAAAAGTAGGGGGTTATTTATTACCATTAAAATCAGATTGTGAAGAAGAATTAAATAAATATAAATATTTAAATAAAGAATTTAATTTAGAATTAAAAGAAGTTATTAAATATAATTTACCAATTACTGATGCAGTAAGAATGATACCAGTTTTTAAGAAAAATAAAGAGACAAATAAAAAATATCCTAGAAATTATGGAACAATTCTTAAAAAATATAAAAGTCATTGATAAAAATTAAAAAATGAATTAAAATTATAATAGGGAAAAAGATAAAAGGAGAAAGCTATGGAAGACAAAAATAAAAAAGAAATTGTTTTAATACCATTAGATGAAATAATACCAAATAGATTTCAACCAAGACTTGCTTTTGATGAAAAAGAATTAAATGATTTAGCTAACTCTATAATTAAATATGGTGTAATTCAACCTATTGTTGTAAGAAAAATAGGTGAAAAATATGAAATAATAGCAGGTGAAAGAAGATATAAAGCCTCTACAATCGCAGGAATTAAAAAAATACCAGCTATTATTAATAATACTGATGATAATACAAGTGCAGAAATTGCATTATTAGAAAATCTTCAAAGAAAAAATTTAACAGTTATTGAAGAAGCAAAATCATTTAAGAAATTAATGGATAGAGGATTCAAACAAGAAACTATTGCGTCTAAATTAGGAATTAGTCAATCTTCTATAGCAAATAAAATTAGACTTCTTAGTTTACCTAAGAGTGTTCAAAATAGTCTTTTATATAATAAAATATCTGAAAGACACGCTAGAAGTTTATTAACATTAGAAAATGAAGAACAACAAGAAGAATTATTAAAGAGGATAGTTAATGAAAAATTGACTGTTAAACAAACAGAAGATGAAGTAAGTAAAATTCTAAATAAAGGAAAAGAGCCAGAAGAACCTGAAATAGAAATATTTGATCCAAGTAGTTTTACTTCTTCAGTTAGATATGATAGTGAACCTCCAAAAGAGTATTTCAATCCTAATGTTTATAAAGAAAATGTAAGTGATAATAAACTAGAAGAAACTAAAAAAATACTAGATAGTATTAATGATAAAAATAGTACTGGTGAAGGTTTGGTAGATGATATAGAAATATTACCTAATATAGAGGCTATACCAGATGTATATAGTCAAATTAATCCATTTCAAAATAAAGGATTAATTGATCAAATGTTAGATAATAATGATATGCCTAAAGAAAAAATAGAAGAAAAAATAAAAGAAGAAGAAACTAAATATAATTCTAAATTAAATAAGACAGTTGATAGAATTAGAAATTGTATAAAAGAATTAGATATTAACAAAGAAAGTGTTAAAACAACTGAGATAGATTTAGATAATAAATATAGAATTATAATAGAAATTGATAAAGACGCTGTATAGTGTCTTTTTCTTTTTTAAAAAAATATTTTACTATAATTAAAATAAATGTTATACTAAAGATGTATTAATAAAGAAAAGAGGTAGAAATATGGGATTAATCAAAGCTTTATCTAATGCAGCTACAACAGCATTAGGTGATCAATTTAAAGAGTTTGTCAATTGTCCTACTATTGAAAAAAACGTTCTTATTCAAAGAGGAATCGTAAAACATGGTGAAGGAAATACAAATCCATCTGAAGGAGTAATTTCTAATGGTAGTACAATCGTAGTTCCACAAGGAATGGCTATGATGATTATTGACAACGGAGAAATTAAAGAATTTACTGCTGATGCTGGTACATTCTATTATGATACTAGTTCTGAACCAAGTATCTTTGCAGGAAACTTAGGAGAAGCAATTATCCAAACATTTAAAACTATTGGAAAACGTTTCACTTATGGTGGACAAACTGCTAAGGATCAAAGAGTTTACTATGTAAATTTACTTACTATCACTGGTAATAAATTTGGTTCTCCACAACCAAAGAAAATTACTGATGAAAAATATGGTATGTTAGAAGTAACATTCTTTGGAGAATATGCATTCAAAGTTGTAGATCCAATCTTACTAGTTAATAGTGTTATTGGTGCAAATCCAAAAGATACAGTTACTTACGAAGAAATTGTAGGAACTCAACTACAAGCTAAATTTGTAGAACAAATTACTCAAGCAATTTCAGTTGTTATGAGAAAACATAAAGTTTCATTTGGAGATATTCAATTATATAATGGAGATATTTCTAATGAAATGAATACTTGTCTTGATGATTCATGGAGACAAAATTATGGTTTAGAAATTACAGATGTTGCTATTGGTGATATTAACTTAACTGAAGAATCAATGGCTAAAGTTAATAAAGTTGATGAAGCAGCAATTTTCTCAAATCAAGGAATGCAATCAGGACTTATGGCAAGTGCTACTGCTGAAGCTCTTAAGAATGCATCTAGTAATGCTAATGGAGCTATGATGGGATTCATGGGAATGAATATGGCAGGTATGGCTGGTCAAAATGCTATGGGAGCTGCTAATGGAGCACCAGCAGGACCAGGATTATATAATCCACAACCACAACAACCTGAACCAGGTTCATTATTTGCAGGAGCTGCAGTTGTACCTGAACAACCAGTTGTTGGAAAAGCTTGTCCAAAATGTGGTTCAGTAGTAACAGGTGCATTTTGTAGCAATTGTGGTACTAAATTAGAAGAAGCTGCACCAGCAGCAGAAGTACCTGCAGAAGCACCTGCACCAGAGGCACCAGCTGAGACTCCAGCAGAGGAAACACCAGCTGAATAATATGAAATAAAAAATCCTATTTTTTAGGATTTTTTTATTTGGAAAAAAAGTAGTAAAAAAAACTTGATTTATTATAAAAAATAAGTATAATTTTAATGGAAAGAAACAGAAAGAATTTGGAGGCTATTTGAATATGAAATTTAAAACAGTTACTAAAGAAGAATTAGAAGTTTTACCTTTTGATGATATAGCTTATATTATCTTAAAAGAAAAAGGTAAAAAAATGAAAATAACTGATATATTTAGAATTATATGTGATTCACTAGAACTTGGTGATGAAGTATATGAAAATCAAATGGGGGATTTTTTCTCATTAATGTCTACTGAAAAAAGATTTATTCAGTTAGAAAAAGGATATTGGGATTTAAGAGAAAATCATACAGCTGAAATTAGTATCAAAGAAATAGAAGATGAACTAGATGATGATGTAGAGATTGCTGAAGATAAATATGAAGATGAAGAAGAGGAAACTGGTTATTATGATGAACTAGATGACTCTGAAGATGATAAAGAAGACGATGATTATAAAGATTTAGTTGTTGTTGATGAGGATGAAGAATTTGATGCTAATCTTTAGATAGACTTTCTATTTATTAAGAAAGGAAGGATATTATGAAAGAAAGATTAGATATAATTGAAGAAAGATATAATTATTTAGAACAAGAATTATTAAAACCAGAAGTATATAATGATTATAAAAAGATGCAAGGTATCTTAAAAGAAAAGAATTCAATAGAAAAAACAGTGGAAACATCTAAAAGATATAATACTGTTATAGAAGATATTGAAGCTGCTAAAGAAATGGCAAAAGATCCAGAAATGAGAGAATTTGCTAATGAAGAATTAGATAAATTGCATTCTGAAAAAGAAAAATTAGAAAATGAAATAAAAAGATTATTATTACCTAAAGATCCTAATGATGAAAAGAACGTTATTATGGAAATTAGAGGTGCAGCTGGTGGAGATGAAGCAAATATATTTGCTGGAGACTTATTTAGAATGTATTCTAAGTATGCTGAACACCAAGGTTGGAAATTAGAAGTTACTCATGAAGTTGAAGGTGAAAGTGGAGGATATGCTCAAATAGAATTTCAATTAAGTGGAGAAGCAGTTTATTCAAAACTTAAATATGAAAGTGGAGCACATAGAGTTCAAAGAGTACCTGAAACTGAATCTCAAGGAAGAGTACATACTTCAACAGCAACAGTACTTGTTATGCCTGAAGTAGAAGAAGTTGAAGTAGAAATAAAAGATTCTGATATTAGAGTAGATATTACTAGAAGTAGTGGAGCAGGTGGTCAATGTGTTAATACAACAGACTCTGCTGTAAGACTTACTCACATACCTACTGGTATTATTGTTTATTGTCAAGTTGAAAGAAGTCAAATCAAGAATAAAGAAAGAGCTATGCAAATTCTTAAATCAAGATTATATGACTTAAAACAAAGAGAACAAGATGAAAAAGTAGGTAATGAAAGAAGAAGTAAGATAGGTACTGGAGATAGATCAGAAAAAATTAGAACATATAATTATCCACAAAACAGATTAACAGATCATAGAATAAATTATACTGTAATGCATTTAGATAAAATCATGGAAGGTGATTTAGAAGATTTAATAGAATCTTTAATTGCTGAAGATGAAAGAATGCGTTTAGAGGAAAATAATGATTAATAAAATAGTTGATTTAGGTTATTCAAGATTAGAAGCTGAAGAATTATTAAGTGTTAGTAATAATATTGAAGAAGACTATAAAAAACTATTAAATAAATACCCAATCCAATACTTGATTGGGTATGTTAATTTCTATGGATATAAAATATATGTTAATGATAATGTTCTAATACCTAGATATGAAACTGAATTTTTAGTTGAAAAGACTATTAAATATTATAAAAAAATATTTAATAATAAAATTAATGTATTAGATATAGGAACTGGTAGTGGAGCTATATCAATAGCATTAAAGAAAAATATTGATTGTGATGTTACTGCATGTGATATATCTGAAAAAGCTCTAGAAGTGGCTAAAAACAATGCTAAAAGTAATAATGTTAATATTAATTTTATTGAAAGTGATATTTTTAATAATATTAATGATAAATATGACATAATAATTAGTAATCCACCATATATATCTAATAATGAAGAAGTGGAATATAGTGTTGATAAATATGAACCTCATTTAGCTTTATATGCAAATGATAATGGATTATATTTTTATAAAGAAATAATTAAAAATGCTAGTAAATATTTAAATAATAAATTTATAATTGCATTTGAAATTGGATATCAACAAGCAGATGATATTATTAAAATAGTAGATAATAATTTTACCAATGTAAAAACAATTATTGAAAAAGATTTATCTGGAAAAGATAGATATTTATTTATTATTAAAGATTAGCCTATAAAAAGGCTTTTTTTATGTAAATAAAATTGTATTTTGTTGATAAAATGGCTAATAAATAGTATATTATAAGTAAGAGGAGCGTGGCATTATATGTCAAAAATTATAATCAACGGTCAAAAAGAATTAACAGGTGAAATAGAAATAAGTGGTGCTAAAAATAGTGCAGTTGCATTATTACCAGCAGCAACTTTATGTAAAACTAAAAGCACTATATATAATGTACCTGAAATAAGGGATATAGATTATTTAATAAAAATAATGGAACATTTAAATTGTAAGGTTACAGTAGATAATGGAGCTATTACAATAGATTCATCTAAATTAAAAAACAAACCAATACCAGAAGATTTAAGTGTTCAAATGAGAGCATCATATTATTTTATGGGAGCTTTACTTGCTAAGTTTGGTAAAGTAGAAATGTCTTTCCCAGGAGGATGTAATATTGGAGCAAGACCTATAGATATTCACATTAAAGGATTTCAAGAATTAGGTGCTCATGTTGAAATAATTAAAAATAGATATATTATAACAGCTAAAAAATTAAAAGGTAAAAAGATTTATTTTGATTTTCCAAGTGTAGGAGCAACAATTAACTTAATGTTAGCAGCATCAGGAGCAGAGGGAACAACTATCATTGAAAATGCCGCTATGGAACCTGAAATAGTTAATGTAGCGTCTTTCTTAATTAATATGGGTGTTAATGTAAGAGGAGCAGGTACAAAAACTATTGAAATAGATGGTACTAAGAATGTAGATAATGGTGTAGTTGATGTTTTTCCAGATAGAATTGAATGTGGAACATATATTATACTTGGAGCTTTAATAGGTAAAAATTTAAGAATTAGAGGAATTATTAAAGAACATATTGGAGCTTTATTAATGAAATTAACTGAGATAGGTGTAAATTATGAAATAAATGGAGATGTTCTTACAATATCAAAATGTGAAGATATAAAGCCAGCTAATATTAAAACTCAAGTTTTCCCTGGTTTTCCAACTGATTTACAACAACCTATAACAACATTACTTACTCAAGCTAAAGGTGTTTCAAATATAGAAGAAACATTATATGAAAATAGATTTAAAAACACATATGATTTAAATAGAATGGGAGCTATTACTAATGTATTAACACTTAATAAATTAGAAATAAAAGGTCCTAGAAAATTAAAAGGAACTCATGTAATAGCAACAGATTTAAGAGGTGGTGCTTCTTTATTTCTTGCTGGATTAATAGCAAGTGGTACTACTGAAATAGAACAATGCGATGTTATTCTAAGAGGATATAGTAATATTGTAGAAAAATTAAGAGCAGTTGGAGCTGATATAGAATACGTAGAATAGAAAATGCTTGACATTTAAACATATATTTATGTATAATACCAAATGAAGTTATTTCTATAACTATCAATTAGTTATGGCGAGGAGGATAAAAATATGAAAAAGGGAATACATCCAGTACAAAAAGTTTGTAAAGTTAAATGTGCTTGTGGTAATGAATTTGAAGTAAGATCTTCTAAAGAAGAAATTCAATTAGAATCTTGCAATAAATGTCACTCATTCTATACAGGTAAATTTAAAACAGTTAAAACTGGAAATGTACAAAAGTTTAAAGATAAATATGGAATCACTGATTAATAGTGATTTTTTATTTTGGAGTTATATATGCAAATAGATAATCAAAATATAGATATTGATGATTTAGTTAGTGATAAATATATGCATAAAGAAATAAAAAAAGGAATATTCTTATCAGAATATCAAATAGAAGTATTAACTAGATATCAAATAGATTTAGATAAAATATCATCAGTAGAAGAATTAATAATGATAATGGATGATATTATAGATGAAGACCCAGATTCTGATGATTTAGAACAAATATCAAAAGAAATATCAGAGTTCAATTATTATTCCAATACTAACAAATAATTGAAAAATAGTGGTGTTTTTGCTATCATTATAATATGAAGAATAAAAGGATTACATACATTATTTATTTTATGTTAGTTATAATAATTGTAACTCTTTTTGTTTTGATTAAATACCTTCCAACAAAGATTGAAAATAGACTTTTATATAAAACATGGTATAAGTATGAAACTAACACAGGATATTATAGTACTTTATATTTTGAAGAAAAAAATTTTACTTATAATAAACCAAGCAATACTAATGTAAGAGGAAAATATGATTATTGTTCTAAATATACATATGATAAAAGAAAAAAAATATTAAATCTTAATTGTGGGGAAAAATTTGTATTAGATAAAGTAAATGATAATAAATTAGTATTAATAATTAATGATAAAAAAACTGTATTCTATGATACACCAGAAGAATCATTAAATTATGAATTTGAAAACTATTTTAATAAATCAATTAGTGAATATAAAATAGAAAAGAAACAAAATACTGAATTTATTAAAATTAATTATGAAAGATTAATAGAAGTAATATCAGAAAAAGAAAATTCTACTGTAATATTTTTTGGTAGCAATTGTTCTAGTATAGAGTGCACATTATTTCTAGATGTATTAGAAAAATGGATAACTACTAATGAAAAAGTATATTATGTAGATATAGAAGAATTTACTGATAAAGAAATAGAAAATATAGCTAATAAAGTAACTAAATTTAATTTAAATAGAGAATATTATAATGATATTTATCCAAGAATTATATTATTTAAAGAGAACAAAATACTAGATCAATATCAAATTAAATGTAATGGATTTAATTGTACTAAATATATTAAGTACTAAGGAGAAACTATGAAAAAATATATGTGTGAAAAATGTGGATATATAGAAGAAAAAGAAGACATAACAAAAAATTATATATGTCCTATGTGTGGTGCACCTAAAGAAAATTTTAAAGAATTAGAAGAAACTAATATTTCACCAGAAGAAATTAATGCAGTAATAGATTCAGTAATTGATAATATATTAGATGACACAGCTGAAAAAATAGTAAATGATGTAGAAGAAGATAAAAGAATTAGAATAAGTGACTATAATCCATCAATTATGAGAATAATGGAAAAGTGTATTAATTGTGGTCAATGTAAGAAAACATGTGAAAATATAGTTAATTTAAAATATGATTTAAATAAATGTAAAGAACCAATATGTTTAGGATGTGGTCAATGTATTTTAAATTGTCCAACTGGAGCATTAGTTCCTAGATATGAATATAGAGAAGTAAAAGAAATATTAGATGCTAATGAAAAAATAGTTGTTACTATTATTTCACCCGCAGTAAGAGTATCTATAGGTGAAGCTTTTGGATTAGAACCTGGTGTGAATAGTGAAAAGAAATTAGTAACAGCACTTAAAAATTTAGGATTTGATTATGTATTTGATACAGCATTTGGAGCAGATTTAACTATATTAGAAGAAGTAGCTGAATTTGCTACTAGATTAAAGAATAAAGAACAACTACCTCAATTTACTAGTTGTTGTCCATCATGGGTAAAATATGCTGAAATATATCATCCTGAATTAATACCTAATATATCTAGTTGTAAAAGTCCAATTGGAATGCAATGTGCAATAATTAAAGAATACTTTGCTGAGAAAAAAGGATTTGATCCAAGTAAGATAGTAACTGTTGCAATAACACCATGTACATCTAAGAAAATGGAAGCAAAAGAATATACTTTAAATATTGATCATGTCATAACAGCTAGTGAATTAGCTATACTACTACATGAAGAAAACATTAAATTAGATGAATTAGAGGAAGAAGAATTTGATAATATGCTAGGAAGTAGTAGTGGTAGTGGAGTAATGTTTGGTACTTCAGGTGGAGTTTGTGAATCAGCTATCAGAACACTATATAGAATAATGTTAAATAAAAACCTAGAAGGAGATCAATTAGTATTTGAAAATCTTCGTGGTTATGATGGTATAAAAGAAGCTACTATACAAATAGGAGAATACAAATTAAGAGTAGCTGTTGTACAACAAATGGAAAATTTAGAAAAATTATTAGAGAATGACAAGTATAAACAATTTCATTTTATAGAAGTAATGAATTGCAAAGGTGGATGTGTTGGAGGAGGAGGACAACCTCTAGGACAAATACCTAAGATGGATGAAATAAAACAAAAACGTAGTGAAGGTTTATTCAATATAGATAAGCAAAGGGTTAAAAGGTGTGCTCATGATAATTCAGAACTAAAAGAATTATATAGAGAATATCTAAAAAATCCACTTAGTGAAACAAGTTTAAGATTACTTCATACATCATATTCTGATAAGAGTAATTTACTAGGTGACAAATAATTTACAACAAAATTAAAAAACTTTTAAAAAAAGTGTTGACATTATAATCCATATATTATAAAATAAAATTGTCCAATAGATAACAAGCTAATTTTAATTAATTAGCACACAATATTTATTAAGACACTAATATATTATTGTAAATATATCCCTTATATTAATATTATATATTTAATTATATATAATCTATTAATACAATATATATTTAATTTGTAGAAATACTCAAAAATATAATATATCTATTCTTAATTAAAATATTTTAGTTATCAAGTGAAATAATTCTATAGTTGTTATATTTAATTATATAACAATATATGTAATATTAATTTATTACATATACTACCTATTATAAATAACTAAAGTTATTTATAATATAGTTATTAATAATACTAATACTATTATTAATAAATAATATATATATTATCTTATATATTAATTTATATAAATAATCCCTATATATTATATAAATATTACTAATACTAATATTTATCTAGTATAATTAAGTATTATAGAATATATAATATTTGGACTTGTTATTTGTATCATATTATTAATATTAATTTATTAATAATATGAATACTTCAATAACATTCCTTGTATAACAACATTTCTTATTTTTATAAGATATAGAATAACTTATCTACTAAGGACAAATGGTATATCGTTGAGAAAGAAAACTCAAAATGATAAGTGATAATGCTGAATACTGATAATATTCAGAAGTGTTAATAATAAAGTAATATTTATTATTAATGATTCATTATTCTTTTTCGGAAACTCGAAGCAACTACTTTTTATCAGAAAGGGTTGCTTTTTGATTACAGGAGAAACTATGAGATATTATATAATTTTTGGTGTTACTATTATTCTAGCAATATTTATTTTATTCTTTGATCCTTATAAAGATTATCTTGGCGTATATAAAAATTCAGCAACATTAGAATATACACAAAAAGAAGAAGGATATGAATGGGTTTTAATTCCTTCTAATGATAATTTAATTGTAAAGGAAGAAAATAATAATAAATGGACTATTCATATTAATAAAGTTGGTGAAACAGATATTGAAGCTAACTTCATTAATTTAGATACTAATGATATAAAATATAAGATAAATTATAAGTTCGACAATAACGGTAAAAAGCTGTTTTGGCTAGATGGAATGGCCAAAGGATTAGATGATTTTATTAATCCATATTAATATAAGTGTAAACTTATATTTTTTTTTAATTTGGTCATTGACATTTAAATATATATATTATACAATTAACTTGTCCAATAGATAATTTTAGTAGGTTTTACTACAGTTATTATTTTTATTAGACGTATATATTTTTTTTAAAATATTATTTATATTAATTTATTTATAATATTACTTATATACACTTAATATATTTAACTATATATTAATTATCTAATATTTTTAATAATTAATTATCAAGTGAAATAATTCTATGGTTGTTATATTTGATCATATAACAATAAAGTAATAATTTAATTTTTATATTTTATATTATTATTAAGTTAATTTTATATCTTATATTAATTGTTACTTATTATAAATAATATTAATTTATTATTTATAATTATAGATTATATTTTTAGATATTAATAATATTTATTAATTTAACTATTATTAATAAAATATATATTAATTTATATATTTTAATATTACTAATACTAATATTTATCTAATTTATATTTTTAATCTATATTTTTTATTACTTATATTATGATTGAGTATTATAGAATATGATATTTGGACTTGTTATCCAGTTCATATTATTAATATTAATTTATTAATAATATGATTACTCTATAACATTCCTTGTATAACAACATCTTTATTTTAAGACATAGAATAACTTATCTACTAAGGACAAATGGTATATCGTTGAGAAAGAAAACTCAAAATGATAAGTGATTATGCTGAATACTGATAATATTCAGATTAATTAATAATTTAACTATTATTAATGATTCATAATTCTTTTCGAAAACTCGAAGCAATTTGCTTTATCAGAGCGGGTTGCTTTTTTGTTGGTGTAAAATAGTATTTTATTAATGTTATACATAAATTTTATGGTTTATGTATATTTTTTTATTAATTTGTGTTATTATTATAATGGAGGTAGGATATGGAACCATATAAAGCTAAAAAATTACCTATAGAGTTTACAGTAAATAAAGAATTAATTAATTTATTATCTGAAGTAGAAGAGGTATATGGAGAATATAAAGGATATTTAAAAAATATGAATTATGATTATCCATCTTTTCTAGAATGTGCTTTTGTAAGTGATTTATATTATTCATTTAAAATAGATGGAGCTAAGATAGATAAAGAATACATGTTTCATGCTCCATATATGATTAAAAATAATGATTATATAGAATTTAATAATATGAAAAAAGCATTGTTAATTGGAGTTAATGATTCTATTAATAATAATATATCATTAGATACTTTTAATAAAATTAATAAAACTTTATTTATGAATTGTAAAAAGAATAATTTAACTAAAGGTAGTGGTAAATTAAGAAAGAGTCAAAATTATATATTAAAACCTGGTATAGCAGGATCTAGTGTATCTTTTATACCACCAGTATATAATGAATTAAGTTCTTTAATGAATAATTTAATAAATTATATTAATTTAGAAGGTGAACATCCAATTATATCTTCTATTATTACACATTATCAATTTGAAAAATTACATCCATATATTTCTGGTAATGGAAAGATTGGTAGATTAATAATGCCAATTCAAATATCTTCTAAAAAGAAAGAACCTCCAATATTATTCTTATCTGAGACACTAGAAAAATTAAAAAACACTTATTTTACTTTATTAAGTGGTGAAGTAGAAGAAGATATAGATAAATTTATTAAGTTTATATTACAATCTATTATTGAACAATGTAATTTAAATATTAAGAGAATTAAAAAACTAAATAAAATGTATAAAAATGATTATGAAGAATTTAAAGAAACAATCGGAGGTACTACTATTAATAAAGTATATCCATATATATTAAAGAAAGTAGTATTTACCACTAATGATATTGTAGTTGATTGTAAATTACATATAAATTCTGTTAATAAAGTATTAAATAAAATGGTTGAACATGGATATTTAATAAAGGAAAAGAAAAAAGGTTCTAATAGAGTTACATTTTGTTATAAAAACCTATATGAAGTGTTTATGAGTTAATCATAAACATTTTTCTTGAAAAAAATAATAAAATATTGTATTATTATTAGCGTGCTAAAAAAGGGTGATTTTTATGGAAAAAATAATAAATTTTGCAGTAGTTGCACATGTTGATGCTGGAAAGAGTACACTTGTAGATGCATTATTAAAACAAGGTGGAGTTTTCAGAGAAAATGAAAACGTTGTTGATTGTGTAATGGATAGTGGAGATCTTGAAAGAGAAAGAGGAATTACTATCACAGCAAAAAACTGTGCTATTAGATATAAAGACTATAAGATGAATATAGTTGATACTCCAGGACATGCAGATTTTTCTAGTGAAATAGAAAGAATTATTAAAACTGTTGATACTGTTGTATTACTTGTTGATTCAGCTGAAGGTCCTATGCCTCAAACAAGATTTGTTTTAAAAGAAGCATTAAAGAATGGATTAAGACCAATATTATTTATAAATAAAATAGATAAAAAAGATGCTAGAGCAGAAGAAGTTGTTAATATGACTTTTGACTTATTCTGTGAATTAGGTGCTGATAATGAACAATTAGATTTTAAAATCATTTATGGTATTGCTAAAGAAGGAATAGCTAAATATGATGAAAATGATGATAATAAAGATATATTACCATTATTAGATACTATTATTGAAACTACAAAACCTTTTGAAGGAAATGAGAATGATCCATTACAATTCCAAATTTCATCATTAGATTATGATGATTATATTGGAAGATTAGGTATTGGTAGAATAAATAAAGGTAAGATTAGTGTAGGACAAATGGTATCAATATCTAAAAATGACGGATCTGTATATAAAGAAAAGATTGTTAAATTATTTGTTAATGAAGGTATTAAGAAAAAAGAAGTTCAAACTGCATATTATGGAGATATAGTTACAATAGCAGGTTGTCCTGAAATATCTATTGGAGATACAATTTGTGATGTTAATCATATTGACCCATTGCCAAGTATTGAAATAGAAAAGCCAACATTATCTATGAATTTCTTAGTAAACACAAGTCCATTTGCAGGTAAATCAGGTAAATTTGTAACATCTAGACATTTAAGAGATAGATTACATTCAGAGTTAGAAAGAAATGTAGGTTTAGAAGTAGAAGAATTACCTGGTGGAGATGGATATAAAGTATCTGGACGTGGAGAACTTCATTTATCTATATTAATTGAAAATATGAGACGTGAGGGTTACGAACTTAGTATTTCAAAACCTGAAGTTATTTTTAAAGAAATAGATGGTGTAAAACAAGAACCATATGAAAAAGTAATAATAAATGTTCCTAATGAATATTCTGGTACTATTATTAATGATTTAAGTGAAAGAAAAGGTACTATGGAATTAATGGAACCAGCAGAAGAAAATTATGTTAGACTTGAATTTTCAGTTCCTACAAGAGGCTTATTAGGATATAGAAGTAGTTTTATTACTAATACTAAAGGTGAAGGTATTATGGTTAGAAGCTTTGATTGCTATAAACCATATGCTGGAGAAATTAGTGGTAGAAAGAATGGTGCTCTTGTTTCAACTGAAACTGGCCAAACATTTGGATATGCATTATATAACTTATTAGATAGAGGAACTATGATAGTAGAACCATCTACTGAAGTATATGAAGGTATGATAGTTGGAATTCATAATAAAGAAATAGATTTAAATGTTAATCCATGTAAAAATAAAGAATTTTCTAATACAAGAAGTAAGAGTAGTGATGAAGCTATTATTCTTCCTAAAGCTAAAACATTTACTTTAGAGGAAGCACTAGAGTTTATAGAAAGTGATGAACTTGTAGAAGCTACTCCAGATGCTATTAGATTAAGAAAGAAAATATTAGATCAAAAAGAAAGATTTAGAAGTAATAGATAACTTCTAAATCTTTTTATTTAAAATTACTAATTATTTTAGCAACTATGAATACTATTTCATCACTGTTCTTAGTTGCATATTTTTTTCCTATAGCTTTACCACCAACTGTTAAAGATGATATTAATGAACTAATTACTAAAGTAGTAAGAACTACATTTATAAATAAAGAATTTGCAATATATATAGATAATATTGCTCCACAAGAACCACTTATTATTCCACATATATCTCCAATTACATCATTACATATACTAGCTATTCTAGGAGAATTTTTAATTAATTGAACTCCTTCTTTTGAACCTTTTATCTTCTTAGCACTTTTAGCATGAAAAGTTGATTCGTTAGCTGTTAATACAGCAGTACCAATTATATCAAATAAAACTCCAAATAGTATAAAGAATATTGTAATGATAATTAAAACTATTACATTATTGCATCTGTTTATAATGACATTTGATAAGCTACTAAAAATTATAGCTATAAAAAAAGTCATTAAAAATGCTTTAATGATCCAATTATCTTTTGACATTTTAATAACTCCCTAAGTAAAAATTGTATGGAATATTATAAATTAATTTTACGGCTTTGGTCGAGTTGAATTTCTCTAGTATTTACTCTTGGTTACCCGTAAGCGATTTCTCTTTGAAAATACTAACCATATGTTACCGCGTATGATCACTCGATCACCACTTAGTCCGCACTTCAATCCTTATAATAAAGACACACTAGAGGTTTTCCCAAACAAACTTGTACTACTTTTATTCGCTTTTGCAAATTATTTTTCAATTACTATCCCAATAATTCACTCACGACATGTACGTTCATATCCTCTGGAATGAAAAAAGGAAGCCGATATATGCCGTTACATCTTTTCCTCATTTCTTAAATCATATATATGCCCCAATCTGGGCGAATGAAGCAAAATATATAAAGTACCTATTTGTACAATTAATGGATTTTTAGCCCCATCTTCTAGTAGTATGTTTGACTAGCATAGTGCTCCACACACATAAGAAATTATATCACACTTTACATAATTTGTCAAAAATTTAATATAATACACATAATTTTAAATATTTGTGTTTAATAAATTTAAATAATTAAAAGATTAACTAATTCATTTAAAATGTGTTATAATCTAATCATGTAAAGAAGGAGAAAGAGATTATGAGCTATATTAAAGAGACTGAAGAATATTTAAAAAATGTTCTAAAAGATTGTGGTTATGAAATAGACAATGTTGTCTTGGAGTCATCTCAAAGACGTGATCTTGGTGAATTTCAAATTAATTGCGCTATGAATTTAGCTAAACAATATGGTAAGAATCCAAGAAAAATAGCACAAGATATAGTTGATCACTTGGATGATAGATTTGTTGATATTAATATAGCTGGTCCTGGCTTTATTAATGTAAAAGTAAATGAAAAGAATCTTGTAAATAAAATGAATGAATCAATTAATGATTTTGATAAATTAATTGATAAATGTGAACCTAAGACAATAGTAATTGATTATGGTGGCGCTAATGCTGCTAAAGCATTACATGTTGGTCATATGAGATCTGCTAATATTGGTGAATCATTAAAAAGACTTGCAGTAGTATTAGGAAATAAAGTAATTGGAGATGTTCATTTAGGAGATCTTGGTAGACAATCAGGAATGGTAATTTCTGAAATAAAGAAAAGAAAACCTGATTTATGTTATTTTGATCCTAATTATAAAGGAGAATATCCTAAATTAGAAATAACTCCAGAAGAATTAGCTGATTATTATCCAACAGCAAGTGCAGCGGCTAAAGAAGATGAAAATAGATTAGAAGAAGTAAGACAAATAACTGCTTGGGTAGATGAAGGTAAAGAACCATATCTAAGTATGTGGAAAGATATAGTTGAAGTATCTAAAAATGAAATTAAAAAGACATATGATTTCTTAAACTGTAATTTTGAATTATGGGAAGGAGAAATGAGTTCTTTAAATTATGTAGATGATACCTTAAAAATATTAAAGCCATTTATGTATGAATCAGAAGGTGCTCAAGTTATAGATGTAGCTAAAGAAGATGATAAGATAGAAATACCACCTCTAATAGTAATTAAAAATGATGGTGCTACAATATATGCTACTCGTGATTTAGCTACAATATATAGTAGAATGAAAAATAATAATCCTGATGAAATATGGTATGTAGTAGATGCAAGACAAGGTATGTATTTTGAACAAGTATTTAGAGCATCATATAAATCTAAATTAGTTCCTGAAAATGTTAATTTAGCACATTATTATTTTGGAACTATGAATGGTAAAGATGGTAAACCATTTAAAACAAGAGATGGTGGAGTTCTACAATTAAATGATTTATTATCAATGATAAGAGAAGAATTATCTAAAAAGATGGATAAATATGAAGATGGTAGTGAAAAAGAAGAAATATTAGATAAACTAACAGTAGCAACTGTAAAATTTGCAGATTTATTACCATTTAGAACAACTGACTATATATTTGATATAGAAAAGTTTAGTTCTTTTGAAGGAAAAACTGGACCATATATTTTATATACTATGGTTAGAATAAATTCTATTTTAGAAAAAACTAATATTAATAATATTAAGATAGATAAAATATGTAGTGAAACTCAAAGAAGTATTTATATTAAACTATTAGAATTATCTAGAACATTAGAAAAATCTTATAATGAAAAAACATTAAGTTATATATGTGATTATTTATTTGAAGTATGTAGTTTATTTAATAAATTCTATGGAGAATGTAATATAGTAAATGAAAAAGATGAAAGTATTAAAAACAATTATATTTCTATGTTACATTTAATATATAATACATGTACTAAATTATTGGATATTTTAGCTATAAAAGTACCAAATAAGATGTAAAAAGGATATGTAAAAAACATATCTTTTTTTTGAAAAAAACCATTGTATTAATGGTTTTTGTATGCTATAATACCTTCGAACGAAAGTTCCTTGCTTCATTTTATGTGAAGCCGTTAGACCAAAAGGAGGTGTAATAATGAATAAATATGAAATAATGTTTATCGTTAGAGCAGATATCGATGAAGAGACTCAAAAGAAAACAGTTAAAACTTTTGAAAAAGTTCTTACTGATATGAAATCTAAAATTGAAAGTAACAAAGATATGGGTCAAAAGAAATTAGCTTATCCTATTAACAAACAAGTTAGAGGAAACTACTATTTATTTAATGTAGTAGCTACTGCTGAAGCAGTTAAAGAATTTGATCGTAAAGCTAAAATTGATGAAAACATATTAAGACATATCATAATAAGAGAAGAGGAGTAATAATATGAATAAAATAATTTTAGTAGGAAGATTAACAAAGGATCCTGAAATTAGAAGTACTAGTGCTGGATTTGCAACTGCTAACTTTACAGTAGCTGTTAATAGAAGATATAAGAATAAAGAAGGCGGATATGATGCTGATTTCTTACCTTGTGTAGCTTTCAGAACAACTGCTGAATTTATTGGTAAATTCTTCAAAAAAGGAAGTATGATTGGATTAGAAGGAAGCGTTCAAACTAGAAGTTATGATGCTCAAGATGGAACTAAGAGATATGTAACTGAAGTTAATGTTGAGAATGTTGAATTTGTAGGTGGTAAGAATGAATCTTCTACTTCAGCATCAAGTGGTGATTTTGTAGATGCACCAGCAGATGCTCCAATTGATGATATTCCAGAATATGATGTACCAAGTCAAGATCCTTATGAAAATTATGATAAAGAAGTATCACTAAGTGATAATGATTTACCATTTTAAGGAGGAATAATAATGGCAGAATTTTATAGAAGAAAAAAAGTATGTCAAATGTGCGCAGGTAAAGATGTTGATTATAAAGACGTAATGATTGTTTCTAAATATATTAATGAAAAAGGAAAGATTTTACCAAGAAGAATGACTGGAGCTTGTGCTAAACATCAAAGACATATAGCTAATCAAATTAAAAGAGCTAGATATATGGCTTTATTACCATATACAAAATAATGATAGTGAAAACTATCATTTTTTTATGCATAAAAAAAGAAGATATTTATTATCTTCTATTTCTACTTATTAAGAATAAACGTAATATTTGTGCAGCTGTAGCTAAGAAACCAGCTACATATGTTAGTGCTGCTGCATTTAATACTTTATTAATTCCATTTTTATCTTTCTTTTCTATAAAACCTAATTGTTCCAATTGCTTTTTAGCTCTTGCAGAAGCATTATATTCAACTGGCAAAGTAATTAGTTGAAATAATAAGCTCGCTAGCATTAAAAATATGCCTATATAAATTAAATCACCAAATTGTAATATAAAACCTAATAATACAACAATTGATGCTACTTTAGACGTAAAATTAACTGTAGGTACCATAGCTGATCTAAATCTTAAAAATGAATATGCTTCTTTATCTTGAATAGCATGACCACATTCATGAGCAGCTACAGCTACAGAAGCTATTGAATGTTCTTCAAATATTCTATCAGATAAATTTATCATTTTAGTTTTAGGATTATAATGATCAGTTAATTCACCATATGTTTTATTAACTTTAACATATGATAGACCATTCATTTCCAATATTTTTCTAGCTACTTCATATCCAGACATATCAATACTATTCTTAACTTTAGCATATTTTTCATAGTTTGATTTAACACTAGATTGAGCTATTAAAGGCACAATTAATATAATTAATATTAATAATATATCCATGTTCATCACCAATAATATTTTATCATAAAATAAGACATAAAAAAAGAATGCTTAAGCATTCTTTTAATATACATATAGTGTAATAATACTTACAATTACTACTAATACAAGTAATGCTAAGATTAGTTTCCAATATTTCTTAACCCATTCTTTATAAGAAATACCAAAGTAACTTAAACCTAATGCTAACATTGCACTAGTTGGTGCAACAAACATTGTAACACCATAGATACCTTGAGTTAATACAGAAACTGTTTCTTTAGCAACATCCATTCCAGCAAGTTGTGGAACAGCATAGTTAGCAACATATAGCATATCTACATGTAATGCTGATGCAATAGCAACTGTAATAGTACTAATTAAAATGTTAAATTTATCAAATATACCTAGTAAATAACTAGCTAATGTTGGATAGAACATTGTGTTACCAGCAAAATATACAACAGAATAAATAATTACTATTAAAAATGCTGAACCTAACATCTTTTTAGCACCATCTGCCATAACTTGGAAGAAGTCTTTAATTCTATAACTTAATCCTATAATTATAGCTGCTATTATACACATAACTGACATTTCAGCATAGTACCATTCACCAAAAGCAGAGAATGTACCAAGTAGGTTAGCAAATATAGTAATTTCTTTTAAACCACTATCAACTTTTTCTGCTGTTAAATGGAAATATGGAAGTTCAATAGTAAATTTTTCAATTGCATCTTTAAAATTACTAAATACTTTAACTCCAAATGTGTTTTGCCATGATGTGCATCCTAGGACTAATAATACAAATAATAGTATGAATACAATAATTATTGGAGCTACAGAATATTTATTTGATTCCTTTTCACCAATAAACATATCATTACTACTTGTTTTTTCAGTTACTTTACTTCTTTCAGCTTTGATTAAGAAGAAAAATTCAATACCAAGAGCTAAAACAAATAATACTATTTTAGCTACTATTGCATTACTTAAATCTCCTTGAACTAATGTATTAATAGTTCCTGCTGTATTGAAACCAGTTGTACTACCAATAGTTCCAATTAAAACAGAACCAAATGTTGCAAGCAATGCTGTAAATTTATCATAACCCATTGCTAGTAAAATACTAATTATAAATGGGAAGAAGATAAATAATGCAAATCCATAATCAAATACAGATGCGATTGCTGCAATAATGAAAGCAGTGCATAGTATAAATGCTAACTCAGAACCTTTAAAGTTTTTAACAATTCTTTCAATCCAAGCTCTATATTTTCCTGTCTTTCCTAGTACTTCATATAAAGCACCAACAGATAGAATTAATACAGCTACTTGAATGAAATATTGAAATTCAAAAGATCCAAATAATAATTGCCAAAAATCAAAGAATCCAACATTATACATTTCTAAATCTTGAAGACTTCCATTTGTATAATAAGATGCAGAGAATATCCATGTAGCAATTATTACTCCAAGTAGTATAAACATTACTATTTTAAATAATCCAGTTTTCTTCATTTCCATTCCTCCTCAATTAATTATTATATAAAAAAAAGACTAATAATACAAGTTTTTACTAGTCTTTTTAGGCATTTTTAAGATTATTAATATGTATATTTAATTTATTAATACAATTCATAAATTCTTCTTCATTTTTGCATATTGCAAATTTATTTTTTAATTCTTTAGTACCAGGTATATTTTTTAAATATGCAAGAGCATGAGTTTTAATATCTAATATTGCTTTTCTATCCCCTTCATTAACTTTTATTAAATTATAATGTTTAAGAATCATATTAGATATTTCTTCATATGTAGGTCTATCTATTACATTATTATTTTCAACATATTCTACACATTCTTTTATAAACCATGGATTTCCAATAGCAGCTCTTCCAATCATAATTGCATCGCAATTAGTTTCTTCTAACATTCTTTTAGCATCATATATAGTTTTAATATCACCATTACCTATTACTGGAATATTAACAGCTTCTTTAACCTTTTTTATATATGACCAATCTGCATTACCACTATAACCCTGTTCTCTAGTTCTAGGATGTATTGCTATTGCAGAAGCACCCGCTTTTTCAATTAGTTTAGCAACTTCTACACAATTAATATTATCACTATTCCATCCTAATCTTATTTTAACTGTTATAGGTGTATTAGTATTATTTACAACATTTGAAACTATTTCATATATTTTTTGAGGATTCTTTAATAAACCAGAACCAGCTTGTGATTTTAAAGCAACTTTAGGAACAGGACATCCCATATTAATATCAATAATATCTGGATGAGAATTTTCTTCTACAAATTTAGCAGCTTTTACAAAAGTATCTACATCACTACCAAATATTTGAATGCTAATAGGTCTTTCTTCATCTTTTATTTTTAACATATCAATTGTTTTTTTACTGTTATAAATAATACCCATTGTACTAATCATTTCAGAGTATATTAAACCACAGTTCATTTCTTTTATAATAGTTCTATAACTACTATTAGAAATACCTGCCATTGGTGCTAAAACAATTCTATTATTAATTTTAATATTTCCTATTTTCCACATATGCATAATTTATCATTTTAAAATAAAAAAGTAAATCATTTTGATTTACTTTTATTCATTTAATTTGACTTCCTTATCTATAGTACATTTAATATCTTGAGTAACATTCATCCATACAAATTTATATTCATCTTTATTACCAGCACTTTGAGATCTTTCAGGTATTCTAGTAGGACAATTCAATTTTGGTATAACGCCTTCTGCTGCTGCTCCTTCTAGAACAGTAATACCAAGTTCACCAGTTCCACCTTCTTCTACAAGCATTTCATCAGAACCTTGTGAAATAGTGAACATTTCTTTAATATTTTCATCTTCTGAATTAGTTATACTAATTTTATATTTCTTAACAGTTGCTTTAGTAAATGTTAATGAACATTTAGTATTATTAGCAGTTAATGCTCCAATTGAGAAATTATTACTTGAATAATCAGCTTCTTGATTATTATTACATTTTATAGTATCTTTTCCTTTAACAAATTCATATTTATCTTGTGGATAAATAATATATGAAATAGAATCACCATAATTAACTGTTGATGTTAATTTACCTTGTACACATGAATCACACTTACCATTTTTAACTTCTAATGAGAATGTTAATTTTCTAGGTATAAATGTTACTTTACAAGTAATATCACTATTAACAGCACTTATTTTTAATATATTTTTAGATTTATCATAATTAGCTATCTTATCATTAGAACATTGACTTTCGGAAAATTCATATCCATCATTTGGATTAATCTTAAATTCCCCATCTTTATATCTTTCTACAAAGTAATTATTATTTTCATCAGGTTCACCTTTAATAACAGTTAATTTAACTTCATATCTAGCTTTAGTAAAGTATAATTCACATGTAGCATCTATGTCCTTGCTTGGTATAAATCTCCATTCTTCTTGATTAAAGTTTCCAGTGACACCTTCAGTACAATTATATTGATCAAATTTATATACTAATTGATCTTCTGCTGTAGAATTTTCTTCTGGCTTAGGATTAGTTGGAATTGAATCAACTTCTTCATTTTCTAAATAGTATTTATATTTAATATTTCTTTCAACAATTGTGCCATTTTCAGTCTCAATTGGTTTAGGTGGCAAATTATTTTTATTCTTATTTGTTATATAGCCAAGTGCTGTTAAAGTACAAGAAAAAACAAGTAAGATTGCCACAAATATTGATAAAATTTTGAATGCTTTGTAATTCATTGCCAACTCCTATTATAGAATAATTGTATAATGTATTAGTTTTAAAGTCAAGAAATCACATATTTAATATCGTAAAAAAAGCATAAAATGGGCAAAAAACATTTGACTTTTTATATTTTATTTCATATAATAGTCCCGGTACATTTTGAAGGAGATGCAATTTCCGTGGGAAGGAAAGTCATAGTTGCAAATATGATGCATTAAATTCAAAGAAGGGATTATTAAAATATGAAAACATTTATGTTAAAAAAAGAAGAAGTTGAACATAAGTGGTATGTTATTGATGCAGAAGGAAAAACTTTAGGTAAAGTTGCTGCATTAGCTGCTCATGTATTGAGAGGAAAAAACAAACCAACTTATACTCCTCATGTAGCATGTGGAGACAATGTAATTATTATCAATGCTGAAAAAGTTAAATTAACTGGAAATAAATTAGAAGATAAAATGTATTACAATCATAGTGGATATCCAGGTGGGTTAAGAGAAAGAAATGCTAAAACTATGATAGAAAAATATCCAGTTGAAATGGTAGAAAGAGCTGTTAAGGGAATGCTTCCAAAAACAACATTAGGAAGACAAATGTTTAGACAATTATTTGTTTATGCAGGTAGTGATCATAAACATAGTGCTCAAAAACCAGAAAGTTTAGAGGTAAAGTAATATGGCAAAAGAAGAAAAATTTACTGCTATAGGTAGAAGAAAAAGAAGTGTTGCTAAAGTAACTATTACTAAAGGAACTGGTAAAATAACTGTTAACGATAAAGATGTTAAAGATTATATGCCTTATGAAACTTTAGTTATGGATTTAGTTCAACCATTAGAATTAGTTGATGCTAAAGATAAATATGATATTAATGTAGTTGTTAAAGGTGGAGGATTCAGTGGACAAACTGGAGCAATCAGACTTGGAATAACTAGAGCATTAATGTTAGTAAATCAAGAAAATAGACCATCTTTAAAAGCTGCTGGAATGGTAACTCGTGATGCAAGAATTAAGGAAAGAAAGAAATATGGTCTTAAGAAAGCTCGTAGAGCACCACAATTCAGTAAGAGATAATATGAAAAGTCCATTATTGGACTTTTTTATTTGCCTAATTCTATGTTATAATTATTTATAGAATAAAGAGGTGCTATATGATACTTTCAATTATTACCCCATATTATAAAACACTTGAATATACTAGAGTATTATCTGCAATATTAAAACCACAATTAAAAGATAAAGTAGAGTGGATTATTGTAGATGATGGATGTAATGAAAAAGAATTAGATGATTTATGTGATAATGTTATACATTTAGAAAAAAATTCAGGTAATGCTTCCGTGCCAAGAAATGTGGGTATAGATGCTGCTAAAGGAAAATATATAGCATTTATAGATTCTGATGATAGAGTATCTTCAATATATGTTTATTTAATACTTAAAAAAATAGAAGAAGAAGATTTTGATTATTGTTATATTAGTTGGAAAACTGGTAATAATAAATATGTTATTGAAGATGAACCACCTGCTTGGAACACTTGTGTATGGAATTGTATTTATAAAAGAGAAACAATTGGTGATGTAAGATTTGATCCTAAACGTAATTTAGGCGAAGATACAGATTTTAATAGTAAAGTTAGAAAAGGTAAAAAAGCTAATATAAAAGATATAATTTATTTTTATAATTGGAGAAGACCAGACAGTTTAACTACAAATTATAGAGAAGGAAAAATACCTTTTACAAACGAATAATAATATAAGCACTTAGTGCTTTTTTATTTTAATAAAATAATATATAATAAAATTGGTGATAATATGAAAAAGTCAGTAATTATAGCAGTAGTATTAATAGCTTGTATAGTATTATTATTAGTTGTTAATAAAAAAGAAAAGAAAAAAGATAATGATTTAGAATGTGATGTTTTTCAAAATAATAAATATAGTATTATTTTTCATAGTAATGGAGGACCTGAAATAGAAACAGTAGAGATATGTGATGATTGTAGTAGAAGTGAAGATAATTCTTTACCTGTTATAGCTAGAAAAGATTATGACTTTGAAGGATGGTATTATGATTCATCATTTTTAATGAAAGCTAATGTTAAAACAATAGATGAATTAAATATTTCAATTGAAAGAGATAATGATGGGTGTGATTATAAATATAAAGATATAAATTTATATGCATTATGGACTAAAAAATAGTGTTAAGTTAATAAAAAATGATTTTAAATGAATCTTATTAATGATATAATTTAATAAGATAGAAAGGTGTGAATAAGTGGGAGCTAAAGTTTTTAGAACTATTGATGAACAACTCGATATTCTTAAGAGTAAAGGCTTAACTATCGAGGATTATGACAGGGCTAGTGAGATAGTTTTGAGAGAAAACTACTTCTTTTTGAATGGTTATAGAGGTCCTTTTTTAGCTGTTGGTTCAAAGAGATTTATAGATGGCGCTACATTTGAAGAAATGTATTCTTTATTCACATTTGATAGATTTTTTAGAAATATAATATTTAAAAATGTTCTTATAGTAGAAAATAACTATAAATCTATATTTAGTTATGTATTAAGTAAGAAATTTGGTTATAAAGAAAAAGATTATTTAAATCCAGATAACTTTGATAGAAATAAAGAAAGAGCTAGACAAGTTAATGATTTAATTAGAAAAGTAAAAAGACAAATTAGAATAAATGGTTATCAACATGAAGCTACATCACATTATATTAATAATTATGGATATATTCCTTTATGGGTTAGTGTTAAAGTACTTAGTTTTGGATTAATGGGTGAATTATTTACTATATTAAGACAAGAAGAAAAAGATGAAATAGCTTCATATTATAAAAATGTTGATAGTAATGAATTAAGTGATTATTTAGCAATATTATCTAATTATAGAAATTTATGTGCTCATGAAGATATTTTATATAATCATGAAACACAAAAATCTATAGATGATACTAAATATCATTTATTATTAAATATACCTCAAGTAGATGATCAATATATATTTGGTAAAAATGATATATTTGCATTAATAATTATTTTAAAACAAATGTTAACATATTCTGATTTTAAAATGATGATGAATGAAATAGATTATGAAATAGATTGGTTAAGTTCTAAATTAAAATCTATAGATGTTCAAAAAGTATTATATAGAATGGGATTTCCAGAAAATTACAAACAAATATCTTATTTAGAATAGAGTTTAATAATGGAAGAAAATAAACGTAGAAAAAATAATAGTATTGGTTTAATTATTTGCACAATAATATTTGTTTTAGCTATTGAAACAGTTGTATATTATTTGTTTTTTGCGTCTAATGAAACAAATAATATAACTAAAAATGAAACTATTATTTATTCATCAGAAGAAAAACAATTATTAAATGGAATAGATAAAATTTATAATACAGTTGTAGTAATTGAAAAATATAAAATGGGTAAAGTAGTTTCTACTGGATCTGGTTTTATTTATGATAAAAATGGTTATATTTTAACTAATCATCATGTAATTAATGGTGCTGAAGAAGTTAGAGTAATATTATCTAGTGGAAATACTATCAAAGCTACAGTTGTTGGTAGTGATGAATTTGCAGATATTGGTGTATTAAAAATAGATAAAGCATATGTTAAAAATGTTGCTACATTAGGTAGTAGTGAAAAAATGAAAATAGGTCAAACAGTATTTACTATTGGTTCACCAATTGATTCAAGTTATGCTGGAACTATTACAAAAGGAATACTTAGTGGAAAAGATAGAATGGTAGCTGTTTCAGTTAGTTCTAAATCAAAAGATTGGATCATGAATGTTATGCAAACTGATGCTGCTATAAATCCAGGTAATAGTGGAGGTCCATTGTGTAATATTAATGGAGAAGTAATTGGTATTAATTCTATGAAAATAGTTGAATCAGAAATAGAAGGAATAGGATTTGCTATTCCAATAGAAGATGCTAAAGAATATGCTGATGAAATAATAAGTGGAAATAAAAGAAAAAGAGCAACACTTGGAATAAGTATGGCTGATTTATCAAATGCAACAGCATATTATGGTGTATATATTGATTATTCAGTTACATCAGGAGTATTAGTAGTAAAGGTAGCACAAGAAGGAGCTTGTGCAAAAGCTGGAATTCAACCAGGTGATGTTATAACAAAAATAGGAAATATTAATGTAAATAATGTAGCAGAATTAAGATATTATTTATATAAACATGAACCAGGTGAAAAAATAAATATTACATTTAAAAGAATGAAAAATGAATATACTTCACAAATAACATTAGGAGAGAGTTAATCTCTCTTTTTAAATTATTGAAAAAAAATAAGTTATAAATTATAATTAAATAGAGGATAAAGATATGAAAAAGGATAAAAAAGATAAAATATTTGATGAACTTTTAAAAAAGTATAAAACTTCTTTAAGTGGTTTAAATAAAAAAGAAGTAGAAATAAGATTAGATAAATATGGATTAAATGAATTACCAAAAGAAAAAGAAAAAAGCGTATTACGTTTATTTTTAGGAGCATTAAATGATCCAATTATTTATGTATTAATAGTATCAACAATACTATCTTTTATTGTTGGAGAAGTAACTGATGCATTAGTAATTCTATTTATTATATTTGTTGATGCTTGTGTTGCTACTGTTCAAGAATATAGAGCAGCTAAAAATAGTGAGGCATTAAAAGAATTAATTAAATTTAAAGTAAAAGTTATCAGAGAAAATAAACAAATAGAAATAGATTCATCAAATGTAGTACCTGGAGATATTATAGTAGTAGAATCAGGTACTAAGTTATCTGCAGATGCTAGAATTATTAAAAGTAATAATTTAACTGTAGATGAATCAGTATTAACTGGTGAAAGTATAGCAGTTATTAAAACACATAAAATAGAGGATGAAAAAGAAGAAAGTATTAAAATGAATACTTTATATGCTGGTACTTCTGTTATAACAGGTAGAGCAATAGCAGTAGTTGTAGGAACTGGATTACATACAGAGGTAGGAAAAATAGCTGAAAAAGTAACTACTACAGAAGAAAGTAAACCACCTCTAGTAATTAGAATGGAAAAATTTTCAAAACAAATTACAGTTATTATTTTAGTAATTGCTCTTATAATAGCTTGCATTTTATATTTTAAAGGAACTAACTTATTTGATATATTCACATGTGTAGTTGCATTATCTATTTCAGCTATGCCTGAAGGCTTACCTTTAGCACTTACTATGGCATTAACTATTGGTTCCAATAAAATGGCTAAAAGAAATGTAATAGTAAAAAAACTAAATTCAGTAGAAAGTTTGGGTAGTTGTACAGTAATAGCAAGTGATAAAACTGGTACTCTTACTGTTAATGAACAAACAGCTAAAAAAATTCTATTGCCTAATGGTGAAGAATTTGACGTAGATGGAACAGGATATAATGATGTAGGAAATATTATTCCAGTTAATAATGCCAATATAGAGAATGCTAAATATATTTCTATATTAGGTAATATTAATAATGAAGCTATGCTTGAAAAAACAAGAGGTAAATGGAATTGTTTTGGTGATTCTATTGATATAGCATTTATAGCATTATCTATGAAACTTGGTGTTAATGATATTGATTATAAAAAAATATATGAAATACCATATGAATCAGAAAAGAAGTATAGTGCATTTTTCTATACTAAAGATGATAAAAAATATTGTACTGCTAAAGGATCTTTAGAAGTAATATTAGATTTTTGTAATTCTGCAATAGTAGATGGTAAAAAGATAAAATTAGATAGAGAAAAAATATTAAAACAAAATGATGAATTAGCAGCTAATGGTTATAGAGTTATAGCTTTATGTGATGGAGAAATACCTGATAAAGAAAGATATAATGAAGGAGATATTACAAAACTAAATTTTGTTGGTTTAGTAGGATTTATTGATCCAATTAGAAAAGAAGCATTGCAAGCAATTAGAGAATGTAAAACAGCAAATATTAAAGTATTAATGATTACTGGAGATCATGCTTTAACTGCATATGCTATAGCTAAAGATTTAGATATTGTTTCAAGTAAAAAAGAAGTTATTACTGGTAAAGAATTAGAAACTGTATCTGGTAATAAGAAAAAATTTGATGATTTAATTAAAGATAAAAAAGTGTTTGCAAGAGTAACACCTCTTCAAAAATTAGAAATAGTAGAATCATTACAAAGACAAGGTGAATTTGTTGCTGTAACAGGTGATGGTGTAAATGATGCTCCTGCATTAAAAGCAGCTAATATTGGTGTTGCTATGGGTAGTGGTACTGATGTAGCAAAAGAAACAGCTAAAATGATTATTATAGATGATAATTTTGCATCAATAGTAGCTGGTATTGAAGAAGGTAGAAATGCTTATTCAAATATTAGAAAAATAAGTATTATGCTATTATCCTGTGGTCTTGCAGAAGTATTATTCTTTGTGCTTTCAATAGCGTTTAATTTAGATATGCCTTTAGTAGCAATACAATTGTTATGGTTAAATTTAGTTACTGATGGATTACAAGATATAGCTCTATCATTTGAAAGAGAAACAGATACTATTATGAAAGAAAAACCAAGAAGTACTAAAGAAAGTTTATTTGAAAAAGAATTAACTATTCAATTATTATTAAGTGGTTTATTTATAGGAATACTAGTATTTGTAGTTTGGTTTATATTAATTAAGAAAATAGGTTTAGAAGTAAGACATGCTAGAGGATATATCTTAGCATTAATGGTATTTATTCAAAATATTCATGTTCTTAACTGTAGAAGTGAAAGAAAGAGTGTATTTAAAAATGGATTTAGAAAGAACCCATTTGTATTATTAACAATTGTTTCATCAATTATATTACAAATAATTGTTATGGAAGTATCATTCTTGTCAGATAAATTAAAAACATTTAGTTTAGGTTTCTTTGAAATGTTGATTCTATTTGTCATTGCATTGTCAATTTTACCTGTAATGGAGTCTTATAAACATTTAAAATCTAAAAAATAATGATATAATGAAAATAAGGTGAAATATATGAAAAAGAATATATTGATGTTAATTAATGGATTTGGTATAGAAAGGAATGGATCTTATTCTGTTTATTCAAATGACCTAATGCCTAATTTTGAAGCAATAAGATCAACTAAAATATTTAAACCAATTGTTAATGAATTTTTAGACTATAAGAGTGCTTATAGAAATTTTAGTATGGGTATTGATGATCCATTAACTTATAATTTAATTGAAAATAATATTTATAAAGTTGAATTTCCTGAAAATCCATTAATGAAATATATAATTCAAGAATTAAATAAAAATGATAAAATTAAATTTCATGTATTTTGCTATTGGGATTCACAAAGAACTGTAGAACAAATAGCTACATATATTAAAGAAATACAAAGTAAAGTTCCAAATAAAATATTTTTACATATAATTTTATGTCAAAAATCAATAAATGATTATAAATATATTGAAAGAAGCTTTACTACATTAAATTATGAATTAGGTGTTAATGTCAAAGTAGGTTTAGTAACAGGAGAAGATAATTTATCAGATAATCTTCAATTTAAAGATGTTATGAAAACTTTTATAACAGAATATGGAGAAAAATATAAAGATCTTGGTAAGAAAGTAGAAACACAAACTCAAATGAAAATACCACCATCAAAAACAAGAACATTTGCTGTATCATATGGTTTTGGAATTACTGAGGGAGATAAAGTTATGTTCTTTAACTATTCTAATGTAGATGTTAATAGATTTAAGAAAGAATTAGCTGAACAAAAATTTAGAAAATTTGATTCATCTACTATTCAATACTTTTCATTATTCCCAGTAAAATGTGATGAACAAGTACCATTTATGTATAATTATGCAATAGCATCAACATATACATTAAATGCATTAAAATCAATAAAAGCAAAATGTATAGTATTTGATTTAAAAGAAAAATGTCCATTTATTAATTATTATTTAACTGGACTTAAAAATGATATAGATCCTGATTTAAAGTATGTACCTACTGATGAAGGTATTATAGATAATAAAGAACTATTAGTTCAAAATTTAGAAGCTCAGGCTGATAAAAATTTAATAATACTTAATTATGATATAAGTACTGCTAATACTATAGAAGAATTAAAAGCAAAACTTAAAGCTATAGATGAATTAGTTGGTGTAGTAAGTAATTATTGTACACAAAGAAAATATGGATTATTTATATCATCTCTATATGGTTTTGAAAGAGATATGTATAATGAGAAACATGAATTATGCCATATTAATTTTTCAGGAAAAGTACCTGTAGTTATTTCAGATGAAGGAATAGTTTCAACTAACTATACTGTTATGGAAGGCGGAACTCTTCATGATTTAGCAGATACTATATTAAAAAATATAAGTAGTGATTATAAAGAAGATGGATTATTAAAGAAAAAATCTACTTTATTCTCATTCTTATATAAAAAACCTAAAAAAGGATAATATATGAATAGACCTGTATATAAAAGATTATTTGCTTATGCTATTGATATGTTAATAGTTGCCATAATAGCATCATTATTTTTAGATATTCCAATTATTAATCCATATTTTGATAAATATATAGAATTAAGTGAATCAATGATGCAATTTATAAGTGGAAATGAAACTTTAACAATGGATACTATTAATCAATTACAATATGATTTTGTATATTATAGTTTTTATACCTCAATTATAGTAATAGTAGTAAAAATAATATACTTTATATTATTCCAATATTTTAATAAAGGACAAACTATAGGAAAAGCATTATTAAAAATACAATTAGTATCCGATAGAAGAAAATTAAAATTCTATCAAGTTCTATTAAGTAGTTTAATAGTATGTAATATAATAACAGGTATTATTAATCTAATATGTTTAAGATTATTAAATATGAATACATATATACAAGTATCAAATATAATAAATTATATTGAAATATTTATAGTTATTGCTAATGTAATGCTAATTACATTTAGAAAAGATGCTAAAGGAGTACATGATTTATTATCAAATACTTCAGTAGTTTATAAAGAAAAGGAGAAATAATATGATAATAGGTATAGCTAATGATCATCATGGAATTGAATTAAAAAACAAAATAATTAATTATTTAAGTTCTAAAGGAATAAAATGTATTAATTATGGATGTGATAATGATTTAGATAAAGAACATATAGATTATATAGATTATGCTTTAAAACTATGTAATGGGGTTAATAATAAAGAAGTAAATCTTGGAATACTAATATGTGGTACTGGAATAGGTATGAGTATAGTAGCTAATAAAGTTAAAGGAATTAGAGCTGCAAAAGTTAATACTCCAAGAGAAGCAGCATTGACAAAAGAACATAATATGGCAAATGTTATTACTTTAGCTGAATATACAGAAAATGTTGAAGAAATAGTTGATAATTTTATAAATACACAAAATTCAACAGAAGAAAGACATATTAGAAGAGTTAATAAAATTAGGGAGATAGAAAATGCCTAGTAAAAAAATATTAAAAGTAGCATACGTATTAGGTATAATATTTGGAATAATTGAGATATGTACAATATTTTTAATGCTATTTGGAATCATATCAATAATATTATCTATATATATTAAGAATGTATCTAATATGAAAGATAGTGAAATAGAAAATAATAAAGAAAGATTATTCTACTTATCTATTTTATATGCAATATCATCTCCAATAAGTGGAATAATGGCTTTAATATTTTATATTAATCTAGAAAGAAATAATGAGAAAAAAATAATAAAAGAACGTAAGAAAAAGTAACTTTATACGTTCTTTTTTAAATGTAAATCAAACGTTTAATTTATAGAGGTTTTATAGATATAATGGATTTTATGTGATAATATTTAAGTAGGAGGGATGATATGAAATATAATATCCGAGGAAATAAGATAGAAGTTACCGAAGCTATTAATGATTACATTACTTCTAAGGTTTCTAAATTAGAAAAATATTTAGATGATAATGATAAAGTTGAAGCTAAGGCACTTATATCAACTAGAGGAAAGGATCAAAAAGTAGAAGTTACCATTTGGAGTGGTAAATATAATATTAGGGCAGAAGAAGTAAATCCTGATTTATATGCAGCTATTGATTTGGTAGTAGACAAACTTGAACGTCAATTTAAAAAATATAGAGGAAAATTGACAAGTAAAAGAGTACAAAAAGAAGATTTTCCATCTGTAGAAATAGAAGAATATTTTGAAGATGAAGAAAAATCAATAGTTAGACGTAAAGAAGTATACTTAAAGCCAATTGATGAAGAAGAAGCAATAACTCAAATGGAACTATTAGGTCATTCATTCTTTGTATTTAAAAATGTAGATACAAATAAAATTAATGTAGTTTACAAACGTAACGATGGCGATTACGGAGTAATAGAGGCAAATTAAGGAGGAAAAATGGAAGAAAAATTTAGAGATGTAGTTGATCCAACTGAGGAAGATGCACCAGATTATCTACCAGAACAAGAAGACTTACATCCAGAAGAAGAACAAGCTGTAATTAGAAAGGCTGCAGAACTAGGAATTAATTTTGAAGAAAAAGAATTACAAAAATTCTTAGAAGAAGTATATGCTATGTTAGGTGATTTACCAGAAGCTGAAGCTTTAAATACACCTGAAGTAGAAGAAGCTTTACTTGCTGCCGCTAAAGTTGTTGAAGAAAATCGTAAACCAGCTTTATAATATTGAAAGAATTTAAAAAGAAAGGTGTTATTCACTTTTCTTTTTTTGTTTGGTATAATACATTATTGAGGAGGAATTGCAAGATGGGATTATTTAAAAGATTATTTGATTATGAAACTAAAGAATTAAAAAGAATAGATAAATTAGTTGATCAAATAGAAGCTTTAGATGAAGACATGCAAAAACTAAAAGATGTTGAATTTAAAGCAAAGACAGAAGAATTTAAAAAAAGATTAGAAAATGGTGAAACATTAGATGATATATTAGTTGAAGCTTTTGCTTTAGCAAGAGAAGCTTGTTTTAGAGCAATAGGAGAAAAACCTTTTAGAGTTCAATTAATAGGTGGTATTGCTATTCATAGAGGTAATATTGCTGAAATGAAAACTGGTGAAGGTAAAACATTAACAACAGTTTTGCCCGCTTATTTAAATGCTCTAAGTGGTTTAGGAGTACATGTTATTACAACTAACGAATACTTATCAACTCGTAATGCAGAATGGATGGGTCCCATATATGATTTATTAGGTGTTTCAGTTGGTATAAACTTAAGAGAAAAATCTCCTAAAGAGAAAAAAGAAGCATATGATGCAGATATAACATATACAACAAATAATGAACTTGGATTTGATTATCTAAGAGATAATATGGTTGTACATGCTGAAAATAGAACACAAAGAGGATTGAACTTTGCTATTATCGATGAAGTTGACTCAATTTTAATTGATGAAGCTAGAACACCATTAATTATTAGTGGTGGAGTTGCTAAAGGAAGCAATGTTTATAAAGAAGCAGATAGAGTGGCTAAATCATTAAAAATAGATGATTATGTTGTAGATGAGAAAACAAAAAGAGTTACTCTTACTGAAGATGGAGTTAAACATTGTGAACAACTTCTTCACACTGATAATTTATATGATATTTCAAATAGTGGAATTGTTCATAATTTAGATAAAGCATTAGTTGCTAATTATGGATTTAAAAGAGATGTAGATTATGTAGTAGAAAATGATCAAGTTTTAATTGTAGATACATTTACTGGTCGTTTAATGCATGGTAGACAATTTAGTGAGGGTCTTCATCAAGCTATTGAAGCAAAAGAAAATGTTACTATTAATGAAGAAACAAAAACACTTGCTACAATTACATTCCAAAATCTATTTAGAATGTATAATAAATTATCTGGTATGACAGGTACTGCTAAAACAGAAGAAGAAGAGTTTAGAAATATTTATAATACATATGTAGTATGTATACCAACAAATAAACCTGTTATAAGGGATGATCAACCAGATTTAATTTATTCATCATTAAATGGTAAATGGAAAGCATTAGTTAGAACAGTAGCTGAAATACATAAATCAGGAAGACCAGTATTAATTGGTGTAGCTTCAGTAGAAAATTCAGAAATTGTTGATCAATTATTGACAAAAGCTAAAATAAAACATGAATTATTAAATGCAAAGAATCATGAAAGAGAAGCTCAAATTATAGCTCATGCTGGTGAAAAGAATGCTGTTACTATAGCAACTAACATGGCTGGTCGTGGAACTGATATTAAATTAGGCGAAGGTGTAAGAGAATTAGGTGGTTTATTTGTACTTGGTACAGAAAGACATGATTCAAGAAGAATAGATAACCAATTAAGAGGCCGTTCTGGTAGACAAGGAGACCCAGGTACTACTAGATTTATGGTATCTATGGAAGATGACTTAATGGTTAAATTTGGTTCAGATAGAATTAAAACTATTATGCAATCTTTAGGTGTCGCTGAAGATCAAGCTATTTCAAATAAAATGATATCTAAAAGTTTAGAATCAGCTCAAAAGAAAGTAGAAGGATTCAACTTTGATAGAAGAAAAGGATTACTTGATTTTGATAATGTTATAGCTAAACAAAGGGAAATTATTTATGATAGAAGAAATGAAATACTAGATCAAGAAAGTATAAGAGATAGAGTATTAGAGACATTTAAATCATTTGTTGCTAATCAAATAAATTCACACCTAGCACCAGAAGGAGTATTAACTCAAAATGATATAAACAATATTATTGAAACATTTAATTCACATCTATTAAAGAAGAGAAAATTAACAGATAGAGACTTTAAAGATAAATCTAATGAAGAAATAATTGATGATATTTATAATATTGTTATTGATGATTACAATAAAAAATTAGAAGATATTCCAGAAGATATTCAAAATGATTTTGAAAAATCTATTTCGCTTAGAGTAATAGATAAAAACTGGATGAATCAATTAGATGAAATGGAAGCTTTAAAAGAGGGAGTTGGTTTAAGAGGATATGCTCAAACTAATCCACTTCAAGTTTATGCCTTAGAAGGTTTCCAAATGTTTGATAATATGATGGCTACAATAAGTGAAGAAATATCTAGATTCTTGCTTAATGCAGAAATCAGACAAAACATTGAAAGAGAAGAAGTAAAAAATATTCATCTAAGTGATGGAAAAGAAACAGTAAAATCAAAACCTAAAAAATCTGAAAAGAAAATAGGTAGAAATGATCCATGTCCATGTGGTAGTGGACGCAAGTATAAAGTTTGTTGCGGTAAATAATGCTATAAACCCTTGTAAAATAAGGCTTTGCAAGGGTTTTTATAATTGCAATTTTTATGTAATTTAGTCTCAAAAAATGGCTTTAGATAAGTTTTAGATAAGTTTTTTAGTTGGAAATTAACTATTTTTACAATATTCGGAAAATAGTAATCTTCCGATCATACGAAATTTCTTGAAATATGATAAAATAGATATAGAATTATTGAATTCTCACTTTATGTCCTCTACATAAAAGATGTATAAATATATAATTTATGTTGGAAAGGAGAGATTTTATGAATCAAGAAAAGATTGGTAAGTTTATTGCAAAGTGTCGCAAAGATAGGAATATTACTCAAGAGCAACTTGCAGAAAAACTTGGTGTTACTAATAAAAGTGTTAGTAGATGGGAAAATGGTGTGAACATGCCCGATTATTCTATTTTAAAAGAACTATGTAATATATTAGATATTGATGTTAATGAATTTTTAAGTGGCGAAAAATTGCGAAAGAATGAAATTCAATCACATAGTATTGAAAATCTAGATTTGATTCTAAAAGAATATTATAAGATGAAGAAACAAAGAAACATATTTAAATATATTTCAATTTGTGTTGTATCCATTAGTGTATTAATTTGTATTTTTGGTGTAATACTACATGTATATAGTAAACAATATAACTTAAAAGGAATAAGCAATATATTGTCTGTATATATAGATGAAGATAGAGAAAAAGAATATGTTGGTGAATTAGATGGATATGAAATATATGTAGAAAACTTAAGAGTTGAGGAACTTAACTATAGGACATTTAATGCAAAATATATAATGTTCAAAGATGCTTTGGATAAAAAAATGACATCTATAGAAGATTGGAGAAAAGGAGCATGGTATATTTTTAAAGAAGATGACACTGAAATACTAAGATATGAAAGTTATGAAATAGCTATTTCTAAAAATGAATGTATCATAAGACCAATATCTAAATACAAAAGTGTTGATGTTAAATGTCATACTGATAACACATTTCGAACAACTTTAAAAAAGGGTAACTCATTTTCTTGTTTTATTTTAGATGATGAATATACTTTTAAAATCAAAAGTATTAATAAAGACAATATTGTAATAACTACTTCAAAATACGGATTAACCAAAATAAAAGAAGATGGAATTGATATTAAATCAAAAGAAAAAGAGTTTATTATAGAAAAAAATAAGAAAGTAGAATTATCAACACAATTAATGGATCATAATGAATCGGTTATAATAGAATGGTATTAATATATAATTAAAATGATCGCACTATTAAGATATTGCAATATATTAAATCAATTATTTAAATAAGTTTTTAAATAAGTTTAAACTGCATTGTCAGAGAATTAGACATCACTTTCTTACAATTTAGGTATAAATTATTAAAATAATTGAGTAAGAAAGCCCAATTTTCAAGCAAAAAATTACATGGTTGTTTTAATGGTTCGCCATGTGGCTCAGGGAAAAAATACAAACAATGCTGTGGTAAGTAGTAGGAAACATAAGGGTTTGCGAGGATTTTGTCCACACAAAATTTGACCGAAAATTGCCATTTGTCCACATTTTGTCCACGTAAATTTAAAATTGTGGA
>CAMJBC010000003.1 GCA_946403755.1 uncultured Mycoplasmatota bacterium
CTCAATTCATAGATTTGTGCCGCTTTTTCGTAAACACGTTAAATTGAGGCCCCATAGTAAAAAAATAGTCGCGAATGCGACTTTTTTTATTGAATTGAATATGTTATCATTATTTAAGAGGTAATTATGAAAAAGATATTTTTAATTTTTATTATTTGTATATTAATGTGTTCTTGTAATAAAAACAATGAAGCAAGAAATGATATGTATAAAATAGGTTATTCTTCCAATTTAATAGATGAAAAAGACAGAAATGAACTAAGAAAAGTATTTGATGAACATAAACTATCTAATGTTGATTTATTTTTTAAATGGTTAGATGATTTTAATAAAGAAGAAGATATGGGCTGTGGTTTAAAGAATTGGGATAAAACAGATACTTTTATTTATAATGATGCTAATTGTATGGATAGATACGAAAAGATCCATAGTAAGTCAGATGGAGATTGTAGAATAACAGCATATGCTTTACTTCAAAATATTATTGAAATAAATACAATTGAAAGTGAATATGGAACATATTTAATGTTTGATATGGATGTTCTTGAAAATAATGAAGATTATAAAACAATAAATGATAATCAATTGGATTTTATTAATTTATTTAATGAAATGGATGTATCTAATATAGAAAAAGAAGAATATAAAAATGTATATCCTAACAAGTTAAAATCACATGATTTTAAATTGAATAGTGATAAAGTATCACTTATAAGTGTTGTTTTACATGATAGTGATTTTAATACATTATTTGTAGGACATGCCGGTGTATTAATTAATTTAGATGATAAATACTTATTTGTTGAAAAAATAGCATTTGAACAGCCATATCAAATAAGTGTAATCAAGTCAAAAAATGATTTAATAGAATTATTTAATAATAGATCTACTTATTTTGGAGATGAAAGTGCAAAAGGGCCATATATATATGAAAATGATAAATTGTTATATGAATATAAATGATTTTGATTTTTCTAAAAATGTGATATATTGTTTTTGAAAAACAATAATAATTGTATTTTTTAGGGTATAGTTTTAGAACTAGTTAAATAGATGCCCCATAGTAAAAAATAGTCGCAAATGCGACTTTTTTTATGCAATAAAATTATATACAAGAAATATTGTAATTTTGATTAATGAAATATATAATATAGAGCTGAGAAAGAAGACTATTAATCAAAAAGGAGAATAAATTATGAATGATTTAAGTATTATTGATAAGAATGCACATTATTTTGTATTAATGCATCCTTATGAAATAACTGCGGTAATGGGTGTAATAATAACAACTAAATCTAATTTATCACGTCCAAAATGGGTTGAATGTGTAATAGATGAAAGTAGGTTTAAACTTTCTGATGGATATAGAGTTCAACTTACATCACTAGAGCCAGGATATGGTAGTGAAGTATATTATACTGGAGATTTTATATCAATGATAAAAAGAGGAGATGTTGTTAAAAAAGAACCAGATATGGAATGTGTTGAAGAAACATGGAAAGAACCTTTAACACCAAATGTTCATTTATGCCATAGAGCATATACATTAAAAATTAAACCAAAAAAGTAGTATAATTAATATGGTGAAAATATGAAAGATTTAATAATAGCAAGTAATAATAAAAATAAGATAAGAGAATATAAAGATATTTTAGAACCACTTGGATTTAAAGTAATGAGTCAAAGTGAAGCAGGTATTAATATTGAAGTAGATGAAACAGGTACTACATTTGAAGAAAATTCATTATTAAAAGCACAAGCTATTTATGATATTACTCATAAAAATGTAATAGCAGATGATAGTGGTTTAGAAATAAAATATTTAAATAATGAACCTGGTATATATTCTGCTAGATATAAAGGACTAGAAACTGCTTTAGAAAGAAATAATTATGTATTAAATGCATTAAAAAATGCTAATGATAGAAGTGCTAGATTTATATGTACTATTTGTTATATAGATGAAACAGGTAAAAATAAAATGTTTAAAGGTATATGGCCTGGTAGAATAGCTAAAAAAATATCTGGTAATAATGGATTTGGATATGATCCAATATTTATAGGAGAACATAAAAGAAGTACTACAGCCAATATAAGTGAAGAAGAAAAAAATATGATTTCCCATAGAGGTAGAGCTACAAAATTATTATTAGAGTATCTAAAAAGTGTAAAATAGTTTTTCGAAAGAAGAACTTTTTTTATTGAATAGTTATTTATAAATGATATAATAAATATAGATATCATAGGAGGATTTATGAATAGAAGAAAACAAGAAAAAGAGATTCCATTGTTAATACCTATTTTATTAATAGTTGTATTAGTTGGAATAGTTATTTATGGGGTTTATAATTATTTTAAAAATAAAGCAGATTTACCAGATGATACTGAACCTACAGTAGTTGAAAATGATTCAAATAATGTAGTATTATCTTTTGATAAATCTAGGTATAGTTGTGTTGAAGGAGAAACATTTGAAGTTAAAATCTATACTTCAGAAAATGCTGGTGAAATAGCCGCATATAGTTCAACTAAAGATGAAGTAGTAACACTTGAAACTGGAAATGCATCAGATGCATATTGTGTAGGGTGTACAGTAGCAAAAGTTGAATGTAAATCAGTTGGTACTGCAGAAATAAAAGTAACAACAGATAATGATTATAAAGCTACAGCAAATATTAGTGTATTATCTAGTGAAGTAGAGACTGATGAATCAAAAATATTATTTGATAAATCTAGTTATGCTTGTAAAGTTGGAGAAAAATTAAATGCTAGAATTACAGTATTAGGTGAAGATGTTAATAAAGTAACATATTCAAGTAGTGATAAAAATATAGCTACTATAGATAAAAAATCTATTAATGGTGAAAATATTAATGTACAAATAACATGTAAAAAAGATGGAAATGTTACTCTTAATGCTAAGACTGAAAAAGGATTAGAAACTGAGTCATCAGTTATAGTTAAATTAGCGACTGCTCAAAGTGGAGGACAAAATCAAAGTACTTCGCCATCTGAAGGAACAACAATAGATCAATCAATTGGATCAGGAACTATTACATTTGACCAAAGTAGTTTTAGTTGTGAAGAGGGAGAAAAACTTACTACAACAATAACTGCAGGTGGTAGTTTAAATTCAAGAGTAGAATCTTATACAAGTAGTAATACAAGTATTGCAACAATAGAAAAACATCCAACAATTTCTGTAAAATGTATGAATTGTATAGCAGTACAAATAACATGTAAAAAAGCAGGAGATGTAACATTAACTGCTAAATCTAACGAAGGTGTTCAAACAACAGCAAAAGTAAAAGTAAAAAGTGTTGAAGAACAAATATTCTTTAATAAAACTGATTATACTTGTAAAGCTGGAGAAAAAATTTCAGCTACAATAACAGCATTAGGTAATTTTAGAACTAAAGTACCTGCAGTAGAATCATTTAAGAGTGAAAATGAAGAAATAGCAGGAATTATTAAACATCCAGATTATAATATTAAATGCATGAATTGCATAGCAGTACAAATTAATTGTAATAAAGCAGGAACAACTGCTTTAAGTGCTGTATCAACAACGGGAGCTAAAGGAAGAGCAACAGTAACAGTTACTGAAGCTGAAAAAGCTAAAATATCTTTTGATAAATCTAGTTATACTTGTGTAGCTGGAGAAAAAATAGATACAACAATAACAGCAATAGGTAGTGGAGATAAAGTTGAAACAGTTGCATCATATACAAGTAGTAATACAGCTGTAGCAACAATAGAAAAGAATCCAGATATTTCTATTAAATGTATAAATTGTTTAGCAGTAAGAATCACATGTAAGAAATCAGGAAGTGTAACATTAACTGCTAAATCATCAAGCGGAGCTAAAGGAACTTCTACAGTTAAAGTAACAGCGCCAAAACAAAATACTGTTACATTTGATAAAACAAGTTATGCATGTCATGTAGGAGAACAAATAACTACTCAAGTAAGAGTTAATAATAATTCAAATAATATTGAAACAATAAAATCATATACAAGTAGTAATACAGATGTTGCTACTATAGTTAAACATCCAACATTAGCAGTAAATTGTATTAATTGTGTAGTAGTACAAATAACATGTAAGGGAGCTGGAACAGCAACATTGACTGCTAAAGCATCTGGTGGAACAACTGGAACATCATCAATAAAAGTTAGTCCAACAGCTGAAAAAGTAGCTTTTGAAAAAACAAAGTATACATGTAATCCAGGTGATAAAATAACTACTACAATAAAAACAACTGGTGTATTTGGAGCAAGAATAGCATCATATACAAGTAGTGATACAAATATTGCATCAGTAGAGAAACATCCAACATTAGCAGTAGATTGTGTAAATTGTGTAGCAGTACAAATAACATGTAAGAAATCAGGAAATGTAACATTAACTGCTAAGTCATCAACAGGAGCTAAAGGTACATCTACTGTATCAGTAATGGGTACAACACCAAAAGTATCATATGAAAAATCAAGTTATAATTGTACACCTGGAGAGCAAATTACAACATTAGTAAGAGCTGAAGGAAGTGTTGGTGCTAGAGTAACAGGATATACAAGTAATAATCCTAATGTTGCAACAGTAGAAAAACATCCAACATTAGCAGTTGAATGTATAAACTGTGTAGCAGTACAAATAACATGTAAGAGTGCTGGAACAGCAACATTATCAGCAACATCTTCTGATGGAGCAAAGGGAACTGCTAGTGTATCTGTATCTGGAAGTACTACAAAAGTATATTATGAAAAATCAAGTTATGCTTGTACACCAGGACAAAAGATAACAACATTAGTAAAAACTGAAGGAAACTATGCTGCGCATGTAGCATCATATACAAGTAATAATCCTAATGTTGCAACAGTAGAAAAACATCCAACGTTAGCAGTAGATTGTGTAAACTGTGTAGCAGTACAAATAACATGTAAGAGTGCTGGAACAGCGACATTATCAGCAACATCTTCTGATGGAGCAAAAGGATCATCTACTGTATCTGTAACATCTGGAGTACCAGTTGAAAAAATATCATTTGATAAAATGGGTTATTCATGTAAAGTAGGAGACAAAATAACAGCAACAATAACAGCTGAAGGTAGTGAAGCTTCAAGAGTAGAATCTTATTCAAGTGGTGATACTACAATTGCAACAATAGTTAAACATCCAACTATTACTCCAAAATGCATAAATTGTGAAATGGTAGAAATTGCGTGTAAAAAAGTTGGTATGACGACTGTTACAGCTACATCAAATAAAAGAGCAAAAATGACAGTAACAGTAAATGTAACTGAATAATGTAAAGACTAGATTTATCTAGTCTTTTAATTTGACAATTAGTGTGTTAAGTGGGATAATTTATTTATAAATAGGAGAGTTACATATGAATGATAAATTTAAAAGAGTTGTAGCCGGAACTGTTGCAGCAGCCACTATTGGTACTGGTGGTTTCATAGCAGGAAAGAAATATGCTGAAAAACATATACCAAGAGATTTTGAATATACTATTCAGTCTGGTGATACTTTATTTACTGTTTCAAAGAATTTCTATGGTAGTATAGTTTATTATGATGATATTGCTGAATACAATGGCATTAAAAATTATGATGATATCAAAGAAGGCGATGTAATTAGAATACCTAATGATATGGAAAATGAAGTTCAATATAATGGTGATTATGTACCTGCACTTGAAAGTAAAGAGCAAACTTATACTGTTGTAGAAGGCGATAACTTAATTAAAATATGTGAAAAAATGTATGGTGTACCTTCATATGAACTTTCTCTTAGATTAGCAGATTATAATGGTATTGATGAACCAAATCTTATAAAAGTTGGAGATGTATTAACAATACCAACATATGATGAAATAATGAGTATGGGATTAAAAAAATAACTCTAATGAGTTATTTTTATTTTGTTAATAAATTACAATGATATTCATTTAATAAATTGTTTATTTCTATTAAATCATATATTTTTTCTAAAAAACAAAATCTAATTATTAAATCAAATTTATTATTTTTAGGTAATGAATAAGAAGCACTACTTAATAATTCTTCTAATTCATCTATTGATAATTCTAAACTACATGCTAGTGAAATTATTGTTTCTTTACTAGGATGATAGTTCTCATCACTTCTTATTTTAGAAAATAATCTTCTATCTATTTGTGCTTTATTATAAACATCACTATCTTTTAAATTTCTATCATCTATAAACTTAAATAATAGTTTTTGAAATTTATTATCATTTAATTCATTATCAATGAAATTATTAATATTACTTGTACCAGATGGTAATTCAAGCATATTAATTTCTTCTTCATCCATATCTATGTCATAATATTCTTCATGTGATATAGATTGTTTCATTTTAGCAGTACTAAATAATCTTTTCTCATTTTTTAAATTATCATCTAAATACTTTTTTAATTTATTTCTTATATCCATAATTGTCTCCTTTCAAGCGACCAATTTACTTCATAAATATAATATCATTATATCAGAAAGAAGGGAAGAAGATGAAAAAGAAAGAAAAAGTTGAGATAGTATTCTTATTAGACAGAAGTGGATCTATGGGAGGATTAGAAACTGATACTATAGGAGGATATAATAGTTTTATTAAAAGTAAGAAAGATTTAGATGCTAAATTAACTACAGTGTTATTTGATGATAGAATTGAATTATTACATGATAGAGTTAATATTAGTGAAGTTAAAAATTTAACTAAAAAAGATTATTATGTTAGAGGTTCAACTGCATTAATGGACGCTATTGGATATACTATTAATAAAATCAGTAAAGAATCTAAAGATAGAAAAGTAATATTTGTTATTACTACTGATGGACTTGAAAATTCTAGTAAAGAATATTCTAGATCTAAAATTAAAAAGATGATTAAAGAAAGAAAAGATTGGGAATTTTTATATCTAGGAGCTAACATAGACTCTTATGATGAAGCTAGTAGTATAGGAATAAGAAAGAATAGAACATCTAATTATAGAGCAAGTGAAAAAGGAACTAGAGATATGTTTGCAGCTCTAGAATGTGCAGTTGGTCGTATCGCTAATAATGAAGAACTATCCGATTCATGGAATAAAGAACTAGAAAACTAGTTCTTTTATTTATGATAAAACAGTGCTATAATACAGGACAAAGAGGTGGTAGGTATGCTATTTTTTAATAGAAAAAATAAAGATTATAATTATTTTAAAATCTTTCTTGCTGTTTTTTTAGCAATAGTGTGTAGTATAGTAGTTTATTTTTTATTTTCTAAATTAGGATATGTAGCATTATTTTTAAAGAAAATATTTAAAATATTAGCTCCAGTTATTATAGGTGTAGTATTTGCATATTTATTTAATCCTATAATTACTAGAATAGAAGATTATTTAAATAAAAATGATAAGATAAAGAAAAAGAATAAATTAGGTAGAGTTCTTGGAATAATAATTACTTATGTATTATTTATTGCAGCTATAGTTATATTTATTAGATTCTTTATACCAAGCTTATTAGATAGTTTAAATATGATGGTTAAAAATATACCAAAGTATTTAGAAAATGTATTTACTTTTATTAAAGATATATGTGAAAAGAATAATATTAATCCTAAATTTATAGATTCATATAGATCTAGTATTAATGAAACAATTAAAAATAGTGTAGTACCAAATATGGATATTATTATTAATAATTTAGCTACTGGTATTACTAGTGTTATTAAATGGATAATTAATATAGTAGTAAGTATTATTATTTCAGTATATTTAATATACGATAAAGAATTCTTTTCAAATGGTATAGATAAAGTGTTAAAAACATATTTTTCTCCTAGAGTATATGAAGAAATTATAAATATTGCTAAATATATTTATAAAGTATTAGGTGGATTTATGGTTGCTAGATTAATAGATTCATTAATAATAGGAGTACTTACATTTGTAGTATTAATTATATTTAAAATACCATATGCATTCTTAATTGCATTATTAGTTGGTATAACTAATGTTATTCCATTCTTTGGACCATTTATTGGTGCTATACCATCAATTGTATTATTGTTAATGATTAATCCTACTAAAGCATTAGAATTTGGAATTATAATATTAATTATTCAACAATTTGATGGAAATGTTTTAGGGCCAAAATTAATTGGTGATAAAATTGGAATTAAGAGTTTCTGGGTATTATTTGCAATATTATTATTTGGTGGATTATTTGGATTCTGGGGAATGATATTTGCTGTACCACTATTTGCGTGTTTATCAGAATTTATAAAATATAGAGTTAAAAAAAGACAAGAATATAATCAAGGGCAAGAAGAATTAGCAACTAAAAAAAGATAGGTTAAAAAACCTATTTTTTTTTATAAAAATTTTACTATTTTATTTGACAAGTTTTATATAAATATAGTATTCTAAATATGATGTATTAATTTTAGAAAGGATGGAAAAAATTATGCTCGAAAAAATTATGGACGTAACAAATACTATATGTGGACTTCCTTTGACTATTTTCATAATATGTGCTGGAATTTACTTTAGTTATTGCGTTGGATTTTTCCAATTAACTCATATTAAAAAACTATGGGGATTAACATTTGGAAAACTATTTAAGAAAATTAAGAAGGGAGAAAACTTAAAAGAAGATCCATCTTACAAAACTATTGCAACTGTATTAGGTGGAACAATTGGTGCAGGTAATGTTGCTGGTGTAGCAGCTGCTATTGCAGTTGGTGGACCTGGTGCATTATTCTGGATGTGGGTAATCGCATTATTCAGTATGGCTACTAAAATGGTTGAAGTAATGCTTGCAACTAAACATCAACAAAAAGATAAAAATGGTAACCGTTATGGTGGAGCAATGTATTACATCAAGACTATTGGTGGAAAAGTTGCAAAAGTATTAGCAGTAATCTACACAATTACATTATTAATTTATGTATTATGTGATTCTGGATTTGTTCAAATCAATACTATCGCAACATCATTACAAGATACTTTTGGTATTGCATTATGGCCTATAGCTGTAGTAGTTGGTATATTATCATTATTTGTAATAGCTGGTGGACTAAAGAGAGTTAGTTATACATTAGAAAAATTAGTTCCTTTCATGTATGCTACTTATATTATTCTAGCTTTAATAGTAATATTTGCTAATATTGCAAATTTACCAGCTGCTTTAGCATTAGTTGTAAAATATGCATTTACTCCAGCATCTGCTGTTGGTGGATTTGCTGGTTCAACAGTAGCAACTGCTATATCAAAAGGTGCTGCTCGTGGAATTTTTGCAAACGAAGCTGGACTTGGAACTTCAACTACAGTTCATGCTACAACAACAAATGATCCTGTAACTCAAGGTCTTTGGGGTATGATTGAAGTTGCTGTTGTTAGTTTCATGGTATGTACAATCTCTGGTTTACTTGTAATGACAACTGGAGCTTGGAGTGCTGTTAGTGAAGGTGGAGCACCAATGATCTTATATGCATTTGAAACATTATATGGTCAAGTTGGTAAATACATTGTATGTTTTGTATTAGTAACATTCTGTTATTCAACATACATTGGATTCTTCTATGAATATATAACTGCATTAGGATATTTTGCTAATGAAAAATGGAAAAATATCTTAAAGTGGACTTATGCTATTCCTGCAGTAGTTGCTGTATTCCTATCAATCGATGTTGTTTGGGATTTACTTTGTGACACAGCAGTTGGTTTAATTGTAATACCAAATGTAGTAGCATTATTCTTACTAAGAAAAGAAATTAAGAAGACTTTTGCTGAAGGTAAAAAGAAATTAGCTTAAAATTAAAAGTAAACGTCAAGTTTACTTTTTTTTATGTATTATAAATGGTATAATTATCCTATGAATTGGAGATGATTATATGAGATTTTGGATAGCATTATGGGCTGCTAAACTATACGAATTATTTAAAGATAAATATCGTAAAACTAAAAGTGATAGAGCAGGTTTACTTGCTGAAAAACTATGCCCACATTTTTTAAATTATATTAAGAAACCTAAACTAGTTATTATGGTTACTGGTACTAATGGAAAAAGTACTACATGTGATTTAATAGCTAATATGTTAAGAAAAGCAGGATATAAAACTGAATTTACATATTGGGGAGCTAATATGGTAGCAGGTCACATTAGAATACTACTTGATTGTGTAAATTTATTTAATAAATCTACAAGAGATGCAGTAGTACTAGAATGTGATGAATTATCATTAGATCAATGTTTACCATATATTAAACCACAATATTTATGTATAACTAATTTGTGTAGAGATTCAATTAGAAGAAATGCGTATCCTGATTATATGATGAATATGGTAGATTTAGGAATTAATTCTAATAAAGATGTTACTTTAGTATTACACGCTAATGAACCATTCTCATCTAATGTAGGAGAACATAATCCAAAAGTATTTATTGGAGCAAATAAAATATATGATTATAGTGCATATGCTGGTTTTTCAAATGAATTTCTAACATGCCCAAGATGTAATTCAATGATTGAATATGAATTTAGACATTATAGACATGTAGGTAAATTTAAATGTCCTAAGTGTGGGTTTAAAAATCATAAAGCTAAATATACTTGGGAAAAGATTGAAGGAAATAACTTGGTATTAAATGGAGATAAATATCATATTGTTTCAGATGATATATTTAATTTATATAATGAAATAATGATTATAGGTTTATTTAGAGAAATAGGATTTGAACCTAAAGAAATAGATAAACTATTAAAAGGTGTTAATATTCCAAAATCAAGAGAAGGATTTGATTCTTATAAAGGAATAGATATTTATAGAAAATGTGGTAAGGGTCAAAATGGAACAGCACCTTCTATAATATTTGAAAGTATTATGAAGAATAAACATGATAAAGAATTAGTTCTTATTATGGATGCTGAAATAGGATTCCATGCTCAAGCTACTATGACATGGTTATATGATAATGATTTTGAATTATTAAATGATAAAACAGTTAAGAAAATAATTATTACTGGAGAAAATACATTAGATTATAAATTAAGACTTTTACTAGCAGGTATAGATGAAAAGAAATTAATAATATGTGAAGATTATAAAGATGCTCACAAGTATTTAACATTAGATAAAAGTGATATATATCTAATATGTGATGTTGATTATGGTAATTGGGGTATTGAAGTAACAGATAATATTAAAAAAAGATTGGATGATGAAAAATGAAAATAGTAGAAGTATTATATAGTGAATTTGGTAACATGTATGGTGAAGTTTATAATCCAATGTTTTTAGAAAAGTCTAGTGATAAAATTAAATTAGTATTTACTAAGTTAACTGAAGAACCATATTTTATGACTCATAAAGTTGATATGGTTTATATTAGTAATATGAGAGATCCTAAGATGTATGATATCATTGATAGACTTAAAAAGTATAAAAAGAAAATTAAAGAAATGATAGAAGATAATGTAATATTCTTACTTACTGGAAATGCTTTAGAAATGTTTGGTTCTTATATAAAAGAGAATGGTAAAAAAACAGATGCTCTTGGAATATTTGATTATCATGTTGATAAAGATTTTAAAGTTAAATATGCATCATGGGTAAAAGGTAAATTTAAGAATATAGAAATAATAGGTCATAGAAATCAATTTTCTAAATGTTATGGAATAGATAAACCATTTATAAAAGTATCTAATGGTACTGGTAGTGGTATAGATGATGATATTGAAGGAATACATTATAAAAACTTTTATGCAACATATTTATTGGGGCCATTCTTAATAATGAATCCATTATTTGCAAAACATCTTTTAGAATTAATGGGTATTAAAGAAAAAATGAAGTTTGAAAAAACTGCTATGGATGCATATAAACATAGAATGGAATATTTTAATAAACCTGATGCAAGATATATAATGACTCATCATGGATAATAAAAAAAGTGATTATTTAAATCACTTTTTTCTTTCCATTCTTTTTAAGAAATCTGGATATACTCCAATACCATTTGTTCTATGAATAGGTAAGTTATATATATCATGTCCTGGATAATCATTTCCTTCAATTAAACATGGACCTTTATTTGAAATACCAACATCCCATCCAACATATCCAACTTCTGGAATAACTTTACTAGCTTCCATACACATCTTTTTAGCTTCTTCAAATTGAGGTATTTTAAATCCAATAAATTTAGTTCCTGTTTCAGGATGACGCTCAAATACATTACCAGCTTTATCAATAGCATTGTATTCAATAATTCCTGTATCTGTATTAATTGGTACTACCATACCACCATTATTGAAGTTATCAACTATTTTATGATTTCCAACTCTTAAATATGTACATACTATTGAACTAACTCCTTGATCATATAGAGTAACAATTCTTAATGTATTAATACTACTAGGATTTAATTTATCCATTCCTTTATCTTGAATTATATAATCTTCAATTAATCTACTTTCACCTTTAATAAGTTTTTTATAAGTTCCTTTATCAGGTTTAATTTTCATAATGCCATCACCATGAGTACCATCTATTGGTTTAGCTATTATATATTCTTTACCTTTACAAAATTCATTAAATTCTTTTTCATTATTTTCATCTAATAACATAAAATCTCTTTTAGTGAATTTTTTAAATTTATTATTAAATTTCCATTTATTATTAAATAAATCTCTATATGTTCTAACATTATATTTTTTAACAAAGTCATCATTTTTTCCTCTTGTTAAAATAGTTGCTCTTTGTTTGGCATTTAAATCATACATTTCAAATAATTCATAATCTAAATAACCAGCTTTATATTTAAGACCACAGACTATCATATCTATAAATAAGAATAATCTATTTCTACCTGTCTTTTTATGAATTCTTCCAACTACTTTAAAAAATCTTTTATAGTCCATTTTTAAAATTCTTTTAATTAAATATTTCATAATATATCACCAATAATATTTTATCATATTTCCAAAATAATTGAAAAGTATTATAATCTATGTATGAATAAAAATGAATTAAGAAAAAAATATTTATTAATTAGAAAAGAAGTTCAAGATAAACTTGATAAATCAAATTCTATTTTTAATAAAATAATTAATAGTGAAGAATATAAAACTTCTAGGGTAATTGGTTTATATAAAAATTTACCTAGTGAAGTAGATACTAATGAATTGATAGAGTATTCACTAAAGAATAGAAAGATAGTTTTATTACCAAGAGTAGAAGGTGATTCATTATCTTTCTATAGAGTGTTTAATAATAGTGATTTTGAAAAAAGTTTTTTTGGTATTTATGAACCATTTAAAGAACCAGCTAATTATTTTTCTAGAATAGATCTTTTAATAGTGCCTGGTATATGTTTTGATATTAGTAGAAATAGAATAGGGTTTGGTAAAGGATATTATGATAGATTCTTAAATGATAAAGATATTAAAACTATTGGTGTATGTTTTGATGAACAAATTAGTGATGATATAGAAATAGAAGAACATGATAAAAAACTAGATAAAGTTATTACTGATAAAAGAATATTTTTTTAGGTCAAAATAAAACTGTGATTTAATCACAGTTTTTTATTCTTAAAGTACTGTTGGAACTAAGAAGTAAATTAAGAATAGTATAAATACAACTATTGTTACTAATGTAATTTCAGTTTGTGGTTTAATTTTAGATTTTCCACACTTATAGTTAATATAATCTGCAAAGTAAATTACTAAATCTAACATTACGAATGATACAATACCCATACCAATACCTTTTGTAATTGAATAAGTTAGTGGCATTGCGATAATAGTAATAAATGCAGGAATTGAGTTTTTAACATTTGTGAAATCTACATTAAATACATTTGCCATCATAAGTACACCAACATAAATTAATGCACTTGCAGCAGCTGCGGTTGGAATAAATGCAAATAATGGAAGTAAGAATATTGATAGTAAGAATAATATTGCAGTAGTTAAAGCTGTTAAACCAGTTTTACCACCAGCACTAACTCCAGTACCACTTTCTACAAATGTAGTAACAGTACTAGTACCAGTTAAAGAACCAGCAATAGTAGCAATACTATCAGCATACATCATTTTTCCATAATTGATTGGTTTTCCATCTTCATCTAATAATTTTGCATTAGAACAGCATCCAACAACAGTACCCATAGTATCAAACATATCAATCATAGAGAATGTAATAATTAACATGATTGATGTTAATATTGAACCATCTGGTAATTTAAATCCACCTTTGAATAAAGATAAGAATACAGTATCTTTACCAGTAAAGAAGTTAGAAATATTTTCCCAGAACTTCCAACTAATACCTGGAGTAGTTCCTTTTAATATTTCAACATTAGCAACTCCTAGTGGAATAGCTAAAATAGTTGCTGCTAGAATTCCAATAATAACAGAACCTTTAACGTCGTAATGAGATAAAACTCCAATTACTAATAATCCAAATAATGCAACAGTAGCACAGCAAGCTTCGCCACCTTTAGCCCATAATGCTGGATTATTGAAATCAACTAATTGTAATAGAGTAAATTGATTGTCTGTAACAATATGAGCATTTTGAAGACCAATAAATGCAATAAATAAACCTATACCAACTGATATACTAGTTCTTACTGCTTTTGGCATTCCATCAAATATTTTTTCTCTTAAAGAAATTAGTTCTCCTGTTTTTTTATTTTTTCCACATGGTATGAATGATAGAAGCAAGAATATAATTCCACTTATGAATACAAGCATCATTGCATTTCCATAAGAGTAACTAAATCCCATAGCTCCACCAACAATTGTTCCAACCATTGCATTTAATCCCATACCTGGTGCTTGAGCTAGTGGCATTTTAGCAAGTAAAGCCATTAGTAATGTTCCAATAAATGCACCAATTGCAGTAGCAATAAATACACTAGAGAATCTTGGATCTGCTGTACCTCCCCATAGAATATTGTTTGGATTAACCGTCAAGATATACGCCATTGCTAAGAATGTCGTGATTCCTGCAAATATTTCAATTTTTTTTTTAGAACCTCTTGCTTTGATTTCAAAGAAAGAATCTAAACTGCAGTTTTTCTTTTTGTTTTTCACAAAAACACACCTTTCTAGAAAATAAAAAAAGCTTACACTCAATCATGTAAGACTATGTTCTAGAAGTAAAATAAAATATAGTGTCATAGTCCATCCATTTATGGTGAATTGGTAGAAACGCTTAAACCATATTTTTAAGCATATATGACTTTTATTTTCCACTTAAATTATGACACATTTTTTAATAAAAATCAATTGTAAATTCATATCATTTAATATACAATTAATATGTAAGATAGGAGTGTTATATGAAGATAATAAAAAATCATTTAAAAAATGAATTAAATCTTAGAACTGAAATGGATTATCCAACTAAAGGAATAGAATTTGTTGATATTAATCCATTAATTTTACAAAAGGAAACTTTAAAAGAAATAGTAGAGTTTTTTGTAAAAAAATTATCTAGTAAGAAAATTGATTACATGGTAGCACCAGAAGCTAGAGGTTTCTTATTTGGAATGGCAATAGCAGATAATTTAAATTGTGGATGTATTCCAGTTAGAAAGAAAGGTAAATTGCCACCAAGTACTGTTGTTAAAACATTTGATTATGAAAAAGAATATGGAAAAGATACTTTAGAATTACCTAAGTTAGTTAATGAAGATTATAAAGGAAAAAGATTTTATATTGTAGATGATATTTATGCAACTGGTAATACAGTTAATGCTATTAAAAATGCTATAGAAGAATTAGGTGGAAAAGTAGTAGGAGTAGCATGTGTTATTAATATTAAAGAATTAAATAATGATAAAGTATTATCTATAATAGATATTAATGAGGGTTAATGAAAAAGAAAATTTCAATTATATTAAATATAATAATTGTTATTATTGAATTAATTGCATTAAAGATATCTTATGCATATGATAATAGAGTAATGATAGAGTATTATACAATTGATTCTAATATACTAGCATTATTAAGTTCAATAATATATTTAATTTATGTATTTAGTAAAAGTAAAAAATCAAATGTAACTAGAATATTAAAATATATATCTACTATATGTTTACTTATTACTTTTTTGGTAGTTATATTTGTATTATTACCAATGTTTAATTTCAATTTTAAAATGTTATTAATACGTGGAGCCATGTTTCCACATCATGTATTATGTCCAATATTATCTTTTATAACATTTGTATGGTTTGATGATCTAGGTAAATTTAATAAAAAAGATTATTATTATCCAGTGATAGCAACATTAATATATGCATTTGTTTTAATTATATTAAACCTTCTTACAATAGTAGATGGACCTTATCCATTCTTAAGAGTTTATGATCAAAGTATATTATCGTCAATAATATGGTTTACTTTAATAATATATATGTGTTATTTAATATCAAAATATGTATTAAAATTAAGAAATCAACCAATGGTTCATTTAAAATAAGAAAAATATCTGATTAAATTTATTTAGGTGATAGAAAATGAATCAAATGAAAATAGGAAAATTTATTAAAGAGTTAAGAATAGAAAAGAAAATGACTCAAGCTGATTTAGCTGAAAAACTAGGTGTTTCAAATAGAGCAGTATCAAAATGGGAAAATGGACTTAATATGCCAGATGTTTCATTATTAAGACCAATATGTGAAATATTTGATATTACTATTAATGAATTATTAAGTGCTGAAAAAATAGAAGATGAAAATAAAGCTAAAAAATTAGAAGAAAATTATATATGTGCTGTTGATTCAAAAATTAAATTACAAAATGATGTAGCAGGACATATAATACTTAAATTTTTTGGATATGTTTTACTTTTAATAGCATATGGTTATTTTGATACAGAACCATTTACATGGGTTAATATATTTATAATAGTAGGTGTATTATTAATAGTATTTAGTTCATATAAACTTGTTAAGAGTTGGAACTTAATTCCTAAAATAATATACGTACTAGTAATATTTCTTATGTTATGTGCAGTAATATTATTTTTAGATTTTACACATGTTGAAGATAGAGAAATATCTCATCCACATTTTTATATAAGAAAAGCTGAAAGAGGAAAATGTGTTGCATATAAAGCACTTACATGGAATTGTATTTCTTATAAAGATGATGAATATAAAAATCTTAATGGTGGACCTGTTTGTTATACTAATTTAGTAAATGATGTAATTGATTATACCAAAGAAAAATATTGTGATGAAAATTATGATTATAGGTATGACTGTGACGTGGTTAGGTGTGATGAGAATGGAACACCATTACATTTAAAAGATAATAAGGAGTCTAATTAGACTCTTTTTGTTTGAATTATAATATGTTTTTTTGTATAATTATTTTAGGAGAATAGACATGAGTACAAGTGAAGATTTTTATAACTATTTAAAAAATAATTTTAAGAATGTTAAAGTACTAAGTAATGGTGTTTATTATGCTAAGGATAGTAATGGAAATACTATGTATTTTAATCCTAAAGCAATAAGCAACATGAATATTGTAGTTTCTTTCCCTGGTAGTGGTGGAGGAGATGAAGCTCATGTTGCTTCTGTAATGAATAGTTCTAATCCGCCAGAGTATTGTGCTTTTGTATCTGGAAGTTGTACTGATAAAGGTAATATTTATGCTACTATTAACAAAATTCTTAAAAATGGAAATGTTAATTTAAATGGTTTAGTAGCATCTTCATTTAGTGCTAGTGGTGGAATGGGAATGGCTAAAGCCGCTGAGTTTGTTAGTGCACATCCAGAATATGCTGATAAAGTTTCAGTAGTTGTTAATACTGGAAACTGGGTATTGAATCAAAATAACAGTGTTTATAATACATTAAAGAAATATCAAATACCTGTAAGTGTAATAAGTGGTGCTGATAAAACAGAATCAGATACTAATGTTAAAGAATTAACTAAAAAAGGTATTGTTTCATATAGAATTACAACTGATGATAAAACACATATTTATATTCCAATAGATACATTTAGAAATGGTATACCAGAATATATATTAGATGTTAGAGATAATATTGGTAATAAGGGTGTAGCTAAAAATCCTAATTATAAGATTTATAAATATGATGCATCTAAAGGTAAATTTGTATCAGTAGATATTAGTTCAATAAAATTAAATACAATACTTAATCCTGATAGTATTCAGATTATAAAGCCATCAGAATTACTTGTAAATGATGGATTTAAGGTAACTCCAAAAGATATTGATGCAACAGATGATTTTGCTGATTTAAAAAATTTAGAAGATTTAAAAATAGATACATCAATAAAACTAGCTAATGCAGAATCTATTAAATCTGATATGAATTTAATATTACAAGCAATGAATGGAATTAGAAGTAAAATTAAAAGTTCTAATTTTTTAAGTAGTGGTAGTAAAGGAAGTTTATATAGTTATAGAACTGCTGGAATACCAGGATGTATTAATGCTTATGTAAATGCTTATTTTGATTATGTTGGTGACTTAATGGATAAATTAATTGAAGAAACAGAAGCAATACAAAGTGTTGGTCAAGTAATGGTAGATATGGATAATGATTTAGCTGAAAGAGGAGAAGCCCTAGGAACAGTTAAAGAATTAGAAAGAACTCCAAAAACAAGAATTAAGAAGAAAGATCTTGAAAAAGAAGAGAATAAATCTAAAAAAGATAAAAAAGATGAGACTCCTAAAAGAACAAATAAAGATGAAGGTGACAACGATAGATCATCTGGTGGAAGAAGACAACATGGTGGTGGAGGTTCTTCAGAATCAAGTGAAAAAGAAGAAATATTATCATATGATAGAAGTGATGGAAGTAAACTTGTTATTAGTTCAGAAGGTGACAATGTAACAGGTATGTCATATGTATATGAATTTAATACTGAAGAAGAAGCTAGAGCTAAATATGAAGAATTAGTAAAACAATATGAAAATGATAATAATGTTCAAGCAATAAATCTAATTAAGAAAAGAGTAGAAGTAATATTTAAATCTTCTGCTTATAAGAGTATATCTCCAGAAGAAGCAAGAAAGAAATTTAAATAGGAGGAATTATGAGTAGTATAGCAATTTATGCAGATGAATTATCAGCTGCTAAGAATTCAAGTGTATTTTCAAATTTAAAAATTGATGCTGGTGAATCGGCAAGTATACAATCAATAATAACTGATTTTCAAACATTAGCACAAGGTAGATTAATTGGATCAATGTGGGATAATGCTTTTGCTAAATTAAATGAATTTTCAGCAGCATTATTAAAAAGAATAGAAGTAGCTAATAATATGTCTGATGCAATCAATGAAGCAATTAGAATATTAACTGATTATATAGGTGATTATCCATATTTGGATTGTTCACAATTAGAAGCAATTAGAGCATCTAAAAAACAATGTGAAAGTCAAATATCTATGATTAAACAAGTTATGTATTCTAAAACAACACAAAAGTATATAGATTCTAATGGTGAAGAGAAAACAAGACAAGTTAATGTTTATTCAGATTCTGAAATAGCGCAATTTTCAGCAACTATAACAAAACTAGAAGAAAACATTAGAGAATTACAATTATTAATAGAAAAATTAGAAGGTTTAGAAGCTGTATATGCAGAAGCACAAGCAGTTTTAGATAGTGCATTTGCTGGTGTTAATGGCTTTGGATCTAATGTTTCTAACATAGTTCCTAATAATAAAGTAGTATATGTTAAATAAAAAGCCTTATGGCTTTTTTATTTGATTTGCTTTTTAAATATTATTATGTTATAATATATCGCGCTTGAAAGGGAGATATTATAATGGAAATTAGAAAATTCAATAAGCAAGAAATGAGACAATTATTAGGAGAACAAGGTTTAAGTAATGGAAATGTTTTTGTAGAACATGGTAAAAAAATTAGATTATCTCATGATTTTGTAGATGATTTTAAGAAAACAAAAACAGCAGTTAGACCAAGTTATGGAGTAGATAGAGAACAAATAGAATGGTTAGATTCTAAAAGATATAAAGTTCAAGAATCTAAATTACCTGGTGGAGTAGTAGAATATCAAGGAGTAGATGTTGGTGTTATATATCCATCATATTATTTAGGTTTTCAAACATTTGAAAATTTAAGTAGAGAAGATGCTATATTAATTCTTAAGAATCTTAAAAAGGCTATAGCTAATAATGAAGAATTATTACAAAATGGTATTTTTAATGAAGATTTTGTTTTAAGAAATATGATGTATCTTGGAACTAAAGTAGGTTTAATTGGATTAGATGGAAAATATATTAAGAGAGAAGAAAATTCCTCTTTTGCTAGAGTAAATGAATATTTTCCTAGTGAATTAAATAGATTAATTGATACTCATTTAAGATTCCAATGTAGAGAAAGAGCTAGTGAGTATTCTAGACTTATATGTGAACTTAGAGAAATATTAGCTCATACTAAAGGAAAAGATACTATGGAATATCCAAGAATGCTTGTTGAAGAAGTAGAAAAATCAAGAATATTAAAATAAAAGTATAGATTAAAATCTGTACTTTTTTTATTTATAAAACTTTACATAATTAATATGATTATGATAAAATTACTATGTAATATATCATAGAGAAGGTTTGTTAAGGGATAATTATGAACAATTCAGTAAATTATGACATTTCAAATGAAAATCTAGTTAATGAAGTTCAAGATAAGGTAAACTATATTTTGAATATTTGGAGTGAAATAAAGAACTATGATTTGGATTATTTATCTGGAATATGGCCTGATGAAGTTGGAAGAACATTAGTAAACAAATATTTAGAAAATGATATTTATGTACAAAGAATTGATAACTGCTTTAATCAATTAAGAATTGCTTGGAAAAAGTATTTAGCAGTTACTGAAGAACAAAAATATTTAAATAATCATAAGGAGGAGTAAAATGGCAGATACAAATGAATTTTTAACAGCAGAAGCTAGAAATATGGATGCTATGTTTTCAGATGGAATACCAGCTCAAACATTTGATGCTATGTTTTCAGATGGATATGCATATCACGAAGTAGGTCAAATTACAGATAGTTATACTTCAGCATCATTTATAGGTGAAGATATACCTCGTAATGAGATGGTTTATGCAGAAGCTCATGATATACCTCGTAATGAGATGGTTTATGCAGAAGCTCATAAAATAGGTGATATAGCTAAACCTGGAGTACCAATTTTTAATCCAGGACGTGGTATTGGAGGAAAAGTAATTAAACTAAACTCTGAGCAATTAAGACAACATAAACAAAAATTAAATCAAGCTGCTAATGAGATTAAAAACATATGGAATACTTTAAAGAATACTCATGTTAAACAACTTACTGAATCATGGGCAGGTACTGATGCAGCATCATACATACGTAGTTTTAATTCATTTGATTCTAAAGTAAACGCTTCAGTAGAAGCATTAGATTTACTTGCTAGAACATTTGAAAGAGCTGCTAAAGAGTTAGAATCAACTCAAGAACACATTAAAACAATAATGAATAGTATAGATTAATGGAGGGAGAAAAAGCATGTCAAAAACAGTCGATTTAAAAGGCGAATTAATGAGCCAAGTTGGAAGAGATAATATTAGTATAGATATTGAAAAAGTTAGAGAAGTAGCTCGTGGAATTGATGCTAAGAGAGAAGAAATGCATAATACATATGCATCTAAAGTTCAACCTCTATTAAAATCAATTGAAGAGTGTTTAACTGTTTCTGGAGTTTCATATGATGAAATAATTAATTCATTTAACGGTGTATTTAATGGATTAGATAGAAATTTAAGTAATCTATATTCTGCATTAAATGATAAGATTATTCCTCAATATGAAGAATCTATGTCAGTAGTAACTAGAATATTTAATAATGATTTTGCTAGTGAATTACGTAGTGTACTATCTAAAATGAATAATGGTATGGAATTCGCTTCAGGCGGAAAAATTGCTAACGATAAATAATTATTAATTTGACAAACTAATAAAAATATAGTATTATTATATGCACTTAGGAGGGGAGATATTATGAAATTACTAAGTAATAACAATTTTAATAATAATAATCATGTTCATAATAATGAGCCTCTTTTGTTTGTACATAATTAATATTATCTTTTAACTTAAGAATGAAATGAGAATATTATATGTACAAACATATAATATTTTTATTTTAAAAGAATATAAATAATGTTAAAATTACTATGAAAGGAATGATTAAAATGAAAGTTGAACCAAAAACATTACCTGGTTTTATGGAATTATTTCCATCTGAGCAACTTGAGTTTGATAGAATTAAAAATATAATAATAGATACATATAAAGAATATGGCTATTATGGACTTGATACACCTATTATTGAATTATCTAGTGTATTACTTGCTAAAGCAGGTGGAGAAACTGAAAAACAAATATATAGATTCAATAAAGGTGATAATGATCTATCACTTAGATTTGATTTAACAGTACCATTAGCTAAATATGTATCTAGTAGATATAATGAATTAGTTTTTCCATTTAAAAGATATCAAGTTGGAAAAGTATTTCGTGGTGAAAGAAATCAAAAAGGTAGATATAGAGAATTTTATCAATGTGATATAGATGTAATAGGTGATGAAGAATTATCAATTAAATATGATAGTGAAATGCCATCTATAATATATGATATATTTAAGAAATTAAATTTTGGTGATTTTGTTATTAGAATTAATAATAGAAAAATATTATCTGGATTTTTTGATAGTTTAGGTTTAAAAGATAAAATATCTGATATATTAAGAACTATTGATAAATTAGAAAAAATAGGTAAAGAAGAAACTATTAAAGAATTAAAGAGTATTAATTTAAATGATGAACAAATAGATAAAACATTAAAATTAATAAATTCTAAAAATATTAATGATATTAAAGATCTATGTGATAATGAATTATTTAATACAGGAGTTAATGAACTTGAAAGTGTAATTAAAGATTTAGAACTTAGAAATCTAAATAAAGATAATTATATGGTAGATTTTACAATAGCAAGAGGTTTAGATTATTACACTGGTACAGTTTATGAAACTACATTAAAAGATTATCCATCTTTAGGAAGTATATGTTCTGGTGGTAGGTATGATTCATTAGCAGAATATTATACTGATAAAAAGTTACCTGGTGTAGGTATTTCAATTGGACTAACTAGATTGTTTTATCAATTAATGGAAGCTAAAATAATTAATCCTAGCATTAAATGTACAAGTGATGTTATAATAGTTCCTATGACTGATAATTATGAATATGTATATAAAGTATTCAATAAATTAAAAGGTATGGATTTAAAAGTAAATATTTGTTTTTTAGATAAAGGATTTAAACAAAAACTTAGATATGCTGAGAGATTAAATAATAAATATGCAATTATTATTGGTGATGATGAAGTAGATAAAAATGAAGTATCTATTAAGAACCTAAAAGAGTTTTCTCAAACAAGTGTATCTTTAGATGATTTATCTAATTGCAAATTTAATTAGGAGGGTTTACTTATGAATGATGGTATAAGTTTTTTAAAGGATGTTAAACAAAATTTTGTACAATTTGGTACATTAAGACAACTCAATATGAGTAAGGAAGCATATGGTTTTTCATTAAATGGAATTCCAGAAGATGAACATATGATGATATATAAAGGATATGATCCAACTATTGAAATTAGTTCTAATGCTGAGTTTGAAAGATTTAAAGCAACACACTTTAAAAATGATCCAAGAGCATATGAACATGGATTATTATTTTGTACAAATGATATGGATAAAGTAACTAGAGTAGTTAGAATTTGTCTTGATTATTATATGGACAAAGATTATGAAGCTGCTATGGATGGAATGATAGAAGCTTTTAGTCCTAAACAATCAAGAACTTTACAACCTGGTAAAACCATTGACAATAAGTAATCTAATAAGTATAATTAATTCGTAAATTGTTGATGTGGAGAAGTAGCATATAAATGTTTTATAGAGAGTTAGTGGATGGTGAAAACTAATAAACTATATATGTGAATAACACCACGGAGAGGAATAGTGAAATTAAGTAATTATTCTCGGGTAAAACCGTTATAAAAATAAGTTAAATAAGGGATGGTACCGTCTTTATGACTCCTTGTGTACCATCCCTTTTATTTTGGAGGATATTATGATACATCAAATGAAATTAAAAAAAGATCCTTTTGAAAGAATTAAATCTGGTAAAAAGACTATCGAAATAAGATTATATGATGAGAAAAGAAGAAAGATTAAAGAGAATGATTATATAGAATTCACTAATCTTGAAGATGGAGAAGTAATAAAAGTTAAAGTTATCAAAATGCATTTATTTAATACATTTAAAGAGTTATTTGATAATTTTGATAATAGTTATTTTGGACATGATAAAAATGAAAATATTAACTATGAAAGAATGTATGATTACTACACAAAAGAAGAGGAGAAAGATTTAGGTGTAGTTGGAATAGAAATTAAATTAGTAAATGGAGATGAATAATATGGATGTAAAAGATTTATTTGATAATATTAAAAATTATGAAAATAAAAATATTATTTTAGAAGGATGGGTTAGAAATAATAGAAATCAATCTAATTTTGGATTTATAGATTTTAATGATGGAACTTATTTTAAGAGTTTACAACTAGTCTATGAAAAAGAATTAAAAGATTTTGATAGTATTAGTAAGATTAGAGTTGGTTCTGCTATTAGAGTTACTGGTAAGCTAGTTAAATCTGAAGGTAGTGGACAAACTCATGAACTAAAAGTAGAAAGTATTGAAGTATTAGGAGATTCTCCTGAAGATTATCCAATTCAACCTAAAAGACATACTAGAGAATTCTTAAGAGAAGTAGCATATTTAAGACCAAGAACTAATTTATTTAATGCAGTATTTAGAGTTAGAAGTGTAGCTGCTCAAGCTATACATGAATATTTTCAAAGCCATAATTATGTATACTTTCATAGTCCAATTATAACTGGAGCAGATTGTGAAGGATCTGATCAAATGTTTAAAATAACTACATTTGATTTTGATAATTTACCAAAAAATGATAAAGGAAAAGTAGATTTTAAAGAAGATTTATTTGGAAAGAAAGCATATATAACAGGTAGTGGACAATTACATGGTGAAACATTTGCTATGGCATATAAAAAAATATATACATTTGGTCCAACTATGAGAACTGAAAATTCTAATACTAAAACACATGCTAATGAGTTTTGGATGATTGAACCAGAAGTAGCATTTTGTGATTTAAATGGAATCATGAATATAGAAGAAGAAATGCTTAAATTTGTTATTAAATATGTTATGGATAAATGTCCACTTGAAATGGATTTCTTTGATAGTTTTGTTGAAAAGGGTATTAAAGATAAATTAAATAAAGTATTAAATAGTGAGTTTGTTAGAATTACTCATCATGATGCTATTGAATTATTAAAGAAAGCTGAAGTTGAATGGGAATTTGAACCAGAATATGGTGAAGATATAGCTAAAGAACATGAAAAATATATAACTGAACATTTTAATGGTCCTGTATTTATTACAGATTGGCCAAAAGATATAAAAGCTTATTATATGAAACTTAATGATGATGGTAAAACTGTTGCTGCAGTTGACTTAGAAGTACCAGGTGCTGGTGAACTTATGGGTGGTAGCCAAAGAGAAGATGATTATGATAAGTTAATTAAGAGAATGGATGAAATGGGTGTTGATAAAGATAAATTAGAATGGTATACAAACCTTAGAAGATTTGGTGGATGTTACCATTCAGGATTTGGACTTGGATTTGAAAGATTAATAATGTATTTAACAGGAGTTGAAAATATTAGAGATGTAATACCTTATCCAAGAACACCAAATAATTGTGATTATTAGGAGGGGATTAAAGTGAAAAATAAATATCATACAATTATGATTGAAAGTATAGATAATGATATGGTAGGAGAAGAAATCACTGTAAGTGGTTGGGTTCAAACTATCAGAGACCATGGAGGAGTATTATTTCTTGATTTAAGAGATACTACAGGAGTATTACAAACTGTATCAAATGATGATGAATTATTTAAAGGTTTATCTCGTGAATCAGTTATTAAAGTAAGTGGTAAATTAAGAAGTAGAAGTAAAGATACTATTAATGAAAAATTAAAAAGTGGAAAAGTTGAACTTTTAGTTGAAACATTAGAAGTATTAAGCGAGTCTTTACATGAATTACCATTTGAGATAATGTCTAGTAAACAAGTACAAGAAGATATTAGATTAAAATATAGATATTTAGATATGAGAAATGAAAAAGTTAAATCTAACATCTTACTTAGAAGTGATATATTACATTTTTTAAGAAATAAAATGCATGATAAAGATTTTACTGAGGTACAAACACCAATTTTAACAGCATCATCACCAGAAGGTGCTAGAGATTTTGTTGTTCCTTCAAGAAAATTTAAAGGTAAATTTTATGCTCTTCCACAAGCACCACAAATATATAAAGAATTATTAATGGTTGGTGGATTAGCTAAATATTTTCAAATTGCGCCTTGTTTTAGAGATGAAGATTCAAGAGCAGATAGAACTTTAGAATTCTATCAATTAGATCTTGAAATGAGTTTCGTTGAAGAAGAAGATGTTTTACAGTTAGGTGAAGATATTTTCTATGATGTATTTTCTAAATTTAGTGATAAAAAAGTATCACCAAAACCATTTAAAAGATTTACTTATGAAGAAGCAATGGATAAATATGGTAGTGATAAACCAGATTTAAGAAACCCATTAATTATTGAAGATATAAGTGAATTATTAAAAGATACAACTTTTGGACCTTTTAAAGATTCAATTATCAAAGCTATTAATGTAGACGGTATAGGAGATAAATCAAACTCATGGTTTAATGAAGTAGTTGATTATGCTTCATCTATAGGTATGCCTGGTATAGGATATTTAACATTATGTGAAGATGGTACTTTTAAAGGACCAATTGATAAATTCTTATCAGATAAAGAAAGAAAAGAATTAATTAAAACATTAAATATGAAAAGTAATTCTGTAGTATTCTTTATTGCTAATAAAAAGAAAAGAGTTGCTCAAAAATTTGCTGGTTTAATAAGAACTGAATTAGGTAGAAAATTAGATTTAATAGATAATGATAGAATAGAATTATGTATTATTAAAGATTTCCCATTATTTGAATATGATGATAAGTTAAAGAAATATGAATTTTGTCATAACCCATTTAGCTTACCTAAAGATGGAAATATAGAGTATAATAAAGATAATATTGATAAAGTTCTTGCATACCAATATGATTTTGTATGTAATGGAAATGAAATGGCTAGTGGAGCAATTAGAAACTCTAACTTAGAATCATTAACTAGAGGATTTGAAGCAGTAGGTTATAAGAAAGAGGACGTTGAAACTAGATTTCAAAGTATGTTTAATGCATTTAGATATGGTTGTCCACCTCATGGAGGAATGGCTCTGGGTATTGATAGAATCTTAATGATTATTAAAGATGAAATTAACTTAAGAGAAGTACAAGCATTTCCAGTAAGTACTAGTGGTATGGATTATATGATGGGTAGTCCTAGTGCATTAGAGCCTAGTCAATTAGCTGAACTTGGTATTCAAGTTAAGGAGGAATAATGAGCAATTTTACTAAAGAAAAAATAGACAAATATGCTAAAGATTTATTAATAGGTCTAACTGATAAAGAAAGAGATATGATTCAAGAAGAATTTGATGTTATTGAAAAAAATATCAACTTAATAAATGAAATACCTAATATTAAAGATGTAGAACCACTTAGTTATCCTTTTGAAATGTATGTCGATGATTTAAGAAGTGATGATGAAGTAGGAGAACAAATAGATATAGAAGAACTATTAAGTAACTGTGATGTAGTTGAAGGTAGAGAAGTTGAAGTTCCAAAGGTGGTGGGATAATGATAGAAGATGGTATTAAATCATTGCATGAAAAGTTAGTTAATAAAGAATTAACAAGTGATGAATTAGTTAAAAAATCTATTAAAGCTTGCCATGATATTCAAGATAAAACAAATTCTTTTGTAACTATTATTGATGATGCTAAAGGACAAAAAGTAACAGATGATTTATTATCTGGTATACCTTATGGTATTAAAGATATATTTGCTACTAAAGGAATTTTATCAACAGGAAGTTCAAATACATTAAATGATTATGTTCCAATTTATACAGCAACTTGTGTTGCTAATTTAGAGAGTCATGGAGCAGTAGGTGTTGCTAAAACAGTACTTGATGAACTAGGTATGGGTGGTACTGGTACAACAGGACATACAGGTGTTGTTCATAACCCTTGGGATTATGAAAGACAATGTGCTGGATCTAGTTCTGGTAGTGCAGCTAGTGTAGCAGCAGGTGTTTATCCATTTGCTCTTGGCAGTGATACTGGAGACTCTGTTAGAAAACCAGCAGCATTCTGTGGAATTGTTGGATATAAACCAACATATGGTATGGTATCAAGATTTGGAATGTATCAATTTGCTAGTTCACTTGATACAGTAGGTGTTCTAACAAGAAGTGTAGAAGATGCAGCAATAGTAGTAGATGCTATGAAAGGTAAAGATGAAAAAGATATGACTTCTTGGGATTCTAGTGATATTCATTTATTAGAATCTTTAGATGGAAAAGTTAAAGGTAAAAAACTTTTCTATATTAAAGAAGTATGTGATATAGAAAATTATAAAAAACCAAGTGAAGAATTAAAATTACATTTAGAAAACTTCAAAAATAGATTAAAAGATTATGAGAGTCTTGGTATTAGTGTTGAAGGAGTAAGTATAGATCAAACATTACTTAATGCACTTCCTTCAATATATGTAGTTATTTCTTGTGCTGAAGCAACAAGTAATATGTCTAACTTAACTGGTATAGTTTTTGGACCAAGGGGAAGTGGAGATACTCCATTTGATATGATTACTGATCATAGAACTAAAGGATTTAGTCCTCTTATTAAAAGAAGATTTGTAATTGGTTCATATGTATTACAAAGTGAAAATCAAGATAAATATTTCTTAAATGCTAAAAGAGTTAGAAGAATGATTGTTGATAAAATGAATTCTTTATTTGAAAAATATGACGCTATGATAGCACCAGTTGGTATAGGACCTGCTAAATATTTAGATAATGATAAAAATATGTTAAGTGATGATACTAGTGTATTAGATGAATTACTTCAAATAGGTAACTATGGTGGATATCCTAGTATTACAATACCAGATGGATTTATAACAGATTTACCAGTTGGTATTAATATAACAGGTAAAGTTAAAGATGATGCTAATGTATTAAATATAGCTTATGCTTTAGAATCATCAATGGATTATAAAAACCAATTAGCTGGAGGTGATAAATAATGGCATATAAAGCAGTTATAGGACTTGAATTTCACTGTGAAATGAAATCACATACAAAAGTATTTTCAGATGCTATTAATGGATATTCTAAAAAATCTAATGAAAATGTTAGACCTCTTGACTTAGGATTTCCAGGAACACTTCCTATGGTTAATAAAGAATGTGTTAGAAAAGCTATTGAAGCAGCTATGATATTAAATTGTAAAATTCCTGAATACATGGAATTTGATAGAAAAAACTATTTCTATCCAGATTTACCAAAAGGATTTCAAATAACTCAATATTTTAATCCAGTTGGTACTAATGGAAAAATAGTAATAGATGTAAATGGTAAAGAAAAAGAAGTATTAATTCATGATATCCATTTAGAAGAAGATGCTGCTAGTTTAGATCACTATTATGATACATCAACAATTGATTATAATAGAGCAGGAGTTCCTTTACTTGAACTTGTTACTGAACCATGCTTACATTCTGCTGATGAAGCACTTGCATTCTTAGAACATATGAGAAGTATATATCAATATACTGATATATCTGATTGTGATACTAAGAGAGGTCAAATAAGAGCAGATGTTAATGTATCAATAATGGATGAAAATGATACTAAATTTGGTACTAAAGTAGAAACTAAAAATGTTAATAGTTTTGATGCTATTAGAAAAACTATTGAATATGAAATTAAAAGACAAAGTGAACTTAAAGATGCAGGTAGATATGATGAAGTAGTTCAAGAAACTAGAAGATGGGATGATGAAACTGGAACTACAATTCGTATGAGAAGTAAAGCTGATGCAATAGATTATAAATATTTTACTGAACCAAATATTCCAAGATATAGAATAACTGAGGAATTAAAAGAAAGTATTAGAAAAAGTATTCCAATGCTTGCTACTGAAAGAAAAGAAAAATATATTAAAGAATATAATCTTAGTGAATATGATGCTGGAGTACTTGTTAAAAGTAGAAAGATATCTGATTATTTTGAAGAATGTATTAGTCTTGGATGTGATCCAAAGAGTGCATGTAACTGGATAACTACAAGAGTACTAGCAGAAGTAAATAGAGTAGAAGATTCTACTATAGATGATGTATTTGTAAGACCAGCAATGATAGCTGAATTAGTTAAATTAATTGAAGATAAAAAGATTACTAACAATCAAGGTAAAGAAGTATTTATTCATATGTTAGAAGATAAATTAACTCCAAAAGAAATAGTTAAAAAATATGGTATGGAAGTTATAGAAGATGATAATTTAATAGATACTTTAGTTGATGAAGTATTATCTGAAAATGCTCAAGCTATTGAAGACTATAAAAATGGTAGAACAAATATGTTAGATTATATGGTTGGTCAAGTAATGAAGAAATCTAAAGGAAAAGCTAACCCAGTTTCTGCTAAAGAAAAATTATTAAATAAAATAAAATAGAAACACTTATGTGTTTCTTTTTATTTAAAAAAGATATTGAAAACTTTTATTTAAAATGATAGAATATTATTGTATAGAATATGGAGGAATAAAAATGGAAGGTTTGTTAGATTTTTTAGCTGATCACTATATTTGGTTTGCAGGAATAAGTGTATTCTTTGCATTTGCATTAATAGGATTAGTTTATGAAAGTAAGAAGAAAAAGAAAGAGGAAAATAAAACTGCAGATGCTGTAGCTCAACCAGCACAAGCTGCTGCACCAGTTCAACAACAACCAAATCCTGGCGTTGTAGTTGCTGCAAATCCTACTGAAAATCAAGTAGTAGCAGGAACTCCATCATTAGAAGGATTAGAAGCTAATACTAATAATTTCAATAATATAAATGAAGCAACTCAACAACAAACTTTAGTTATAGATGAAAATACAACAGCACAACCTGCAGAACCAACTCTAGTAATAGAAGAAACTCCTGCACAAAGTGCTGAACCAACTTTGGTAATTGAGGATAAACCAGCTGAGGCTGCTACACCTGTTCAAGAAGCACCTGCAGAGGCACCAGTTCAAACACTTGGAAATCCTGGTCAACCACCAATGTAATAATAAAGGATGAAAATCCTTTTTTTATTTGAAAAATATTGAATTTTAATTATTTGTTTGTTAAAATAATTGCATTGAAAGAAAAGTAAGATATTTTATATTTTAAAGAGAGTTAATGTTTGGTGAAAATTAATAAATAATAATATCTGAAGCTACTTTCTCTTATGAGTTAATAACTCACGTTTACGCGTTATAGTAATTAAGTTAAATAAAGGATGGTACCGTCATTATGACTCCTTGTGTACTATTCTTTTTATTTTGGAGGGAATTATGAATTTAAAGGATTTATTTATTGATTTTTTTGTTAGTAAAGGACACAAGCAAATTCCTAGTGCTCCAGTAGTACCAGAGAATGATCCAAGTGTTTTATTTAATACTGCTGGAATGCAACCATTAATACCATATTTAATGGGACAACCTCATCCATATGGAACAAGATTATGTGATTATCAAAAATGTATTAGAACTAATGATTTAGATAATATTGGAGATACATATCATCATACATTTTTTGAAATGTTAGGTAATTGGTCACTAGGAGATTACTTTAAGAAAGAAGCTATTTCATGGAGTTTTGAATTCTTAACAGAAGTATTAAATATTCCAGTGGAAAGACTTGCTGTAACAGTATTTGCTGGTAATGATTTAATTCCATTTGATAAAGAGAGCCATGATTTATGGTTAAGTCTTGGTATTCCAGAAGATAGAATTGCTAGAACAGAAAATGATAATTTCTGGATAGCAGGTGAAACAGGACCATGTGGACCAGATACTGAAATGTTCTATTTTAGAAGTGATGACGAAATACCAGAAAAATTTGATCCAGAAGATGAAAGATGGGTTGAAATTTGGAATGATGTATTTATGCAATATTACAAAGATGAAAAAGGTAATATTAGTGAACTTCCTAAAAAGAATGTTGATACAGGAATGGGACTTGAAAGAGTAACAGCAGTATTAGAAGGAGTTAAAGATAATTATGCATCAAGTGTATGGACTGATGTTATTAAAGAAATAGAAGCTATTAGTAATTTACCATATGAAGGAAATGAAACTTCTATGAGAATAATAGCTGATCACTTACGTACTAGTGTATTTATTAGTGCTGATAATAGTGGAATTAAACCAAGTAATGTAGGACAAGGTTATATTCTTAGAAGATTAATTAGAAGAGCTATTAGACATGCTAAAAAATTAAACATTGATATTAATAGTGATTGGGAAAGTAAAATAGCATTAGTAATCATTTCTAAATATGAAAAATATTATAATGAACTAAGTGAAAATAAAGATGTAGTAATAGAAGTATTAAAGAATGAAAAAATTAAATTTAATAGAACTTTAGAAAAAGGATTAAGAGAATTTGAAAAAGTATCTAATAAAGATATAGATGGTACTACTGCATTTCATTTATTTGATACATATGGTTTTCCAATTGAATTAACAGAAGAATTAGCTAAAGAAAAAAATCTTAAAGTTGATATAGATGGTTTTAAAGAAAAATTTAAGGCACATCAAGAATTATCTAGAACAGCTAGTCAAGGTCAATTTAAAGGTGGCCTTGGTGGACATTCTGAAAAAGAAACACAGTATCATACAGCAACACATTTATTAAATGCTGCTTTAAAACAAGTTGTTGATAAAAATGTTCATCAAAAAGGATCTAATATTACTGAAGAAAGAATGAGATTTGACTTTAGTTGTGATCATAAATTAACTGATGAAGAAAAAGAAAAAACAGAAGCACTTGTTAATAAATGGATTAGTGAAGGACATGAAGTACATGTTGAAGAAATGAAAAAAGAAGATGCTGTTAATAGTGGAGCAGAATGTATGTTTATTGAAAAATATCCTGATGTGGTAACAGTATATTCAATAGGAGATTTTTCTAAAGAATTATGTGGTGGTCCACATGTTAAAAATACTAATGAATTAGGACATTTTAAAATAGTTAAAGAAGAAGCAAGTAGTGCTGGTGTACGCAGAATTAAAGCAATTTTAGAATAGGAGGTTTTGTATGAATAGACCAGATTTATTACTTTCAAGAGATGATTTAGATGTAATGGAAAATAATCCTGCATTTACATTATGGGCATTTGGAAAAGAAGGAATACTTGATGAAACAGAGTTAACTGAGGGAGATATAACTTCTATTAAAGCACGTCAAATGTATTATGATTTATTATTACCAGATGATTATTTATGTCGTGTTATGACTCAAGCAGGTTGTAAAAATATTAATGATGCTTTAGCTGATAGAGAAATAATAGCTTTTGCAGCAAGACGTCTTGGTGTTAGACAAGAAATAGTAACAACTAAATTAAGATTATTACAAATGCGTATTGAAAGAGAACAAGAAAAAATAGAGGATGGTCCAAGTTTAGATTTAAGAAGTAAAAATATGTTATAAAAAAGAACTTATATTAAGTTCTTTTTTATTTATTAATTGTGTTATAATTAAATGGGTGAAAATATGAATATTTATGATTTTACACAAGAAGAATTAGAAAGTTTTTTAATAGAAAATGGATATAAAAAATTTAATGCTCTTCAAATAATAGATTGGATGTATGATAAGAAAGAGTATGATTTTAATAAAATGACTAATTTAAGTAAAAAACTTATATCTTTTTTGAATGAAAATATGATTATTAAAACACCTGAAGTTATTAAAGTAGAAAAAAGTGATCTTGCTAATAAATATTTATTAAGATTAGAAGATAATAACAAAATAGAATGTGTACTTATGAATCATGATTATGGATATTCACTTTGTGTGTCTAGTCAAGTTGGATGTAATATGGGATGTTCTTTTTGTGAAAGTGGAAGACTTAAAAAAGTTAGAGATTTAAAATTAGAAGAATTAGTAGGACAAGTAATATGTGTAAGTAAATATGAAAATATTAGAATAGATTCTATAGTAGTAATGGGTATAGGAGAACCTTTTGATAATTTTAATAATATTAAAAGATTTATAAGTGTAGTAATAAATCCTAAAATGATTAATATAGGGCAAAGACATCTAACTATTAGTACTTGTGGATTAGTTCCTAAAATATATGAGTTTGCTGATATGGAAACGGGTGTTAATCTAGCAATAAGTTTGCATGCACCTAATAATGAAATAAGAGATAAGATTATGAAAATTAATCATGCTTATAAGATAGAGAAAGTAATGGAAGCACTTGATTATTATATTTCTAAAACTAATAGAAGAGTTACTATTGAATATATAATGCTAGAAGGAATAAATGATAGTGATGAATGTGCTAAAGAATTAGCAAATTTAGTTAAAGGTAAATTAATGTATGTTAACCTAATACCATATAATGAAACAACTCACTTTGAATTAAAAAGAAGTAATGACTTTAAAATAAAAAGTTTTTATGATATACTTAAATCGTATAATGTAAATGTAACAATAAGGAAAGAAATGGGTGGTAATTTAAGTGCTGCCTGTGGACAGTTACGAGCAAACGTAGAGGAGGGTGAGTAGTATGGTAAGTTATTATCAAACAGACCCAGGTAAAGTAAGAAGTCATAATGAGGACTCAGTTAATATTGTAGAAAATTTATCCGGTGAATATCTGGTAGTAGTTGCTGATGGTATGGGGGGACATAAAGCAGGAGAAGTTGCATCCTCTTTAGCCGTTAATGAACTAAGTAAAAGATTTAGTGAATTATCTTCTGTTGGAACAAAAGAAGAAGCAGTAGTATGGCTTAAAGAAATAATAGAAGAAATAAATGTAAAAATACTTAAATATGCAGAAGAACATGTAGATGCTAGTGGTCTTGGAACAACATGTGTATGTTCTATATTTACAGATGATTACTTATTATTTGGTAATGTAGGAGATTCTAGTGGATATGTGTATAAAAATAATAAATTATACAAAGTTACTAAAGATCATACTTTAGTAAATATTTTACTTGAAAATGGAGAATTAACTGAAAGTGCTGCTAAAGTACATCCTCAAAAGAATGTACTTATGAAAGCTTTAGGAGCAGCAGAAGAAGTAGAAATGGACATCTTTGATGTAGAAAGAGATGTTGATGGTATTTTCTTATGTAGTGATGGACTTACAAATATGTTGAGTGTAGAACAAACAGAAAAAATACTAAATGATGGGGAATTAGAATTAAAAGAACAAGTTGAAAAGATGATTATGAAAGCTAATATGCGTGGTGGAACAGATAATATCACAGTAGCTTGCGTAAGATTTGGTGGTGAATAAGTGTGATAGTTAAAGGATCAAAGATTAGTGATAGGTATCAGATAATTAAAACACTAGGTGAAGGTGGAATGGCTAATGTATATTTAGCACATGACACTATACTAGATAGAAATGTAGCAGTAAAAGTATTAAGAGGCGATCTTGCAACTGATGAAAAGTTTGTAAGACGTTTTCAAAGAGAGGCACTTTCTGCATCAAGTTTATCTCATCCTAATATTGTAGAGATGTATGATGTTGGAGAAGATGATGGGCAATACTATATTGTTATGGAATATGTTGATGGAAAAACTCTTAAACAAATTCTAAAACAAAGAGGAAAATTATCTATTACTGAAGTAGTAGATATTATGTTACAACTAACTGATGGAATGGCTCATGCTCATGATGCATATATTATTCATAGAGATATTAAACCTCAAAATATAATGATACTTTCAAATGGTATGATTAAAATAACTGATTTTGGTGTAGCAACAGCTATGAATAGCACACAACTTACACAAACTAATTCAGTTATGGGGACAGTTCATTATTTACCTCCAGAACAAGCTCAAGGTAAAGGATCAACTATTAGAAGTGATATTTATTCAATGGGAATAATGATGTATGAGTTATTAACAGGACTTGTACCATATAAAGGAGAAAATGCCGTAGAAATAGCTTTAAAGCATTTAAAAGAACCATTACCTAGTGTAAGAAAAATAAATGCTAACATTCCTCAATCAGTTGAGAATGTAATTATAAAAGCAACAGCAAAGAATCCTAAAAATAGATATGTTGATGCTAGAGAGATGCATGAAGATCTAAAAACAGTTTTAGATGATTCTAGAAAAGATGAACCTAGATTTGTTTATAAATATCCAGAGCAAGATTTAGATGAAACTAAAAAATTAGATAAAGAATTAAAAGCATTAGAAGAAAAAACAAAAGAAAAAAAGGAAGAAGTTATAGTGGAAGAACCAGTTAAAAAAAGAAAAACTAAAGAAATAGAAGAAGATGATGATTTCTATGATGAAGAACCTAGAAAGAGTAATGTATTCTTAATAGTTCTAGTTAGTATATTTACTTTAGTTGTTTTAGTAGCAACAATATTTGCAACTATGTATTTTGGTAATTCTGAAGTAGAAAATATAGAAATACCAGATGTTAGTAACATGACTACAGTTGAAGCATCTAATAAATTAACTGATGCTGGATTTAATGTAGTAGATGATTATAAATATGTACCTACTGATGAATATCCAGAAGGTAGAGTAGTTAAAACTTCTCCTGAAGCTGGTATGAAGAAAAAAGCAGGTTCTGAAATTACATTACATGTTTCTTCTGGAGAAGCTGTTTATATAGTAGAAGATGTAGTTGGAGAAGACTATAAAGTTGCTCAAGGTAAAATAGAAGGTAAATGTAATTGCAATGTTATATTTGAAACAGAAGTAATACCTGAAAAAGATAAAAAAGCTAAAGAAGGAAAAGTATTAAAAACTGTTCCTGCTGCTGGTGAAAAGATTAAATTAGGTGAACAAATTACAATTATTATTCCTGAAATAGAATATAAATATCCAGACTTCACTAAAGATTGGAGTATGGTAAAAATAGAAGACTTCTGTGAAAAACATGAACTTAAATTATCTGTTAAATATGAAGAAACAGATAAATATAAAGAAGGAACTGTCATTAAACAAAGTAGAGAAAAAGATACAGTAGTTACACCAGGAGCATCATTAACTATTACAGTTGCTAAAGCACCTGAACAAGAAGAAACAATAGATGTTAATCCAGATGATGCTGATGTAACACCAGAAGATACTCCAACTGAAGATTAATAGGAAAAATATGAATGGAAAAATAGTATGTATTAATAAATTTATACATAAAGTTTTACTTGATAATGGTGAAACTATAGATACTCGTACTAGGGGTAAACTACGTCAAGAACATGTTTACCCTGTAGTAGGAGATAATGTAATAGTAGATATAAATAAAAAAACAATTGATAAAGTTTTACCAAGAAAGAATTATCTGGAAAGACCACTTATTGCTAATATAGATAAACTATTAATAGTGATGAGTACTAGTATTCCAGTTTTTTCTAGTTATTTAATAGATAAATTTATATTAATAGCTAAATATAATAATATAGAACCAATAGTTATTATTACTAAAACAGATCAAATATCAACTAATGAAAAAAATATTATAAATAAATATGTTAATTATTATAAGAGTATTGGTATTAAAGTATTCTTTAATACTGATTTAAATAATATTAAAAAAGAATTTGAAAATAGTGTAGTTTCATTATGTGGACAAACTGGAGTAGGTAAATCTACATTATTAAATAAAATTAATCCAAAGTTAAAACTTAAAACTGGAGAAGTATCTGAAGTACTTGGAAGAGGTAAACATACTACTAGATTAGTTGAATTTATGAGTTTAAATAATGGATTAATTGCTGATACTCCAGGATTTAGTTCATTAGAATTAAATATACCTAAAAAAGAAATAAGATTTTATTATGATGATTTTGATGTAACATGTAAATATAATAGAAGTTGTCTTCATATAAAAGAAGATGGTTGTGAAGTAATAAAATTAGTTAATGATAAAAAGATTCCTAGATGGAGATATGATAATTATGTTAAATTTGTAGAGGAGAGTAAACTATGAAAATAAGTGTATCAATATTATCAAGTAGTATTAATGCTGCTGATATAGTAAAAAAATTAGATAATACAGAAGCTGATTATATACATGTTGATATTATGGATGGAAAATTTGTAGAAAATAAAACATGGACATTTTCTGAAATGAAAAAGATTACTAGTTATTCTAGATTACCATTAGATGTTCATTTAATGGTGGAAAATCCTAAAAAGTATATAGAAGATTATGCTATGTTAAATACAGATACTATAACATTTCATTATGAAGCAGTTAAAGATATAGATGAAATGATAGAATATGTTAAAAACTATGGATTAAAAGTAGGACTTGCTATTAATCCAGATACTCCTGCTAATGTATTATTTCCATATTTAGGAAAAATAGATGAAATAATAGTAATGAGTGTTTATCCAGGTAAAAGTGGACAATCATTTATATATGAATCATTAGATAAAATTAAAGAATTAAGGACGGAAATAGATACTAAAGGATATAGATGTGTAATAAATGTAGATGGTGGAGTTAATAATGAAACAGCACCACTATGTAAAGAAGCTGGAGTAGATATGCTAGTTTCAGCATCATTTATACATAAAGATATAAAGAATAATATAAAATTATTAAAGAATATATAAGGGTGATATAAGTGCCATTTAAACTATTTTCACGTAGTAAAACTAGAGATAAAGATTATGATTTTGAGCATTATGAAGAAGATGCTAGTTTTAAGATGGAAAAAAGTGAATTATTTGAGGCAATTAAGACTGGTAAAAAGAAAAGATTATCAACTACTGATTATTTAACACCAGAAGATTTTTTAGAAACAGATGAAGATGGTTTAACTTTATTAGAAATAGTTTATAAATATGGCGCTAATATGGATGATTCATTAGAAGAAAGAATTATTAATGATAATGATGTAGTAGAATTTTGTTTAAAGCATCCTAAAGTATTTACTAAGTTAATTGTAGAAAAACTATCATATGATTATCGTATGAAAAGAACTATACATAATAATACATTATTTAAAGTATATAGTAATGGATTATCATTAATGGAATTTATCATTAAAAATAATTATTTGGGATTATATGTAATAAATGGAGTAGATGATATAAGAGTATATAATTTATTAGTTAAATATGGTAGATATGATTCTTTATCACATTTAAATGAGAACTTATTATTTAGTCCTAATGGTAGATTCACTACTTTATTTGAACAACTATTAAGTGAAAATAGAGTAACTCCAGATATGATTAAAAACTTTAGAGTACATACTGAAGCATGTGAATTATGTAGAAAATATAATAAAATGTATTTATTAAAACATGCTACTGAAACATTTTTATTTTATGAATTTAAAGATGGTACTAAAGTAATAAATTATTTAATTAAAGGAAATAATGCAGATAAAGAAACATTCTTTCATATAGGAAAGAATAATGAACAAAGTATGATATTTACTATTATTAAATATAAAGCATATAGATATTTAGTTTATTATCCAAATGTATTATTTACTACAACACCAGAAGATAAAAATAAAACATATCTAGATTTATTATTAGATAATTATAATGAAAGTTATGATCTTTATTTAGCAGAAATAAGTGCTGATACATTACCAATGTATCAAAGAGCAGAAATATATATTAAATGTGCTAAAAGAGGATTAGTAGAATTCTTACCTAGATTAGAAGAAGAAACATTACTTATGAAAGTAAATAATATAAGTTTATTAGACGCTTTATTAAAAGTAGATAGAGATACTACAATTTCAAAAGTAATTCCACCAAGATTATTAAAGAAACCTTCAATAGCAGCATTATTAAATACAACTGGTATAAAAATTCAAGACGCTAATGTTCCTACTGATAGAGAAGATGAATATTTAGAAAGTAAGAATAAAAAGCTTGAATTAAAAGTTCCAAAAGATTTAGAACAAAAGATAAAAGAATTAAGTATGTTATTTTTATCAGATAATGTATCTACTATGGAAGAAATAAATACTTTAATAGCATCATATAGACAACTAGCAGCAAATGGTTATAAATATATTTATAAAGAATTAGATTTGTTAACAAGATATAAAAGAGCATATCCTGGTTTTACATTAGTAAGAACAACTAAGAGTGCTTATTATAGTTCAGGAAATAATAGTATAAATGTAACTGATTCATCTATCGGAGTATTTAATCATGAACTTGGACATGCTTTGCATCATATAGGTGCTAATAGTTTTGCTCCTAAGAACTTAGAAGAAGTATTATCAAGAATTAGAAATGATAGAAAAACTATAGATAGAATAAAAGAATTTTCTTTAAAAATGGGAGAAGTAGAAAAAGTTGCTAATAAAGAAGCAGAAAAGATATATGAAAGAAAATATGGCAATTATTTTAATAAAAATAGAAGAGAAAGAATTCAAGCCTTGATTAGTAAAGAAAGAAATTCTGTAGCAACAAGATTTACAGAGTTGGGTTATGATCCTGAAAAAATAAAAGCTGCTATTGCAAATCTTTATGATATTTCAGAAGAAGAATATATAGAAAGATTTAGAAAAACAAGAATAAAAGAAATATCATGTGATATTATTGGTGAAAGATTTCATCAATATGAAGCATTAAGTGATATATTAGATGCAATATATGTTGGTAGATTTAGAAGTAATATGTTTACAACAGATAAGGGAGAAAAAATATCATTAAGATTTGGTCATGGAATTAATTATTACTATAAAGATGGTAGTATATTTAATGAAATGATGGCTGATTATTCAGAAATAATAAAAAGTCCTGATGCTTCAGAATGCTTAGCATATTTAAGGTCAATAGTAGGAAATGAACTTGTTGATTTATTAGAGACATTCTATGAAAGAAAAGTACTTCATATTGATACTTTAGATTTATCAAAAAGGGAGAGTGTAGCTCATGGAAGATAAAAATGAATTATATATTTTATTAGAAGCATCATATGTAAAAAGAGAAAAAGAAAAAAATAAATTAAATTTTAATGAAGAAGATATTTTTCCATATGACTGGTTTAAGATAAGAGACTATAAATTAAAAATAGATATTTTATTAGAAGCTACAGAAAAAAATATGTTAATAAAAGATACTGAATCTTATAAAGAATTAAAAAATAATACTAACAATTAGTATTATTTTTTTATAAAAAAGAAGTGTTTTATATTATTTTGTCTAATTATATACTAGGAGGATTAAATGGATAAAAAAGTTATAGTTAGACAAAATGGATATAAAGATTGTGGACCAGCTTGTTTACTATCTATAATGAGATATTATAACTGTGATGTTTCATTAGATGAACTATCATATATATTAAAAACAAATAATGAAGGAACAAATGCGTATAACATAATAAATGGCGCTAGGAGTTTTGGTTTTGATGGATATGGATATCATTACACATATGAAAAAATAATATCAAATAATGTATCATTTCCAATAATATGCCATGTTAATAAAGATAATATGTATCATTTTATAGTAGTATATGGCATTAAAAAGAATAGTTTAATTGTTATGGATCCATCTTCTGATATATATAAAATATCAAAAGAACAATTTAAAAAAATATATCTTTCATCCTCATTAATAATATATCCAGTAAAAAAATTTGATAATATTAGTAACCATAAAATCTTATTTAACTTTATATCATATTATATCTTTTTAGAAAAAAACAAATCTTTCAAAACAATAATATTATCAATATTTGCTATATTTCTAAGTATTATATTAAACTATTATGTATTAATATGCTTAGATATTATATTACCTAACTATAAATATATTTTATTAGTTAAAATATCTATTATATTTGGTATATTTTACATCTTTAAAAATATAATAAATTATATTAAAAATAAATATATTTTTGATATAGAGCAAAGTATTAGTATTAATATAAATAAAGATATTATTAACAAACTATTTAATCTTCCATATCAATTCTTCAAAAATAAATCCACTGGTGAAGTTATACAAAGAGTAAATGATATAAAACTATTTAAAGATGTCTTAATAGAGATAATATCTAATATATCCACTAATATATTATTAGTTATAATAAGTATGATAGTATTACTTGTTATAAATGTTAGATTATTTTTAATTAATTTTATAAGTATGATTATTTATTATTTAATAATGATTGTTTATAAAGATATTTTTGTTAAACAAACACAAAATATTTTAGAAAAAGAATCTTTATATAACAAAGTATTAAATGAAAATATATGTGGTTATGAAAGTATTAAAAATATTAATATGATTAATAATTCTTTAGAAAAAATAAAATATAATTATAATTTGTATATTAATAAATATAAGTCATATGAATGTACATTAAATAATCAATTATTTTTAAAAGATATTATTATGAGTATATCTTACATATTAACTATATTTATGGGTATAGTTTTCATTAATAACAAAATACTATCAATAGGAGAATTTTATTTATTTAATTCAATATTACTTTATTTTACTGAACCATTAAAAAATATATTAGATTTATATCCAAATATTAATTATATAAAAAATATATATAACAGAATTAATGATTTATTAATTATAAATAAAAAAGAAGAAGGAGAAATAGTAGATAATTTTAAAGGAGATATATTTATTGATAATATATCTTATTCACATGATGGCATAAATAATATATTTGAAAATGTTTCTTTTAATATAAAATATGGAAGTAAATTTTTAGTATATGGCAAGAGTGGTAATGGTAAAAGTACTATTGTAAAAATATTACTCAAATATCTAACTGATTATATAGGAAAAATATATATAGGTAATGTTAATTTAAAAGATATATCAGAAGAGTCTATAAGTAATAATATGACATATGTATCACAACATAGTTATGTTTATAATGATACATTAGTTAATAATATTGTTATGAATAGAAGAGTTGATTATAAAGAATATGAAAAAGTATTAAAAATATGCAATTTAGAATCTTTAAGAGATAGTAAACCACTAAGAAATAATTTTATGATAGAAGATGATGGCTTTAATATATCTGGTGGAGAAAGACAAAAAATAGTATTAGCAAGAAGCTTACTTAAGAATAGTAATTATATTATTTTAGATGAAGCTTTAAGTGAAGTGGGTATTAAAGAAGAAAAAGAAATTATTAATAATATTTTTTGTAATTTTAAAAATAAAACAATTATATATATTTCTCATAAAAAAGAAATAATAGATATGTTTGATTTAAAGTACAAATTAGAAAGGAGAAGGGTCAATGATAAATAATAGTGAACTATTGGAAATAAAAGGAGGAGCAGCTAAATATTTCTATGGAATAGGTATAGGAGCAATAGTATCATTTATAGTAGGTATTGTAGATGGATATATGAGACCTTTAAGTTGCCACAGATGATAGAGACAAGTGAATTAATAGAAATAAAAGGAGGGGCTTCCTCAACTTTGCTAAATACTGTTGTAAAAGTAATAACTGCCGCATTAGAACTTGGTAGAACAGTAGGAACAATTATAAGAAGAACATTAAAAAAGAATGCATGTTAAAAGAGATGATTAATCATCTCTTTTTTTATCAAAATCCATTAATATTTCATGAATTATTTCTTCTTGATTACCAACATCTAATTCTTCAATTCTATCAACTCTACATTTTTCACAAGTAATAATAGAATTCATTTTATCTAAAGCATCATCTAAATTATCATTAACAACTACATAATTATATTTAGATACTTCATTTATTTCTTTATATGCTTTCTTAAATCTTTCAATAACTTGTTCTTTAGTTTCAGTTTGTCTATTAACAAGTCTTTCTTTTAATACTTTCATTGAAGGCGGCATTACGAATATAAATACAGCATCTTTTCTTTTCTCATTTACTTTTCTAGCACCTTCAATATCTATTTCTAAAATAACATCAGTTCCTTTGTTGAGATGTTTATCTACAAAATCTGATTGAGTTCCATAATATTTATCATTATATACCATAGCATATTCTAAATATTTATCTTTTTTAATATTATCTTTAAATTCTTTTGGTGTTATGAAATTATAATCAACGCCATCTTTTTCTTCACCTCTAGGACTTCTAGTAGTATCAGATATAGATAATGTAATATTATCTCTTTTTTCAAGTAACATTTGGACTAGGGTAGATTTACCACAACCAGAAGGTCCAGATATAACAATTAATAAACCATTTTCTTTTCTTTTAATCATGAATTTTTCTTCCTTCTCTTAAATCAGCTGAATATGATAAAGCTTTAGCCCAAGCAAGTAATTGTTCATTAGCAGCTCTAATTTCTTCCTTTATCTTATTTGGAGCAACATAACAACCTTTTTCATCAACTTTTTTATGCCATTTTCGAACAATAGTATAATTTTCACCTTGAATTAATTCAAATCCATCTGGGACATCAATGTTAAAAGAATAAAACTTAGGAAAGAATACATAGGTACGAGCTTGATCATATATATAAACAAATTTGATTTTGTTTCCTTCCACACTTGTTACTCTAACAGTCCAACCTTGCATATACATTTCAAACATAAAATCTTTAACAGTTTGCCCATCTTTTAATGTTTCTTCACGTTCATAATTTTCAATAAACATTTGATCACTATGACCAGAACAACATTCAGATGTTTCATATCCTTTTTTTCTTAATTCAGCAATAGTAGGAGCAATTAAAGTATCACATAGAAATTCTTCTTCTCCAAAAGGAGTATATTCATTACTTTGTGTATTAAAAATGACATGTTCACTATTATTATATGCCATACATTCACCTCTAATTTAATATTAATATAATTAATAAATTAAATCAAACGATATTGAATAGTTTTAATAAAAATACTATAATTAATATGGTGATTAAAATGGAAAAGACAGATAATAAACAAGTAGTAAACAAAAAAGAAATAGTAAAAAAATTATTAAAACAAGAAATAAGTGCTGATGATGAATCAGATCTAATTGAGATGTTAATAGAAAAACCTATTACAATTGATGTAGATAAGCAAGAAGATAAAGATTTAACAAGAGGGGAGAAATTAGCTGATAAATTATCTGAAGTAGCAGGTTCTTGGGGATTTATAATAGGTTTCACATTATTTATAGTAGGTTGGATTATTATTAATTTAGTAATAATGAGAAAGGCAATGGATCCATACCCATTTATACTTCTAAATTTAATGCTTTCTTGTTTAGCATCATTACAAGCTCCTATTATTATGATGAGTCAAAATAGACAAGCTAAGAAAGATAGTATTAGAAATCAAAATGACTATCAAGTAGATTTAAAGAGTGAACTTATTTTAGAAAAATTACATGATGAAGTACAAGAATGTTTAAAAACTCAAAGACAAATTTTAAGATTATTACAATCTGATGAAGAAGAGAATAAAGATAAATAACACTTTACAGTGTTATTTTTATTTGTATCAAAAATGTTACATGGTGTGTAAACCCAAGTATCATAAATGATACAAAACATTTGATTTTCCCTAAAAAACGTGATATATTATTTTGCACAAGGAGAGATTATTTAATGACAAAAGAAGAATTAATTAGGGAAAGAGAAAGATTATCAAGAATAGCATATGATTCTTTAAACGTATCAAATAAGAGTTCAAATAAGCCTCTTACTGGATATCCAAGTATTGATATGCCACATACTTTAAATTCTACTTTCTTTGAAAAAAATCCAATTATTCCAAGTATAGATATGGTGACTATTCTACGTTTATTAAGTAGAAAGTTTAGAGGTAATCCTTCTATAGATTGTGATAATCTACATGCAACTTATCAAGAATTATTGGATGATGCTCATACTTTAAGCTTAGCTTATAGAGAATTGGGCGTTAGTAAGAAAGATATTGTTACATTACCATTACCTAGTAATTATCAAGCAATTGCTTCTTTCTTAGCTCTTAATGAAATTGGTGCAATAACTACTTTTGTTGATACCTTTTCAAGTAAAGAAGAAATTATAGAGTTTTTAAATGAGTATGAATCACCAATATTAGTTGGTTATGATATGAATGATGAAGATATTAAAGATATTGTTAAAAAGTCACATGTTAAAAATGTTATAAATTTAAGTAGACAATTAACAGATTCTAGAGATATATCTGCTGATTATAGAAATACAAATAGTGATGTTATAGATTTTCATACATTAGGAAGTATTGCTAAGCATCAAAGAGATTTACCACATTTACCAAATAAAGGTTCTGATGATGCACTTATTCTTTATACAAGTGGATCAACAGGTAAATCTAAAGCTGTTGTTTTAACAAATAAAAATATTTTAGCTGCACAAATGTATGCAGGAAATACTAGCCATACTGAAAATATAACTGGAAAGAAAACAATGACCTGTGTTCCTTTAAGATATCCTTATGGAATGGTTACATCTTTGCTAACATCATTGTTATGGGGTAAAGAAGCTATTATGACTCCTGGATGGGATACAAATACAGTTTCATACTATTATTCTAAGGGTGGAAACATTATATTTGGAAGTCCAGCAGTACTTGAATTAACAGAAAGATTTTTACCTAAAGATTATGATTTATCTCATGTTTCACATTTTATTTCTGGTGGAGATTTCTTGACACTAGAACGTGCTGCAAGAGGATATAGTTTTTTCCATGAACATGGTAATGATACTGTAGAAATTGGAAATGGTTGTGGAAATGCTGAAACTGTAAGTATAGGTTCTACTCCTGTAGGTGTTCCGTTGAAACAATCAACAGCAGGAAAAATGTTAGTAGGTTCAACAGCTATGATTATTGATAAAGATATTTCAGATGAAGAACCAATAGTACGTCCTGAACTATTAAAAGAGAAAAAGTACAATGAGATTGGCGAGTTATGTATAGCTGGAGATCATGTATTTAAAGAATATTTTGGTGAACCATATAAAACACAATGTGCTAAATTTGTTAAAGATGGAAAAGTATTCTTTAGAACTGGTACCTTAGGCTTTATAGATAAAGATGGATATTTTACTCCAACTGATAGAAAATCAAGATTTTATATTAGAAGCACTGGACATAAAGTATATATGGATAAAATTCAAAGATTACTTGTAAAAGCTGATGAAAGAGTGCTTGATACTGCAGTAGTTAAAGTGCCTAATGAAAATGAATTATATGTTAATGCTGCATATATTGTTTTACCAGAAGGTGTTGAACCAACTGATGAATTAAAAGCAGAGATTTTAGAACATTTATCTGCTCCAATTTTAGTAAATGGGGCTTTTGAACAATTAAAAGAATATGAAATACCAAGATATGTTGAGTTTGTTGAAGAAATTCCAAAATTACCTGGAATAGAAAAACCAAACTATCAATTATTGGAAGAACAAGCTCAATCTCTTGGCGAAAAACAAATGGTTCTTTTAAGAAAACCAAAAGTGAATTAAAAAAAAGTAAAAAGTAATTTATTTTTACTTTTTTTATGTTATAATGTTTATGATAGAAGAGGTGTAATTATGGGTAGTGGGGTATTTTTTCCAATATGTGGTTTATCAATTATAATAATAATTATTATTGCATTTAATACAAAGCCACATATTAAAAGTAGTGAAACAACTTTATATAGTAGGTTAATTATTGCTAATGTAATTGGTTTAATATTAGAATTAGCTTGTGCTTATGCATGTAGAATTTATGAAACACATCAATTTGTGAGCTCATTAATATTAAAATCATACCTAGTATATTTAATAGCATGGACTGCAATATTTACTACATATGTAGTAACTGTTTCTTCAGATAATGTTGAAAAGAAAATTCATGTAATACATGGTATATTTTTAACAATAGTTATAGCTGCAATTTATATATTACCTATAACAGCTGTTGTAAAAAATGGTGGACAAGTATTTTATAGTGAAGGAACTAGTGTAGATTTTTCATATCTAGTTAGTTTTGTATATGTTGTAATTATTATGATTGTTTTATTGAAGAATATTAGAAATTTAATTCAAAAAAAATACTTACCAGTCTTACTATTCTTTGTAATTGGAACGGCCTCTATTTTAATTCAAAAGAGTCATCCTGAATTATTGTTATTAACTTATGCTGAAACAATAATTTGTTTAGTTATGTACTTTACTATTGAAAACCCAGATGTAAAACTTGTTGAATTAGAAAAACAAGCTAAAGAGAATGCTATTATGGCTAGTAGAGCTAAATCTGAATTCTTAAGTAGTATGTCACATGAGCTTAGAACACCACTTAATGCTATTGTTGGTTTAAGTGAAGATGTTGAATCATTTAAAGAGGAAGTACCACTTGATGTTAGAGAAGACTCTGCTGATATTATTAATGCATCTAATACATTACTTGAATTAATAGGTGGTATCTTAGATTTAAGTAAAATTGAAAGTGGAAAATTAGAAATAGTTGAAAGTGATTATGATCCTAAAGAAGAAATTGAATCACTTATTAAAATACAAAGAACTAAAGTTGCTGAAAAGCCTTTACAATTTAATACTAATATAGATCCTAATATACCTGATGTATTATTTGGAGATAGATTAAGAATTAAACAAATTCTTAACAACTTAATTAGTAATGCTATTAAATATACAGAAAAAGGACATATTGATTTTAGTGCATCATGGGATAAAGCTTCAGGTTCATTAGTTATTAAAGTAGCTGATACTGGACGTGGTATTAAACCTGAAGATATGGATAAATTATTTGCTAAGTTTGAAAGATTACAAGTTGAAAAAGTATCTTCTGTACAAGGTACTGGACTTGGTTTATCTATTACAAAAGATTTAATTGAATTAATGGGTGGAACTATTACTGTAGATAGTGAATATGGAAAAGGTAGTACATTTAATGTAATTATTCCTCAAAAGATTGGTAGTAGAGAAGCTTTAGATAAAGCAAAAGAAGAACAAGAAAATAGTGTGCCAAAAGATTTGAATTATAGTGGTAAGACTATTCTTATTGTTGATGATAATCCTTTAAATATTAAAGTTTTAAGAAAAGCTATTAAAGCATATAATTTTGTTGTAGATGAAGGTTCTAATGGACAAGAAGCTATCAATAAAATTAAATCTGGTAATAAATATGACATTATCATGATGGATATTTTAATGCCTATTATGGGCGGTGCTGAAGCAATAGCTAATTTAAAACAAATAGCTGGATTTAATACACCTGTAGTTGCTTTAACAGCAGATGCTATGACAGGTGCTAAAGAAAAATATATGGGAATGGGATTCAATGATTATTTAGCTAAACCATTCTCAAGAGATATGATTGCTAAAAAATTATATGAAATATTAGGTAGTGGAAATCCTGGACCAGTTGCTCAAGCAGTTCCAACATTAGAAGAAACTATTAAACCTAATGATGTTAATGCTGCTAATAATAATTTACAAGAACAACAAATTATGATGAGTATGGGTCCATCACAACAACCTGTTGCACCACAACCTCAAGTAGTATATGCTCAACCTGTATATACTCAACCAATGTATGTAGGGCAACCAAATGGTGGACAAGTAGTATATACACAACCTGTATACACTCAACCAGTTTACGTTCAACCACAACCACAAGTTGCGCCACAACCTCAAGCACCAGTACAACCACAACCTGAGGTTCAACAAACAAATAATGGTGATGAGGGAGTGTTATAATGGCATTGTTTTCAAGTGATGAAGAATCTATAAGTGAAGAACTTTTAAAGAAAAGTAAAGATGCATCAGCATCTGCTCAAGAAGTAGTTATAAATGGAAATGATGCTGATTCTAATGATCCTGATAAAGATGTTTATAATAAAAGAGGACTTGCATATTTAGAAGTAAATGGTATTAAAGCAAATGACGCAATTGATATATTAGGAAATAAAGATGCTTTTGTTTCTAGATTAAAAGATTTTGCTAGCTTAGCTAAAACTAAGTATGGTAATCTTATGGAAAGTAAAGCAACTATGAATATGGAAAAATATTCAATTGATTCAGGAATTCTTAAAAAAGAATGTAATTATTTAGGAATTGAAAAATTATTCATAATGGCAAAGACTCATGAACAAAAATCTAGATTAGGAGATACTAATTATGTTATTGAAAACTTCAAAGATTATGAAGATGAAATAATGAGGGTAATTAAATTAGTTGATGAATATTTAGCATAGCAAGAGCTATGCTTTTTATTTTGCATTGTAAATTGAAAATATATAATAAATGTAGTAAAATATTTATAGAAGGAAAAGGGTATTATGAGGAAAGCCATAGTAGATATAATTGATATGTTTTGGCCTACAATTGTAATAGTTATTTGTATATTAACTATTATGAGGCTAGCAATGCTTTTTAAGGGTGAAAGAAAAAAGTTTGTTTTTCATGAGGAAATCTTTAATTTGCTATTTGTTATATACTTAATGGTTCTATTTAGATTGGTTACTAGTCAGGACTTACCTGGTGGAGGAACTAATTTCACTCCTTTTCATGAAATATTAAGATATGATTATGGTACTAATGGTTTTTATAAACAAGTATTTGGAAATATCTTATTATTTATACCACTTGGTTATTTTTTAACTAAATATTGTAGAATTAAAAGATTTGGTGGTATATTCTTAACATCATTATTATCAAGTTTATCTATTGAAGTAGTACAACATTTTATAGGTAGAAGTTTTGATATAGATGATGTAATATTAAATGTTGTTGGTGGAGTAGTAGGTTTTTTAATATATATAGCACTTGATGCTATTGCAGATCATTTACCAAAATTTATGAGAAGAGATTGGTTTTATGACTTATTAACTGCTTTACTTCTAATAGCAGGAATATTATTTTTAATTAAAATTATGTAGGGGAAATTATGGAAGATTATATTATTAATACAACTAAAGAAAAAATAGATACTAGTGAATTAGATAGAGTTATTAAATTTGCTTGTAAACATTTAAAAATTGAAAATCCTTTATTAAATATAGTAATAGTTGATAATAAAAAGATTAGAGAAATTAATAGAGATTATAGAAATAAAGATGCTGTTACTGATGTAATATCTTTTGCTTTTGAAGAAGTTAAAGATGTTAATTATGAAGATGTTAGGTTTTTAGGTGAAATATATATATCATATGAAAGATGTGTGGAACAAGCAGCTGATTTTGGACATAGTGTAAAAAGAGAATTTTGCTATTTAGCTGTTCATGGTTTATTACACTTACTTGGATATGATCATATGAATGAAGAAGATAAAAAAGTAATGAGAGCTCTTGAGGAGGAGATATTAAATGAATATGATATCACGCGATGAAAGAAAAAGACAAAAAGGTTTAAAGAAGTTTTTTCATAGTTTTACATATCCTATTAAAGGGCTTCGTTATGCATATAGAAATGAACAAAATTTAGTAGTAGATGTTGGTATGGCAATACTTGTTGTAATAGCAGGATTTATATTTAAAGTATCTGTTACAGAATGGGCTTTACTTGCTCTTACAATAGGACTTGTTATATCATGTGAATTAATTAATACAGCTATAGAAGCAGTAGTAGATTTGGTAACTGAAGAATATCATCCACTTGCTAAAGTGGCTAAAGATACAAGTGCTGCTGCAGTGTTTATTTTTGCAATAGTTGCTGTAATAGTAGGAATCATAATATTTGGACCTAAATTATATGCAATTTTATTCTAGGAGGATTTATGAAAGATAGATTATTAAAATTATTAGATAATAGTTATGCACCATATTCAAATATGCATTTTGCATGTATAGTTGAAACTAAAGATGGTAATTTTTATGAGGGAGTTAATATAGAAAATGCAAGTTACGGAGCAACTGTATGCGCTGAACGTAATGCTATATTTAATGCTGTATCTCATGGTGAAAGAGAGTTTAAAACATTATATTTAATGACTAGTAGTGATGAGATATGCTATCCTTGTAATCTTTGTAAACAAGTATTTTTAGAATTCTTTGACAAAGATGTAATATTTAATGTAATGACTAAGAGTGGAAAAATGGAAGTATTAACATTTGATAAATTAATGAATACAACATTTACTAAAGAGGATCTAGTATGAAAAGTGGCTTTGTAACAATTGTTGGTAGACCAAATACTGGTAAAAGTACACTTTTAAATTCAATTATTAAAGAAAAAATAGCTATTATAAGTCCTAAACCTCAAACAACTAGAAATTTAATACAAGGTATTTATAATGATGATGATTCTCAAATAGTATTTGTAGATACTCCTGGAATACATAAACCTGTTGATAAAATGGGTGTTGCTTTAAATGCTCAATCTTATTATTCAATAAATGATGTAGATGTAGTACTTTTAGTAGTAGATGCATCAGTACCTTTTGGTAAAGGTGATAAGTTTATTATTGATAAATTAGCTGATATTAAAAAACCAGTGTTTTTAATACTTAATAAGATTGATAAATTAAGTGAAGAACAAATATTATTAAAGATTAATGAATATAAAGATTTATATGAATTTAGAGAAATAATTCCTTTATCAGCATTAAAGAATGATAATATTGATAGATTAATAAAAGTATTAAAAGATTATTTACCAGATAATGTTAAATATTTCATGGATGGTGAAACAACTACTGCTGAAATGGATTTTAGATTATCTGAATTAGTAAGAGAAAAAATATTTATACATACTAATGATGAAGTTCCTCATTCAATATCATGTAAGTTAATTGGATATGAAGAAGGAAAAGATATTGTTAAAGTATATGTAGATATTATAGTAGATAGAGATTCTTTAAGAAAAATAATAGTTGGTGCTGGTGGTCAAATGATTAAAACTATTGGCCATGAGGCTAGATTAGATATGGAAAAATTACTTGGTAAAAAAGTATATTTAGAGTTATATTGTAAAACTATTAAAAAATGGAGAGAGAAAGAAAAATATATTAAAGAATTAGGATATTTACTAGAACAAGATAAAGATGAAGAATAAATAGAAAGGAAAGCATAAAGATATCTTTATGCTTTTATATAGTAAATGAAAATAATTAGTGTAGATGGAATAGTTATTAGTAGTACACCTTTTAAAGAATCAAGTAAAATAATAAATATATTTACTAAAGATATGGGTATTATTGGTTGTATAGCAAAAGGTAGTAAAAGTTTAAAAAGTAAGTTAAGACTTCCTAGTGAGAAGTTTGCTTATGGTACTTTTCACATGTATTATAAAGATAATGGTTTATCTACATTAATAGATGGGGATATTAAAAATCATTTCATTAATATTAAAAGTGATATTATTAAAATTAGTTATTTAACATACATATGTGAACTAGCATCAAACGTATTTAAAGAAAGTAATGATAATGAAGTATATAATTTAATGGAACAAGCTATATTAAAAATAGAAGATGGTTTAGATCCTAAAATAATAACTAATGTATTAGAATTACAATATTTACAATATTTAGGTATTAATTTAAATCTAGATAATTGTGTTAAATGTGGTAGTTCTAAAATAGTTACATTATCTTTATCTAAAGGTGGATATGTTTGTAATAATTGTAGAACTAATGAACCTTTATTAGATGAAAAAGTATTAAAGTTATTAAGATTATATTATTATGTAGATATATCTAAAATAAGTAATTTAGATATTGATAAAGATGTTAGTGATATGATTAATACAATAATAGATGAATATTATGAACAGTATTCTGGAGTATATTTAAAAAGTAAAAAAATATTAAAAGATTTAACATAAATCTTTTAGGAGAAAATATGAGAGATGAAGATATATTAAGAGAATTTTATAGTAATAAAGATTCTCATTTAATGAGTTATAATTTTGATTTAAAAGAATTAATGGATAATTTCACTATGCTTAATTTTGTTAAAAATGGTAGAAAAGTATGTTTATCAGAAGAAGGTGTGGATTTTGGAGGCTTTTTTGTTTGCACACCAAAACAATATGTGATAGGATATAATTCTAATTATGGAGTTGGAGCTCATATAACAGCAAAAGCTAGGGCAATGAAAGATATTCATGGTGGTGGAACTTTAACAAGAATAGAAGAACTTACACAGTTAGGACAAATGTGTACAGAGAGATATATTACTGGAAGACTTGCTTATGAAAATACTGGAACTGATCTTTCAGGAAGACGTAGAATAGGTGGAATATTTGATATATCGATTAAAGATAATTCTAGTAGTATCAGTCGTCAATTATTTGAATCATTTAAAAAGTTCTATGAAGATTATAATAAAGAAATAGAACTTGCTTGTAAAAGTTCGGGTGGTTCTTTTCATGTTTCTTTCTATAACAAAGATACTAAGAAAAGAGTAGAAAGTGATAATTTAGATTTAATATTAAATTATTTAGAAAATCATATAGATGAAAATTTAGATGATGAAGAAGATGAAGTTATAATTGGAGTTCCTACAAGAGATAAACAACTATAAAATTATTTAGGGGGGTGAAATATTATGGATCCAGATAGTACTACTAACAAATATAATTTTGATTTAAAAGAATTAACTGAGGGTTTTTCTTTTGTTGACTTTGTTCATTATGTCCAAAATGGTAGTGCTGAATATAATGGTGGATTTTTAGTATTTACACCTAAACAATATATTTTAGGATATAATGCTGAATTTGGTACAGGTTCTCATAATAGAACATTTGCTAGAGTAGAAAAAGATTTAAATGGTGGCGGAGAAATAGAAACATACCAAGATATGTTAAAATTAAGTACTGAATGTAGAAATAAATATTTTCACGCTAGAATATTATATGGAAAAGTTAGTGATGAAATTCTTGGTATTCATAAATTTAAAGGATTTATAGATTTTTATGTACCTGAGAGAATAAGTCCTAGAGTTTTAGAATCATTTAAAAGATTTTATGAAGACTATGATGAAGAGATTAAATTAGTTAATAGAAATACTGGTTTAGAATTTAGCGTTAATTATTATAAACATGGTGCTAGTGGTTTTACTTCTAATAGTAGTTTAGAAGAATTATATATATATTTAGAGAGTATAGTAGACTATGATTTAGATGATGAAGATGAGGAAATAATACTAGGAGTAAGAAATAGAAATGCAGAATTAGAGGTTTAAAAAACCTCTTTTATTTTTAATGAAAAATATTAGCACTCAATACTTGACATTGCTAAAAATAGTGTATATAATAGTATTGGCACTAAAAAGAAAGGAGTGCTAAAAAGGAGATGTATGATGATTGGAAGTAGACAAAAAGAATTACTTAAAACTATTGTAGAAGAATATGTTAAATCTGCAAGACCAGTTGGTAGTAAAGCTTTATGTAAAAAATTCAAATGTTCTAGTGCAACTATTAGAAATGATATGGCTGCTTTAGAAGATATGGGTTACTTAGAAAAGACTCATATATCTTCAGGAAGGATTCCTAGTGAAAGTGGTTATAGATATTATGTTGATAATTTGATGGAACCTAAGAAAATAAGTGGTGAAGATATCTTAAAATTACAAACTGTTTTGAGTAACAAAGAATTAGAACTTAATGATGCTATATCAAAGAGTTTGGAAATTATTAGTGATATTACAAATTACACTTCTGTAGTATTAGGTGGAGAAGCAGAAGATAACAGACTTAAAAAAGTAGAAGTAGTACCAATTAGTGATAAACAATTAATTGCTATATTAATTACTGATACTGGCCATGTTGAAAATAAAAATGTATATCTTGAAGAAGATATACCTGCTGAAGAAATATCAAAGACAACAGAACTATTAAATAAGATGTTAGTTGGGACGCAAATCATTGATGTTCCTAAAAAGCTAGAATTTGATATTAAACCTATAATTAGAAATTATATTCAAAATTATGAAGTTGTTTATAACGCATTTTATAATGCATTATCAAACTTTACTAGCGATAGAGATGTTAAGTTTGCGGGGAAGACTAATATATTAAAACAACCAGAATTCAACACAGTTGATGATGTTAAAAACATTATAAGTAAGTTTGAAAGCAAAGATATGGTGAGTAAAATTGAAGAAACTGGGGATGAGGTTAAGGTATATATTGGTAGTGAAAGCGAAATCGATGATAATGTAACTGTTGTTAAGACAAAATATAAAGCTGCTGGAAAAGAAGGAACAATTGCAATCATAGGACCTAAACGTATGGAATATGAGCGTGTTGTTAATATGCTTGAATACTTAAAAGGTGCTATTGAAAATAAAGGAAGTGAAAACAATTGAAAAAGCATGATGTGAAAAAGACTAAAGAAGAAAAAGTAGAAAAAACTACTGAAGTAATAGATGAAGGATGCGCAGGTTCATGTGAAACTTGTGGTGGATGTGGAAGCATTGATCCTGAAACTTTAATTCAAATTCTTGGTAGTAGAAATCAAGAATTAGAAGATAAATATATGAGATTACAAGCTGAATATTTAAATTTTAAAACTAGAACTCAAGGAGAAGTATCTAGAATGCTTCAATATGAAGGTGAAGGTTTTATTAAAGAAATATTAGGCGTTAAAGATAATTTTGAAAGAGCTATTATGATGGATGATAATGATTTATCTGACGAAGTAAGTAAGTTCTTAAGTGGATTTAAAATGATATTAGGATCTTTAACTGCATTATTAGATAAATATGAAGTTAAAGAAATAGATTGTTTAGGAAAAGAATTTGATCCTAATTTAGAGGAAGCTGTTCTTACTGAACATGATGAAACAAAACCAGAAAATGTTGTAATTGAAGTTTTAACTAAAGGTTATACATATAAAGACAAAGTAATTAGACATGCTATGGTTAAGGTAAATAAATAATGTCAAATCCATTTATTCCAATGTTTTTAATTAATAATTCATATTTAGATCCAGAATATAATAATTTATCTGCTGAAGACAAAGCTAATCTACGATTTGTAGATAGTTGTATGTTTAATGAAGATAAACGTATTAGTGATGCATCTTTTTATATGACAATGTTATTAATTGAAATCAGTGCTGAACCTGATAAATATTCTCCAGAAGAAATACAAGCTAAAAAAGAAGAAATATGTGCATTATTAAATGATGAAGAATCAGTTATGATGGATAGATTTTTACTTGCTAGTATTCAAACTATGGGTATATTAAGTGAGGAAAGCAAAAAACAAAGAAGATTATTAATGGAAAAGAAAGGAAGAGAAAATAATGAGTAAAGTTAATAAAGTTATAGGAATAGATTTAGGTACTACAAATAGTTGTGTATCTGTACTAGAAGGTGGGGAACCACATGTTATACCTAATGCTGAAGGTAATAGAACTACTCCTTCAGTTGTTAGTTTTAAAAATGGAGAAGTTAGAGTTGGAGATGTAGCTAAAAGAGAAGCTCAAACTTCTACAAATGTAATTAGTTCTATTAAAAGATTAATGGGTACTAAAGAGAAAGTTGAAGCAGAAGGAAAGAAATATACACCTGAAGAAATAAGTGCTAAGATTTTAATGAATTTAAAAGAAACTGCTGAAGCTTATCTTGGTGGTGAAGTAACTAAGGCTGTTATTACAGTTCCAGCTTACTTCAACGATGCTCAAAGACAAGCTACTAAGAATGCTGGTAAAATTGCTGGTTTAGATGTTGAAAGAATTATTAATGAACCAACAGCAGCAGCTTTAGCTTATGGTCTTGATAAACAAGAAAATGCACATACAGTACTTGTTTATGACTTAGGTGGTGGTACATTTGATGTATCAATTTTAGAACTTGGAGATGGAGTATTTGAAGTTAAATCTACAAGTGGAAACAACCACTTAGGTGGAGATGATTTTGATAATTGTATTATTGATTATATAGTTAAAGAATTCAAGAAAGAAAATGGTGTAGATTTATCTAAAGATAAACTAGCTATGCAAAGATTAAAAGAAGGTGCTGAAAAAGCTAAGAAAGATTTAAGTGGTGTTAAAACTACTCAAATTAGTTTACCATTCATCACTCAAGGTGAAAATGGACCTCTACATGTTGATATGACACTTACAAGAGCTAAATTTGAAGAATTAATTAGTGATTTAGTTGAATCAACTAGAAAACCAGTTAGAGATGCTTTAAAAGAAGCTAAGTTAAAAGCTAGTGATATTGATAAAGTATTATTAGTTGGTGGATCTACAAGAATTCCATGTGTTCAAGAATTAGTTAAAGAAGAACTTGGAAAAGAACCAAGTAAGGAAGTTAACCCAGATGAAGTTGTTGCTATGGGAGCTAGTATTCAAGGTGGAGTTTTAACTGGTGAAGTTAATGACTTAGTACTTCTTGATGTAACTCCATTATCACTTGGTATTGAAACTCTTGGTAATGTAATGACTGTATTAATTCCAAGAAATACAACAATACCAACTACTAAATCTCAAGTATTTAGTACAGCTGCTGATAATCAACCTGCTGTTGATATTCATGTATTACAAGGTGAAAGACCAATGGCTGCTGATAATAAGACATTAGGACACTTCCAATTAACTAATATTCCACCAGCACCAAGAGGAGTACCTCAAATTGAAGTATCATTTGATATTGATGCTAACGGAATTGTTAATGTTAAAGCTAAAGATTTAGGAACTAATAGAGAACAAGCTATTACAATTACTGCTTCTTCTAATTTAAGCGATGAAGAAATCGATAGAATGATGAAAGAAGCAGAAGCTAATAAAGAAGCTGATAACAAACGTAAAGAAGAAGCTGAAATTAGAAATGATGCTGAACAAATGGTATTTGCTTCTGAAAAAGCATTAAAAGACTTTGGAGATAAAGTTCCTGAAGATGATAAAGATGAAATTGAAAAATTAACTAAGAAAGTTAAAGATGCTTTAGATGGAGATGATACTGATGAAATTAAAGAAGCTAGTGAAAAACTATCAAAAGCTGTAATGGATTTATCAAGCAAGGTATATCAAAGTCAAAATGAAGAAGCTGCTCGTGCAAGTGAGAATGCTTCAAGTAATGACGAAGAAACTGAAGAAAAATCTGAAAAGAAAAGCAAAGTAAAAGACGCTGAATTCGAAGAAAAATAATTTATGGTATTGGGCTCTTAAAAGAGCCCTTTACTCAATATAAGGAGAATTTATGAATTATACATGGGATTTAACAAAAATAATTAAAAATGATACTGAATATAAATCTATTTTAAAAGAAATAAATAGATTATTAGATGAGTTTATTAAATATAAAGGATCATTATTAAAAGATGAAAATACTTTTTATGATGCTCTTGAAATGCAAAAGAAAATAGATATGTTAGCTGAAAAGTTATATGTTTATTCATATTTAAGTTATTATGAAAATATGGGTAATAAGAAATATCAAGAATATAAAGAAACAGCAACATCTATTTATGAAAAAGTTGAGAGTTTAACTAGTTTTGTTAATCCTGAGTTATTATCAAATGATTTTTCTTTAATTGAAGAGTATATTTCTAAAAATAAAAAACTTGAAATATATAGAAGAGCTCTTGAAAATCTATTTAGATTTAAAGAACATATATTAAGTGAAAAAGAAGAGAAAATATTATCTGATGCATCAGAAGCATTTAAAACATCAACTAATGCATATGAAGCTATTGATAATGTAGATATTAAGTTTGATAAGATTAAAAATGAAAATAACGAAGAAGTAGAATTAACACCTTATAACTATGGTGGATTCTTATCTTCTAAAAATAGAGATGTTAGAAAGAGTGCATTTGAAAGTGAATATAAATTTTATAGAGAACATATTAATACAATAAGTGCTTTATATATTGGTAATGTTAAAACTGATGCATTTATTTCTAGAACAAGAAAATATAATAGTATTTTAGAATCATTCTTATTTGATGATAAAGTAGATACTAAATTATATAAAAATCTAATTAAAATAACTAATGATAATTTAGAGTATTTAAAAAATTATTATAAACTTAAAGAAAGAAGTTTAGGATATAAATTACATATGTATGATTTATATGTTAATACTTCTGTAGTACCTAAGAAAGTAATTGAATATGAAGATGGTATTAAAGTAGTTAATGAAGCATTAAAACCACTTGGTAGTGAATATTTAGATGCATTTAATAGATTATTAAATACTAGATGTGTTGATGTATTTCCAAAAGCTAAAAAGAGAAGTGGTGCTTATGAATGGGGTACTTATGGTGTAGATCCATATGTATCATTAAACTATGAAAAGAATGTTGATTCAGTAAGTACTTTAGCACATGAAATGGGACACGCTATGCATTCTTATTATAGTTATAAGACACAAGACTATTTATATGCATCTTATCCAATATTCTTAGCTGAAATAGCTTCTACTGTAAATGAAGTATTACTATCAAATTATTTAATTGATAAAGCTGATAATAAAGATGAAAAAATATATCATTTAGTAGATTTCTTAGATAAATTTAAAGCAACTGTTTATAGACAAGTTATGTTTGCTGAATTTGAAGATATTATTCATGAAAAATATGAAAATGGTGAAGTATTAACTAAAGACTTATTATGTGATACATATTTAGAACTTAATAAGAAACATTTTGCTCCAGTAATTGAAGTAGATGAAGATATTCAATTTGAATGGGCAAGAATACCACATTTTTATACACCATTTTATGTTTATAAATATGCTACTGGATTTATAAGTGCATTAATAATAGCAGATAAACTTGTAAATGAAAAAGACTTTAAAGATAAATATATTAAGTTCTTAAGTAGTGGTAGTAGTAAATATCCTTTAGATTTATTAAATGATTTAGGAATAGATATTACTGATACTAAAGTATTAAATAGAGCATTTGAATTATTTAATGAAAAGGTTATTTTATTAGATAAAATAGAAAAGGAGGAATAATGTGGCAACTAAAAGAGATTACTATGAAATATTAGGTGTAGATAAAAATGCAACTGAAGAAGAAATAAAAAGTGCTTTTAGAAAAAAAGCCAAAGAATACCATCCAGATATTAATAAAAGTCCAGATGCTCCAGAAAAATTTAAAGAAGCTCAAGAAGCATATGCTTGTTTAAGTGATAAAGATAATCGTGCTAAATATGATCAGTTTGGACATGCTGCATTTGATAATCCTTATGGTGGTGCTGGAGGAGGTGGAAGTTATTCAGGTGGTAATCCATTTGGTAACTTTGATTTCTCTGATATATTTGAAGATATCTTTGGAGGAGGATTTGGTGGCTTTGGTGGATTTGGTTCTCAAAGTAGAAGTTCTTCTTCAAGAGCAAGAAAAGGCGCAGATACTTTATATGGTATAGATTTAGATTTCTTAGATGCAGTTTATGGATGTAAGAAAGATATAGATTTAGAATATTATGAAACTTGTGATGATTGTGATGGTAAAGGTGGTCATGGAGAAAAAACATGTGATGAATGTGGTGGTAGTGGCTATGTTATCAAACAATCTAATACAATTTTAGGAGTTATTCAAACAAGAACCACATGTAGTAAATGTGGTGGCAAAGGTATTTCTTATAGAAGTAAATGTGATGAATGTAAGGGAACAGGAAAAATTAAAGTTAAGAAAACAATTACAATTGATATTCCAGCTGGTATAGATACTGGTGAACAATTAAGATTAAGTGGAAAAGGTGAACCTGGAAGTAATGGTGGACCTAATGGAGACTTATATCTTGAAGTTAGAGTAAAGAGCCATGAACTATATAGAAGAGAAGGATATGATGTTTATATTGATTTACCTGTAACTATTACTGATTTATGTTTAGGATGTAAGAAAGATATTAAAACTATGGATGGAACAGTTGAACTTAAGATAAAAGAAGGTTCTCAACCAGGTGACATTCTTAAAATTAAAGGTAAAGGTATCTCAGGAGATGATTCATGGAAAAAGGGAGATTTCTTCTGTGTTCTTAAATTAATTATTCCAACTAGTTTATCTAGAAAACAAAGAAGTATATTAGAAGATTTAGAAGATACTGATTTAGAGGATGAAGCAGTATTTAGAAAATTCAATAAATTAAATAAATAGCACTATAAAGTGCTATTTTAATTGTATTTTTTTACTAAAAATGCTATAATATGAGCGTTTTTTTAAATATTTGTTAAAAAAAGAAGTGTTTTTTCATTTTTTGGCGTATATATTAATTGGAGGCAAAAAAATGGCTAATATTTCACAAGAGAAAATTAATGAAATAAAATCAGCTAATAATATTGTTGATGTTATTAAAGAATATATTAGTTTAGATGATAAATATAAAGCTGTTTGTCCTTTTCATGATGATCACTCTCCATCATTTAGTGTTCATCCTGAAAAACAAATATATAAATGTTTTTCTTGTGGAGAAAGTGGAAATGTAATAACATTTGTACAAAGATATGAAGGTATTAGTTTTGTAGATGCCTTAAAGAAACTTGCTGATAGAGCAGGAATTAAAATTGATATATCTACACCTAAAAAATCAACAGCATATGATAAGTATTATGAAATAAATGATACTGTACTTAAATATTATAAAAATAATTTGTTATCTAGTGATGGAAAAGAGGCAATGAAATATTTAAGTGATAGAGGTCTAGATAAAGAATTAATTAATGAATTTAATATTGGCCTTGCTGGTCAAAATAAATTAACAGATATTTTAAAAAAGAAATATTCTGAAAGTGATTTAATAGAACTTGATATTTGTAAAGAAGTTAATTCAAGTTTATATGATACTTTTCAGAATAGAATTATATTTCCAATATTAGATGAAAATTCTAAAGTAATTGGTTTTTCTGGAAGAAAATATTTAAGTGATGATTTAAAAGATGATAAATTATCAAAATATGTTAATTCTAAAGAAACTAAAATATTTAGAAAAAGTAATATTTTCTATAATATTAACAATGCACTACAAGTAATAAAAAAATCAAAAGAAATTATTATTTGTGAAGGATTTATGGATGTAATTAGAGTATCTTCAGTGGGATATAAAAATGCAGTTGCTTTAATGGGAACAGCATTTACTAAAGACCATTTAGAAAAGATACTTAAGTTAAAATGCAAGGTTATATTAAATCTAGATCAAGATAATGCTGGTAAAATAGCAACAATATCTATTGGAGATGAACTTGTTAAAAATAATGTAGATGTTAGTGTTATTGTTTTTGATGATTATAAAGATAGTGATGAATTCATTGTTAATAAAGGAAAAGAAGAATTTGATATATCATATAAAAATAGAGTATCTTTTATAGATTTTAAACTTAATTATTTAAAATCTAATAAAAATTTAAAAGATTCTGTTGAGATAAGTGAATATATTAATGAGGCAATTGAATCATTAAACAAATTAGATGATGATATATTGAAAGAATTAAAAATTAAAGAAATATCTAATGAGTTTGGAATAGATGAAAGTGTTATAAAAAATAAAATAACAGCATCTAATAAACCTCAAACTAAACAAGAAGAAGTAAAAGTCGCTAGAAAAACAAGATATAACAAATATGACATTAGTGAAATTAGAATATTATATTTAATGTTACATTATGATGATGTTATATTATACTTTGAAAATTCTCTTGGATATTTAATTAATGATGATAGAAGTGCTTTTGCATATAAGATATTAGAATTTAGAAATAATTATGGTTATTTTGATTATGGAGATTTTATTGATTATATAGCTGAAGATGAAAAATTATGTGAAACATTAAAAGAAATAAATAAATATCATAATTTAGAAGAATATACTGAGAAAGAACTTGATGAATATTTTGATACGATTAAACAATATACTGTTAAATTAAGAGTTGAGAAGTTAAAGAGTCAAATGGCTAGTACATTAGATGTTAATAAAAAAATAGAAATTGCTAAAAAGATTGAGAATATAAATAAGGAAGTGTTGAAATGGTAAACAATATTAAATCTTTTGATGAAAGAATAGAAGAATTAGTTAAAACTGGAAAGGAACAAGGCTATTTAACATATGAACAAATAGCTAAGAAAACATTAGATTTAGATTTAGACAGTAATGCTTTAGATGAACTTTATAATGTACTTACTGAAAATAAAATTGAAGTAAGAGCAGAAGATGAAGATGAAGGCGGAGGAGAAATAGATCTTAAAGATGATATTATTATTGATGATGTACCTGATGAAAGTAAAGATATGTCAGTTAATGATAATGTTAGAATGTATCTTAAAGAAATAGGTAAAATTAGCCTTTTAACTTTAGAAGAAGAACAAGAATTATCTAAAAAAGTTGCTGATGGAGATGAACATGCTAAAAATATGTTAGCTGAATCTAACTTACGTTTAGTTGTTAGTATTGCTAAAAGATATGTAGGTAGAGGATTATTATTCTTAGATTTAATTCAAGAAGGTAATATTGGTTTAATGAAAGCAGTAGAAAAATTTGATTATGATAAAGGATATAAATTTTCTACATACGCAACATGGTGGATTAGACAAGCTATTACAAGAGCTTTAGCAGATCAAGCTAGAACAATTAGAGTTCCTGTTCACATGGTTGAAACTATTAACAAAATGGCTAGAATAGAAAGACAAATGACTCTAGAGTTAAATAGAGAACCAACAGATCAAGAATTATCTAAGAAAATGGGATTATCTGTTGATAAAATAGCTGAAATTAGAAAAATAAGTCAAGATCCAGTATCATTAGAGACACCAATTGGTGAAGAAGATGATTCACATTTAGGAGACTTCCTTGCTGATGAAAGAACTATGTCACCTGAAGATTTTGCAACATATGAAATATTAAAAGATGAATTAAGAGAAGTTTTAGATACATTAACTGTAAGAGAAAAAGAAGTATTAGAACTTAGATTTGGTTTATTTGATGGTTCTTCTCATACATTAGAAGAAGTAGGAAAACAATTTAAAGTTACAAGAGAAAGAATTAGACAAATTGAAGCAAAAGCTCTTAGAAAATTAAGACACCCATCAAGAGCTAAGAAACTAAAAGATTTCTTAATTGAATAGAATAGAATCAATATATTCATTTATATCTGAATCTGATAGAGTAGTTGATGTAGGGTGCGATCAAGCTAAATTAGGAATTATGCTTGCCAAAAGAAATCAGTCTTCAATTGCATCAGACATAAGTGAAAAAGTAATAGAAAAAGCTAAAAATGATATTAAAAGTGATTTAATTGATTTAAGAGTATCAAATGGGTTAGAAAAAATAAAAGAGGGTGAAGCTGATACTCTTGTATTATCAGGAATGGGTTCACATACTATATTAGATATATTAAATAATACAAAATTAAGATTTAATAAAATAATAACTATATCTAATAATGATCATGATTTATTAAGAGTTAAAATGAATGAATTAAATTATATGGTTGATAGTGAACAAATTATTAAAGAAAATAACAAATATTATAATTTGATTGTTTTTGTTCCTGGTAATAGAAAATATAATGATTATGAAATAAATTTTGGATTAAATCATAAAGATAAAGAATTATATAATGAATACTTAGATTATTTAAAAAATAAGTATAAAAATATTAAAAAATCATCTAAAAATAAAAATAAAAAAATAAGTTCATTATTAGTACTATTAGATGCTTAAATTGACTCATTAAGTAAAATATGGTATAATAACAGCACTTTTAAGGGGGATAGAAACTATGGAAAGATTAAGTATTGATACATTAGTTAATAAGGAAAATCCATTATCTATAAGCTATGTTCCTAGTGATTTAATAGCTGTAGACAACAATGAATATAATTTTCATGGATATAGTGATCCTAACTTAAAACCAATGGTAAGTTCACAAATATATATTCCATTTTTAGATTTAGAAATGGCATCTGTTTATGATGGACTTCATATTACTGTTGATAGTGGTTATAGAAGTGCTCAATATCAAAGAGCATTATTTATGAATAGATTTGTTCTAAATAGAGTTGATATTAAAGCAAAATTTCCAGATATTAGTCCTGAAGAATTAGATGCAGAAGCATATAAGTTAACAACAAGTCAAGTTGCTAAAATGGGATGTTCAGAACATCAAACAGGTTATGCTTTTGATATAGCTTGTTATAAAAATGGTGAATATAGTGCAGCAACTACTGAAGAAGAACGTGGTTGGATGAATGAAAATGCACATAGATTTGGATTTATATTAAGATATCCAAAAGGTAAAGAAGAAATCACAGGATTTGATTTTGAACCTTGGCATTATAGATATGTAGGTAATGATATTGCTAATAGATTATATAATGGTGGAGATTGGATAACTTTAGAAGAATATCATAAATCATTAAAACTTAAATTATAATAGTATATAAAGAGAGATTTTCTTGTAAATCTCTCTTTTTTTTGGTATAATATGCCTTGCGTTTGTAGGGGGTTTTTATGCAAACAGTAAATTTTGAAAAATTTAAAACTATGGTACCATCTCAAACATATGATTATGTTTATAGATTGTTAAGATATTTAGATGATAATAGTAGTATAGATATTTCAGGTAGATATATATATGAAGAAGATGATAAAGTATTATTTAGAGCTTTAAAAACATATCAATTAACACCAGAGGGTAAAGCATTATTAAGTAGTGTTGGCTTTACAGATGAACATTATATTAATGATGAAATTTATTCATTTGATAAAGCTTTTGCTAAGTATTATAAATATATTATGCCTTTTGAAAAGGAAGAAGAATATTTAGCATTAACACCAGAAGATATTATACTTAGAGTTCTTTCATTTAATGATAGTGATTCTAGAACTATGGGTATGATAAGAGTAAAACCAAGAACTTTTATAAATAAACTAGCTGCTGCTAGAGAAGAAAAAATAGAAGAAATAATTGAAGCTTATGAAAATCAATATTATACTAAATGTACTATTTCATTAGTTAATTATTTTAATACTGTTAGTAAAATATATAATTATTTAGATCCTAGAAGAGAATATATTAAAAATATTAAACCTACTGATGAAAATTTAAAAGCAATTTCTTATTTATTAGGATTATTCTATTATGATAATGTTGCTTATGGAAAAGATTTATTTGATGAAAAACAAGCTATTTTAGATTACTTAAAAAATCTTGGTATTACTTCTGAAAAGATAGAAGAAGCTATCGGTATTGATTTAAGTAAGGCAGATGCAAATCCATCAATATTAACACTTAAATCTAATTTAGATATTGATATAGTTAATAGAGTATCTAGTAATGATTTAACTGTAGGTGGAATATTTTATAACGTAGTTAATAATGCTTATAAAGATAATCAAAGTTTTAAATATTTATTTGGATTATTAGGTGTTTCAGGTACTGATGTATTAAAATTTTATAATAATGTAACAACATTAGCAAAAGAATATAATAATGATGAATATCAGGAAATATATAAGGGATTATTACCAGAAACAACTAAAATACTTAATAGATTTATTAAGATTTATACATATTTAATAAATGAAAAAAAATTAGATCGTACTTATGTTACTTCAGCACAAGATTATGTAGCTTTATCAGTATTAATATCAAGCTATATAGATGGCGCTAATGTATCTAAATTCTTATCAAGCAATGGTTTATCTTTTGTTAAGTTATTAGAAATATTAAATTTACCAGCAATAGATGAATTATTAAAAAATATTGAATCTCAAAAAGTTAATTCAAGATTAGCAACTAAGTTTAAAAGATATATATATAATGGTTATCCATCTAATAAATCAAAAAATGAAATAACTCCTTCTTTAATGTATAGAAACTTACATGATAAAGATTATTCTGAATCAACTGTTGTTAATAAATTATTCTATAGTGTTAGTAAATCAATGTTACCAAATGATTTTGATGGTAGAGTTAAAGCACATATTGAGAAAGAAGAAGAAAGCAAACAATTAGAAATAAGAGAAAGATTATTTAAAGATATAGATATAGAAGTATATAATTATTTGGTAATAGTTTATTCTTACTTTTGTATTTTTAGAAATAAAGTTGCATCTATTGAAGATGCTAGACAATTAGCAATTATTTATGCAGCATGTAGATATAATGAAAAATTAAATAATTATTTAGAAAGTATTGGAGTTACAAGACCAAAAATATCAAAATCATTTAATATGGATATTAATTATGAAACTAAAAAATTAGATGTTGAAGAATTAGAAAGAGAATTTGGTAAATATGTTTTTGATAGAGACCCAGATAAAATATCAGTTTATTCAATATTTGAAAATGCTTTTGTACCAGAATTAACTAATTCAGTTAGATTGAGACAAGCATTACATGAAATGGGAAAAGAACCAGAAGATTTCTTAGGCATTGAAAAACAATTAGAAAATTATGACAAAGAATTAGCAGAAAAACAAAAACAAGAAGAAATTAAAAAAGTATTTTCTAAATTAACTAAAAGTGCTGTACAAACTAATAGAAGTGTATTAGTTTTATATGATTTTTTAAGAACAAAAGTTAAAGGTAATGAATATTTAACATGTGATAAAGATTGTAAAGAAATGGCTTTAATAATAGTTAATCTAATGCCAGATAATAATCATGCTAAATACTTTGAAATGTATGGTATTACTTTAGAATATGTTTTATCTTTAATTGGTTTAGAACCAAGTGATATTAGTTTAATATTAAAAAATAAATGTAATGATGAATTAATAAATGAATTTAAAACATATTTTGGGCAAGCTTCAACTGTTAGTGTTGATAGTTATGCTCACTATGCTATAAATAGTGATTTAATCAAAAAAATAGCTAAAGACTTAGATATTAGTTATGATCAATTAAGTGAATCAGTATTAAAAGAGAAGAAAAGAATATTATCACCTAAAGAAGAACTAAGTAAACTAAATGAAGAGGTAGTTCCTCCAGTTGATAAAAGTAGTTTTTCTTCACTTGCTAGATATGGTGATAGTTTATCTAGTCATTCACTTGTAATTAACTCATCTTTAAGTAGTTTAATGAATAGTGGTTCAATTAGTACATCAGTTAAGAGAATAAATGATGCTCTTGATAGTTTAGTAATAGTTGAAAAAGAAGAACCTAAAAAATTAGGCTTTTGGGAAAGTATGTTTGCTTTACCTGAACCACCAAAAGTTACTAAAAAATATGATTATACAAAAATAGGTGAACTACAAGAAGCTATTGATAGTCAATTAGAAGTATTATCTTCTGAATTAAGTGATTTTGAATATATTAGAACTAGTTTAGAAGTATTATTACAAAAAACATTAATGCAATTAGAGAAACTAAGAAAAGTTGCTGAAGAACCTATGCCAGAACAAAAACAAACAAATGATGATTATACATTCCCAGATACATTAAATAGAAATACTAGAAAAACTCTTTTAGAGAATAAAATAAGTGCTTTAGAAACTACAAAAACATTAATAGAAAGAGAATTATTTGCAGTTCATACTGCTATTACTAATCATTCTGTAACAATTAATGCGCTTTCTATGTCTAAAAATGTATTAATGCCTGTTCTTGGAATTGAAATGGCTATTAATAAAGGAAACAGAACTGAATCTAATGCATTAGATTTAACTAGTAATTTACTTGGTTTAGTACAAGGAGTAGTTAATAATAATGAAGAATTAACTAAGGCAAATCTAAATCAATTAAAAGCTGTATCTGAAAGTGATGCTTTATATGCACGTTTAGGTACTGAAGTTCAAAGATATTTAGAATCAGCAAAAACAGTACATTCTTTAGAAGAGCCTAAACAAGAAGAAACAGGTAGTGGTCCTAGATTAACATTAGATCCACCTGATAAAATGTAAATATTAATATAAAAAGCAATATAATTTCTATATTGCTTTTTTATTGTGATAAAATGATAATAAGGAAAACATATGACAAGAGAAGAAAGTGTTAAAAAAGTAAAAGATATCTTGGTTAATAATAGTGTTTATGGTGCGTATCATAAACAAAATTTTGATGCTTTTTCTGCGTATGGTGAAAATGCTCCAATTAATTCTAGTATTTTATATAATATGCCAACTGGAGCAATTGTTCTTAGTGAAGATGTATATTTTGCATTAACGACTGTCATGGATGTAACATCAACATCTTATCAAGAATTTCCTTTCTTCTTATATGGTAAAGAACAAGGAGATAATAATGTTGTTTTTGATGAATTCTTTTCTGCTAGTTCACAAAGGTATGGTGATCAAGCTTTGTTTGATGATAGAATGAATGAAAATATTACTAATAAAGTAAGAAATAATCCAGCACCAAATTTAGTTGTATGTCATGGACACTCTCATCCTCCTATAGGAAATTATCATCAAAACTTTTCATTAGGAGATTTTGCTTCATATGTAGCGTTAAATGAAAGTACTCCTGAATTTAAAAGCGGTAGAGTAGAATTAACTGGTTGTTTAGTTACAAGTACTGGTGATATTAATTTTGTATATTATGATAATAAAGCAAGAAATTTTTATAGATACACGAATGTGTATGTTAGAGAATATAATGGAAATCTTGTACCTGTTAATTGTTATGGAATGAATCAGGGAGAACAAACACAAATGAGCCAATAAAAAAAGAACTATATTTAGTTCTATTTTTTTATTTGGTGCAAGAGATGGGAATCGAACCCACAAGGTATTACTACCGGCAGATTTTGAGTCTGCTGCGTCTACCAATTCCGCCACACTTGCATAGCAAAATTATAACATTTTTAATATTGTTTTTCAATTATTATGTTATAATACTCTCGGAGGAAAAAAGTATGATTGAGTTAGTTAATGTATCTTATGAAATAGATAACAAAAAGATACTAGATAACATTAATATAAAATTTGATAGTAATTTTACTGTTATAACTGGCCCAAATGGTAGTGGTAAATCAACATTAGCTAAAATAATAATGGGCATTATAAAACCAACTAGTGGAAAAATACTATTTAATGGTGAAGATATTGCTTCATGGTCTATTGATAAAAGAGCTAAAGAGGGTATATCATTTTCTTTTCAACAACCAGTTAAATTTAAAGGATTAACTGTTCATGATTTAATAAATATAGCATCAGGTCAAGAACTAGAAGCATGTGATGCTTGTGAAGTATTATCACAAGTTGGATTGTGTGCTAAAGAATATATTAATCGTGAAATTGATAATTCTTTATCAGGTGGTGAATTAAAACGTATTGAAATAGCATCTGTATCAGTAAGAAATTCTAAAGTAACTATATTTGATGAACCTGAAGCTGGTATAGATTTATGGAGTTTTAATAATTTAATTAAAATATTTAGAAATCTTAGAGATAAAAATAATAGTAAAACTATAATAATATCTCATCAAGAAAGAATAATAAATATAGCTGATAAAATTATATTATTAGATTCTGGTAAAGTTAAAGAAATTAAATCTAAAGATGAATTAGGAAATGTTATGGAATTAACTCCTTGTTGTAGAGTAGGAGGTAATTTAAATGAATGATTTAGATAAACATATTCTTAAAATAATAAATGAAGAATTAGGTAAAAAAGATAGTGCTTTTAATATTAGAAAAGATGGTAAAAGTATAGATAGAGCATCTACAGATAATATTAAAATTGAATCTAAAACAGATGTTGAAGGAATTAATATTATTGTTAAAGAAGGTACTATTAATGGATATGTTCATATACCAGTAATTCTTACTAAAGGTGGATTTAGTGATAAAGTATATAATGATTTTCATATTGGTAAGAATGCTATTGTAACAATAAACGCTGGATGTGGAATTCATAATGATGCTCATAAAGATAGTTCTCATAATGGTATACATAGATTCTTTGTAGGTGAAGGTTCTTATGTAAAATATATTGAAAAACATTATGGAGAAGGTGATGGGGATGGTAAAAAAATACTAGATCCAGTTACTGAAATATATTTAGAAAAGAATGCAACTTTAGAGATGGATACTGCTCAAATAAAAGGCGTTAGTTCTGCTATTAGAACTACTAAAGCTGAATTATCTGAAGGTTCTAAATTAGTTATTAATGAAAAAATATATACTCATGAAGAACAAACTGCTAAAACTATATTTAATGTTGAATTAAATGGAAAAGGTTCTAGTGCTAAAGTTACATCAAGAAGTGTTGCTACTGAAGAATCTCATCAAGAATTTGTATCTAATGTAGTAGGAAATAATGATTGTTTTGCACATGTAGAATGTGATGCTATTATTAAAGATAATGGTAGTGTTACTAGTGATCCTAAGATAACATCTAATCATATAGATGCTAGATTAATACATGAAGCTACTATAGGTAAAATAGCAGGAGAACAATTAATTAAATTAATGACTCTTGGTTTATCTAAAAAGAAAGCAGAAGAAACTATTATCAATGGATTCTTAAAGTAAAATTGACTATTTTAAGGTTTTATGGTATAATATGCATGCTTTAAAAAAAGGGGGAATAATAAAATGATAAAAACATATTTTATGATTAGACCATCTGATTTTGTTATTCATGGTGATATAGATAAACATGGTGAATCTGAATATCAAGATTGTAATGATTTTGATGTTGAAGATATTGAGGAAAATTTTCTTATTTTTGAAGTAGAATATTCAGTGCGTCCTAATGGAAAATATAAAGGATATGCTAGAGAATTAATTACTAAAAGAGAATTTGAAGTAACTATGTCTAAAGATCGTGATAGTAAGGAAGAACCAAAAGTATTACTTACATCAGATGAACATGGGGTTTTTCAAAAAGAATATAAAAAACTAAGTGAGGTAGAAGTTCCTAGAAGAAGAATTAGTGGACTATTAAATTACTTTGATAGAAATGAAATACCTAGAAATAAATACTTTGATGAAATAGATGAATTTTTTGAAAAAGCTAGAGCATTTAATCATATACATAATCAATCTGAAATAGGACCAAGTAATTATTTATTAAAAAGAATTAGAAGATTTTATAAAACAAGTAAATCATTTACTTTTCCTGAAGATGAAGATTATTATTAATAAATAAATTGTAAACTAATTGTATTTTATATATGATTAGTTTTTTTTATATGCTAAAATTATAAAGTAGGAGAGTGATTTATGAGAGACGTAGGTACTGTTGTAAGAGGTATCAGAACACCTATCGTTAAAGAGGGTGATGATCTTGCTAAAATAGTAGTTGATTCAGTTTTAAAAGCAGCAGATAGCGAACATTTTGAAATTGAAGATAAAGACGTAATTGCTATTACTGAAGCAGTAGTTGGTATTAGTGAAGGTAACTTCGCAACTTTAGATCAAATTGCTAAAGATATTAGAACTAAACTAAATAATGCTGAACATATTGGTATTGTATATCCAATATTAAGTCGTAATAGATTTGCTGTTTTATTATCAGCTATGGCAAGAAGTACTAAAAAAATTACTTTAATGAGTAGTTTCCCAGCTGATGAAGTAGGTAATGATATTCTTTACAAAAATGATTTAGTTAAGTACAAAGTAAGTCTTAACGATTTAATTACTGAAGAAGAATACAAAGAAAAATTCGGACATTTTAAACATTTATTTACTGGCGTTAATATGTACGAAGTATATAAGGAATTAGTTGAAAAAGAAGGCTGTGAATTTGAAATGATATGGTCTAATACAGCAACTGATATTCTAAAATATACTAATGATATTATATGCTGTGATATTCATAGTAGAGAAGAAACTAAAGCTAGAATACTAGAAGCTAATCCAAATGCACATGTTATTTTAATGAGTGATATTCTAAATCAAAGTGTTGATGGTAGTGGATATTCACCATATGGGCTTTTAGGAAGTAATAGAAGTACAGAAGAAAGAGTTAAACTATTCCCAAGAACTGGACAACAATTAGTAGAAAAAGTTCAAGAAATGATGAAAGAAAGAACTGGAAAAACTGTTGAAGTTATGGTTTATGGAGATGGTGCATTTAGAGATCCAGTTGGAAAGATTTGGGAACTTGCTGACCCAGTAGTAAGCCCAGCTTATACTAAAGGTTTAGAAGGAAGTCCAAATGAAATTAAATTAAAATACTTTAGTGAAAATCAATTTAAAGATCTTCATGGAGAAGAACTTCAAAATGCTATGAAAGAAGCTATTCGTGAAAAAGATAAGGAATTAAAAGGAACTATGGCTACTCAAGGTACTACACCAAGACGTTATACAGATTTACTTGGAAGTTTATGTGATTTAACTAGTGGTAGTGGTGATAAGGGTACACCAGTTATATTAGTTCAAAGATATTTCACAAATTATAGTAATGATTAAAAGGAGTAAAAAACTCCTTTTTTTTATTGAAATAAAAGCTAAATCTTTGTATAATTGTTCTTAGGATGGAGATAGAAATGAACAAAAAAGGTTTAACATTTATGCAATTTGCCATATCAGTAATATGCTTAAGCATAGTACTAATAATTATGTGGCCTAAGATAAATAAAATAATAGAAAACTCATATGAAAATATCTTTAGTAATAAAGTAAAAGATATGATAAGTAGTGTTGGTAAGACATATGTTACTGATCAAAGTAGAAATTATTCTAATGTAGTAGCAGGTGGTAAAAGATTAAAAGATGTTAATGAAAAGTATCAATATGTTATATATTTAAATGGAACTGGAAAAGTATATTCATTTAAAATTACAAATGGTGATTATAAAATAGAAGGTAGTAATCCGGATGGGGTAGATCCTACAGAGATAGGTAAAACATATAAAATAGTTCATGCTACTAAAAAATATAAACTTACTTCTAAAGGAGAGTTTGTAGAAGAATAGACTTATTATTAAGTCTTTTTATTTATAGGAGGTTTTATGGAAATAAGAAAGTTTAAAAAAGTAGGTAAGAATAAATATAAAATATTATTTGATACTGAAGAATTAACTTTATATGAAGATATTATTTTAAAATATGAATTATTAATAAAAAAAGAAATCTCTTTAGATGATTTAGATAAAATAATAAAAGATAACAATGATTATGATGCTTATAATATGGCTTTAAATTATATAGAAGTTAAAATGCGTAATAGAAAAGAATTATATTTATATTTATCTAAAAAAGGATTTGAAAAGTCTTTGATAAATAAAACTATTTCTAAAATAGAAAAACTTGGTTTATTAAATAATAAAGCATATATAAAAGCATATATTAATGATAAAGTTAATCTTACTTTAGATGGACCATATAAAATAAAAAAATCTTTAATTGATTTAGATTTTAATGAAAATGATATAGATAATTATTTAAATACCTTTGATGATAAAATATGGAAGAGTAAAATAGAGAAACTTATTAATAAAAAGAAATCTATTATGAAGAATAAAAGTTATTATATGTTTATTCAAAAAATGAAGAATGATTTATATAATATGGGTTATGATTCATATATGATAGATGATAAATTAAAAGATATTAAATATGAATCTAATGCTTTAGAAAATGATTATAAAAAAGCATGTAAAAAATATGATGATGAAACCAAGATTATTAATTATTTATTAAGAAAAGGTTATAGTTATGAAGAAATAAAAACACTTACTAAAATGTAAGTGTTTTATTTATTAATAATTTTTATGTAATTCATCAAATGCTTTCTTTAACTTACTATCATTAATAGCCATTTCATTTTTTTCTCTTAATGCTTTCATAGCAGTTAATTTATAATTAGATGTTGTAGATGCTGTTTCTTCAGCTATTGTAGTAATTATTTCTTCTTTTAAAGTGTCATCTAATTCTTTCTTTTCATCTTGACTTGTTCTATATAAAATATAATATCCTGTTGTATCTTCAATAGGTGTTTTAGTATAGCTTCCATTTTCTAATGAAATTAATGCTTTAATAACTGCATCACTAACATCACCTTTATTAACTTTTCCAAGTGATCCACCATTATTAGAAGTTAATGAATCATCAGAATATTTTTGAGCTAGAGTAGCAAAATCTCCACCATCTTTTAATTGTTTAATTACATCTTCTGCTTTCTTTTTAGCAGCTTGTTTAGCAGTTTCTTTTTCTTCATCAGTAGTTGCTTTACTTGTATCAACACTAATTAATATTTGACTAGCTTCAATATCACCAATTACTTCTTTTTCATAGTATTCTTTTATTTGTGTTTCAGTAACATTTTCTTTAGCATATTCAGTAGCATAAATACCTCTTCTATAATCTAAAGATAATTGTTTTTTATAGTGATCTACATCAGCTACACCATAGTAATAAAGTAAATAAATATCTGTTGTAACTCCCATTGATTTAGCAGCTTCTTCAGCACTTTTTACTTGTCCTTTGATATAATCTTTTTCTTCTTGAGTTTCATCATACATAGCATCTAATAAATATGTATCAACTAAATTAGTTAATGTTTCAGCTCCATAAATATCTTTCATTTCATTATAGAAAGTTTCAGTACTGATTGGATCTTTTTCCTTAAATGAAACTAAATCAGTATCTCCATCTTTTAATTTTGCATTTTTACATCCACTAAGTAATAGTAAGACACATAATGATAATAATATTTTTTTCTTCATAAATTCCTCCAATACATAATATAATAGCAAACTAAGAAGAAAAAAACAAGTTTTTGAAATACAAGTTTTTCTTTTTATTTTAGATAAATAATGGTATTATATTAATGAGGTGTTGAAGATGATTGATATTAACTTAATTAGAGAAAATAAAGATCTAGTAAAAGAAAATATTAAAAAGAAATTTCAAGATGAAAAGTTACCTTTAGTAGATGACGTCTTTAACTTGGATAAAGAATATAGAGAATGTAAACTAAAAGGGGACACTTTAAGAGGAGAAAAAAATAAATTAAGTTCATCTATTGGCGAATTAATGAGAGATGGTAAAAAAGATGAAGCTGAAAAAGTTAAAAAAGAAGTATCGTCTATGCAAGCTGAAATAGAAGAACTTGGAAATAGAGAAGTAGAACTAGAAGCTAAAATCAAAGAAATAATGATGGTTATTCCAAACATTATTGATGAAAGTGTTCCAATTGGAAAAGATGATAGTGAAAATGTAGAAGTAGAAAGATTTGGGGAACCTGTTGTTCCTAAATATGAAGTACCATATCATGCAGATATTATTCTTGCATTAAACGGAATGGATAAAGAAGCAGCTGGAAGAACTAGCGGTGAGGGATTCTATTATTTACTTGGAGATATTGCTAGACTTCATGAAGCAATGATAGCATATGCTAGAGATTATATGATTGATAAAGGATTTACTTATGCTATACCTCCATTTATGATTCATAGTAATGTAGTTACTGGAGTTATGTCTTTCCCTGAAATGGAAGCAATGATGTATAAAATTGAAGGTGAAGATTTATACTTAATCGGAACTAGTGAACACTCAATGATAGGTAAATTTAAAGATCAATTATTAAATAAAGCAGATTTACCAATTAGAATGACTTCATATAGTCCATGCTTTAGAAAAGAAGGTGGAAGTCATGGATTAGAAGAAAGAGGTTTATATAGAGTACATCAATTTGAAAAACAAGAAATGATTGTTCTTTGTGAACCAGAAGAATCTATGAAATATTATGAAGATATGTGGAAATACACTGTAGAAGTATTTAGAAATATGGATATTCCAGTTAGACAACTTGAATGTTGTAGTGGAGACTTAGCTGACTTAAAAGTTAAATCATGTGATATTGAAGCATGGAGTCCAAGACAACAAAAATATTTTGAAGTTGGATCATGTTCTAATTTAGGTGATGCTCAAGCTAGAAGATTAGGTATTAGAGTTAAAGGTGAAAAAGGAAATTATTTCTTACATACTTTAAATAATACAGTACTTGCTAGTCCAAGAGGTTTAATAGCATTACTTGAAAATAATTATAATAAAGATGGTAGCGTTAATATACCAAAAGTATTACAACCATATATGGGTGGTAAGAAAAAGATTGAAAAAGTTAATTAAGCTTATGATAATAAGCTTTTTTAATTGATTAAAATTATATAAAATGATACAATATATCTTAATTTTTAGGGGGATAAAATGCAAATAGATCAAAAGAGGCTACATGATGATATAGATAGAATTAAACGCATTATGAATCATTCTTGTTCAAGAGATTTAGTTCAAAGCAATGCGATTTATTTACTTGGCCTTGATGATTTATTAAAAGGTACATGTGGTGAAGAAATAGATTTCAAAGAAATGTTTGTTTCAGTAAGACAAGCTCAATTATTTACCTATGAAATGGAAGGAAAAGTATTGGATGAAGTTAAAAGGTTTATTCAAAATAATTGTGAAGAACTATTAAAAATATTTAGTGTTCATGATCAAGCAATGGATAAAATTGGCTTTTTAACATATCCATATCCTATGGATGTTTATTCATATGATGAATCATTTTTTAAAGATGTAATACTTGCGTTTTATTCTACTTTAGGAAAAGATTATTATAAAATAGTAAAAAAATACTTTGATGAAAATAGAATCGGAATGTGTTTTGTTCATGAAACTAATACTTCTTCAGCTTTATATTATAAAATACCACTGTTAAAGTCTGGATATGTAGTAAGTAAAAGTCAAGTTTATAATACATGGTCTTTGTGCGATATAGTACATGAATTAGGTCACGCAATTGATGCTGAAACTTTGATGTTTCCCCAAAGTAAAAAAATGAATATATCTGAAGATTTATATTCTGAAGTATTTTCATTAGCAATTCAAAGATGTCTTACAGATTTTCTAATTGATAAAAATGTTGATGTAATTGGTGGTAGACTTATAGATAATGAAACATTTTTAGATAATTATGGTTTTTCTAAGAAAATAGGTTGTGCTTTTCCAATAAAAAATGCTACTAAAAAACAACTTAAAAAGCAAAGAGAAGATATTTTAAATTTAGATGATAATGTAAGATATTTTTTAGGGCATATTATTTCATGCAATTTAATAAATTTATATAGGGCAGACCCTAAAGAATTTATGCAAACTTTATTAAGATTTTCTATGAGTAGAAGAGAATTAAATTCATTAGATGATGCTGTAGAAAAACTTGGAATAGATATTGATTCATTTTATAGAGGAGATGCTGTTATAAACGAAATGATAGATAATCAAGGCGCTTTAAAATTAATTTATCATAAGGCAGGTATTCCAAGAGATAATTAGTTGTAATTTTTAAATATTATTTATATAATTAAAGTATAAATGGGTGGTATTATGGGTGAAGCTATTAAGAAGTTATTTAGAAATATTGGTAAGTGTTTAAAAGCAACACATAGAACAATAAATGCAGTTCAAAGAAGAAAGTTTAATTTAAGATTAATTATTCTTTTAGATTTAATATGGTGTAGAATTAGATATAGAATTAAACTTAAAGAATATGTAATATTTGAATTTTATTTAATACCAGGTTTTTTAAGAAATACGTATATTAGTATTAAAGAATATGAATCATATAAACCATATTTATATAGCCCAGATACATTACATATTTTAAATAATAAAAAATTATTATTTGCTAGATTAAAAAAATATTTAAATAGACCTGTTATAGATGTTAATGATTGTAGTTTTAAAGATTTTGAATTATTTGCTTTAAAATATCATGATGTTTTAGCAAGAAAATCTAATAAGAGTTTCTTATCATCTAATAAAGAATATTATTTAAAAGATTTTAGAAGTCATGCTTTTATGTTAGATAAAATTAAACTTGATGATAATGTAATAGTTGAACCATTATTTAAACAAGATCCATTATTAGAAAAAATATCACCTAATTTAGTTACAATAATAATTATTACTTTATGTAATGTTAATACAAAGAGAATTCATGTAACTGGAGCTTGTATTAAATTTAGAGAAAATGAAACAACTATTAATGGATATATAGATGTTAATAATTTAAGCATTAAAGGTCATTTAAGAGATAATACTAATAGAATATATCCTAAAAATATAGATGGTTATGAAATACCTTCACTACAAAAAGCCTTTGATTTAGTTAAAAAATTAGCTAGTGAATTAGATGAAATAAGAGAGATAGAGTGGAGTATATGTTTAACTGATAAAGGAGAAGCATATTTAGTAGATGCTAATGTAAGTGAAGATTTAGTATTTGAACAAACACCAGAATATTTAAGAAATAGAGTAGGATTAAAACCATTTTATAAAAGACATATGGTTGGAATGAGAAAATATAGATATAAAAAAGAGAGAAGTTAAATTAAGTTTTTAAACTTCTCTCTATTTTTTATTGTAGAATGTTTTTCTAATGAAGATGCTCGGAGTAGTGCAGTATTACCAAATTTTTCATTTATTTGATCAATTAATTCATAATATTCATTAGTATTATATTTTTCTTCTAAATCAAATAATGATATTTGAGTAGCAGTTTTTTTAGATAATCTAGAATATGCAATAGCTACTTTTCTAATAGGTAAATCTTTTACATTTTTAAAATACATATATTTTAAAGAATCTAATATTATATCTTTATTATCAGTATAATCATCTAATGAAATTGTTTCATGAAAACCTAGTTTTAAATCTCTTGAATAAGTTATTCCTAAATATATTAATTTTGTTGTTAAATGTTTTTTTCTTAAATCTCTATTTAACATATCATTCATTTCTTCTATTATTAATAGTGCTTCATTAACATTATAATTTTTATATAATATTTGACTCATACTCATAGATTTATCATGAGTTTGACTATTAAAATCTTTTATAGTTGTATCATAAATACCATTGGCTTTATTAATAATATCATTACCCATAACATTGCCAAATCTTTTTATATAAAACTCTCTTGTGTAGTTATTTATATCTCCAACTTTATGTATATTTAAATTATTTAATTTTTTTTCTAATCTAAAACCAAAACCCCATACTTTAGAAATAGGAGATAGATTCCATAATTTAGTTTTAACTTCATCATATGTCCATTTAGCTATATTATTTTTATTATGTTTAGCTTCTATATCCATAGCAACTTTAGCTAAGAAAATATTAGGACCTATACCTGCTGTTGTAGTAAGACCAAGTCTTTCTTTAACAGTTTTCATTATTTTTTCTGCTAGTTCTATATCAGTTAATTTATAATATTTTAAATAATCAGTAGCATCTATAAAAGCTTCATCAATAGAATAAACATGTATATCATCTGGAGATACAAATTCTTTATATATATTCATTACTTTTTTACTAGTTTCTTCATATAGCTTCATTCTAGGCTTAACATACATTATTTTTATATTTTTAGGTAATTCATATAATCTACTTCTTGATTTAACTCCTAGGTTCCTTAAATAGGGTGTAACAGCTAGTGTAATAGCTCCTTGTCCTCTTGAATAATCAGAAACTACTAGAGGTACTTTATATGGATCTAAACCTCTATTAATACATTCAGCAGATGCAAAAAAACTTTTTAAATCAATACTTATAATAGTTTTATTCATACAAACACCTTTTCGCTTTTTAATATATCATTATTAAAATGGTAAAACAAGCGAACAAATTAAAATTTATGTCAATTGATTTATAATATTTAAAATGATATAATACACCTGGAGAATGAATATGAATAAAGAACATAATTTAAATTATTTAAAAGTAGCAGATTGGGCCGTAGATAAAGCAATTGAAGATCTTGGCGGTTTAGATATGTATGATGAAATAATAAATGATTTTTATAGTGAGAATTTAGAAAGAGTCAAAAAAATTATTGAATTTCAAAAAACAGGTGATTTAAAAAACTATACTATAGAAGTTCATGCTATGAAAAGTGAATGCATGTATTTAGGTATTAATCATTTAGCTGATATGTGTTTAGAACATCAACTTAAAGGTGAAGCTAATGATATAGAATATATTAATTCGCATTTTGATGAACTAATGACTGAAGTAGCTAAAGCACTTACTGTAATAAAAGGATACTTAGGAAAGTAGGTGAAATAAGTATGGATTATTAAAATAATATATTATTTTTTAAATATAGCCCATTTTAGTAATTTGTACTTGTATCATAAAATATATTATGTTATAATACGTTTGACTGGAAGAGAGTGGGCAAAACCCACTCTTTAATTTTAAAAAAGGAGGTAGTTATGGAAGAAAAAATAATTCATGCTATTGAAGGACCACTAAATGAAAAAAATATAGATTTAGTTGGTGTTCATTTTGGAGAAGAAGATGGACAAAAAACATTATTTGTAACTATTGATAGTGAAAATGGAGTTGATTTAGATTTATGTGTTGAAGCAACACATATAGTTGATCCAATAATAGATTCATTAGATTTAGAAATAGAAGATTATGTTTTAGATGTTGGAAGTAAAGGAGTGAGTGAAGATGAGAACTAAAAAGACTAAGGAAGCAACTGAAGCAGAAAAAGCAGCAGAATTTAAAGCTGCATTAGATTACATTGTTAAAGAAAAAGGTATTGATGAAGATACAGTTATTGAAGCAATGCAAACAGCATTATCAACAGCATTTAGAAAAAATGAAAAAGCAGATTATGCTAGTCGTGTATTAATTGATAGAAACACAGGAGAAATAAAAGTATTTAAAGTTACAACTGTTGTTGATGATTATAAAGATGAAGATGATGAAATAGATCCAGAAACAGGAGAAGTTAAAGTACAACATGATTATTTAAATGAAATGACTATTTCAGAAGCAAAAGATAAGAAACTTGATTATCATATAGGAGATGAAATCTTAGAAGAAGTAACTCCTAAGAATTTTGGTAGAGTTGCTATTTCTGTTGCTAAACAAGTAGTATTACAAAAAATAAGAGAAGCTGAAAGAGAAAAAGTCATGAGTGAATTTGAAGATAAAGAAGATGAACTTATGGTTGGTTTCTTAGCTATGGAAGATGTTAAAAATTATTATGTTGATTTAGGAAAAGCAAGAGGAATTTTACCTAAGAGTGAATTAATTCCTGGTGAAAAATTAACTATGGGAGATAGTATTAAAGTTTATATTACTAAAATAGAATCTACTCCTAAAGGACCACTTATTCTTGTATCTAGAAAGAATTTTGGTTTTGTTAAAAGATTATTTGAACATGAAATTCCTGAATTTGCAGATGGTACTTTAGAACTTAGAGGAGTAGCTAGAGAAGCAGGTGTTAGAAGTAAAGTAGCAGTTGCATCTACTAATCCAAATGTAGATCCAATAGGAAGTTGTATTGGTGAAAAAGGAAGAAGAATTGCAAATATTATAAATGAACTTGGTGGAGAAAAAGTTGATTTAATTGAATATTCAAATGATCCAGAAGAATTTATAGCACATGCATTAAGTCCTGCTAAGAATTTAAATGTATCTATTACTGATGAAAAGAAGAAAGAAGCATTAGTAATAGCTGATGATGAAAATTTAAGTTTAGCTATAGGTAAGAAAGGAATTAATATTAAACTTGCTAGTAGATTAACTAAATATACAATTAATATTAAGACTCTTGCAGATATTAATAAATCTATTAATTCATAGGAGGAAAATATGAAACAGAGAAAGATACCAATGAGAACATGTGTTGTCAGTGGAGAAAAATGTGAAAAGAAAGACTTACTTAGAATAGTAAGAAATAATGAAGGACAAGTATTTGTAGATGATACTCTAAAAGCTAATGGAAGAGGAGCATATCTTAAAAAAGATAAAGATGTAATAGAAAAAGCTCGTAAAACTAAAGTTTTAGAAAGACATCTAGAAGTAACAATAGAAGATAGTATATACGATGAATTATTAGAAAAAATTAAATAAGGAGGTAAATTATGAGTATAGAAGATTATGCTTTAGAACTTGGAATTACTACAGATGAAGTTATAAGTACATTAAAAAGTTTAGGTTATAAGTATTCAAATAAAGATGATATTCTTGATGATGAAGCTATCATAGTACTTGATAATGAAATAGGTTCAGTATCTAATAATGAGGAAAATATTAGTGAAGAATTATTAGATAAATTTGAAATGGAAGATAGAGCTGAAGAAGCTGCTATGGCATATAATATTGAACTTGATTCAGATACACAAGTAAAGGAAAAAATTAAAAAGAAAGATACTTCTAATAAATCAAGTAAAAAAGAAAAAGAAGAATTAAATTTAGAAAAGAAAAATATTTATAAAAACAAAGAAAAACTTCAAAGTAATAAAGAAGAAGTAGAAAGTAATGTAGTTTTATATAAAGAAGGAATGAGTGTTGCTGATTTAGCTGATAGATTACATGTTAATGTAACAGAAGTAGTTAAAAAGTTAATTGGTATGGGACTTATGATTTCTTCAAATCAAGCTATTTCTTATGATGATGCTAGTGTAGTTGTACTTGATTATAATAAAGAACTTGCTAGAGAAGAAACAGCTGATATTAGTAATTTTGAAGAGTATGTAATTAATGATAAAGAAAGTGATTTAAAACCAAGACCTGCAGTAGTAACAATAATGGGACATGTTGATCATGGTAAAACAACACTTCTTGATTATATTAGAAATTCTCATGTTGCTCTTGGAGAAGCTGGAGGAATTACTCAAGCAATAGGAGCATATCAAGTTGAAAAAGATGGAAAGAAAATTACATTTATAGATACTCCAGGACATGCAGCATTTACTGAAATGAGAGCACGTGGTGCTAGTGTCACAGATATTGTTATTATAATAGTTGCTGCTGATGATGGAGTAATGCCTCAAACTAAAGAAGCAATTGATCATGCTAAAGCTGCTAATGTTCCAATTATAGTAGCAGTTAATAAAATAGATAAACCTGGTATTAATGTTGACAAAATAATGAGTGAATTATCTGAATTAGGACTTACTCCAGAAGAATGGGGTGGAGACACTATATTTGTTAAAATAAGTGCTAAAACTGGTGAAGGAGTAGATTTACTTTTAGATAACATTAATGCATTATCTGAAGTATTAGAATTAAAAGCTAATCCAAATAGATATGCTGTAGGTAGCGTTATTGAAGCAAGACTTGATAAAAATAAAGGTCCTGTAGTAACATTATTAATTCAAAATGGTACTTTAAGATTAGGAGATCCAATTGTAGTTGGAACTGCTCATGGTAAAGTTAGAACTTTAAGAGATGATGCTGGAAGAGAAGTAGTATTTGCAGAACCTTCTAAACCAGTAGAAGTAACAGGATTAGAAGAAGTACCTGTAGCTGGTGATAAATTCATGGCATTTGAAAGTGAAAAAGAATCACGTAGTGTAGCTATGAAGAGAAAAGAAGTTCAAAAATCACAAAAATTTGCTAGAAAAGCTTTATCTTTAGATGAATTATTTGATTCTATTAAAGAAGGTAGAAAAGAAATAAATGTAGTATTAAAAACTGATGTTAAAGGTAGTGAAGAAGCTGTTAAAAATGCACTTCTTAAAATTAATGTTGAAGGTGTAAAAGTAAATGTTATTAGAAGTGGATGTGGAACTGTTACAGAAAGTGATATAGTTCTAGCACATGCATCAAATGCTATTGTAATAGGATTTAATGTAATACCACCTAAATCAGTAAAAGAAGCTGCTAAATCATATGAAGTAGAAATTAGACTTTATAATATTATTTATAAATTAGTAGAAGAAATAGAAGCTGCTATGAAAGGTATGTTAGATCCAGAATATGAAGAAGTTATAATTGGTGAAGCAGAAGTAAGACAATTATTCCATTTCTCAAAAGTTGGAAATATAGCAGGATCTCATGTAACAAGTGGTATTGTTAAAGTAAATACACCATGTAGAGTTATAAGAGATGGTATAGTAGTAACTACTTCTAAGATTGGTTCTCTACAAAGAGAAAAAGATCAAGCTAAAGAAGTTAAAGAAGGATATGATTGTGGTATCATAGTAGAAGCATTTCCTGATATAAAAGAAGGAGATGTAATCGAAGTCTTTGAAGAAAGAGAAGTGAAGAGAGCATGACAAGTTTAAAAGGCGAAAGAATCTCTTCAGATATTCAAAGAGAAATATCTAATATCTTATTAACAGAAGCAAAAGATGAAGATTTTAAACATGTTACTATTACTGCTGTAGAAGCAACTAACGATTTATCATTTGCAAAAGTATTTTTTACAACTACAGATGATAGAGAAAAAGTAGAACATGATTTAAATAACGCAGCTGGATTCTTTAGAAGCTTACTTGCTGAAAGATTAGAAGTAAGACATACACCAGAATTAAGATTCATTTTTGATGAATCTATAGAGTATGGTGCTAAGATAGAAAAGATAATTGAACAATTACATGAAGAAGAGTAATACTCTTCTTTTTTATTGACTTTAAACCTTTAAAAATTTATAATTAATATAGAATAAGGAAGTGTTATTATGGATGATGATAAAATTAGAGAACAATTAAATTTACCTCCGGAGAATCCAGTTACTGAGCCAGAACAAGTAGTTCAACCAGCAGCTCAACCATTAAACAATATTGAACAAGTACCTATGGAATCTCAATACGAGGAACCTAAGAAAAGGAAATTAAGAAAAGGTACAATTCCTAAATTAATTTTATCAGTTATACTATTTGTAGCTGGTGTATCTTTAATTATTTGGTCAATTAATTATGAAGAACCAGAAGAAAATCCTCCTGAGAATAACACAACTGTTTCAGATGATAATCAAACACAACCAGATGCATTTGTTGGATTATATTATTTATCAAAAGAATCAGCTGCAGCAAATAGCACTGAAACAGATGTAACTGATGAAGCATATATACTAAGAGCAGATGGTACATTTGTATATGTAAAAGATACTCTAGCAGAACATCCAACAGCTAAAGTAGGTAGATATACAATAACTAATGGAAATATTACTTTAGAAGAAGTAGTATCTTATGGAAGTGATAATTGCTTCTATACGCCAGAAGATAAAGATTTAGTATTTAATACTTATATTGGAACAATAACTGAACAAGAATTAGTATTAAATAATATTATTTATACAAATTCTTATGATAGTAATAATATTCAAGGTAGATTTAATGAAACTTGGTATGTAGTTAATCCAGTAGACGGCGCTAGTCCTGATAATTCAACTAGTGTTGATCAATGGACTAAATGTGATAACGTTGAAAATTAACAAATAAAAAAAGCTCAGTAATGAGCTTTTTTATTATGCAAGACTTAATAAGTGACATGCTATATTAAAGTATACAATTAATGATATAGCATCTACTATTGTTGTAATAAATGGACTAGCCATAACAGCTGGGTCAAACCCTAATTTTTTAGCAAATATTGGAAGAGAACATCCAACTATTTTAGCTATTGATACAGTAAGTACAAGAGTTAAACAAACAACTAATGCAACACTTGTAGAAACTTTATCAATAAGCATTAATTTTGCAAAGTTTGCTATTGCTAGAGTAATACCAATTATTAATGATACTCTAAATTCTTTCCATATTACTTTTAATAAATCTGAAAATTCAATATCATTTAATGATAAGCTACGAATAATAGTAACACTAGCTTGTCCACCAGCATTACCACCAGTATCCATTAGCATTGGTATAAATGATGTTAATATTACCATTGATGCTAGAGCTGTTTCATAATGTTGAATTATTTTTCCAGTAAATGTAGCAGAAATCATAAGTAATAATAACCAAGGAATTCTACTTTTCCATATATCAAATATTGATAGTTTTAAATAAGATTTTTCTGTTGGTAAGATGGCAGCCATCTTTTCGATATCTTCTGTTGCTTCAGCTTCGATAATATCGATAACATCATCAATTGTAATAATACCAACCAATTTATGTTCCGAATCAACAACTGGCACAGATGTAATATCATATTCTTGAATTAGTTTAGCAACATCTTCTTGGTCAGTTAATGTACTAACAGATACAAAGTCTTCTTCCATTATTTCAGACAATGGAGTATTTTCATCATGTACAACTAAATCTTTTAATGTAACTGTTCCGATTAATTCACGTTTTTTATCAGTTATGAAACAAACATTAATTGTTTCTTTTTCATCATATTCATTTCTAATCTTTTTTAAAGCGTCTTTTATAGTATTATATTCTTTAAAATCTAAATATTCTACAGTCATAATACTACCTGCTGAATTATCAGGATACTTAAGTAATTGATTAATTTCACGTCTTGTTTCTTTATCAACTTTATTAAGTAACTTAGTAACTACATTAGCAGGCATTTCATCCATTAAGTCAGTAGCATCATCAGCAGCCATATCACTAATAATATCAGCAGCTTCTGCTTCTGTTAATGATGTAATAATTCTTGCTTCTGTATCAGTTTCTAAATATGAAAAAACTTCAGCAGCTATATCTTTAGGTAATAATCTAAATAATTTAACTGTCTCTTTATGAGGTAATTCTTCTAATACTTCTGCTATATCATGTTCATTCATATCAGTAAGCATTCTTTTAATATCAGCATATCTTTTGTTTTCAATTAATTCTTCAATTCTTTCAAACATATATATCACCGCCTTTTTACGCCCTAGATTATATCATAAAAATGTAAAAAAGTCTCAAAAATTATGAAATTTATAATATTTTTAGTATAATAATAAAAACAAGGAGATAAATATGAAAAATAGTATACCTACACATGTAGGAATAATTATGGATGGAAATGGTAGATGGGCTACTAGAAGAGGTCTTGTTAGAAGTGCTGGTCATCAAGCAGGCTATGATAGACTTAAAAAGACAGCATTATATATTTTACACAAAGGAGTTAAATATTTAAGTATATTTGCTTTTTCAACAGAAAACTTTAAAAGAAGTAAAGAAGAAGTAGATTTCTTAATGAATTTATTTTGTACAGGTTTTGGTAAAGAAAAAGATTTTTTTAGAGAGAATGATGTTAAAGTAGTATTTTCTGGAAGAGATAAACCTTTATCTAAAAAACTAATGAAAATAATGGATGAATTAGAAGATTATACTAAAGATTGTAAGGCAGGTATTTTAAATATATGTTTAAATTATGGAGGACAAGCTGAAATAGTAGATGCTTCTAAAAAAATAGCTTTATTAGTTAAAGAAGATAAATTAAATATAGAAGATATAACTGAAGAAACATTTTACAAATACTTATATAATGATCTTCCTCCAATTGATTTATTAATAAGAACCAGTGGAGAAATAAGAATAAGTAACTTTATGTTATATAGTTTAAGTTATGCTGAACTTGTATTTACAAGTACATGTTTTCCTGATTTTGATGAAAAAGAATTTGATGCATGTTTAGAAGACTATCAAAATAGAAATATAACAAAAGGTAGTGTTAAATAAAAAAATACTTTTTTTTGAAGTATTTTTTTTATATAATTATACTAGGTGATAGTATGAAGAAGATTATATCTTACCTAATAGTACTTATTATGTTAGTACCTTGTATAGTACTAGCAGATTATAAATATGCTGATGGAGTAATTAAAACAGATACATATATTTTTACATATAGTGACTATGCAAGATATATAAAAATAAGAGAAGGTATACCATATGGATTTAATAATGGAGCAGCTGTTTCAGCTACTAGTTTTAAATTTGGTGGATTTATAACAAGACCAGAATATGATATAACAAACTCTGGGCCATCAGTATCATGGTTAGCACCTGGAATAGAGTATTGGTTAATTGGAAAGGATAAACTAGATACTAAAATAAGTACAGGAACAGATGAAGATAAATCAGGAGTAAGAATAACAGAATATGTTCTTCATAATACAAAAGTAAAAGGAACAGGCACAATAACAGATCCATGGACATTTAGAGATGGATATAATGTTACAGTAGGAGTAACAGATAAAACAATAGGACAAATATCACCAGAACATGGATATGAACATGTAGAAACATCAGAAGGAGCAAAAGAGTTCATATTAACATATGATAATAAATATGAAATAGATGCCAAAGCATGTGAAAATGAAGCTTCATCAACAGGAGCAACATTTAGTATAGTTAATGGATCAAGTTCAAATACTAAAAAGATAACAATTAATAATATATCTAAAGATTTCTCATGTTTTATTAACTTTGGTACAAATTGTTATGCAATAACATTAAATAATAATAGTGGAACAACAACAAATGGACTTCATAACAAAACAATATATTACCAATATGGAAAAGGATGGTTTGATGATAATATATGTAAAACACCATTATCATTAACAATAACTTCTCCAACAAGAGTAGGATATAATTATCAAGGTTATAAATATAAAATAAATGCAAATGAATATGGAAAATTAATAATAAATACATCAAATAAAATAGTTCCAGGGGTAAAAGACTCAGATGTTCAAACTGATACAGCATACGCTCATTGGATTCCAATCGAATATAATATTACATATGATTATAATAATGGAGCTGGAGCTAGTGGTGGAAGTTATCCAAGTAAAGGAACTTATGATAAAGTAATAGAAGTAACACCGCCAACAAGAACAGGATATACATTTGCAGGATGGACAGCAACAGATTTAACAACAAGTACAGCAAAATACGGAACAACAAATAATCCATCAACAGCATGGAATGGAACAACAAAAGTAACATCAAGATACTTTAAGAATTTAAGAAGCACTGCCGGAACTGTTAAATTAACTGCTAATTGGACAGCTAATACTTATATTGTTGCTTATGAATTAAATGGTGGATCATATGGAACAAATCATCCGACTACTGGAACATATGACACTGCATTCACAGTAAATAATCCAACTAAAACAGGATATACATTTACAGGATGGAAGATAACAGGAATGGATAGTGTAACACATACATATGGAAGTAATACTACAACAAACACATCAATAGATAGTACGAAAGAAACATCATTTAAGAATTTAAGAAGTACATCGGGAACAGTAACATTTACTGCACTATGGTCAGCTAATACTTATACAGTTGCATATACATTAAATAGTGGAACAGCTGGAACTAATAAACCAGAAAGTGGAACATATGATTCAGTTCTTACAATAGATAATCCAACAAGAACAGGATATACGTTTGCAGGATGGACAGCTGCTAATCTAACGACAAGTACAGCAAAATATGGAACAACAAATAATCCAGCAACAGCATGGTCAAATGGATCAACAAAAGTTACAGCAAAGTACTTTAAAAACCTAAGAAGTACATCAGGAACAGTAACATTAACAGCAAACTGGAATATTAACAAATATACAATTTCATATAATTTAGATGGCGGATCATATGGAACAAACCATCCAACTGAAGGAACATATAATTCTGCATTTACAGTAAATAATCCAACAAAGACAGGATACACATTTACAGGATGGAAGATAACAGGAATGGATAGTATAACACATACATATGGAAGTAGTACAACAACAAGTACATCAATAAGTAGTACAAAAGCAACGTCATTTAAGAACTTAAGAGCTACACCAGGAACAGTAACATTTACTGCACTATGGTCAGCTAATACTTATACGCTTGCTTATACATTAAATAGTGGAACAGCTGGAACTAATAAACCAACAAGTGGAACATATGATTCAGTTCTTACAATAGATAATCCAACAAGAACAGGATATACGTTTGCAGGATGGACAGCTGCTAATCTAACAACTAGTACAGCAAAATATGGAACGACAAATAATCCAGCAACTGCATGGTCAAATGGATCAACGAAAGTAACAGCAAAGTACTTTAAGAATTTAAGAAGTACTTCTGGAACAGTAACATTAACAGCAAGCTGGACAGCTAATACTTATACAGTTACATATAATTTAAATGGTGGATCATATGGAACAAATCATCCGACATCAGCAACATATGATAGTGCATTCACAGTAAATAAACCAACAAAAACAGGATATACATTTGCAGGATGGAATATAACAGGAATGGATAGTGTAACACATACATATGGAAGTAGTACAACAACAAATACATCAATAAATGGTACTACTGCAACATCATTTAAGAATCTAAGAGGTACATCAGGAACAGTAACATTTACAGCCCAATGGACAGCCAATACATATACAATTTCATATTCATTAGGTGGTGGATCATATGGAACAAATCATCCTACAACAGGAACATATGATAGTGCATTCACAGTAAATAATCCAACTCGAACAAATTATATATTTACAGGCTGGAAAATAACAGGAATGGATAGCGTAACACATACATATGGAAGTAGTACAACAACAAGTACATCAATAAGTAGTACAAAAGCAACGTCATTTAAGAATTTAAGAAGTACATCAGGAACAGTAACATTTACAGCACAATGGGTTGATAGATGTAGTAGTGTAACAACCACTTATGGTAGTTGGGGATCATATGGATCATGCTCGGCATCATGTGGTGGAGGTACACAATATAGATATAGATCATGGTCAAAAACTTCAAATTATGATGGTGGAAGTTGTGGTACTGGAACTGAATCACAAAGTAGAAGTTGTAATACACAATCATGCTGTACACCACAACAAGTAATACCATGGCAATGTTGTACATCTGCTTGTCAATGGTATTGTTGTCCATCTGGTAGTAACTTACACAGTGATGGTACATGTTGGTATGAATGTTAAAATATAAAAAAGAAGTTATTCATAACTTCTTTTTATTTGTATAGTTGTTAAAAATATGTTTTTTTGATAAAATATGTATGAGGAAGTGATTATATGTTAAAAGATAAAACTACTGTTATTGATACTAAAAGTATTATTAACGCTAATGCAAAAGAAGAATTACATAAAATATGTGATGATTTAGATGAGAGAGGTTATAATTCAACTAAACAAATAGTTGCTTATTTAGTAAGTGGAGATCCTGGTTATATTTCTAGTTATAAAGAATGTAGAAATAGAATAGCTAAATTTAAAAGAGAAGATTTACTTGAGGTAATGTTAGTTGACTTTTTAAATAAATGATATATTTAGGATTAGATTTAGGTAGTAAAACATTAGGTTTATCAATTAGTGATAAAACTTCTTTAATAGCAACATCTCTAGAAGTAATTAGATATTCTAATAATGAAGAATTATTTAATAGATTAGATGAAGTTGTTTATAATAGACATGTTGATGCTTTTGTACTAGGAAATCCTTTAAATTTAGATGGAACTATGAGTACTCGTAGTGAGATTACTTTAGAATTTAAAAAATTACTTGAGGAAAGATATAAAAAAGAAGTAATTATGCAAGATGAAAGACTTAGTACTGTTGAAGCAGAACGTATGTTAATTAATAATGATACTAAGAGAAAAAATAGAAAAAAGGTTATTGATAAAATAGCTGCTACTATAATATTACAGGGATATTTAGATAGGATTAATCATGAAAAATAATTATATTACTTTAAAAGACAAAAAAGGGAATAAAAAGGAATATAGAATATTATTAAATATTGAAGAAACTACTAATAATGTAAATTATGTTATATATACAGATGATAGTATAAATAAAGATGGTGAGGTAAAAGTATATGCTTCTACTTATGTTTTGAGTGAGAAAGGAAACATGACTAAACTAAAACCAGTTGAAATGAAAGAAGAATTTGATTTTATTGAACAAATATTATCATCTTTGGAAGGAAAATAAATGAAAAAACTAAGTATTAAAAAAATTATAATAGGTTTATTAATATTAGTTATTATATGTACTTCTATTTGTATAGGAGTATATTTTTATCTAATATCACCAACTTCTAAAGTAAGTGAAGAAGTTAGTTTTAATGTATCAGAAAGTGAAGCTTATAGTACGCTTGGAGATGATTTAAAAGCATCTGGTTTAATTAGAAGTGAATTAGCATATAGAATATATTTAAAATTAAATCATATTAATTATCATTTAGAATATGGAGATTATACTTTAAATAAAAATAGTGGAGTAGAAGGATTAATAGAGACATTTAAAAAAGGAAGTAATACTCTTGCTAAAACAATAACTGTTAAGTTTATTGAAGGTAAGAATATGAGAAGTGTTATTAAAACTATTCAAGATAATTTTAGTATTAGTGATAAAGATGTTTTAGATAAATTATCTGATCAAGATTATTTAGATTCTTTAATAGAAAAATATTGGTTTTTAACAGATGAGATTAAAAATAAAGATATTTATTATAGTTTAGAAGGATATTTATATCCTGATACATATGAATTTTTTAAAGAAGCTAGTGTTGAAAATATATTTGAAAAGATGTTAGATAATTTTGATAAAAAAGTATCAAGTTATAAAACTGATATAGAAAAATCTAAATATAGTGTTCATGAACTTGTTACATTAGCATCAATAATAGAACTTGAAGCAGGTGGTGCTGATAGAAAGAGTGTTAGTGGAGTATTTTATAATAGAATTAAGGCAGGTATGTCTTTAGGAAGCGATGTAACAGGTTATTATGGAGCTAAAATGGATGATTGGTCAAAAGGATTGGGTAGTCATGTAAATGATTGTAATGCTTATAATACACGTGGTAAATGTGTTAAAACTTTACCAGTTGGAGCTATATGTAATCCAAGTATCAAATCTATTGAAGCTGCTATTAAACCAGAATCTCATAAATATTATTATTTTGTAGCAGATTGTAAAGGTAAAACATATTTAAATGCTAATTATAGTGGTCACTTAAATACAATAGCTAAATTAAAAAGAGAAGGTAATTGGTGTGATAAATAATCTTATAGATGAAATAAGAGAATATGGTATTAAAAATGATGTGCCTATTATGAGCGTTGAATCTATTGAAACAATTACTAAGATAATAAAAGATAATAATATACATTCAATTCTAGAAATAGGAACAGCTATTGCATATTCAACTATATGTTTAGCAAGTATAGATGGTATTAATAAAATAACTAGTATTGAAAGAGATAATGATAGATTTGAAATAGCTAAATCTAACGTTAAAAAAAGTAAGCTTAATAATATAGAATTAATACATGATGATGCTCTAAATACAGTTATTAATGATATGTATGATTTAATAATAATAGATGCAGCTAAAAGTCAAAATAAAAGATTTCTTGATAAATATAAATCTAATTTAAATGAGAATGGAATTATTATTGTAGATAATTTAGATTTTCATGGATATGTAGGTAAGAGTAGTGAAATTAAAAGTAGAAATCTTAGACAAATGGTTAGAAAAATAGAAAAATTCTTAGATTATTTAAATACTCAAGAAGAATTTAGTGTTGAATATTTAGAAGTTGGAGATAGAATGTGTTTATTAAAGAATCAAAAATCAAATTGATTCTTTTTTATTTGTTAATAATGATATATAATTATTATAGGTGAATAATATGAGTGATGATTACTCTGGTGAAAAATTCTTAGATAGATTATTTAAAGATTTATATAGTAGCCCTGAAGTGCAACATGGTAAATTTGATAAACAAAACCATGCTAAAGCAATTAAGGCATACATGGATAGATTAGAAAGAGTTCATGGTAAAGCAAAAACAGAAAGAAAAAAAGAACTCTTAAAAAGCTATTATTATAAAAAATATGTTATTAAAGAATCTTTTTTATATGGTTTACCAAATGAAGAAAAACAATTAATAATAAGTGCTCAAAAGAAAAGCTTAGATGCATGGATAGATTATTTATCTGATGAAAATGCTATGTATCCTATGTGGGCAAAGTATTGGGCTTTTCAAGGAATGCTAAAATTAGGAACATATGATGCTGGTCATGAAACATATCAAAGAAGGTCTGCTAAAACAACTCATCCTTTTGTAGAGGCAAATCCAACTGTAATAGCAGCTTGTATTCTTGCTATGATGAATTATGTTAAATATAAAAAAGTGCCTGAAGGTGAAAATTTAGAAGAACCAATAAAATCAGGAAGTTTTAAAAAACTATATGAATATTATTCAAAGAAGTTTCAAAAAACAAAAGCAGTTAATTCTGGTATAGAAGGAATATGGATTAAATATAATCATAATAATGAAGATGATGCTAAAAGATTATATGATTCTCTTCAAGGAAAAGGTACAGGATGGTGTACTGAAGCTGATGCTGGTTATGCTAAAAGCCAAGTTTGTGGTGGCGATATTTATGAAGGCGGGGACTTTTATGTTTACTATACAGCAGATCAAGATGGCAAAATGACAATTCCAAGAATCGCAATTAGAATGAATGGAACTGATAGAATTGGTGAAATAAGAGGTATAGAAGAAAATCAAAATCTAGAACCTGAAATGATTCCTATATTAGAAAAAAAACTTAATGAAATGACTGGTATTTCTGAAGAAGATAAAGCAGACAATATAGAAAAAGTAAATGGATTAAAATTATTAACAGAGATTTATAAAAAAACTGTTAAAAAAGAGATACTTCCTACTAGTTATATAGTTAAACTGTATACAACTAAATTTGGTTTTGGTTGGCAACAAGATCCAATGTTTAATAAAGTGGTTGCATTAAGAGATTTAAAAGCAGATTTTTATTCTGCTGATAATGAATATGCTAAAAATTCAATAGCTAAACTTTATATTGAAAATAGTAAAACCTTTCATTATTCAGTAGAAGATTTTTTGAAAGATAAAGAACTGTTCTTACGTGCTATTAGATGTGATATTAAATACATGTATGTTATACCAAAAGCATTATTAGCTGATAAAAACTTTGTAATTGAAGTATTAGGATATTGTTCTGAAATATATAGAAAACTTTCGGATGATTTGAAAGAAGATAAGGATGTTATAATAGCAGCATTAAATAGTGGACTTGATTTTTATTTAATTCTAGATGAAAAGAAAAAAGATAGAGACGTAGCAATAGCAGCTATTAAATATCGTTCATCTGCTTTTGATTATTTAGATGAATCGTTTAAAGATGATAAAGAAATCGTACTTCTTTCTTTAGAGGGAACAAATAATATTTATAGTGATATATCTGACAGATTAAGAAGCGATAAAGATGTTTGCTTAGCAACGTTAGCTTTATTCCCATATGAATATCAGATAATGCCTGTAGAAATAAAAGAAGACAAAGAGTTTATTAAAATAGCAATCGTTACAAATAAGTATGTATATGAATATCTTCCTGATAGTATTAAAGAAGACAAGGAAATAACTGAAATAGCATTAACTGTGGATGCGTGGATATATAGATATTTGCCAGAAAAATTAAAAACTGATAAAGAATTTATTACTAAAATGATAGAAATAAATCCTCAAATATTTGAATATGTAAGAGATATGTTTGATAAAGAAGAAAAAATTAGATTAATTAGAGAATATCCTGAAATAGTAGAATATTTAGCTGATGAAGATATTTATGATAGAGACATTCTAGCGGTAGCTATTGAAGTAAGGCCAGAAGATTTTAGAGAAATGTATGCTGAAATGAGATTTTCAACTGATTTTGATGAAACTTATACAGAGGAAACATATAAAGCAGAAATGTATTTTAAATCTGTATATGATGAAGTAATGGGAAGAAAAAAATTTAAAGATATTCCTGAAAAAGAAGAATCAAAAAAAGAATCAAAAGAAGAGAAACCAGTTAGTGTTGTTGTACAAAATATGGAACCAGAAGAAGATCCTGGGATGAAATTATAATTAGTTGACAAAAATATTATTTATGATATTGTATTTTGTTGAAAGAGGTAATTATGGAAAATAGAATAGTATTACCAAACAAAAAGGATTTAAAGTTTTATGAAAAGTATGGAATAAATACTTTTCTTTTGCCTTTAGAAGAATATAGTGTAGGATGTGATGTTTATTTTAATATAGATGAAATAAATACATATTCTAATGAGTATAATATCTATGTTTATATGAATAAGTTTTTACATAAAGATATAGATAGTTTTGATATTAAAAAATTTAATAAAAATATTAAATTTATAGTAGAAGATATAGGATTAGTTAATAAGATTGAATCTGATAGATTAGTATTATATGAAAATCATATTTTATCTAATTATAAAGCTATTAATTATTTAAGAGATTTAAGTATATTTAATGTAGTTATTAATAATGATTTAACTATTAAAGAGTTAGAAAGTATTAGTAAGAATACTAGTTCAAATATATATTATTTCTATGTATCTAAAAATATACTTATGTATTCTAGAAGACCTTTAGTATCTGCTTATAAGAAACATTATGATATTAAGAATGATAAAAATGAATTTTTATTAAATGAAAAAGTTACTCATAAGACATTAGATATTAAAGAGGAAAAGTATTCTTCTGTAGTTAGATTTAATAAGATATTTTGTGCTTCTAGATATTTAGATAAACTAAATGGTTTTAATTTAATATATGATTTTAGTAATATAGATGAAACTAATGAAAAGATGATTCTTGAGAATTTAGATAATCCTGGATTATGTGATTTAATTGATAGTGATTATTATTTCTTGGAGAATGATATTAAATATAAGGTAGGTGACTTAGAATGAAATATGAATTATTGTTACCTGCTGGGGATTTGGATAGACTTAAAATAGCATGTTTATATGGTGCTGATGCTGTATATATTGGTGGATATAATTATAGTTTAAGGGCTAATGCTAATAATTTTAGTTTAGATGAAATTAAAGAAGGGGTAGATTTTGCTCATAAATTAAACAAAAAAGTATATGTTACTGTTAATATGATCTTTCATAATGATGATTTAGATGGTTTAGACAAGTATTTAAGCGATTTAGATCGTATTGGTATAGATTCATATATTGTAAGTGATTTTGCTGTTATAGAGGCTTTAAAAAGGCTTAAAATAAAGACTCCTTTCTTTATATCTACTCAAAAGTCTATTACTAATAAAGAAGCAGTTAAATTTTATAAAGATTTAGGTGCTTATAGAGTAGTACTTGCTCGTGAATGTTCTCGTGAAGATATATTAGATATTAAGAAGAATGTTGATACTGAAGTAGAGGTATTTATACATGGAGCAATGTGTACTAGTTATAGTGGTAGATGTGTTATGTCTAATTATGTAACATTAAGAGATTCTAATAGAGGAGGATGTTCTCAAGTATGTAGATTCTCATTTGATTGTGGTGAAGAAAATGAATATGCATTCTCATCTAAAGATTTAAATATGATAGATTTTTTACCTGATATGATGAAAATAGGTATTGAATCATATAAAATTGAAGGTAGAATGAAAAGTCTATATTATATAGCTACTGTTGCTAATGCATATAGAACTATAATGGATAAAGTAATTGATAATACATTAACTCAAGATGATATGGATTATTATAAAAAAGTATTAAATAGAGTATCTAACAGAGAAAACACTCCACAATTCTATGGAGAAGAAATAGATTATAAAGCACAATATTATAGTGGAAGACAAGAAGTAAGTAATCAAGATTTTTTAGCAATAGTAAAATCTTATAATAAGAAAAATAAGAGTATAGTTATTGAACAAAGAAATAAATTTAGTGTTGGAGATGAAGTAGAAATATTTGGTCCAAATACTAAAGTTAAATCATTTAAAATAGATTATATATTAAATGAAAACAATGAATATATGGAGTCTTGTCCTCATGCACAAGAAACTGTTACTATAAACTGTCCTTTTGAAGTATCAAAAGGAGATATTATAAGAGTCAAAATTGCTTGACAAATTGTTCATTTTATAGTATCATTTTTTGGTAATTGAGAAAGAGGTGACTACACTGTGAAAAAGAAAGAAATCTTTTTAACTAGTGAAGGATATTTAGAACTAGAACAAGAGTTACATTATTTAAAAACTACTAAGAGAAATGAAGTAACTCAAACTCTAAAAGAAGCAAGAGCACTTGGTGATCTATCAGAAAATTCTGAATATGATCAAGCAAGAGAAGATCAAGCAAATTTAGAAAAAAGAATTGCAGAAATAGAGTATTCTCTAGAACATGCAACAGTTATAGATAATAATGAAAGTGATGGAAAAGTTGGTATTGGTAGTTCAGTAGAATTACAATATGAAGATGAAGACGATACTGAAAGTTATAAAATCGTTGGTAGTCAAGAAGCTGATCCATTTAATAATAAGATATCAAATGAAAGTCCAATTGCTGCCGCTATTATGGGTAAGAAAGTTGGAGAAGTAGTTGAAGTATCATCTCCAGATGGAGTTTATTCAGTAAAAATAGTTGCAATAGGATAGAAATATCCTATTTTTGAGCTTGTAAGGGAGGAAAAAATGAAAGAAACTTATACTGTTAAATTAGAAGGAAAAGACTGGAAGGATTGCTTAAAAGGCGCTTATGGAAAAAAGAAAAAGGATGTTAAATTAGATGGTTTTAGAAAAGGAAATGTTCCATTTGATATTTATGTTAAACATTTTGGTTTAGAATCATTATTTATGGATGCAGTTGATGATGCTATTGAAACATTATATGCAAGATTACTAGAAGATCCAAAAACAGTAGTACCAGCAGCAACACCAGGTGTAGATATTAAAAATATTGATAAAGATCATATAGAAGTAGTATTTACTTTAGTATCTAGTCCAGAAGTTAAATTAGGTAAATATAAAAAACTAGGTGTTAAGAAAGAAAAAATTGAAGTAGACAAAGCTGAAATAGATCATGAAATAGGTCATTTAAAAGAACAATTTGTTGAATTAAAGACTTGTGAAGATAAAACTAAAATTAAAAAAGGTATGGTAGCTGTTATTGATTTTGAAGGATTTGTCAATGGAGAATCATTCAAAGGTGGAAAAGGTGAAGATTATAACTTAGAAATAGGTTCTAATACATTTATTCCTGGATTTGAAGATGCATTAGTAGGTCTTAAAAAAGGCGATAAGAAAGATGTAGAAGTTACATTCCCAGAAAACTATCATGCTGATAATTTGGCTGGAAAACCTGCTGTATTTAAAGTAGAAGTTAAAGAAGTTAAAGAAAGAGTACTTCCTGAATTAAATAAAGAATTCTTTGAGGATTTAAATGTTGCTGGTGTAACTAATGAAGAAGAATTAAGAAATTATATTAAAGAACAAATTGAAGCAGAAAAATCTCGTAAGTTAGAAGATGAATTCTTATTTAAATGTTTAGATAAAGTAGTTGAAAATTCTAAATTTGAAATTCCTACTGAAATGATTGATGATGAAGTAAATAGAATGACTAATGAATTTAGAGAAAGATTACAATATCAAGGATTAAATTTTGAAGATTATTTAAAATTCTCAAAAACTAGTATTGATGACTTTAAAGCTCAATTAGCACCAGAAGCTAATAAGAGAGTTGGATATAGATTAGTTATGGATGCAGTTGTAAATAAAGAAAATATTGAAGTAACTGAAGAAGAATTAAATGCTGAACTTGATAAAGCTGCTGAACAATATAAAATGACTAGAGATGAATTTGTTAAAGAAATGGGTTCATTAGATTTATTTAAACAAGATATGATTGTTAAAAAAGCAATGAAAGCTATTACAGAATAAAAAAAGAGATTTTATCTCTTTTTTATTTATTTAAATTTTTATATAATATTTTTGAAAGGAATGATTATATGAAAAGAGTAGGAAATTCATTTAAAGGAATTTTTGGTGGAGTTATTGCTATTGTAATAGGAGTTATCTTATTATGGTGGAATGAAGGAAACAATGTTAGAAATATTAAATCTACTGCAGAAATGGAGAAGATTTATGTAGATGTTAAAAGTGATGCAATTGATCCTAATAATGAAGGAAAATTAATAGCAACATCTGGTAAACTTGTTAATGAAGAAGAATTAACTGATTCAACTTTTGGAGTAACTATTAAAACTCCATATATGAGAAGAATAGTAGAGGTTTATCAATGGGAAGAAGATAGTGATACTGATGAAGATGGAGATACAACTTATACTTATAAGAAAAAATGGTCTTCTGATATAATCAATTCTACTAGTTTCCATCAATCTGGTCATGATAATCCTTTACAAAAACCATATCAAGATGAAATGTATTATTCTAGTAAAGTAACATTAGGTGCTTTTACATTATCATCTAATCAAGTACAAAGTTTAAGTACTAATGGTAACTATAATAGTTATGATGTTAATAAAATAACTGAACTAAATTTATATGTTTCTGGTAATTATATAACTTCATCTACTGATTTAAATAATCCAAAGATAGGTGATACTAGAATATCATTTGTATATAATAATTCTACTGATATTAGTATTCTTGCTGTTCAACAAGGTGAAACTTTTGTAGATTTTGTTTCTAAAGAAGGAGTATCTACTAATAGAGTAATGGATGGTGTTCATTCTGGTATTGAAATGATTAACATCATTAAACAAGAAAATAACATGTTAAAATGGATTTTAAGAGCAGCAGGTATAATATTACTATTTATGGGATTTGCAACTATTTTGAAGCCTATAAGTGCTATTACAAGCTATGTTCCAATATTAGGAAATTTAGTTGGTTCAGCAGTAGGAATAGTATCATTTGTACTAGGATTAATTCTTGGATTACTTGTAATAACTATTGCATGGATAAGATTTAGACCAGTGCTGGGTATTTGCTTATTAGTAGTAATTGCGGTTTTAATAGCATTCTTAATTATAAGAGGAAAAAAATCTAAACAAATAAGTGAATAAAAAAAAGAATCAATTGATTCTTTTTTAATTGTTTGGATTTATTAGAGAAAGAGAAACTTTTTCTTTTTCTTTGTTAATATCTATTACATAACATGTAACAATATCACCAACACTTAATACTTCACTAGGATGTTTAATATATTTATTTGTTATTTTAGAAATGTGTACAAGTCCATCATTATGAAGACCTATATCAATAAATGCTCCAAAATCAACAACATTTCTTACTGTACCTTCTAAACTCATACCTAAATGTAGATTATCTATTGTAAGAATATCACTTTTTAATATTGGAGTTTCAAAATCATCTCTAAAGTCTCTATTAGGACGTTTTAATGACTCTATAATATCATTTAAAGTATATAAATCTATATCTAATTCTTTTGATATTTTATTTAAATCTAATTCATCTAATTTAACAGATAATTCTTTAGTACCAATATCTTTTATAGAAGAATTAATATGTTCTAAAAGTTTTAAAGTTTTATCATAACTTTCTGTATGAATATTTGTTTCATCTAAAGGATTATCTCCATTAATAACTCTCATAAATCCGATAGATTGTTCATATGCTTTATCAGATATTAATTTTTTCTTTTTAAGTTCTTCTCTTGAATTAATCTTTCCATGTTCTTCTCTATATTTAATTATTTTATCAATTATAGTTTTAGTTAAACCAGAAATATATTTAAGTATAGAAGGGGAAGCAGTATTAATATTAACACCAACATTATTAACACATTTAGATACTGTAAAATCTAATGATTCAGATAATTTCTTTTGAGAAACATCATGCTGATATTGCCCAACTCCAATACTTTTAGGATCTATTTTAACTAATTCGTTTAATGGATCTTGAAGTCTTCTTGCTATTGAAATAGCGCTTCTTTTTTCAACTGTTAAATTTGGAAATTCACTTATTGCAAGTGGACTAGCACTATATACACTAGCTCCTGCTTCAGATACAATAGCATATTTACAATGACCTAATTCTTGAATAGTTTCAGAAACTAATTTTTCACTTTCTCTTGATGCAGTTCCATTTCCAATAGCAACAATATCAACTTTATATTTATCTATTAAATCTTTAATAGTTTGTTTAGCTTCTTCCCATTTATTATGAGGTTCATGTGGATATATAACAGATATATTAAGTACTTTAGAAGTAGGGTCTACTACTGCAAGTTTACAACCTGTTCTAAAAGCTGGATCAAATCCAAGAACAGTTTTTTCTTTCATAGGAGCTATTAATAATAAATGTTCTAAATTATCTTTAAAAACTTCTATTGAATCATCCTCACTTTTTAAAGTAAGTTCACTTCTAATCTCTCTTTCCATAGAAGGACCAATAAGTCTTTTATATGAATCTTTAATAGCATCAATTACATACTTTTTAGTGGGTGAATCTTTCTTAATTATTTTAGATTCTAAATAACTTTCTATTTCATCAACATTAACATCTATTGAAACATTAAGTATTTTTTCATTTTCACCTCTATTAATAGCAAGAACTCTATGAGGCTTTATGTATTTAACATTTTCACTAAAGTCATAATACATCTCATAAACTTTATTTTCATCATTAGCATTCTTTTTAAATTTAGAAGTCATTATACCATTTTTATAAAAATAACTTCTTATCCATTTTCTATAATATGCATTATCACTTATCCATTCAGCTATTATATATTTAGCTCCTTCTAAAGCTTCATCAATAGTTTTAACGTTTTCATTTAAGAATTTAGATACACTAGATTCATCAAATTTATCTGGAAAACTCATTATTATTTTAGCTAGAGGTTCAAGTCCATTTTTAATTGCTTCAGTTGCTTTAGTTTTTTTCTTTTCTTTGAATGGAGCATATATATCTTCAACTTCAACTAATTTTTTAGCATTCATAATATTAGTTTTAATTTCATCAGTTAATAGTCCTTTTTCATCTATTAATCTAATAACATCTTCTTTTCTTTTTAATAAATTAACTTCATATTCATATCTATTAGATATAACTCTTATTTGTTCTTCATCTAAAGCACCTGTTGCTTCTTTTCTATATCTAGCTATAAATGGAATAGTATTTCCATCTTCTAGTAGTTTTAAAACACTTTCAATTTGTTTAGAAGAAATACCTAGTTCTAAACTTACATCATCAATTATTTCTTTCATATTTTCTCCTTTAACACACTTACTTATTTTATCAAAAAAATAGTGCTTTTTGTACTTATTTTGCACCCTCATTTACATTGACTGTTTATGGAAAATATTGTAGAATTATATTAGAATAGGTGAGAATGTGAAAAGACTTAAAAATATTTTAATTATTTTTATTTGTTTTTTAATGTTATGTAGTTTTACTGATGATGAAACTGCTCCTTTAGAATACGTTCAGTCTTTTGATCAAATAAATAGTTATGTTGGTTATACATCTGCTTATCCTACTAGTTATGATAGTAGAGTAGCAATTGATACATTCAATAATCAAGCAAATGAAAATCAAAAAAATTTAAATATATGTTGGGCATTCGCATCTAATAATGTTTTAGAAGCATATATGAAAAAAGTAAAATCATATACTGTTAATTATTCTGAAAATCAACCTGAATATGTTGCTAGATATTTAGGAGATATTTCTAGTTTTGGAAATGCTAATAATACTTTTAATGTAGTAAAGTATTTATTTTATAATATAACACCTATTGATGAAACAACATTTGATCCTAGTGGTTATTTTACTTCTTATAAAGAGAAAGAATTAAAATCATATATGTCTACATCAGCTGTTGGTATTGATGTTCAAAAATTAAAATTATTTAATCAATATCCTATACAAGAATTATTAAATGGAAGTTATACTGAAACACAAATATATGATAATATTGCTAAATATAATGAAAAAGTAAAAGAATATGTTTATAAATATGGCTCTGTTATGGGTATTATTCATACTGATTTTATGACAAAAACATATGATGGATCATATGGTTGGTGCTATAACAATGGTTCTAAAGCTGAAAGCGAATATAAAAGTAGTGCCCATGCTATTACAATAATTGGTTGGGATGATAATTATGTATGGCAAGGTAGTAATCCCGCACCATATAAAGGAGCTTGGTTAGCTGCTAACTCTTGGGGAACAGGTACAACATTCTTCTATATATCATATTTTGATGTATCAATAGTTAGAGGTTTTTTAGGAGTATCAAGTATTAATATTAATAATAATTCTTTGCTATATAACAATAGTTATTTAGTAGCAGAATCAGCTAAATTTGCAAACTCATATAAAGATAATAGAGATAAGTATTATACAAGAACAAACACTTCAAATACTACTGAATCATTTACTTATTATATTGGAGATAATACAGAAAAATTAGTATCAGCAAAACTATTATTCTTTGGATTTAGTAATTCACAAGAAGCAATAAATAATTTACAAGTTAAAATAGAAGTGGTTGGTCCAGATGATTCAACATTTAATACAACAACTATAGAACCAGGAATAACTGGATTTAGTTTAAGAGGTATTAATTTAAGTGGAACTATTAAAGTAAATGTAACTATTACAAATCCAACTAATTTAAAAATATCTAATATGTATTATGCAGTTGAATTATATACTAAGAATTCTAATACATCAAAAACTTTATATATTAATAGTACGAATAGTTCATATAATAATTTAGTTAATAGTAACACTCAATTTAATGTAGTAACTAAAAATATTGAAACTACACCTAAATCAAATATAACTGTTAAAGTGTTAGATTCAAGTTCTAATGATATAACAAGTAAATTTAATATTACTAAATCTGATTTAGTATTTAATAGTATATCGTTAAACTTATTACAAAAAGAAACATTATCAACAAGTAGTATTACGCTTAAAGTAACAGCGGGAGGAGTAACAAGCAGTAAAACATTATCATCATCTTCTCCAAATTATAGTTTTAATAATTATAGTGTTGATGAAACAAATAAAATAGTTAAATATATTTCACCTAAAACAACCGTTTCAACTTTAATTTCTAATGTAAATGGAGGAGTTAAAACAGTAACAGATAAAAATGGAAATGTTCTTTCTGAATCAACTTATGTAAACACAGGAAACAAGTTAAAAATAGTTGTAAATAATAATACATATATATATGATTTATCTGTACTTGGTAATGTAAATTCAGATAATAATATAGATATAAATGATGTTATGAAAGTCGCAACACATTCAATAAAAGGTGGCAAGTTGACAACTCAATTAGAATTATATTCAGCAGATGTCACAAAAGATGGTAAAATTAATATAAACGATGTTATGAAAATAGCAACCTATTCAATAAAAGGGGTGGGATTATGATAAAAAAATTATTATTTATTTTCATATTTAGTATTTTAATAATACCAAATATTATTTTAGCAAGCACATTTTCTGTTAATATGAGTTGTCCTAATGCTGCAAGTGCAGGAGAAAAGATAACTTGCAAAATAACAGCTAATGTAGATGCAGATATAAATGAAATTAAAGGTAATTTTTCAAATGAAGGACTTGGTAGTTTAACATTTGATAAAAATAATAAACTTAATTTTACTCAAGCAGATTCTAATGGATTTAGAATAAGTGAAGAAGGTAGTATTCTTTCTAAAACTGGTAGTAATAGTTTTGAAATAGGTACTGTAAATGCTACTATACCAGGTAATGCTACCGAAGGTAATTCATTTAAAATAACAATAAATAGCATTACAGCTAATGGTAATTTAACTTATGCAACAATAACATCTAATATACATATTAAATCAAGTGATAATACCTTAAAAAGTTTAAGTGTAGGTAATTATCCATTATCACCTGTATTTAATAGTTCTACAACATCTTATAAAGTACAAGCAGAAGATGTTCCTAAAGTTAATATTACTGCTGTTGCTAATAATAGTGGAGCAACTATTAGTGGGGCAGGAGATGTTAATTTAAAATATGGAGATAATACTATAAATGTAGTTGTTAAGAGTGAAACAGGGGCAACTAAAACTTATAAAATAGTAATTAATAGATTTGATTCAAGAGATAAAACAAATACTTTAAATAACCTTGTTGTAGCAGGTTATGATTTGGATAAAGCATTCTCACCAGAAACAACCAAATATAAAGTAACTGTTGAATCAAATGTTACTTCTGTAAAAATAAATGCTGAGTTAACTCCATCAGAAGAAAAACAAAAAATAATGTCTACTTTTGTTAAAAAGTATGGACCTAGAACTCAAAAACTTAATTATGGAGATAACAATGTTCAAATAAGAGTAAGAGCTGAAAATGAGAAAGTTAGAACTTATACTTTAATAATACATAGAATTGATGATAGAGATCCTAATAATTATCTAAAATCACTTGAAATAAGTAGTGGTAAATATAAATTTGATAAAGAAATAGGACAATATATTATAAATGTAGAAAACAATGTAAGCGTAGTTAGTATTAAAGCTATAGCTGAAAGTGAAAAAGCTAAAGTAGATTCAGTAAGTAAATTAGAATTAAAAGAAGGTAGTAATAAAATTACTATTAAAGTAACAGCAGAAAATGAAAAAGAAAGAAAATATGTTATTACTATTAATAGATTAAAAGAAGGTACAACTATTGAAGAAGTTGAAAATATTGTATATTTAAAACAATTAAAAGTTTTAAATAAAAATATCAGTTTTAATCAAAAAACAACTACTTATGAAATACCTATTACTGATGAAAGTGAAGTAACATTTACATATGAATTATATGAAGGTACAACTGGTACTATTGAATTAAAAGATGATGAAACTGGACCAATAAAACTTTCTAGTGAGAAGAGTGATATAACTATTTCTCCAGTAATAGATGGATCAATAATATATCTAAATCTTATGTCACCTGAAGGATATACAAGACAATTCACATTTAATGTTAAAACAGCTGATTATTATATTGGTGATATAGAAATTCCAATAGAAAAAGATCCACTTGTTATAAAATGGACTTGGCAATTAATAGTGGCTTTAGTTTCTATATTAATAATATTGGTAGAACTTGGTTTTGCAATTTACTTTGCTATTAAGAATGGTGGAGTAGAAAATAAGAGACGTCAAACTGAAGAATCTATTAAATCAGGAATTGATGATATAAAGAAAATACCAGAAAAGAATGAACAAAGAAAATTACAAAGAGCTGAAGCAGCTAAATTAAAGAAAGCCGAAAAAGAAAGACTTGCTGAAGAAAAGAAAAAAGCTAAAGAAGAATGGAAAAAACAAAGAGAATTAGATAAGATTCAAAGAGAACAAAATAAGATATTAGAAAAGCAAGCTAAAGAGATGGAAAAGAAAATAGATGAAGAAAAGAAACGTATTGCTGCAGAGGCAGCTAAGTCTCAAAAAGAATATGAAAAGTCTATAGAAAAACCTCAATAATAATTGAGGTTTTTTAAACAAATAAAAAAGTCTTGAATAATCAAGACTAATTTTTTATATGGCGGAGACAGAGAGATTTGAACTCTCGCGCCAGTTTCCCGACCTACACCCTTAGCAGGGGCGCCTCTTCAGCCTCTTGAGTATGTCTCCAAAGTCCTCATAAAAATAATACATTAATATTAGCAATAAGTCAAGAAATTCTTGAAATATTAGCCACTTTTTGGTATCATTAAAGTAACAAATAGGAAGTGCAATATGGAAGATAATAGTAAAGTTATGACAGAGGAAGAAAAGAAAGAAGAAGAACTATTAAGAACAATTAAAATGGAACCAATTCTTGAAACAACTGAATTAAAAGAAGAAGAATCTGTTACAACAAAGAAAAAGAAGTTTAAAAAGGCAAATATACTATTAATACTTGTAATAGTGATTTTACTTGCGGCCTTAGCATTTATTATCTATAAAAAAGTATTATAATTCAGGACTCGAAAGAGTCTTGTTTTAATTAATAAAATATTATATAATCTAAACGATTGAGGTGAAATATATGACAAATAAAGATTTAGCTGATTTTTTATTTCCTAATATTAATAAAACAATAGCAGATTATGAAAAAGAATATCCTGCAAGAGATTTACCTGAAAATGCATGTGTTACTAGATATGCACCTAGTCCAACTGGATTTATGCATATAGGTAATTTCTATCAAGTAGTAGTTGACTATGTTATTGCTAAAAGAAATAATGGAGTATTCTATTTAAGAAATGAAGATACAGATCAAGCACGTGAGATAGAAGGTGCTGTAGAATATATAAGACATGTTTTAGAACATTATAAATTACTACCAGATGAATATGAATTTAGAGATACAAAAGAAACAAAAGGTAATTATGGACCTTATATTCAATCTGAAAGAAAAGATATTTATAAAGCATTTATTAAAGAACTAGTAGAAAAAGGAAAAGCATATCCATGTTTCTTAACTCAAGAAGAAATGGATATTATTAGAGAAAACCAATCTGCTAAAAAAGCTAGAATAGGTATATATGGTAAATTTGCTAAATACAGAAATGCAACTCCAGAAGAATTAATCGAACATTTAAAAAATGGAGAAAGTTATACAATTAGATTAAAGAGTGAAGGAGACTTTGATGAAAAGTTTAAATTTGATGATTTAGCTAATGGAGAAATGGAATTACATGAAAATGATTTAGATACTATTATTTATAAATCATCAACAGAATTACCAACATATCATTTTGCTCATTTAGTAGATGATCATTTAATGCGTACTACTCATGTTATAAGAGGACAAGAATGGATGAGTTCTATACCTGTTCATTATGAGTTATTTAAAACTTTTGGATTTGAGCTTCCTAAATATATACATACACCACTAATTCTTAAAAAAGATGGTGATAAGATTAGAAAGATTTCTAAGAGATTAGATCCAGAAGCTAGAATGACTTATTATGAAGAAAAAGGATATCCAATATATGCTGTTATTGAAGCTATAATGACAATAGCTAACTCTAATTATGAAGCATGGAGAGAACAAAATCCTGATGCAAACTTTACTGAATTTGATTTTTCTCCTAAAAAGATGAGTCCATCTGGAGCATTATTTGATTTAGATAAATTAGATAATATTTCTAAAAATTATATTAGTAAATTAAAAGCTACTGAAGTATTTGATTTATTAAATGACTATACTAAAGAGTATGATACTGAATTTAATGAATTAATAAATAAGTATAAAGAATATACAATTAATATTCTAAATATTGAAAGAGAACAAGAAAAACCAAGAAAAGACTACGCTTGTATGAAAGATGTTAGAGAACTTATTTGGTATATGTATGATGAACTATATAAAGTATCTGAATATGAATGGAAGAATATAACTGATAAAGATGAAATAAAGAATATTCTAAATGTTTATGTAAATAAATATTATGATGAATCTGATGATAAAGATACATGGTTTAATAAAGTTAAAGAATTATGTGATGAATTGGGTTATGCATCTAATATTAAAGAGTATAAAGCAGATCCAAGTAAGTTTAAAGGTAATGTAGCAGATGTAAGTACTGTTATAAGAGTTGCTATTACATCTAAATCTAATACACCTGATTTATATGAATTAATGAGATTACTTGGTAAAGAAAGAATTATTAATAGAATTAATATGATATAAAAAAAGAAGTTTCAATTTTGAAACTTCTTTTATTCTTGTTCAATCATATTTTTAATACCATCAGTATTACTAATAATTAACATAATTAAATTAATAAATAATAATAATCCTGATATAGCTAAGTATATTTCTTCAAATCCAAACATTTTAGTTTTATATAAATAACTATATGATCCAATACAAGTAAGTATAAATATGAATGATACTATTCCCATAGATATAAATGTATTATAGTTCTCTCTTAATGCATTATTTTCGTCATCCCAATTTAATTTTGGTTGTAATGAATCAATATATAATCCAATAAATGATACAGCTGATATACTAAGTATACTAATAACTACAAATTGCATTATAGATAGTATATTCATACCAACTACTATATAGAATATAAATGTATAAACAAATATACCTACAAAAGATATTAGAAAACTAATTAAGTATTTTATAAACCATTGTTTCTTATATGATAATGGAATATATTTAATAAATTGATAATTTTTTCCTTCTCTTGAGAAAGAAGAAGATGCTATTGAATTCATTGCAGGTATTAATAATGATATACCAACTATGAATAATAATAGTATTATTTTAATCTTATCATTGTTAATAGATAATAATACTTTAATAGAATTAAAATCATATCTAATAGTTCCTATTTGATATAAAGCATATATTATTACAGGCCATAGTATATTAATAATCATACAGTTTATAAAGAAACTAGGAGTTCTAACTAATGTTTTAAATTCTTTTCCTAAATATGTTTTAACAACATTTTCTTGTTTAATATTTTTTAATAATTTAGTAGAGTTTTTATTAGTATTGGTATTTTTATTTGATAAGTCTATAACACTATTTAAATATACTTTTTTAGCTAATAATAACATTATTCCAATATAAGCTACGTTTATAATAATATATTTTAATAATGATAAAATATTCATATTAGTTAAAGTATCTGTAAATAATCTTATTTGTGGAAATATATAATTCATAGTATCTAAAAATTTATGATTACCATTTACAAAACTTTCTAAATAAGCATTAAAGTCAAATCCTTTTAATGAATTGATAAAACATATTAATACAATAAATAATATTATTACAAATAGAGTAGATATCTTTTTAACACTTTCTTTGTTTTTAATAAATTTAGTAAAATACATAATTATTAAACAAAATATAGTAGCATATACCATAGGTATAATAGGTAAAGTAACTATTTGTAATAATGATATTAATAAATTAGGTACTTTTAAGTGAAGAGCTAACATATAACTAATTATGCTAACTAATATTAGAAATATTTGCATAATATTTTCTAATATAAAACATACAGTAAATTTAGATGAAACTAATTGTACTGGTTTAATAGGTAATGGTAAAAGTTTTTCTATATCAGTACTAAAATATAATTCATTTAATAAAGCAGATATACTAAATACAAAAGTAAATATACAAATTATATAACACATTATTTGAAGTCCAATGCTTTCATATTCAATATCCATTAATTGAATAGTAGTATCATATACAAATGATGCACTTACTATTAAAAAAGGAATTATAATGAATAGTATTGTAAAAAATAGTAATAAACCAAAAATTATTTTAGTTCTAGTTCTATTTGATTTAGTTCTTCTAAGAGAAGATTTAAGAAAAACTTTTGTTAAAGATAAATAATTATCCATTTTTAATAACCTCTAAGAATAATTCCTCTAAGTCTTTCTTTTTATATTTTTTAATTAAATCATCTAAAGTACCATAATAGATTATTTTACCTTTATCAATTATTGCTATTTCATCACATAATTTTTCGGCTACTTCAAGAACATGAGTAGAGAAGAATACTGTATTACCAGAATCAGCATGTTCTTTCATCATTTTCTTCAAAACAACAGCACTTCTAGGATCTAATCCTACCATTGGTTCATCTAATATCCAAACTTTTGGTTCATGAACTAATGCAGCAACAACCATCATTTTTTGTCTCATACCATGTGAATAACCTTGCATAGGTTTATCTAAAACATCTTCAAGTTCAAATTGTTCAACTAAGTATTTGATTCTTTCTTTTCTTTTTTTAGAATCAACATTATAAATATCAGATATAAAATTAATAAATTCAATTCCAGTTAGTTTTAAAAACATATCTGGACTATCAGTTATATATCCGATATTTTGTTTTGCATCTAAAGCATCTTTGATAATATCTAAATCATTAATAGTAATAGTGCCTTTATCAGGTTTTAATATACCAGTCATCATTTTAATAAGAGTTGTCTTACCAGCACCATTTAATCCTATAAAACCAATTATTTTGCCATCAGGAATATCTAATGATAAGTTTTTAATAGCAGTAATATTGTTATTATAGGTTTTAGTTACATTTTTAATTTTTATCATATCAAATCCTCCTAATTATATTTTACTATATATAACAAATTCATAGCAATAAAAAAATGAGTTGCCTCATTTCTTAACTTTTTCAATTTTTATTGTATATCCTAATGGTCCTAATATTTGTAATAGATTTTTAACAGTAGGGGAATGCATCATAGATTCTATTCTAGCAATCTTAGTTCTATTAACATTTGAATATAGTGCTAATAGTTCTTGTGTTAGATTATTTTCTTTTCTAAACATGATAAATTCCTCCGTGAAATCTTTTTCTAATTCTTCAGGAGTTTTAGTAGTACTAATATAATTGACATAATCATACATGTTTTTCATGCAAGTATTGTATCATAATTGATACTTTAATTGCAATAGTAAATTTACTATTAATATTTTTAGTGTTATAATTTTTAATAGAATAGGTTGATAAGTAGGTGATACGAGTGAAAGATGTTAATATTTTAACTAATAATGGGGTTAATGTTGCTCAAAGTTTAGAATTATTTGGGGACATGGAAATGTATGATGAAACACTTAAAGATTTTCTAGATATGGTTGATGGAAAACTTCAATCATTAGAAAATAGAAAAGCTATGAGTGATATGGTTAATTATGCTATAGAAGTTCATGCATTAAAAAGTGATGCAAGATATCTAGGTTTTACAACTTTAGCTGATTTATCTTATGAATCAGAATTAAAGAGTAAAGCTGGAGATATAATGTTTGTTCAAGAAAATCATCCTAAAATTATCGCAGAAGCTAAAAGAATGATAGATGTATCAAAACAATATTTAGGTTTAGCAGCAGGTCCTGCACCAGTACAAGTAGCACCTCAACAAGCTATGCCTGGACCAGCACCACAACCAGTGCCACAACCTCAAGCTGTAGTTCAACCACAAATGGTACAACAACCTCAAGTAGCACCACAACAGGTGCCAGTACAAGATCCAAATGCACAAGTACAAATGATGCAGCCACAAATGGCTATGCCAGCTATGGATCCAAATGCAATGCAAGACCCAATGGCAGCAGCTATAGTAACTCAAGCTGGACCAGCACCACAACCAATGCCACAACCTCAAACTGTAGTTCAACCACAAATGGTACAACAACCTCAACCAATGCCTGTTCAACCTGCACCTGCTGTAGCAGAACCTCAACCAACAGTACAATTTTTCCCTGCAGATCAACCAGCACAGCCAACAGTTCAATTTTTTCCAGCAGATCAACCAGTTCAACCAACAGTACAATTTTTTCCAGCTGGAAATCAACAACCAATGGGGGGAGCTATGCCACAACCTGGATATGCTGCTCCAGCAGCTAATGGTCAAAAAGAAGGAACTATATTAATAGTTGATGATTCAAGTTTGGTTGCTAATTTTGTTAAAAAGATATTTGATTCTAGATATAATGTTTTAACTGCAGAAGATGGAGCTAAAGCAATAGAATTACTAGATCAAGATGATATAAGAAAAGAAATAAAAGCTTGCTTATTAGATTTAAATATGCCTAATGTTGATGGATATCAAGTATTAGAGCATTGTAAGCAAAAAGGTTATTTTGTAAGAATGCCTGTTGCTGTAGAAAGTGGAGTAGAGGATATGGCATCATTAGATAGAGTTAATGCTTATCCAATAGTAGATGTTTTATCTAAACCATTTAATGAAAGAGATGTACAAAGAGTTATAGAGAAATGTTTAGCAACATATTTTTAAGAGTTTTATAACTCTTTTTTTTATTTTTCAAGAAAACACTTGAAAAATCTAAGTTTTTGTTGTATACTTTTATTCGTAATTTCAGTTGTCCTCGTAGCTCAGCTGGATAGAGCAACGGCCTTCTAAGCCGTCGGTCACACGTTCGAATCGTGCCGAGGACACCACTTAAATAATAAAATGCCTAAAAAGGCATTTTTTTATTGAAAAAATTAATAATGTTTACTTAGTTGTCTATTATAAAAAAATAATAAAATATAAAATAATAATAAGGAGTAGGAAAATTTTATGAAAGACAAGAAAATAATATAAAAGCAGTATATGAAAAGAAAAAGGTAGAAGAAGCTCAAAGTACTACATGTGTTGTTACATTTATTGTCCAACTAATGGAACATCAAATTTTGCTAAGAAAATCATATAAAAAAATACCTATTGTTAGGTATTTTTTAATTTAATTAAATACATCATCGAATTTAAAGACTTCTTTTATTCCTCTCTTGAAATAACCAGCATTTTCCATAAGCACCTGCTTTCATAGCATTATCCCAAAATCTTTTTATTTCATCTGGATATAATTGACATACGTCTTGCATAAGTTCTAAATCATAAACAGAACCACTTTCTTCAACATGGTATCTTCTATTTGACATATAATGATTTACTATATCATATTCCATACTAGTAGGATCCAAAAACACACTATATGAATCATTTGTAGGAGTTTTACCTATATAATGATAAGCATCTTTTTTACCAGATGTTTTAGGTTGTTGTTGGTTAGATGATTTTTGTTCAGTACCTATTGAATCTGAAAATTTATTTGATTTTTCTAAATATGCTTTCTTATTTAAATAATCTCTAGAAACTGGTTCATACTGTTTATCATATATAACTGAACCTCTACTTTCAGATTTTCTAATAATGTCATCTAAATCTTTTTCTGTTACCCTGTATAATTGTGCAGGATCTCCTTTAACCCTAGAACTTGCACCTATTGATTGAAGAGTATATCCTTCTAAATACAACTCATTATTATATGTATAAACTCTTATAATCTTTTTTTCTGCTACTACTACTACCATACGTTACCTCCATTGTTATTTTATCAACAAATTATAGAACGATAAACACTTATGACATTTTTTTTACATATCATATACATATTTAGATAGAATAAAAAAGATTAAGTTTTGACTTAATCTTTTTAAATGCTTCTATTATTACCTTCAGTTAAATCCATATTGTTTTCACTACAAATATTTTTCATTAATTGATCAATATTTTCAGTTAATAATTCAGTTCTAAAAGGAACTTCATCAGGCATTTTTTGTTGTGGATAACTTTCAATATTAAGTTGTTCTCTAGCAATAGGTAAAGCTAAACATATAAGTGGTCCAAATTTACTAAATGTAAATAACAATGATTCAACTTGATGTGCAAAGCTAGGATCTTTTCTTTCTATATTTTTTGCACATTTAAATATATTATCTGTTGTTGGTTCATTTTCTAAAGCTTCCATTACACTTATAGCATTTTGTAATACTGCCAAATTTAATTCTTGTACACTGGAATTAGTATATAAATTAATTAAATTATTCCATTCTTCTTGACGATGTGGAAGAACATATTTTTTTCCTGTTTCAATTATTTCCTCAAAACTAGCCATAAATTCACCATCCTTATTTAAATTATATCATAACAGTATTTAGATTATAAACTAGAAACATTGACTTTTTAATAAAAAAGTGTATAATATACGCCCAGGTGAAAGAAATGAATATATATCGTAATAAAGAAGTAAATATGTTTTTTCGTCCAACATCTAGATTCCCAAGAGTATCTAAAAAAATAACTGAAAATTTATGGTTAGCTAAGGGAAGAAGTGGACAAGAATTATTGGAATCAATGTTAAATTTAATAGGAGACTATGATTTTGATAGAAGATATCTAAGAGAAATAGATAATAGAACATTTGAATTAAAGACTAGAGCAGGCAAAATAATTAAAGTAAAATTAGTATGTGGTAATTTTGATGATTGTCCTCAAATAATAGTAACTGAAGATAACGTTGAAATGTCATATGATTATGTTCCAATATCAAGTAATCATGATTTATTATATTTTGATACTACAGAGCAAAAAGATGTTGAAACTGGATTTATCCAATACTTTAATGGTGAATATGATAAAGTATCTATGAGTAATGATGGCGTTTCTACAATTATACATTTTTATAATCCAAATGTGCCAGAAACATATGATGAAAGAAAAGGCTCAACATTTTTAGTAAGTGATAGATTAAAAGAAGCAGTTAAAAGATCTATAAAATTAGATACTGTTGAATTATATAATTCAATAGCTAGTAATTTAGATGAAAATGTTAATGGATTTGACATTCTTAGATATGATGAAAAAACACGTAAAACTATGGATGAAATAATAGTGTCAGATGGAAGAATTGCATATATTTTATTAACTAAGAAATATGCTAATGGTTCAGTAACATTAGAAGAAGATAATAGGGAAGAAAAAAGATTCTCAGCTAATATTGATAATGTAGATATTGATTATGTTGAAACTTTATCTGAGTTTAATTCTTTAAAAACAAACTTAGAAATGAAATTAAGAAAGGAGCTTTAAAAAGCTCTTTTTATTTTAAATAATAAATAGATTGATATTACATTATTATCATTGTAAAATATTATTAGAATAGTTATTATATTGAATAAGATATTGTAAAAAAGGAGTATATAACTTATGAAAAAAGATATTATATATTTAATCATTATAGGAGTTTTATTTGGCGCTTGTGTTTGTTTTGGAACATTATATTTTACTCAAGTAGGAACTGTTACTGATTGTTATGATGATGAAGATATTGATTATGAAGAAGAATCAAAACAAGTTTATGAAGAATCAGAAATTGATAAATTACAAAGTGCTCTTAAAAATGATGGCTTTGAATTAACTGATTTTGGATATGATAATTCTGAAGAAAATGATATTATTTATACTAAAACAATAGAAGGAAAAGTTTATAGAATAAATATTAGTGATAAAAAATATTTAACAGATAAAGAAAATAAATTAGGATCTAGTAAAATACAATACGTAGATAAATATTATTGGAGTGATGATATGTTTTCTTCTGATACTATTACAACAAATTCTAAAGGTGAAGTAACAAATTATATTAAGAGGGAATATAATTTTAAGAGTGGTACTGGTAATGGGTATGACTGGGGTAAAAGTACTAAAGAAGAATTTGTTAAATTAATAGAAGGATATGGAATTAATTTAGAAAAGATTAAATAAAAACTGAAGTTATTTCAGTTTTTGTTTTTATATAAATATGTTATAATTTAGTCGAGGTGTTAGTATGATCTTAGATATATGTGGAAGTCCTAGTGTATTAAAAGTAATGAGAATAGTTAAAATAGTAATTAATTTCATTAAGATTATAGTTCCAATTATTTTAATAGTTACTGGCGCTATGACATTTTTAAAAGCAGTATCTAATGGAGATAATCCTAAAGCTATGAAAGCTTTTATTAGAAAATGTGTTGGTGCTATTGCTATATTTATGGTACCTACAATAGTTGGAATAATTTTTAAATTAGTTGATACTGAAAAAATATATTATAGTTGTTTAGAAAATGCTAATAAAGAAGGTATAGCAGCAGCAGAAGCTGAAGAAGCAGAGTATTATATGATAAGCGCTAAATCTACATTAACTGAGGGTAATTATAGATCAGCACTTTCATATGTAAATAATATGGAAGATGGTCCTGCTAAGACAAAATTATTACAAGAGTTAGTTCAAGTTAAAAAAGATACTGAAGCTGCTATTAAAGAAAGAGAAGAGAAAATTAAAAAAGCTAATACTATAACATCTGGTGTTTCAACTGGTATATCATCAACCGGGCAATATACTCCTGTTGAAGCAATGGATATGGAAGAAGCTAAAGTTAAAGCTATGTCTAAACAAGAATGTATGGATTATGTAGCTTCTATGGCAAGAGATATTTATTTTAAAAATGGTGGTGTACTTCCAAGTATTACTGTAGCTCAAGCTGTACTAGAATCTGGATATTGTAAGCATTTTATTAATGGAACTCATAATCTTTATGGATTAAGAGGATATCCTGGTAATAAACCTAAAATATATGGTTCTAAAAACTATTTAAGAGGGTTTGATAATTTTTATGAAGCGACATATTATCATTATTCATATTTTCAACATTATTCAAATGTATATGGTAATTTCTTAAAGGCATGTGCTAAACATGATGCTATAGGAGCGGCATCATATTTACACGCTTATGCTGGTGGTTCTAAAACATATGGGCCAACAATACAACAATTAATTAGACAATATAATTTAACAAAATATGATTATTAAAAAAGCATTTAAATGCTTTTTTATTTTGTTTATGATAAAATATGTACGAGGCGAATAATATGAGACTTAAACATATTAAAAATGCAGATATTATTGTTAGTAATTCTGAATATACAATTAATAATCCAAAAGATTATAAAGGAAAATGGAATGAATTATTTAATAATACTAATCCTATTGAAATAGAAATAGGTACTGGTAAAGGTAAATTTATTATAAGTAAGGCATTAAATAATAAGAATACTAATTATATTGGTATAGAAAAATATGATAGTCCTTTAGTAGGAGCTATTAAAAGAATTGGGCAAGATAAAATACCTAATTTAAGATTAATATGTTTTGATGCGATTAATATTGAAGAAATATTTGATCATGAAATATCTAAATTATATCTTAATTTTAGTGATCCATGGCCTAAGAAGAAACATGCTAAAAGAAGATTAACTTCTAGTAATTTTTTAGAAAGATATAATAATATATTTATTAATAAACCAGATATTGAATTTAAAACTGATAATGATGATTTATTTGATTATTCATTAATATCTTTTGAAGAGAATGGATATGAAATAGTTGAGATAGATAGAAACTATTTTGATGAGTATACAACTGAATATGAAGATAAATTTATTGGACTTGGTAAGAATATTAATTATGTTCATATTGTTAAAAAATAAATAATTTGTTATAATTCTAAGAGTAGGAGATTATATGTATAAAAAATTAATAATTATAATTTGTTTAGTATTATTAGTTGGATGTAATAAGAATATAAATACTTTATCTTTAAATGAAATAATTGATGAAACTATAGATAGTAAACCTGTTAAAGCAAATACTAATGCTAAAGGATTTAAATATTATCTACCAAGTGGATTTAATTTATATAAAGATAATGGTTATATACATGAATTACATTCTAAAAATAATACATATTATTTAAATGTAGATGTTATTAGTTATTTTTATAAAAATGATATTAGTACTGAGCATGAATTAGATGATTTTGAGTACTATGAATTTGAAGAAAATGATAAAAAAGGTTATCTAAGAATAACAAAAAATAATAGCAATTTTTTTGTTGAGTTGTGTTATAATTATGCTATAATAGAAGTAGAGGTAAAAGAGGAAGATTTGAGGTATGTTGTTTCAAGAGGAATGAGCATATTAAACTCTATTGAATATAATGATTTAGTAATTGAAAAAAACATTAATGATGGAGATGCTGATTTAAAAGAAACAATATATAAAATACCTGAACCTGAAAAGAAAAATGTTAAAAATGTTCTTGAATATATAGATGATAGTGATATTGAAGAGAATGAAGAATAATGAGAAAGAGGTGCTATAATGGCGTTTTTATCTAAATTAAAAGATATTTTTTATGATAAAGTTGAAGTAGATCCTGAAGATGAAGTGGAAGAAATCGAGGAACCTATCAAACCAGTTAAGGAAGTTAGGGAAGAAAAGCCAAGAGTTGAAGAAATCAAGTCATTTGAAGATGAATTAGAAGAAATAGTTACTGAAAAAGCAGAAGAACCTGTAAGAGAAAGAGATTTATTTAGAAATGATAAACCATTTACTTTTACAGAACTTGAAGATGAAGAGGATTTACCTCCAAGAAAGAGTGTACTTGATTTAGATAATAGGGATGTTAGACCAGCTGCTCCAGTAGTTGAAGATAGAACTAGATATGAAAGTCCTAAAACTGATGCTCCTAGAGTATTTAAGCCAACACCAGTTATTTCTCCAATATATGGTATCTTAGATAAAGATTACAAAAAAGAAGAAATTAGAGAAAAGAGTGAAAGTACTTCTAAACCTATAGTTAGTGCTACTACTACATATGATAGTGTTAGAAGAAAAGCTTATGGTACTTTAGAAGATGATTTAGAAGATACATTAAATTCAATGAATAAATTATCTACTAATGATGTAAGTAATGCTGCAGATGATGATGTTAATACTGCTGACTTAGAAGATGCAAGTAAAACATTAGCTGAATTAAATGAAAAGACTCAAAAGATAGAAAATTTAATTAATAGAATAGAAGAAGCTTCTGATGAATTAGATAGAACAATGAGTATTGGTGAACTTGAAGATACTGCTGAACTTGATAATTTTGAAACTGAAGATAATAAAACAGTTGGAACTTTAGAACCAGAAGATAAAACAATGACAGATAGTACTTTAGAACATGACTTATTTAACCTAATAGATTCTATGTATGATGATAAGGAGGAATAATAATGAGTGAATCTTTAGTAATAATAATATATGCATTATTAATAGTATTCTTAATTATAGCTATTATAATAGGAGTTAAAGTATTAATTACTTTAAACAAAGTAAATGATTTAATTGATGATGCAACTGAGAAATTAAGTGCATTGGATAAGTTATTTGATGTAATTAATTTTGCAACAGATAGAATGTCAATGGTTACTGAGGTTGTTATTGGTTTTTTAACAAATGGTCTTGGTAAACTATTTAAACCATCTAGAAAGTCTAAAAAATCAAAAAAGGAGGATGAGGAAGATGAGTAAAAAAGGTGGATTTGGAAAATTCTTAGGAGGACTTGCTATAGGAGCAGGTTTAGGATTATTACTTAGTCCTGATACAGGAGAAAACAATAGAAAAGCTTTAGCTAAAAAGATTGATGAATTAGTTAAGAGAATTAAAGAAGTAGATCTTGATGAAGTTAAAGATGAATTATTATATAAAGCTGAAATGTTACAATCTGAATTAAGTAACTTAGATAAAGAAACTGCTAAGGAGAAAATTTTAGATAAAGCAGAAGATATTAGAAAAAAAGCAGAAGAATTATATAAACTTGCTATTGAAAAAGGAACTCCAGTAGTTGAAAGATCAGCAGATAATGTTAGAAAACAAGCTATTAAGTTTCTTAAAAATGCAGAAAAGAAATTAGAAAATAAGTAATATTAAAAACTACCTTTATGGTAGTTTTTTTATTGAAAGATAATAGAATATATTATATAATTTATAATAGGGATGTGATGATATGAAAAAAGAAAAAACTATGATACTTATAGCATCAATACTTTTAATTATTAGAGGAGTTTTAGGAAGCCTTTTAGGAATATTTGCTTATATTGATTCATATACTTATAGTGATCATATATTTGAAATAATTGTACTTGTATATTCACTAGTTGCATTAGGAATTGGTATTACTGCAATTAGTGTTTCTAGAAAAGATGAAACGTTATTGAAAAGAAAGGGTCTTATATTAACATTTGCAATTCTTTCAATATTCCAAACTATAGTTGCTAGTGTATTATTATTTATAGCATATGATGGAGTAAGTAGAATGGCTAAGAGTAATAATGCTGTACCAAATGCTCCTAATAATACAACTAAGAGTGTTGCTAAAAAAGAAGTAGTTAAAGAATATGTATCTCCTGAAAAGAAAAAGATTGATATTCTTGCTAAATTGGGTGTATTTTTAGTTGTTTTATCTGGATTCATATTATCAACAAGTTATAATAATTTATTTTCATCTGATATATCTAAACCAATTATAATGATAATATTATTCTTAATATTTAGATTGTTATATAGATTATTTGATCAAAGAATTAAAATTGAAAGTTCTAGTAAATTATATTACATATTATCTTATGTATTCTTTGTATTAATTTTTGTGTCTATTGGATATTTTAATATAATTAGTTATGATTTATCATTTAGTGGATATTATTCAAATTTAATGTATGCAATTGTATTACTAAGTTTATCTTTTTCACTTGCTAGTATTAAGAATAAATATGGATACAAAGTATTAGGAGAGATTAGTTTCTCATTAGTAATTTTATCTATTATATTAGTTTTAGATCAATTTAATTTTGATAGAACTCAAATAATGGGTATATTATTAATAATATCTTTATTTATCTATATGAATAAAGATAGATTAAATAATTGTATTCTTAATATAAATGATATTATGTTTGCATTAGTTGGGCTTGTATATTTATCTACATATATATTTAGTGGTGAATTTAAACTATTTGAATTAATAATTGGAATATTTATTATAGCTTTATTAAGACAAAGAATAGTTATGAATGATAGGTTTGCTTGTGCTACTAAATATATATTACCAATATTTATAAATATATTAATTGTATCTACAATTACTCAAGCAAGTAATTCTTGTTCTATGGGTGATGCTAGTGAAATATTTATTACTCCACAAATATTCAATTATAGAATGATTACTATTATTGTATTGTTATTAGGAAATTATTTATTTTTAAGAGCTAGAGATAAAGAAACAATACATAGTGGACTTATTAGTTCTATAGTATTAATATTATTAGAAACAATATCTTTAGTTAATTTAGAATATAGTATGCTAGGTGTATTAGCATCAATTGTTACATTTAGTTATATAACAGTAATATTAACTGTAGCTCAAAAAGATTTTATTAAAAAGACATGTTTAATTACTCAATTTATTAGTTTATTATTGCTTGCTATAAGTGGAGTATTATTCTATAAAAATAATGGTATAAGTGTATCTTATGATACATTTGTTAATGTATTCTTAATATTTGTTATGATATTAAATAAATTTGAGAAAAAACTATTTGAAGAATATAAACTAATTAGACCTGTATATTTTACAACAGTTATTACTTTATTATTAACTTGTAGTATATTTATTTCACAACATAATATTGCTTATAATTTATTAATGTTAGCTTTATTATTTATATATAGAAGATATGCCAATATATATGAAAATAAAAAGCATGTATTTAATTATTTAATACTTGCTTGCGCTTTCTTAAATTTATCTGCTATTGTTATTACATTTACTAGTACATTAATTACTAATTTAATATTATTAGTATCATTATTAATAACAGCATATTATGTAAGTAAACAAAAATATAGTTCATATTTTATATTTTGTTTAGCTTATTTACCATATGTACAAGCATTAAGTGAAGTTACTATGGGACATGAAATGTTTGTAATATTATCTAGATTACCATTAATATTTATTACATTTGTAATATCTAGAAAGATATTATCAATGAATAAAGTAGGAAACTTAGTAGTTGAAATTATATTATTAGCAATGGTATTCTTTAGTTATATTTTTGAAGTAGAATTAACTTTAGGATTATTTACATTTGTACTTGCTCTTATAATGATTTATATAGGATTTAAAAATGAAAAATATAATTCATTATTTATAGTAGGTATAGGAGCAACATTATTAAATATAATAGTTCAATTAGCTGATTTCTGGGCTTCAGTACCATTACCAGTATATTTACTTGTAAGTGGTCTTGCTATTATTGGATATGTTACTTATAAAGAAATAAATAAAAATAAAGCAAAAGAAGAGCCTAAGAAAGAAAAAGTAATAGAAGAAAATATAGATACTAAAAATAATGCTATTAATATTGTGTTATTATTAATTACTTGTTCTTGTATTTTAATTAATCACTACAATATTAGAACAGAAATTAAAGCAAAAGAATTAAAAGAAATTGAAACAAAATTAGTAGCAAAAGGAATAGATATTAATACAGTTTATTATAATGAAGATAATGAATACTTATATATAGTAGAAGGTAATCATTATGATGTAGAAACTATTCTAAGAGAATATGTTAAAGATTATGATAGTATTAGATATAAATCATATCATATTAAATATGTTCCTTCAGATAAATTACAAGAAATAAAAGATGATTATAAAAGAATAGGTTATTATGATTATTCAGATGATTATGATTACTTATATGAATATCATATGGGAACACAAAGATCTTTCTATTATAGCGGGCCAGTTAAAAGAGATATTAAAATTGGTGGTGTTAATTTAGAAGTTAAAAATAAAATTATTAATTATTTAAATGGCGCTAATGATTACTATAGTAAATATAATACTTATACTAAACTTGTATATAATGTTTATGATGCTAATTATTTAGAATTATACATTTCTAATGTTGGTGATAATATAGTAGTTGTTAGTACTTCTGAAGGAAATAAACAAATAACAAAAGATGGATTATATAGATTTAAAGATAAATATGGAGAAGTTACTATAAATATAAATAAACGTAGTAGTAATAATTATTCAAGTGATCCAAATAAATATTATGAAAATTGACATTAATAATTTAATGTGTTAGAATTCAATTATTAAAAGCGAAGAAATATTATTAAATCAATGTTATTAGTGAGTCTAGGATAGTGGAAACTAGATTAATATATTTAATAATTCCTATCTTCATTAAGCTAATAAGTTAAAAGCTTATTCGGTTATACCGTTACAATAATTAAGTTAAATAAAGGATGGTACCGTCATTATGACTCCTTATGTGCCATTCTTTTTATTTTATAGGAGGGAAAAATGAACGAGAAGATTACTAGTAGAAGTGAAGATTTTGCTAAATGGTATACAGATGTAGTAAAAGCTGCTCATTTAGCTGATTATTCAAGTGTAAAAGGGTGTGTTATTCTAGAACCTAATGGATATGCTATATGGGAGAAAATGCAAAGTGTTTTAGATGATATGTTTAAGAAAACAGGACACAAGAATGTATCTATGCCAGTATTTATACCAGAAAGTTTATTAAGAAAAGAAGGAGAATTAATTAATGGATTTGCTCCTGAAGTAGCATGGATTACAGAAGGTGGAAATAATAAATTAGAAGAAAGATTAGCTTTTAGACCAACTAGTGAAACATTATTTAGTGATTATTATGCTCAAAAAGTTAAAACTTATAGAGATTTACCATTACTATATAATCAATGGTGTAATGTTGTTAGATGGGAAAAAGAAACAAGACCATTCTTAAGAGGAAGAGAGTTCTTATGGCAAGAAGGACATACTGTTCATGCTACACAAGAAGAAGCTGAAAGAGAAACTAATAAGATGTTAGAAACTTATAAAGAATTCTTTGAAAAATATTTAGCTATACCACCATTAACAGGAAGAAAAACAGAAAAAGAAAAATTTGCTGGTGCTGAATATACTCTTACTATAGAAGCATTAACTCAAAATGGTGTATGTTTACAATCAGGAACTAGCCATTATTTTGGACAAAAGTTTTCTAAAGCATATGATATTAAATTTATTAATAAAAATAATGAATATGAGTATTGTTATCAAACATCATGGGGTGTTTCAACACGTATGATTGGTGCTTTAATAATGGCACACTCTGATGATAGAGGATTAGTATTACCACCTAAAATAGCTCCAACACAAGTTATTATTGTTCCTATCAAATCTGAAGAAAAAATATTTAGTATAGCAGAACATATAAAAACTTCATTAGAGGAAAAAGGTGTTAGTGTAAGTATAGATTATTCTGATAAATCTCCAGGATATAAATTTGCAGAAGCAGAAGTAAATGGAATACCAATTAGAATTGAAATAGGACTAAGAGATATAGTAAATAATGAAGTAACATTAGTAAGACGTGATACATTAGAAAAACAAGTTATTAAATTAAATGATGTAGTAAATGTAACTACTCAAACATTAGATAAAATTCAAGAAAATCTATTTAACAAAGCAGAAGAAAATGTTAAGAATAGAACATATGACGCTAAGAATTTAAAAGACGTAGAAGAAATTATGAATAATAATCCTGGTTTTGTAAATGCATATTGGTGTGGAAGCGAAGACTGCGAGCTTAAGATGAAAGAGATCAAAGGCACTAAATCTAGATGTATACTAGAATCTAAAGATTATGAAGAAGAAAAATGTGTTGTGTGTGGTAAAAAAGCTAAACATAAAGTTGTTTGGGGTATACAGTATTAATTAAGAAGTAGTAGAAATACTACTTTTTTTATGATAAAATAATCATAGTAGAAGGTGATATAAATGGATAAAAAAGGTTTTACTTTAGTAGAATTATTAGCAGTTATAGTTATTATGGCTGTTGTAGTATTAATTGCTATACCAAATGTTATGAATAGTTTAAATCAAGCTAAAAAAGATAACTTTGGTAATGAAGTTAATAATTTATATAGTACTGCTAAAACTCAATTTAATTTAGATAAGGGAAGAGGTAAAATTAGATATAAAACAGTAGAAGATAGAAGATATGGTGTATATTGTAATGGAATAACAGCTGAAGAACATGCAGGTTGTGAAAATACTTCACCATTAGCAAGTAATAACACGGATGGAGTAAAATATAAAATAATGGTGGATATAGATGGTAGAGTAGCATATATGTATATAACTGATGGTAGATTTTACTATATGTGTGATGGCGATGAATGTGCTTCATTTGATGAAAATAGAATAATAGATAGAGCTGATGCGGGTTCTGTAGATGAATATGTTATACAAGATGGACCTACAATATATTATATTAATTAAACACTTGACAAAATAATATTTATAATATATAATCAAATACGTTGAAAAAGAAAGAAAGAGATCCACTCTTCACCAGATGTAATAATACATTGGTATAAAAGCTTAATATATTTATTATTTAATAAATTAATTATGTTTTTTAAGGTGGACTCATGTCCACTTTTTTAATTATGTGAAAGAGGTGTTATATATAGCAAAGCAAAGTAATGAAGTTCTAATTAATGAACAAATAACTATTCCTGAAGTAATGGTAATTGGACCAAATGGAGAGAAGATGGGTATCAAAAAAATAGAAGATGCTCAAACATTAGCAAAATTTGCAAATTTAGATTTAGTTTTATTAAATAATGATCCTAAAAATCCTGTTTGTAAAATAATTGATTATAATAAGTATCGTTATGAAAAACAAAAACAAATTAAAGAAGCAAAGAAAAGACAAAGAGAACAAAATCTTGAAGTAAAAGAATATAGACTTAGTGTCTCTATTGATGTTGGAGATTTTGAAACTAAAGTTAGAAATGCTAGAGCTTATCTTGAAAAAGGTCACAAAATTAAAGGAACAGTTAGATTTAAAGGAAGACAATTATCACATCCAGAACTTGGAAGTGATGTATTAATGCGCTTTGCAGCTAAATTAGAAGATGTTGCTGAAATAGAAGCCATGCCTAAAATGGAAGGTAGAAATATGCAACTATTATTGACACCAAAAAAGTAGAAAGGAAGAGATATTTATGCCAAAAATGAAATCACATGGTGGAATTAGTAAGAAAATCATAGTAAGAAATTCTGGTTCAACTAAAATTGGACATGTAGGAGCTAATCATAATAGCGGAAAGAAGCCAACAGACTTCAATAGAAAAGCAAGAAAGGGTTCTGTATTAAGTAGCGGAGATGCTAAAAGATACAGAGGACTAGTTAAATAGGGGGTGCAAGTAAATGACAAGAGTTAAAGGTGGAATTGTTTCTAAAAATAGAAGAAGAAAAGTTTTAAAAAGAGCTAAAGGATACTTTGGAAGCAAACATAGATTATATAAGACTGCTCAAGAACAATTATTCCATAGTGGAGCATATAGCTTTAATGATAGAAAGAAAAGAGCTAATGACTTTAGAAAATTATGGATAGCAAGAATTAATGCTGCTTGTAGAGCAAATGATATAGTTTATTCTAAATTTATCAATGGATTAAAGAAAGCTAATGTAGAAATCAATAGAAAAATGCTTAGTGAACTTGCAATTGCAGCTCCAGAAGAATTTACTAAATTAGTAAAAATATCTAAAGATGCTTTAGAAGGAAAAGCTCCTAAAGAAGAAAAAGCAGAAGTAAAAGAAGAAAAGGCTGCTACTGAAAAGAAAACTACTACTAGAAGAAGAACTACTAAAAAAGAAGAATAATAAAGTGATTTAATCACTTTTTTATTTACAATAAAAATAGTAAAAATATCTATAAATTATTAAATTAACTATTACTTTATGATAAATTAATTATAGAGGTGTTTTTATGAAAAAGAATGGTATGACTTTAATTGAATTATTAGTAGTTGTAGCTATTATATCTATGTTAGTACTTATTGCAATACCTAATGCAGTAACGGCATATAGAAATTCTAAGAAGAAAAACTTTTTAACTGATGTACAAACAATATTTAAAACAGCAGTATCTCAAAGTAAAGTAGATAATTATGGTAAAAGAGATGACACAATGTATGCAAGAGTTAATGGTGAAACTCCAAGACATTTTCAATCATTAGAATTAACTGGAAGCACTAAAATGAATTATTTTATAATAGTATCTTATACAGGTGAAGTAATAGAATATGCAGCTACTGATGGAGAATATCAATATTATTATGCTAATACAATGTCTGATGTATCTGAAATTACTGATGAAAGTATTCAAGTAGTAGCAGACACTGATGATTCGGAAAAACTAGATATTGATTCTATAATGCGTAAACATACTAAATAAACTATGCAATGCATAGTTTTTTAATTGACATAAAGTATAACTGTTTTTATTGTTTTTTGTTATTTATTTAATTATAATAAGAAACTATGAAAGGAAAAAATATGAAAGATTTTATAGATCCATTTTTATATAATTTACCACATTTAGATTTACATGGTTATGATAGAACTGGTGCTAGTGCTATGATAAAAATGTTTATTGATGAAAATCTAAGAATAGATAATAAAAAGATAGTAATAGTTCACGGTAAAGGAACAGGTGTATTAAAAACTGCTTCACATGAATATCTAAAAAGTGATAAAAGAGTATTAAGCTATAAAACTAATAACTATAATGATGGAGAAACTATAGTAAATCTTAAATAGGAGGATATATGCAACAATATTTTGCTAAAGATAGAAAAAATGATACATTATATCTAAATCCAGATGATTTAAATCATATAAAGAATGTAATGAGAATGAAAAAAGATGATTTAGTTATATGTGTATATGATAATAGTAGTTATATTTGTTCATTAAATAATGATTTATTATCTTGCGACATAAAAGAAGTATTTAAAAATGATGAAGTAATATCTGAATTTGTTGTATATGTACCATTACTTTCAGAAGAAAAAATGAGTTTTATACTTCAACATGGAACAGAACTAGGTATTACTAAATTTATAGTGGTAGAGTATGAACATTGTAAGTATAAACTACCTAAAAAGGACTATGAAAAGAAACTTAATAGATGGAATAAAATAATAAAAGAAGCTAGTGAACAATCATATAGAATTAATAAACCAGTACTAGAATCAATAATACAAACTAAAGATATAGAAAGTATATCAAATGTAAATATATTGTGTTCTCTTGACAAAAATGGCGTAAAAAATATATGTCAAGTATTAACAAGGAAGAATGCTAATGATACAATTAGTTTAGTATTTGGACCTGAAGGAGGATTATCTCTAAAAGAGGAAGAAATGCTAGCTAATAAAGGATTTATAAAGACATCTTTAGGAGAAGATGTTCTAAGAACAGAAACTGTTCCTTTAATGATAGCTTCAATAATTAAATACTTGAGGGAAAGTGATAAATATGATGAGTAATTTTGATATGTTTCTAGACACATTTATAAATGGAGATTATTTTTTAGTGTTCTTAGCTATAGTAGTTATGATACTAGTTGTTTTAGTTGTTGCTTTAATTAAAACAAGAGAAGATTATAAAGAACTATTAGTTAAAGAAGAGTTAGATCAAAAAGAAGAATTAAACGATACTAAAGAAGATTTCTTTGGAGATTTATTAGCAAGTAATACAGAAGAAACTATTGAATCAGATAAACCATTAATAAAACAAATAGATGTTTCAGCATTAAAAACATATGATGATGAAATAAATGAATACGAAGTTAATGAAGAAGAACATGCTATTATATCAGCAGAAGAATTAAATGAAAAAACACAAGAAAGAATTAATGAGCTAGGATCTACTGCTAATCAAGCTGTAATAGATAGATATGAAGAAGAACAAGAAAATAAAGCTATTATTAGTTATGAGCAATTATTAAAAAATGCATCTAATATTACTTTATCTTATAAACAAGAAAAGACTGCATCAGATTCACCAAGAATAAATAAAGTAGAATTAGAAAAAAGAGAAATAAGTGCTCCTGATAATTATTTAGCAGAAGAAGAATTCTTAAAAATATTAAAAGAGTTTAGGATAAATTTAGAATGAAAACATTTTATATAAAAACATTAGGATGTAAGGTAAGTTCATATGAAAGCGAATTTGTAAGAAATTTGCTTTTATTTCATGGTTATAAAGAAGTAAATGATAATGCAGATATATGTATTATTAATACTTGTACAGTTACTAATACAGCAGATAATAAAAGTAAACAAACAATAAATAATATTAAGAAGAATAATCCAAATGCTATCGTAGTAGCCATGGGATGTTTTACTCAATTTAGAAGTCAAGATATTGAAAAACTAGTAGATGCAGACATTATAATAGGTAATAATGATAAATCTAAAATAATTGATTATTTAGATGAATACTTTAAAAATAAAAAAAGAATTATTAAATTCTATGATATGAATGATGTAGACTTTGAAGATATGGAAATTAAAAAGTATTATACTCATCATAGAGCATTCATTAAAATAGAAGATGGATGTAATAACTTTTGTAGTTATTGTATAATTCCATATGTAAGAGGAAGAGTAAGAAGTAAAGATTTAAATAAATGTATTATAGAAGTAAATGATTTAGTTATTTCAGGACATAAAGAAATAGTATTATGTGGTATTCATACAGGACAATATAATAGTAATGGTAATAGATTATCTAATTTAATAAATGAATTATCTAAAATACAAGGATTAGAAAGAATAAGATTATCTTCAGTAGAAATAGTGGAATTAGATGAAGGCATGATGGATATTATTAAAAATAATAATAAATTTGTTTCACATTTGCATATACCATTGCAAGCAGGATCTAATCATGTATTAAAAGAAATGAATAGAAGATATGATACTAAATATTTTGAAGATAAAGTTAAAGAGATAAGAAAACTAAGACCAGGTATATCTCTTTCTACAGATGTAATAGTAGGTTTCCCAGGTGAAACAGAAGAAGATTTTAATGATACATTAGATTTTTGTAAAAAAATAGGTTTTTCAAAAATACATGTATTCCCTTATTCAGATAGAGAAGGTACTGTTGCTAGTAGAATGAATAATAAAATACCAGGTAATATTAAAAAAGAAAGAGTACACAAACTAATAGATTTATCTAATGAATTAGAATCTAAATATTTTGAATCATTCATTAATAAAGAAGTAGAAGTATTAATAGAAGAAGAAAAAGATGGATTCTATTATGGATTTACAAGTAATTACATTCCTTTAAAATTAAAAGGCAATTATAATATAAATGAAATTTATAAAATAAAATTAAATAAAAATGATATAAATTTTAATATGAATTAATCCAAAAGACCTTGAAAAAGTAATAAATATATGTTATTATGTTATTACTTTTGAGATGGCGATGTAGCTCAGTTGGCTAGAGCATCTGGTTCATACCCAGAGGGTCGAGGGTTCGAATCCCCCCGTCGCTACCAAATTGATAATTACTCTGACACCTAGTCAGAGTTTTTAATTGCATAAAAAAATATAATAAAGTGGTTATTATATTTTTTCAGGTATTAATTTATTAATATATTCAATCAAATCTTTTTTAGTATATTTTTCTTTTTGTGTAAGCCATGATAAACATATGTTGATTAGGCCTCCTGCATAGAATTTAATAATAACTTCTAGTGGTAAAGTAGACTCCTTTATTTCTTTAATATTTTTTAATCTATTAGATGTTTCTCTTTCTATGATATCTATTAGAAAGTCAACTAAAAAGCCGTTTCTATTGTTTAATAATATAGCACTATATATATCTTTTTTTTCATCCATATGATCAATTAATATGCTTAAAAGTTTCATAATATATTCTTTAGGAGATGTATTATTATTATCACCCAAATCATTTAAAAGAGATACTTTTAAATCTTCTACTAAATCATCTAATAATTCATATTTATCTTGATAATGTGCATAAAAAGTAGAACGGTTTATTAATGCTTCTTCACATATATCAGATATTTTAATTTTATCGAAGTTTTTTTGTTTCATTAATTTTAATAAAGTATCAAATAATATTTTTTTTGTTTTAACAATTCTTAAATCTGTTTTTTCATTCATAAAGAACACCTCGAATAAAAATTATATTGCTAATTAAACAAAAAGTCAAATAGCAAACAAAATGTATGATAATTATACATATATTTTTTAAAAAGTGTTGGTTATCATTCATTATTATTGTTATGTTGTGGTATTTAGAAAAATAAGATAATAAAATATATTATCGAGGTGGAATAATGAAATCATTTTCTAGTTTTGTTGTTAAGTACAAAAAATTAATTTTGATTATCGGTTTATTATTAATAATCCCTTCTATAATTTGTTTTAAATTAACTAAAACAAATTATGATATTTTAGTATATTTACCTAGTGATATAGAGACATTAAAGGGTCAAAATATATTAAAAGATGATTTTAATATGGGAGCTTTTTCTGTTTCTTTAGTAGATAATAAAGTAAGTGATAGTGATTTAATCAATTTAGAAAATGATATAAGAAAAATAGAATGTGTAAATGAAGTAATTAGTATTAATGATGTAACAGGTACAAGTATTCCACTTGAAATATTACCAAAGAATCTTTTTGAGCGTGTTTCGAATGATGATTCTAAATTATTACTTATAACTTTTAAAACAGGAACAAGTGATGAAGAGACAGAGGAAGCTATAAGTGAAATAAAAAAATTATCTGATAGTATTAAAGTTGGTGGTATGAGCGCTATGGCTTTAGATACTAGAAAATTAGTTGAAAGTCAAACATTTATATATGTTGCTATAGCTGTAATATGTTGTTTATTTATATTAATGATTTCTTTAGATTCATATATAGTTCCATTACTATTACTAGGTAATATTGGAATATCAATATTATTTAATATGGGTACTAATATATTTTTTGGTGAAATATCTTATATTACTAAAGCAATAGCTGCAGTTTTACAATTAGGTGTTACTACAGACTTTTCTATTTTCTTATATCATAAATATGAAGCAGCTAAAAAGAATAAAAAAAATAATGATGAAGCAATGATAGATGCTATTAATGAAACAATGACTTCAGTAATTGGTTCATCTCTTACAACAATAGCAGGTTTCTTAGCTCTTTGTAGTATGAAGTTTAGTTTGGGAAAAGATATTGGCCTTGTAATGTCAAAGGGAGTAGTCTTTGGCGTTTTAACAGTATTAACAATCTATCCATCAATTATTTTAATATTTGATAAATTGATTCATAAATTTAAACATAAACCTATAATTCCAAAATTTAGATTTATTAAGCCAATAGTAACAAAGGGGTACAAATATATATTTATTATATTTATATTATTATTGATTCCTGCATATTTGTCTCAAAGAAAAACAGAAGTTTATTATAACTTAGATAAAAGTATTCCTGAAGATTATGATTATTCAATTGTAAGTAAAAAACTAAGCAATGATTATGGGCTAATAACACAATCTATTGTTTTAGTAGATTCTAATATGGATAGTAATGATATGAATAATATGATAAAAGAAATAAATGATTTAGATGGAGTAGATAATATTATTTCTTCAAATCTTCTTTCTAAATATGGAATATCTAATACTCTGATTCCTTCAAGAATAAGAAAATTTTTAGAAACTGATAAATATAAACTAATTCTTATTAATTCTAGTTATAAACTTGCAACTGATGAATTAAATATTCAAATAAAAGAGATAAATGAAATTATAAAAAAGTATGATAAAAATGCTATTCTTGCTGGTGAAGGACCTTTAATGAATGATTTGGTTGAAATAACAGCAATTGATTTAAGAAATGTAAATTATGTTTCGATAGGCGTTATTTTCTTAATTATGTTTTTTGTATTAAGATCAGTTAGTTTACCAATTCTTCTTGTTGTATCAATTGAATTTGCAATATTTATTAATATGGGTATTCCATATTGGCAAGATAATAGTATTCCATTTGTATCTTCTATTGTAATAGGTACTATACAGCTTGGAGCTACAATTGATTATGCAATTTTACTTACTACTAAATATTTAGAAGAGAGAAAAAGTGGTAAAGATAAATTTGCTTCAATAGAAGATGCTTTAGAATCATCGGTATCATCAATTTTTGTAAGTGCAATGTGTTTCTTTGGAGCAACATTTAGTGTATTTGCAGTTTCAAAAATAGATATGATTGGTTCGCTTTGCTTACTAATGGCAAGAGGTGCAATTATAAGTATGGGAGTAGTTATGTTAATTGTTCCTAGTGTATTATTAGTTTTTGATAAAATAATTGTTAAAACAACATTAGGATTTAAGAAAGGAAGAGGAAAAATGAAAAAGAATATTAAAAAATTATCAACTTGTTTATTATTAATATGTTTATTATTTACTACAAATGTTTATGCAACCACTAAAGAAGAAAGTGTATATGCAAAACTTGAAAGTGATGGTAAAGTTAATAATGTAATTGTTTCTGAACGTTTATATGATGTTACAAAAGATAAAGTAAATGATAAAACCGGATTGTTTGATATTAATAGTTTAAATGGTAATAATTTTAAACAAGATGGAAATAATTTGGTATGGGAAACTAATGGTGAAGATGTTTATTATCAAGGAACATATAAGAAGAATTTACCTATTAGTGTTAGCGTTAAATACTATTTAAATGGAGAAGAAAAGAATGTTAATGATATTGTGGGTCAAAAAGGAAAAATAAAAATAGTATTAAATTATAAAAACAATAATTCAAAAAAAATGAATATAAATGGTCAAAAAGAAGATATATATGTACCATATATGATTGTAACTACATCAATTTTAAATAATGCTGATAATAAAAATATTAAAGTAACAAATGGTAGAATAGTTGATAATGGAGTTAGTTCAATTATAATTGCATTATCTTCTCCTGGATTATATGAATCATTGAATTTTGAAGATTTAAAAGATATGGATAAAGTAGAAATTAGTTATGAAACAAATAATTTTGTATTAAATCCAATTTATTCAGTCGCAACAACAGATGTATTAGATGATGATAAATTAAGTATGTTTGATGAAGTAAATGATTTATATAAAAAAATAGATGAATTGCAAAGTAATATGGATAAAATAGTTAGTGCATCAAAAAAATTAAGTGATGGTACCCAAGCTATTGATAATGGAATTACTGAATTAAATAGTAATTTAAAACTATTAGTTAAAAAATATGAATATTATCGTAATCAAGATCAAAATAAATTAAAAGAACAATTAATAAAAATAGTTAGTGAAAATATTCATGAAATAACACCTGCTTTAGAAGAAGAAATATCTACTGAAACAAGTAAAATAATAAAAAGTCATAAAGAAGAATTAACAAAAGCTATGGTTGAATCATTAAAGAAAAATACGCAAGCTATTGTTGAAGAAGAATTAGAACATATTGTTGGTAACTTGGATATTAACAAAATAATTAATGATATTATTAAAAAAGATATTACAAATCTATTAAATAATGATAATGATATTGCTACTCTTACAAAAGAATTAAAGAATGATATTAACAATAAACTAAAAGAAATAATACCAGAGGTATTTAATGATATTAATAGTAGTATTACTGCAAATATATCAGATGAATATATTAATGAGTTAGCTGAAAAGTATGGAGTAGATTATGATACTGCTGCATCTATAGCAAATGATGTTAAAAAAGAAACACTAAGCCAAGTAAAAGAAAACATAAAAGATGCCAATATTCCCGGTAAAATAATTTCTGAATTAAATGATGATAATTATTTAAATAATCTTGTTAAAGAATATATAAAACAACTAAGTAATAAAATAAAAGAATATTTAAATGATGATGAACTTATTAGTGAATATGAAGAAAAAATTAAAAATGAAATAATAAAAATAATTGAAGAAAAACTATCTAATGATGATGCTTATATAGATGTTGATATAAAAAAATATATAGATAGTGTTATAGATAAAATTATTGATAAAACTGTTAGTGATTTGGCAGATACTTATACCGAAGAATATACTAATGAAGTGGTAAGAAATGTAATTGAAAAAGAATTTAGTGAAGAGAATGTTGATAGTAAATTAAGAGAAATACTAAATAAATATGATGAAGATGTTAAAGAAAAAGTTAATATTTTAGATGATACTATTAATACACTAACAACTTCAATGGATAAACTTAATAATGGATCAAATTTAGTAGCAAAAGGAACAAAAGAATTATCTAAAGGACTAGATAAATATAATAAATTAGGAATTAATAAAATAAGTAAGACTGTTAATGGACCAGTTAAATCTACAGAACAACGATTGAAATCAATTGCTAAATTAAGTAATGAATATGGAATTTTAGATGAAAAAGATAAATCAACAACTGGGAAATCAAAAATAATATTTATGATAGATTCAATCACACCTGTATCAAATACTCAAGAAAATAAAAGCAGTGAAGACAATAAACAACCAAAAACATTTTGGGATAAAGTAAATGGCTTATTTAATTAAAAAATGCCTTTGACTTTTTATAAAAATGTGTTATATTGAGTGTGGAATCAAATTCCTTATATGTGACACCTAGTCAAACTGCATGATTTCTAATGTACCAAATAGATAATTACTCGGACAAATTGTTCGAGTTTTTTAATGTTGAAAGGCCATCTATTAATTGAATCCTACGATTCATAGGTTGAATTATTCTTATCAGATAGTATAATTTTTTGTGA
>CAMJBC010000004.1 GCA_946403755.1 uncultured Mycoplasmatota bacterium
AAAAGACTAGATTTCTCTAGTCTCAATATTACTTATTATTGATTGCAGCTTGTGCAGCAGCTAATCTAGCAATTGGTACTCTAAATGGACTACATGATACATAAGTAAGTCCTGTTCTATGACAGAAGTCAACACTTGATGGATCTCCACCATGTTCACCACAAATACCTAATTTAATATCAGGTCTTACGCTCTTACCTTTTTCAACAGCCATCTTAATTAATTGTCCAACACCTTCTTGATCTACTCTAGCAAATGGATCACTTTCGAAGATTTGTTTAGAATAGTAATCATTTAAGAATTTACCAGCATCATCTCTTGAGAATCCATAAGTCATTTGAGTTAAATCATTAGTACCGAATGAGAAGAATTCAGCTTCTTCAGCAATTTTATCAGCTGTAAGTGCTGCTCTTGGTATTTCAATCATAGTACCAATCTTATAATCTAATTTATAATCATTTTCTTTAAATACTTCATTTATTGTTTCTACAACAATATTTTTAACGAATTTAAATTCATTGATATCACATGTTAATGGAATCATAATTTCTGGAACTACTTTTAATCCTGTCTTATCAACATTAATAGCAGCTTCCATAACAGCTCTTGTTTGCATTTTAGCAATTTCTGGATAAGTTACAGCAAGTCTACAACCTCTGTGTCCCATCATTGGGTTGAATTCTTTTAATGTTTCAATCTTATCTTTTAATTCCTTGAATGTCATTCCTAATTCTTTAGCAAGAGGTTTAATCTCTTCATCAGTATGAGGAACAAATTCATGTAGAGGTGGGTCTAAGAAACGAATTGTAACTGGGAATCCTTTCATAGCCTTATAAAGTTCTTCAAAATCTCCTCTTTGCATTGGTAATAATTTTGCAAGAGCTTTTTCTCTTTGTTCTACTGTATCAGAAACAATCATTTGACGAATAGCAAAGATTCTTTCTTCTTCAAAGAACATATGTTCTGTTCTACAAAGTCCAATTCCTTCTGCTCCAAATTTCATAGCTTGGATAGCATCTCTTGGAGTATCAGCGTTAGTTCTAACTCCTAATGTACGAGTTTCATCAGCCCAAGACATAAATGTTTCAAAGTCTCCACTGATTTCTGGTTCAACAGTCTTAATTTTTTCACCATATACATGTCCTGTAGAACCATCTATTGAGATATAATCTCCTTCTTTAAATACTTTACCATCTTTAGTTGTTAAAGTTTTCTTTTCCTCACTTACTGTTAGTTCACCACATCCAGAAACACAACATCTACCCATACCACGAGCAACAACTGCAGCATGAGATGTCATACCACCACGTACTGTTAGTACACCTTTTGCAAGGTTCATACCTTCAATATCTTCTGGTGATGTTTCAAGTCTTACTAGAATTACATCTTCTTTTTTCTTAGCAGCTGCTGTTGCTTCTTCAGCAGTAAAGTAAATCTTACCACATCCAGCACCAGGGCTAGCAGCTAAACCAGTAGCAATTGGTTTTGCTTTTTTAAGTGCATCTGCATCAAAATTAGGGTGTAATAATTGATCTAATGATTTTGGTTCAACTTTAAGTAATGCTTCTTCTTTAGTAATTAAACCTTCATTAACCATATCTACAGCAATCTTAATTGCAGCAGCACCAGTTCTCTTACCATTACGAGTTTGTAACATAAATAATTTACCATTTTCAATAGTAAATTCCATATCTTGCATATCTTTATAATGGCTTTCTAAAATTTCACAAGTTTTTACGAAATCTTTATAAGCTTCTGGAGCTATTTCTTTAAGAGTATCAATTGAATTTGGAGTTCTAACTCCAGCAACAACATCTTCTCCTTGAGCATTCATTAAGAATTCTCCATATAGTTTCTTTTCTCCAGTAGCTGGGTTTCTTGTGAAAGCAACACCTGTTCCACAATCATCTCCCTTATTACCATAAACCATTTCTTGAACATTAACAGCTGTTCCCCAACTAGATGGAATATCATTCATTCTTCTATAGTATATTGCTCTATCATTATTCCAACTTCTAAATACTGCAGTTACAGCTTCGATTAATTGTTCTTTTGGATCTTGTGGGAATTCTACTCCAGATAATTCTTTATATATATCTTTGAATTTGAATGCTATTGTCTTCATATCATCTGCAGACATATCAATATCAAATTCATATCCATGATCATCTTTATATTTGTCTAGAACTCTTTCAAATGAATTTTTAGAATATCCTTTAACAACATCAGCAAACATCATAATGAATCTTCTATATGAATCATATACAAATCTTTCATTCTTAGTTGCTTCTGCAAAAGATACACATACTTCATCATTTAAACCTAAGTTTAAAACTGTATCCATCATACCAGGCATACTAGCTCTAGCACCACTTCTAACTGAAACTAATAATGGATTCTTAGCATCTCCCATTTTCTTTCCAGTAATTTTTTCTAATTCTTCTAGTTTACTATAGATTTCTTCTATAATATCTTCACTGATTTTTTGTCCAGCATCATAGTATGCGGTACAAGCTTCAGTAGTTACTGTAAATCCTCTAGGAACTGGTAAACCAATATTAGTCATTTCAGCTAAATTAGCACCTTTACCACCAAGAAGATTTCTCATGTCTTTGTTTCCTTCACTAAACATGTAAACATATTTCATAGTGTTTATTCTCCTTCCATAACATCAACGTAATTATTATAACATAAGAGGTTTTCTAGTGATAGCATTATTTTTAATATTTAACATTTTTTCAATAAAAAAAGTGAAATTATTCACCTTTTTCTATTCCTCTTTAATACCAAGTACTTTTTCTAAATAGCATTTACCACATAGACTTTGATATTTAACTTCATTTTCTCCGTCAATAGCAATTTGATCTCCTTCAAAAGTATATTTACCATCTACTATTCTTGCATTGAATCTAGCTTTTTGTCCACAAGTACATATTGTATATAATTCTTGCATTTCATCAGCAAGTTCAAATAGTCTTAAACTACCAGGGAAACTAACTGTTCTAAAATCAGCTTTTAATCCATAACAAATAACTGGTATATCTTTAGTTTTAGTAAAAGTAAATAATTCATCTACTTGATCTCTTGTTAAAAATTGAGCTTCATCTACAAAAATACAAGATATATCTTTATCTATTTTATTTAAATATTTAGATAATAATTCATCAGATTTAATAACATGATTAGCTTTTCTTTTAAGGCCTATTCTAGTTACTATTTTATCATCACCTTTAGTATCTATTCCTGGTTTTAAAATTAATATTTTCATTCCATTTTCTTCATAATTATGAGCTGCTTGTAATAATAATGCTGTTTTACCTGAATTCATAGCTCCATATTTGTAATATAATTTACTCATCTTTATCCCTCCTTGGATGACAACTATAATAAACCTCTTTTAATCTTTCATTTGTAACATGTGTGTATACTTCTGTAGTTCTAAGACTAGAATGTCCTAGTAACTCTTGTACTACTTTTATATCACAACCATTATTTAACATATCAGTTGCAAAAGTATGTCTAAGTACGTGAGGAGTAACATGTGTTTTAATTGATAACTTTGACATAATATTATCAATAATATATCTAACACCTCTATCAGTTATCTTACCACCTTTTGAATTAGTAAACAAATAATTATCTTTGTTTCTATCATGTGTATTCATATATTCATCTAAAACTTCACTAGCATAATCTCCATAATAAACTATTCTTTGTTTATTACCTTTACCAGTAATAATTATTCTTTTATTATCAAAATCAATATCTTCATATTTTATATTTACAAGTTCACTAATTCTAACTCCAGTAGCATATAACATTTCTATAATTAATCTATCTCTTGATCCATCTTTATCTTTATATGATTCATTTATTATTTCTAATAAATCATTATAATAAACAAATTTTGGTAATTTCTTTTCCATTTTAGGATAAGCTATTCTAACCATAGGATAATCTTTTTTATCCATATAGTTATTATTATATAAAAACTTATAAAATGTTTTAAAAGTACTTATTTTTCTTCTAATAGAACTAATATTTTCTTTCTTTAAGTTTAGATATTCTAAATAATCTCTAATATCTTCTTCTACTACTTTATCTAAATCTTTTTTTACAAACAAAGAAAAGTAATACAAATCTTCCATATAAGAAATTAATGTATTATTAGAATAATTCTTTTTAATAATAAAATCTTCAAATTCTTTTATTATTTTAATTTTCCTAAATTCATCTTTTTCCATAATTAAATTATATCATATCAAATAAAAAGATTGTAATTAAATACAATCTTTTATGCAACTCTTGATCTTTCTGCTCTGTCAAAAGCTTCATTTATAGCTTTTGTTTCTAAAGCTACTCTTTTATTAAAACTCTTAACATGATTTAAAGCTACATTATATACAACTTCTGTATAATTTGGCATTGTCGCTATAAAATCTAGGTTTAATCCATCAATATCAAATTCAATTGGGCTTTCTGCTAAAGCATTATCTGCATTAATACCTATTGTTCTTCTTTTAACTGATTCAAACAATTTAGTCATTGCTATTGCCATAATATGTGCTTTATCTTCCATACCATAATTTCTAATAACTTCCATATTTAAACCAACACTTGAAATAACTGCGTTTTTATAACGTTCTTTTTTTAAATCTGATAATTCTTCAACTGGTCCATCTGTACAATAACCATTCTCTTTATTACTAATTGAAACTTCAAAACCTTTACCTAAAGCTGTGACTACTTCAATAATTGCTTTTTTAATTATTGCTTCTAAATCTTTAGAAGTGTAATCAGTTCCTGATATTTCTGGTCTTGCAGATCTATCATATAATGCTTCTAATGAATCAAGTTCCTTTCCTTCATCATTTACATAACCAACATATATACGTGGTACTGCTCCTATATCTGGTCCTAAATACCTATAGTGAAAATTAATTCTTATTTTTTTCATTTTTTCCTCCTTATGCAACACTCATTTTTTGTTCATCTTCCATATCATGATCCATAGGTACTCTAGATATAAAATCATATAATGTACTAGGTAATTCTTCTAAAGAAGTTTCAATTGCTCCTGTAGCACCTACACTATTTTTATCAACTGGATTAAATAAACCTGGTAATTCATTAACCATTCTTACATTACATATTTTAGGAATAAAGTATTCCATTCTAGCACCTTTAGCATTCAATGTTATTTCAATAGTTAAAGCATGACCTCTATCTCTAACCATCATTAACATTTTTTTATCATTAACTGCTACCATATCAGTCCATCCAACATCTAGGTCACTTGGAAATTGTTCTAAAAGGTTTTTAAACACTGGTGAATCAACACCTCTTAATGTAATTGGATACTCATATTCATTTTTCTTTTCTCCAATTGCAGGAATTGATTCTAGCAACCTATTATTATTAACAATATATGAATGCATAAAATGCATTAATTCGTTTACTGAAACAGCTTCTTCCACTAAACCTGGTCCATAAAAAGTATAACCTACTAAACTACCATGAACAGCATTTAAAAATGGTAATCTCATTGTGCTTAAATTATTTTCATAAAATGTTCTTATACGATTCAAATCATTACCAACTTTAGCCATAGAGAATTCATTTTTAACCTGTTTTTCTAAAGCTACAGTCTTACTGTATATAGCAGATTTTTCGCCAAATGTTTCAGCAGCAACCTTACGTAAATCAGCAAACATATCATCTATTGTTATACCTAATTTATGTATATATTCTTGAATGTCATAATCATCCATTCTTCCATCATTAAATGGTGGGGCTGCTCTATGAAGTGTATTTTTAATTCTTAAATCTACATCAAAAAAACGTTGAAATTTTTCTAAATTATTATTTGTATTATCCATGATATCACCTACATTCATTATATCATATTTATTTTGTTTGTTTGTTAATTTGTCAATAATTATACATTATTTTCATTAATTAATATTTTTATTTTCTATTTCGAATAAGCTCTTTATATTTCTTCCCTTTTTCTTCAAAATTTTTAAAGTATTCATAACTAGCAGCAGCAGGAGACAGTAAGCAGATATGATTTTTTTTGGTCACTTGAAATGCAATATCCACCGCTTCTTCTAAAGTTTCTGCTTTTCTAACTCGATTTTGATCTAAAAGAGGTGCTAATTTATATCCTGTTGTTGGCATACAGATAAAGTTTCCGATGGAAGACCCATTTAAAAATTGTACTAATTTTTGATAATCAATATTTCGGTCCATTCCACCAAAAATTAAAGTATCTACTTCTTTTAATGTCTTGCAAGCATTAATGGTTGCTTCAGGAATCGTCGCAATGACATCATTATAAAAATGAATGTCCTCATATTTTCCAACATATTCCATTCGATGTTCCAGTGGTTTAAAATTTTTAATTGTCTGTAGCGTTTTCTTTAAATCCAAATGATAAATGGAAGAAGTTAAAAGAGCAAATAAAATATTTTTTAAGTTATGATCCCCTTTTAACTCTGTCACGACTTCCTTTTTGTTTAATAGGAACTCATCTCCCAGATAAATATCTCCATGTTCATTTAAATAAATTGATGCTTTTTCTTTCAAACTGACGGTTTTCAAATTCCCTTTCATGGAATGGAAATCTTGTTTTTGTAAATATTCATTATCCGCATCATAAATTCCATAATCATAAGGGTCTTGATATCTTATAATATTCATCTTGGAATGATGATAGTTTTCGATACTTCCAGCATGGTCTAAGTGATCTAAAAATAAATTTAAAACAATTCCTATATGAGGAGAATAATGAACGGTTTCAAGTTGAAGAGCAGACATTTCCACTACGATAAGCGCACCTTCATATTCCTCAATCTGATCAAAGACAGGAATTCCAATATTCCCTGCCAAAAATACCTTCTGCATTTGATCTTTAAAGATGTTGTAAATTAAAGTAGTCGTTGTACTTTTTCCCTTGGTCCCGGTAATACCAATCATATTTTTTCGATTCACTTCTAATAATAATTCCATTTGAGAAGTGATTTTTTCTTTTGTCGTATCTTTAAAATGATAAACTGGTACGCCGGGTGTTTTAATGATCAGATCAAAATCTTTTAAATCCGCTTCCCCATGATATGGCATATAGATTGCAAAAGGGTCTGATAATTCAATTTCTTTTGCATCTAGGATTGTTAATGGGAACTTTGGATCCTGTTTCCTAATAAATTGGTAAGTAGATTTCCCTTCTCTTCCAAATCCTAAAATTGCAACATTTTTATATGTTTTTAATTTCTCCATAATCTCATTTTGCATTTCGAATCGCCTCTTTTATAATTTCTAGGTATTCTTCTATCACATGATTCTCATAATATAGTTTTGTAAGATCGAGGTTAATTTCTTCATAATAGTTATTTTTATATAATGTTGCAAGATAAGAAGAGTCTTTCTTGATAATTCGATTCATTGCATATTTTACTTCTTCCACCGTGCCGATGCATTCAAATGGTTTGGTATCTCCTTTTCCAATGAGCTCTAAAAAAATTGGTTCCAATTCTTTTTTGTTCAACATATTTTCTCCAAAAATATGAATAACCTCATCTTCACTCATAAATGCTTCCATAATGATATATACAAATAAGCATTTTGCACAATTGCAACACCACTTCCATGGAGTCTCTTTCGAACCTACATTACAACTTCGAAAGATTTTATGATATTTTTTATAGTGAGAAAATAAATAAGCAATTTGAATTTCTTTGATTGGTCTTAATAAACTAAAATAGTGAATATCAATTTGAAAATATTTTTTTGTATAAGAATAAAAGTCTTTTTCAAACTCAAATGTTTTGGAATATTGATGATTAATATTCGTTCCAATCACAGTCGCTTCATTCGCACTTCCTTCATTCGATAACACAATATATTTTCGATTTGTTAGATAAGCAACCAAATAAGAAGTAAATGCGACAATCGCACTAAAAGGAGTGTGTCCATTTAAAAATCCTTGTTTATTTAATTCAATTAAATTTTTATCAATGGTTCTTTTTACAGTATAAAAATCTTTTCCTTTTACACAATCAAGATGAACTTGTTTTGGATTAATGATAAAACATTTATTATCATAATCTTTCAAAAGTTCTAATGTAACAATAGAGTCTTTTCCACCACCTATGGGAATCAAATTTCCGTGACCCAGATAAGAAATAGAACCAAGTTCTATTTTTTCTCCCTTCACTTCAAATTCAAATAATTCTTCTTCCCTTACTTTGATATTGTTTACGTAGAAAAACTCTCCTAACCCATTAAAAAACAATTTTTTAAACCAAGCTTGTTCTTCTTCATCAATAAATCCGGCTTCAATGACCACTTTTTTGGGGCAAACGCATTTATAATAACTAATTAATTCAATGAGTCCTAACCTGAAAATAATGGAATTTAACAAATTTTCATTGATAGAATCATTCGTAATATCTTTTTTTGGAATAGAAATTGTAGGCTCAAACGTTATTAGATTTGGTATTTCAAATTGATATTTAATTTGCATGACCTCTTCATCATAAGAAATTTGATAGTTTCGATAGATAATCTCTGAATATTGTTTCCTTAGTAAATTAAATTTTTCAAACATACTATCACCATCATCATTATACCATGTAGAGCAAAAATTTAACACCTATAGTTTTATCACGCATTCTATGGTGCGCATGTCCCAATTTTTAATTGATTATTTTTTATTTGAAATGTTATACTACCATCAATGTCCGTACCTATTATTCTTTCCTACTGGTATTAAGTGGTTAATGCATATGTAACATCTCTCGTATAATCATAATTACATTGTGGTGAATGTCAAAAAGCAAGTCGAATGAAATACATTTATTTGCAAAAAAAGACTTAAATTATCATTAAGTCTTTTTAACTATTTTTAAATAAAACAATCACTACATCCTTCTACCACTTTTATTCATATCATTTTCTTTTTCAAGTACAATGGGAATAAAAGAATCGAGACCTGTTTCAGTTAGTTTTATACCTGTATCCAAATCTAACAAATCATATCCCCTTGATGGCTGAACATCATCGATACCAACTATTTGAACTCTAGAACCCTTGGAAATTTTTCCTGATAATGCTTCAATATCTCTTGAGGCTATACCTATTGTACCAATATCAAATACTATTTCACCTTTTTTAACAGGAATAAAAGAATCGAAACCTGTTTCAATTAGTTTTATACCTGTATCCAAATCTAACAAATCATATCCTCTTGATGGCTGAACATCATCGATACCTACTATTTGAACTCTAGAACCTTTGGAAATTTTTCCTGATAATGCTTCAATATCTTTTGATGCTATACCTATTGTACCTATCACATATTTACCGTCTTTCATACTTACCTCCTATATATATATATATTGTATCAAATAATTATTATTTATACAATTCTGCTGAGTATTAGTTCAATGATTTGGTTATAAAACTTATTACATTAAATATTACTTTTTCTACTTTAAAATTATTTACTAAATTAATTGCTTCTCCCATATGATCGAAGTCTCCATGTAGTGACATACGTTTATGCATATAGATTTAAATAATAAAAAACAGTTGATTTAACAACTGTTTATCGATTTATTAATATAATTGAACGTTTGCTTTTTTCAAGCAACGAGAAATCCTTCAATGATTCGTCAAATAATCTTTCTATCTTAACAATTCTATTATGAGTAAACGATTCATGTAAAACAATTGCAACTTCATCATCATCTACATAATAATCTTCTTTTAAATAATATGGATCAAAGAGATACGCAAAATTATCATCAATTTTCGTAATTAAAACATAGTGTTCTGTATCTTGCCAACAACGCGCTATAATTACTCCATTATTATTTAATGAATTTTTCATTTTTTCAAGGCTAACATTTTCACCATATAATATTTTGCATTTAATATCAAATTGCTTATTATCATTTGCGTATTCAACAAAATATTTTGCTAATAATTCCGCATGTTTTCTTGATGTTCCTCCATTTCCTTCTATGCCATTCTTGCCCTCAACATCCAGTGTGAACTTATATATGGCTTTTAATAATTCAACAGGGACATCCTCTCTATCATATAAATAAGCTAAAGCATTAACAAAAGAAGTAGTTCCACAATCATATTCAGTATTTTGATATCTCAATGGTACTTTCATATTATTACCTCCTTATTAATTATATCATATTTTTTATTTATTCTTTTAGTTTCTTACTTTCTATGGACTACAAGTCTTAATTTGTAATTTATTATTCTTAATCTTAAACATAATACTTCCGTCTTCGTCTGTTCTATATATCTTCGAATTATTTAAATTATCTAATACTTCTTTATTCGGATGACCATATCTGTTATTTTTACCAACACTAATAATCCCATATTTAGGATTAACTTTATTTATAAATTCTTTACTACTACTTGTCTTTGAACCATGATGCCCTACTTTTAATACATCTATATTTGGTAAATTATAGTTGTCTAATATTTCTTTTTCAGTGGTAACAGAGGCATCTCCCATAAACACAAATTTATAGTTATTTATTCTTGTATAAATAACATTACTATTATCATTTTCGTTATCATATTCTTTAGTTTGTAAAAAATATAGTTTATTTTTATCAATACTTAATTCTTTAATACATGAATAATACTTAATATTTTTACTTTTTAATACTTTTATTAATTCTTTTTCTAAATAGTTATAATTTCCACAATTTAATATGACTGTATCAACTTTGAAGTTATTAATTAAATTAATTGATTCTCCCATATGATCGTAATCACCATGTGTAATTATTAAATAATCAATTTTAGACATTCCAATACTTTTAAAGAATAGTATAATACTATCTTTCATTAAACTATATTCTTTATTTCTTTTATTCCATTCTTCATTTGTTTTATAACTTACTATACCACCTGTATCTATTAAAATATTTTTATTATTAATTATAATTAGTGATGAATCACCCTGTCCTACATCTAAATAATATACATAATTATTTTTATTAAAACTTGGCTTTAAATATAAATAAATACTAATTGTAATAAATAATATTATTACTTTCTTATTTTGTTTAATTATCAGTATTAATAATATGTAATATACAATTATTTCTATAATACTAATTTTAGAAATAATTATGGTTAAATTTAATATATTAGAACTATATTTAGATATAATTTCCATTATATTAGTTAAATAGTTTAATACACTACTTAGAAAAGGAAATATAACACAAATTAAGCTTAATGGAAACACAATATAACTAACAAGTGGTATGAATATTAAATTGTTTAAAAAGCCTATTATATTTACTTCATATGACATATTTATAATAATTGGTAAACTAGATAATAAAGATATAATACTAATAATTAATATAGATAATAATTTGTTATTAACTTTATAATTTTCATTAAATAATAATATAAAATATGTAATAGTAAATGATAATAAAAATCCTGAATTATATACATAATTAGGATTTATTAAAACTAATATAATAAATGTTAAATATAATATATTTTTAGGTTTAATATAAAAATAATATATAGTATTAATACTTGATAGTATAAAAAATATTATTGCTCTTAAAATAGATGGTGTAAATGATGCTATAAAAGAATAAAATATTAAAAATAAACTGACTATTATAAAAGAAGGTATTTCTTTTACTTTTAATTTAATTAATATTAATAATAAAAAAGATGAAAACATGGATACATGAAGACCAGATAATGCAAATAAATGGGTAACTCCATTTATTCTATAATTGTTATATACTTCACTATCTATATATGATGATTTGCCTAATATAAAAGCATATAAATATTCATTATTATTTATGCTAGATATTCTAGATATAATACTATTTTTAATTTTATAAAAGATATTTTTATTTTTTTCTATTAAAGCAATACTTTCTATATTGATTATATATTTAATACCTTTATGATTTAAATATTCTTTATAATTAAAAGTATTTGGTATTGTATTATTATTTGGTTCTTTTAATATGCCTTGTACTTTAACTTTATCTCCTATCTGAAAATTAAAAGATTCTTTATCTTCTTTAGTTTTAAAATACATATTACCAATTATATTATTAGAGAAAGATATATTAACTTTATCACCATCTATTTTTATTTCATTTATTTTTAAATAAAATATATAATCATTTTCATTATAAATACTTTTTACTTCATAGTTATTTAAAAAAATAAACACATATATTAATGATGCTAGAAAAAGAATTAAATATAATACATCAGATAGTAATATTATCCTTAATTTTAGAATAAATTGTCTCACTTATACCATTTACATTAACTATATCTTTTATGTCTTTAAAAGCACCATTTTTATCTCTATAATCTATTATTGATTTAGCTTTAGATTCACCTATTCCAGATAAACTCATTAATTCTTCTTTAGTAGCTATATTAATATTTATTTTATTATTATCTTCTTCTATTATTGTTTCATTTTTTGTTTCAATAACTGGATCCTCTATTTTTAAATTTTCTACCAAGCAAGCATCATTTTTAACTTCTTCACATATACAAGGAGTATCTACATAAACAGTATTTGTAATAGTTTTAGTCTTAGTAGCATTTTTAATTTCATTATTGGAATATATCACTATTACATCTCCATCTTTTAATACTTTAGATAAATTAACAAATCTTGTATTAGCATTTTTAGTAATACCACCACTTAATAATATTAAATCACTCACTCTAGAATTTTCTTCTATTTTATATACACCAGGTTTTTTAACTTCACCTTTAATATCCACATAAATATCTTTTGTTTCTATATCAAAAGTTTCATTAATATTTGTTTTTTCTACCAATAAATCTTCTTTTTCTTCTATACATTCATTATTATCAAAACTATTATTTAAATTATTTTTAATATAAATAAATTCTATACTAGATAAAATAAAAAACATTAAAGATATAACAATACTAAAATAATGACTACTAATTATAATATTAAGAATTCTTTTCATTTAAACCTCCTAATATATAATTAGGCATAAAAAAAGAAAACACTTTAAATTGTTTTCTTTTTAATTCATTAATTTAATTCCATTGATTTTTTATTATAACTTAATGCTAAATATCCAAGTGAGAATGCTATTAATGTAATAACAAATACAATTGCAATATTTGGTACACCAGTTTTTGGATTGTATGTTAATGATTTAGTTACTGAAGCTTCAACATTAGCATATCCTAAACCAGTAATAACATTTTGATTCATAACATTATTTGCATAATAGATAGTTCCTCTTTCACTATCATCATAAGATCTACCACTAGCACTTAATTTAAGATCAACATTAGTTACTTTAGCAGATTTTTTGCATCTAACATAGAATTCTTGTCCATTTTTAACTGAAGTTAATTTATTTCCATCTTTATCAACAATACTTACTCCATCTTTATTACTTGAAGTAACTTCAATTGTAATATCACTAGGATCAATTACGTTATAATTTGCTTTATATGGACCATATGTATAATAATCATTAGTTGTAGTAACTTTATCATTATTAGTAACATCTAATGCAATATCATCAGTATTATAATTTCCTTCTCCATATGTAGCATATTCATCTCTATCTTTAATTAGATATTGATAAATCTTATTTAAATCATTATTTTCAGCTAAAGATCCAAGATATAATGTATCTCCTAATCTCTTACCATTATCATCAAATGAATCATTTGCTTTCCACATAGCATATTGAACAGTCCAATATACATAGTTATCAAGTAAATTTTCTACTTCTGCATCTGTAAATGATTCAGATCCATAAAGTCCTAAAATTTGAGTTTTTAAATTTTCTTTAGTTGAACCAACTTCTGCTAATAAAGCATCAATAGTCATTGATGGATAACTATGTTCAATAATCCATAAAGAATGTTTATAATTCTTAGCTCCTTCTTTATCCATATAATATTTATCGAATAAAATATCTAAAGCACTATAATTAACTTTATAATATCCATTTACTCCTGCTCCTGTAGAATCAGCAGCAACTAATTTATCAGCTCCAATTGTTGTTTCTCCATCAGCTTTATGTAAAGTAACTGATTTTACAAGCATATCAATAGCAGCTCCACCTGTTAACGAATTCATTTTACCTAATGCAGTTAAAAACATATTCATTGATGCTGCCTTAATTTCATCTTCATTTGTACCCCAATCAGCACTTGAAGCTGGAGCATCCCATGTTGGATTAGTCATCAAATCTTGAGTTGAAAATGTTAATTCTCTTACAGCACCGCCAACTTCAAAACCATATACTATATCAATATGTTGATCATATCCAGTATAATTACTAAATAAAGCTCTTAAATCTTTATTAGCTAAAACTGCTATTAAAGTTGTTGCACCAAGTTGTCTATCAACTTTTGCTATTGATTTTGCTGGTAAATGATAATCAGTAACATCTTGATCAGAAAATGTGTAAGTAGCTGTTAATAATCTACCAACTAAATATGGATTCATATTGAAAATTGAATATTGTGGTAATTTTAATCCACCATCAAGACAATATGCAGTAAACCATCCATCTCCAGCTAACTCTGTAGCTTTTTTAGTAACATCTAATGTAGCTGCAACAGAAATATTTGGTGTTGGTGCAATAATAATTTTTTGAGCGCCAGCATCAGATTTTGGTGTTATCTTTTCAGATCCACTTTTAGCACTAAATTGTACTTTCTTGCTGTATTCATCAAATGAATAATCATCAGCAATAGCATAAATTGGAGTTGTATCTGGTGTAAAACTCATTGCTTTTGCTGGTGTAGTAATAACATGAGCATCATTGTCAGCATGTACAACAACTACCATGAACATTGTAACAACAAATGCAAACACGCTATATAAAAATTTCTTCTTCATATATTTTTCTCTCCTATCTTTAAATTAATTTTAACATCTTTTATATTAAAATACAATAAAAAAAGAAAAATATAGACACTTTTGCCTTAATTTTTCTTTTGCTTTTTTATTCTTCAGTTTCTTTATTAGATTTTTCTTTTTTTTCAGATTTTGGTAATAATTCTTTTCTAGATAAATTTAATTTACCTTTCTTATCATAACCAATTGCTTTAACAACTATTTCATCACCAACTTTAAGAATATCACTTGGATGTTCTACTCTCTTGTTATCAAGTTGAGATACATGAACTAAACCTTCACAACCTGGCCATAATTCAACAAATGCACCAAAATCTTCTAATTTAACTACTTTAACTGTATATATTTCGCCAATTTCTACTTCTTTAACGATATCTTCTATCATCTTAATAGCTCTATCTAATACTTCATAGCTTTGGTGATAACATACTACATTTCCTTCTTCGTCAATATCAATCTTAACAGCATCTTTTGCATTTACTGAAGTTACATTACTAGATTCTAAAATAATCTTAGTAATCATATCTCCACCCTTACCAATAACATCTTTAATCTTTTCAACTTTGATCTTCATTTTTCTAATCTTAGGAGCATATGGAGATAATTCTTTTCTTGGTTCAGGAATTGTACTTTCCATTAAATCTAAAATTTGCATTCTAGCTTTATGTGCTTTTTCTAATGCTTCTTTTAACACATCACGAGTAACACCTTTAATTTTAATATCCATTTGTAAAGCAGTAATACCTTTTCTAGTACCAGCTACTTTGAAGTCCATATCACCCATATGATCTTCTAAACCTTGAATATCAGTTAAAATTGTATATTTTCCATCACAAGTACCATTTTCAGTAATAAGTCCCATTGCTATACCTGCAACTGGAGCTTTAATTGGAACACCTGCAGTCATTAATGACATACATCCGGCACAAATACTTGCTTGAGATGATGATCCATTACTTTCTAATACTTCTGATACAACTCTTACTGTATATGGGAATTCTTCTTGAGAAGGCATAACTTGTAATAATGCTCTTTCTGCTAGAGCTCCATGTCCAATTTCTCTTCTACCTGGAGAACCATATCTACCAGTTTCACCAACACTAAATGCTGGGAAATTATAATGGAATATAAATTTCTTAGATTCTTCTAATCCAAGACCATCTAATATTTGTTCTTCATTTTGAGCACCTAATGTAGTAATTGCAAGAGCTTGAGTTTGTCCTCTTGTAAATAATGCACTACCATGCGTTCTTGGAAGTAAATCTATATCAGCTGATAATGGTCTAATTTCATCCATATCTCTTCCATCTGGTCTAATATGTTCATTAGTAATTAATCTTCTAACTTCTTGTCCTTCGATTTCATCTGCTACTTTCTTAACTAGTGCTAAGTTAGCTTCTAAATCTTCTTCACCTTCATGTTTTTCAGTATATTTTGTTATAGCTTCTTCTTTTACTTCATCAATACGAGCATATTTTTCTAATTTATCTTTAATTTGAATTGCATCAATCATATCTTGTTTGATATCATCTTCTACTTCTTGTCTTAATTCATCAGGAATATTTGCAAGTTCAACTTCTATTTTATCTTCTCCTATTTCAGAAATAATATCTTGTTGGATAGCACATAATTCTTTAATAGCTTCATGTCCAAACATTAATGCTTCTAACATTTCATCTTCACTAACTTGTTTAGAACCACTTTCTACCATATTGATAGCATCAATAGTACCAGCAACAGTTAAGTTAATAGTACTTCTTTCCATTTCCTCACAAGTTGGATTGATTTTTAATTCACCATCAATTTTACCAACTACAACACCAGAAACTGGTCCTTCAAATGGTATTGGTGAAATACCTAAACATAATGATGTTCCAAATAATGCTGTCATTTCTGGAGTACGATCTGGGTCAACACTAAGTACAGTATTAACAACTTGAACCTCGTTTCTAAAATTTTCATTAAACATTGGTCTAATTGGTCTATCAATAACTCTAGCTGTTAATGTAGCTGCATCAGTAGGGCGACCTTCCCTTTTTATAAACCCACCTGGAATTTTACCAACAGAATATAACTTCTCTTGATAAAGTATTGTTAATGGAAAAAAATCAGCAGTAGATACATTCTTGCTCATAACGCAAGTAGATAATATTACTGTATCATCATATCTAACTAAAACAGCCCCTCCAGCTTGTTTAGCAAGTTCTCCATGTTCAACAACTATTTTCCTACCTTGAAATTCGTATTCAAATACTCTTTTCATAACTCACTCCTCTCTAAATAAAAAGAGACACTAAAAATAAGTGCCTACTTTCTTAAACCTAATTTTTTAATTAACTCACGATATCTTTGAACATCTTCTTTTTTAAGATATTCTAAAAGATTTTTTCTTTTACCAACTAATTGTAGTAAACCACGATTAGTATGGAAATCATGAGCATGTTTTTGCATATGTTCAGTTAAATTATTAATTCTTTCAGTTAATAATGCAACTTGAACTTCAACACTACCAGTATCCCCTTTGCTTCTAGCAAATTCAGATACAATAGCATTTTTCTTTTCTTTAGTTAATGCCATAAAATTTTCCTCCTTCATAATAATCCGTTTAATCTGAGTAATAATACGAGGAATATTAAAACCCGGAAAAAACTTCTATTTAATATTACTATAAATATAGTTAAAAATCAAGTTATTTCTTACTAATATTTGCTTTAATTAACGTAAATAATAAACCAAATCCATAAATTAATACTAAGAAACTAACTATTTCACCAATAAATGGTATTAAACCTATTAATTTAACTAATACTACACCAATAAATATAGATAATAGTAAATATGTCTTTTTAAGTTTAAATAACTTACTATTAATAATATAACCTACATAGTATGAAGCAAATAAAGGTGCTAAGTATAAACAAATAAAGTATATAGCTAATACTATTGATGTAATTGGTGTTAATAAACCAGTAAATATAGCAAATATTGATACAACAGGTATCATAACTAATAATACTAATCCCAATACAGATGTTTTAGCAATATCACTACTATTTAATTTTACTTTATCTATCTTTTCTCTTAATCCTGGTAATACAGCTAATAATATTAATAATGTTACAATACCAGCTAATATACTATAGATAAATAATGAAATAGTTAATGATCTATTTAATTCAGTAGTATCTACATCTACTACTTCATTTACTTCTATATTTCCAATACTAGCTTTATCAATATTAGCTATTTTAGCATTAGATGGATAAGATAATTTACCAGTAATAACTGTATTTTCATCTAAATCAATAGTTGATGCATCTATTATAGCATCTCCTTCAATAGTAATTCCCTTTAAAGAAATATAATCAGATGCTGCTCTTAAATCTCTTCCAATATTAGCATTAATAATTATAGAAGATCCAGCTATATATGCATCTCTTTCTATTACTGCTTCAGGACCAATTGTAATATTATTACCTGCTGCAAATAAATCTTTAGATACTTTATCATTTAAATTTAATACATTACCTGCATAAAATGCATATGTTAAATTACCATATCCAAATACTGTATTTCCAGCAGCAAATGATAGTCCATCAATAGTAGCTTTATTTGTTAAAGAATTACCTGCTACAAATCTACTAGATTTATATTCTCCTTCCTGAGTATAATTCTGACCTGCTTCAGCAACAGGTGTTGCACTAACATTAGTTATAAATAAAAATGCAACTAATATAGTACCAAATAATTTTAATAATTTGTTTTTCATAAAAGCTCCTTTCTATTTAAATTATATCACAAAAAAAATATTACGATGAGTAATATTTTTATTTTGTTAATACTTTCTTATTCCAACTATTTTCATTACACTTTGGACATCTCATATATCTAGTTCTACCAAAATGAGGAGCCATAAATACACTACTATAAGTTGGTACATATGTATGGTCACATTTAGCGCACTTATAATATCCAGCTATTTGTTCTATTTTAATAGCTGCACAAGCTGCTACTATTAAAGGAATAAATCCAATTACAGTTAATAATAACATAATATTTTCTTCAAGATCAAAATATGCTGCAAAAACAATAATTTCTACAAAACTAAAAAATCCAAGAAATAAAATAATCCATTCAAATTGTAATAATAACTTATCTAACTCTTCTTTATTTTTCATACTATTCTCCTTTATTATAATCATCTATAACTTTCAAATAATATTCATATGTTGTTTTAGAAATATCTTTCCAAGATTTAGCAAGTTTTTTTCTAGCATTATTTTTAACTTTATTATATAACCATTTATTTTTAAATATTTCTTCAATTCTATCTGCGAAAAGCATAACATCTTCTTGTTCAGTAAAACCTGTTATATTATTTTCTACTCCATCTGATGTAACAGAACCTTCAACAAATAATGTTGGTGTTTCTTGAGATGCAGCTTCTATTTGAACTAAAGATGATGAATCAAATAATGATGGGAATATAAATAAATCAGATCTAAAATATATTTCTTTTAATAATTCTCTATCCATTATTTTACCAGTAGTAACTACTTCATTAGTTAATCTATAACTCTTAATTTTCTTTTTAAGATTTTCATAATCTGGTCCATCACCAACATAAATCATTTTATATTTAAAATTTCTATGTTTTAATTCTTTTAAAACATCAAGTATTAAGAAAATATTTTTAATACTAATAATTCTTCCTACAAATAATAATACTTTTTCATCATCAGATATTTTAAATAAATCATTTACTCTTTCAATAGCTTTTTTCTTATTTTTAACTATTTTTAAATCTGTACCATTACCAATAATAGTTAATTTACCTTTATATCCATAATCTTTATATACTTTAACTAATGATGGATTAAGAGCAATACAACTATCACACTTATTATATGCTTTAATTAAATGTTTAACACATAAATTAGCTATATGTTTACTTTTTAAATACTTTTCAAACTCAAGTTCCCATCTAGTATGAAATGTTGCTACTACAGGTATATTTTTATCTCTAGCTACTCTAATACCTAATCTACCTAATGCAAATGGAGAATGAATATGAATAATATCAAAATCTAAATTTTTAAATTCAAGTTTTAATTTAAAATATTCAATATCAACAAGTCCAAATTTATAATTAGTTAGTATTAATGGAACACTATCTACTCTAATTACCTTAAATGGATACTTTTTATCATCATATTCTTCATCACCCATTTTAGGAACAACTAAAGTAACATCAGCATAATCACTCATGTTTCTTATTAAGTTTTCCATTACTAAAATAACACCATTTATATCAGGATACCATGAATCCATAAACATTCCAATTTTTAGTCTTCTCATATTGCCACCTAGAACATATTATAACACATTAAACGTTTTTCTCTCTAATATATTTTTCTAAAATAATTATTCTATCCTTATCTTTATCTCTATTTTTAGATTTAATAAACTCATAATATTGATGAATATCTTGTAGATAAAAACCTTTATATTTTTCTCTTTTAAGATTATCCGTTCCTACTACACACTCTATATTATCACTTATTTTATACCAATTATTTCCTTTATCAATTAAATCATAATTTTGTTTTAATTCTTCAAATCCATCTAATGAAACAGCTATATCAATATCCCCACATTCTTTATAAATATCTCTTATAACTAAAGATGCTGATGATAAAATAACATATTTCTCTTTTGATATTTTTAAATCTTTTAATAATTTTAACACTTGTATTTTATTCATTATTCTCCTTAAGATACTATATCAAATATTAATTCTATATTTTCATTTTTTAAATGTTTTTTAATAATTCTTTTAATTCTAGACATATGAAAACTACCAGTTAACAAAACAATTTTAGTTTTTTTATCTAATTCATTTAATTTTAATAAATTTATAAAATTTATAACATTTTCTTTTGTTGTAGTAGATTCTTCTTCTAAAACAAGATCATTTTTATCAATTTTGTTTTCAATTAAATAATCTCTCATATATCTAGATTCATTATAATCACCAAATTTACCTATTCCTCCAGATAGAATAATTTTATTGTATTTATATTTATATTTTATACTCAAAAAATATTCTAATCTTTTATTTAGAATTTTCTTTACATGACATCCAAAAATTATAATATAGTCTACTTCTTTCATTTTAATCCATTATAAATCTACTACCATATTCTTCAATAGTATAGATTTTTCCGTTTTCTTCAACATATGAATATGCATTATTCTTTCTAGCTACTTCAAATACTTCATCAGTCCAACCTACAGTTCCTTTTGAAGTAATTTTTTGATTCCATTCTGAACTTCCCCATGATTTAGTTGTATTTGTTGTATTTATATAATCAAATCCATAATTATCAGAATATTCTTTATTTTTATAAATATATGTTGAATAAGTAACTTCACCTGATCCACCATTAAAAACACATATATACCCATCAGGAATAATACTACTTTTTGTTTCTTTATTTATAAACTTACTAGCACATATAGCTATTAATATAATTGCTGCTATAACTAAACATATAATTGTCACTTTTTTATTATTCATATTCTCACCTATCATAATTATATAACATTTTATAACAAATAAAAAGGTATACATTTGTATACCTATTTATCATAACCATAATCATACTCATCATCATCTTCTTCTTTACTCTTGATGATAGTATGTGCTCCTAGAGCTGCTGCTCCAACAGCTAAACCTACTCCAGCAGCAACACCCATAGTTTTAATTGCATTTCCTCTTGTTGGTTCTGTAACTATTTCAGGAATTGTTTCTGGTTCAGTTATTTCTATTATTTCAGGGACTGTATCCTCTTCATATGAATATTCTTCTGTTGGCATTTCTTCAGGTAATGTTTCAACCTCTGTTGGCATCTCAGTAAGTACTTCAGATGGTGCTGTTGGTTTTTCCTCTGATGGTGGTTGAGGTTTATGTTCACTTCCACCACCTCCACCAGGTTCTGTTTCATTTTCTCCTGTTGGTGCTTCTGTTTGTGGTTCTGTTGTTTCTGTTGATGCTTCACTTGGAGGTTCTGTTGGAGTTGTTTCTGGCTCAGGTGGCTCTGATGGTGGTTCTGTTTCCTCTGATGGTGGCTCTGTTGTTTCAGTTGTAGCTTCAGTTGGAGCCTCTGTTGGAATTACTGGTACATCTGGTCCTCCAATTGGTCCAGTATAAGTATCATCATCATCGTCATCATTATCATTATCTCCAGATTCGTCATCTGCTGGAGTTTTTTCATCTTGAGGTGGATTTAATTTATCATAATAATCATTTATTAATTGTTTATAATAACTTGCATCTTTCTCAAAACCATATGCACTCATATCTAGTTTGAAATCTGCGTTAAATCTTTGATTACCTTGAGTATCAGTAACTGGATTTTCATACATGCTTTTAACTTGACTTATAGCATCATTTATCATCTTTTGTGCATTTTCAACTATTGGTGCTAATCCTTCAAGTCTAGTTGCATATGTATTTAATGCTGTTTGAGCTGTTTCATACTTAGTTAAAGAATCTCTATATGGTTGTATATCTGATGCACTATATTTTGCTACCCACTCACATGCTGGTGCTTCTGTTCCAACTGGTGTTGAGCAAACTTGCTCTTTAGCATCTTCCATATCTTTAATAGTTGTCTTTAATGACTCTATTTGTTTTGCTATTTCTTCTAATGTTGTTGTTATCTCTGGAAGCTTACTATCATCTAATTCTCCAACAGTAACCAAACTTCCATAATCAGTTCCTGCTACTGCATTAATAGCATCAGAAGATCCATTTATATAATCAACTACAACTCCCATAGCAGTTTTAATAGTATCTGATATGAAATTAGCTGCTTTCATATTACAATCTAGTAAGTTTTGGTATGCTTCCATGTTTGTTTTAACATCAGTCCATACTCCACCTTGTAATATGCTAGATGAACCAATACCACTCATGAATTCATCTACACTTGATTTTAATCCTTGTGCTTTGTTTACTTCTTCATTTAATGATGGAACTACTGCATTAACTGCACTTTCAAGTGAAGAAATACTTATCTTTCCTACATTACCTGCTGTAACTGTTCCAGTTAATAGATTAGTTAGCTCATCATATCTTCCACCAGCTGTTATTGCGTTTTTAGCTGTATCAACTAGTTCACCAGTTGTTTTCTTTAATGCTTCTAAATTAGCAGCAACTGTTGGATTTGATGGATCAAACATTTGCTTTATTCCATCTGTTAAACTACCTTCAGCAATTACAGCAGCACATCCATCCATTTTGTAAATTGCGTTTGCTATTGCATATACTGCATCAGCTTCTGCACTTATATTTCCATATAATACGTTTGTAACAGCACCATAATAATTAGTTGCTGAGTACATTGCCCCTACTATACCTGCTTCATTATCTGAACCTTTTGTATAATTTAAGTCTGTATGACTTGTTATTTTTCCTTTTAATGAATTCATTGAATTTGATACAAATGCTAAATTTGAAGCAAGTGTATCTCCTACACCACCATTAAAGAATTCAGAAAATTCTGATAATTCTTTACAATTAGAATATAGTGTATCTATTGAACCTGTGTTCATTAATTTAACAAATTCTTGATAAGATAGCTTAGTAGCTACTCCATTAGTATATCTAGTGATTGTTACTCCTTTAAGAAAGTCTTCACCTTTCATAAAGAAATCTATTAAATTATATTTTTTGTCAGCGGCATAAAAATTGTGATTATCTGGATTATTAACATCAATAACAATATAATCATCACAATTTTTTCTAAATGAACTATAATTTGTATGGTTTGAACCATCATTTATATAAATATATGGGAAAGCGGCTGATTTACCTGTTTTAAAATTAGTAAAGAAATTACCTGAATTTGAACCATCGAAGTTTCCAAAAACATTAATAAATTTACCAATTGTATATCCTTTACCATTTAATGATGATGCTATGGCAGATATACCTTTGTTTCCATTACTCCATGAATACATATTAATATTTTCAGTTGGAATATGATATTCATTTGTTATAGATAATAGTCTTTTTGCAAAGAAATCTGCTGCTTTTGAACTACCTCCATCTTGAATAGATGGAATGACCATATATACACAATTAGGATCTTGATGCTTTCTTACATATTCAAACCAAGTAGTTCCATAGTCATGTGGATTGCATGAGAAAACATGTATTTTTGTATTAGCATTTACTCCACTTGGTGGAATGTATACTGAATAAGCCATGCTACCATTTTGAGCACATGTCTCTTGAAACCATCCTTTATAATTAGTTCTATACCAATTTACTGACATATATTTATCACCTATGATAATTTTAACATTTTTTAATATGATTTAAAATAAAAAAATAGATTTCTCTATTTTTTATTTAATCCATTCTAGTATTTCTTCGTTAGATTCTTTTCCTTTAAATCTTTTTACTTTTATAAAATTAATATTTGGATAACTATTTTTTAAATCAGTTAAACTTTTGTCAGCGCTTGAACTACCTGATGTAGCAAACAAATATACATCTTTATTATCTAAATTATTTTCTTCAATAAAAGTATTAATTATAGTAGGACATGTATACCACCATATTGGATAACCAATAAATAATGTATCATATTCATCTACATTTTCTATTTTCTTTGCAACTTTTGGTCTTGAAGATAAATCATTCATTTCAACTGATGATCTACTATTTTTATTCATCCAATTTAAATCTTCTTTTGTATATTTTTCTTCTGGTTCAATTTCAAATAAATCACATTCTAAAGCATTAGCAATATTTTCTGCTACTGATTTAGTATTACCACTTGCTGAAAAATAACATACTAATTTTTTACTCATTATAAATCCTCTTCTACTTCTTTAACAGATTCTAATGCAACTAGTGAACTAACTAGTTCATTTTTATGTATTTTTTTAGTATCATATTCAAAACTAATTTTTAATACTTCAGTTTTTTTACTTTTAATTACTTCATTATCTTTTCTAATAGATTGAATAGAAATATTATGTTCTTTTAAGAACCTTTGAACTTCTTTTATTGTTCTTTGTAAGTTATCTTCTACTGTAATTAATAATGTAATATTTTCATATCTTTCAAATTTACCTGCTACTTCATGATTAACTGATAATATTACAAATACTATTGCTGTTGCTATTATTGCTGCTACATAATATCCCATACCTACAGCTAAACCTATACAAGTAACTGATAGAATACCAGCTGCAGTTGTAACACCTTTAACATTTGTTCCATTTCTAATAATAGTTCCTGCACCAATAAAACCTATACCAGTTAATATTTGAGCTGGAATACGAGCAGCGTCTATATCATAATATGTTGCCATATATTGACTACCCATTACTATTAAAGCTGAACTAAGGCCAATAATAGCATGAGTACCAAATCCTGCTGGTTTACTTAATGCAGATCTTTCTATACCAATAAATCCTGCTAATACACTACTTAATAATAGTTTAAATAGGATTTGAAATGTCTCTGAATTTGATATTTCTCTTATTAAATCCATTTTATAAACACCTTCTTTATTCTAATAATATAATAACATATATTGTTAATCTAATCAATTAACTCTTTTTTCACCAATCATCCATTCAACAACTGGATATTCTACAAATACACTATAATTTGTATCATGAGTTATATTATGAGCATGATGTGGAACTTGTATATGCCAAGCTCTTCCTCCATTTATTTTTTTAACTTGTTCTACAAATGGAGGCATAGTTCCTACTCCATCTCCACTACCAACATATGTTTTAAGTGGTACTGTTTTAAATGCATTTGCATTTGATGGTGTACATCCCATTCCTACTGCTGCTGAAAAATAATTTGGAAATTGAGGAACAATAGCAAAAACACCATAACATCCATTAGAAAAACCTGATATTGATATTCTTTTTTTATCAGCATTTAAATTTGTAGCTAATTTAGTAGTTAATTCTACTATTGATCTACCATAATTTTGTGATTTATCATTAGCTGGTATTTGAGGTTGAATAATTATTGCATTATATTTTTTAGCACCTCTATTTATTTCTCTTATTGGGCCACTTACTATACCAAGAGTGGTACCATTTTTATAATCATTTCCTCTTTCACCTAATCCATGTATAAAAATTACAACTGGTAATTCTGATCCAGCATTCTCAGGAACATATAACCAATATGAAAAAGCTTGTCCATTTGATGCTTTATAATAATTTAGTGTAATATTTTTATTATTTACTTTTTGTATTGGAGGATTACTTCCACCTATTTTGCCTATTGCTTCACCAACATCAGGTGTTTTAGAAGCATCTATTCTTTCTTTCATTTTCTTTAATTTTTGTAATAATTCAGTTTTAGCTGCACTACTGCTTAATTTATTTACTTCTGCTAATAATTGTTTATAATCATCTTCTGTTCCATTAGTAAAAGCTTCTTCTACTTTTGCTTTTAATTCAACTGTTTTTTTAACATTAGCTAATTGATTTAATAATCTATTTTTATCTGCACTATCATCTATTTTACTTACTGCTATTAAAGCTGTTTCATAATCAGATTTATTCATTGATTTAACAGCTATACTTACTAATGTTGATGCTTCAGTTACTCTAGCAGCATGTATTCCTTCCGCATTAGCACTTAAAAAACATTTTCTATATTGAAAATCTTCACTTGAATAACGAACTAATATCCCAACAACAATTGGAATCATAAATATAACAATACAAGCTACAATGTTATTTATAATACTTTTAACTATTTTTGAATCTAGTCCATCTTTAGAAGTAAGTGATTTAGTTAAGCTCATACTCATTCTAATAATTAAAATAATAGGAACTATTATAGAAATAACTTTAATAATTATTCTAACTATATTTAATACTTCTAAAACTGATGAACTATCACAAACTGATAACATCATATTTATCACCATAACAATTATAACATATAAAAAAGGAGTTTAACTCCTTTATTTATTTTTATGACAACCACATTTACAATCTTTGCAAGTACATGGTTTTCCTTCTTGACATCCGCATTTGCAGTCTTTACTACAATTACATTTCTTTGCCATATTTCCTCCTACTTCTATATATTATATACCACATTTAATAAAATTTTTCTAGGTACAAGTTTATCATCAAATACAATTTTTAAAATATTTATTTACTTTAATCAGCTACATCTGAATCTACTGTTATATAAAAATGATAATCTTTATAAATATTTTTTAATTCTTTTTTAATATTATGTATAATTTTATCTTTTTCTTCTTCAGCAAAATCAATAATTAAATCAAAATATACTATATTTTTAGTCTTATCTACATAAAAACCATGTAATTGAGATACTGAATCATATTTTTTTATTGTATCTTCAATATCTTTTTTTAGTTTTTTAAATTCACCTTTATCATTTAAAGCATATATTCCAATTGTTAGAATAATTCCATATTCTGAAAATATCTCATATTCTATTTTTCTTGTTAATACATGAATTTCTTCAGCAGTCATATCATTTCTAACTTCAATATGAACAGATCCTATTATTTTAGATGGACCATAATAATGCAAATATAAGTCATATGCACCTTTTATTTCATCATATTCTAATATTTTCTTTTTTAGTTTAGATGTAAGCTTACTATCTGCTCTTTCACCTATTAAAAGACTAGTTGTTTCACTAAGTAAAACAAAAGCTGTTCTAATTATTATAATTGATATTAAAACACCTAAATATCCATCTACATTTATATCCCATAAATATGTTGTAATTGCTCCTAATAAAGTCGAAAATGATAAAACAGAATCCATAATAGAATCAGTACCTGTTGCGATTAAAGCATGTGAATTTAATGATTTACCAATTTTTTGAACATAATTTCCATATACAAACTTAATAATTACACCAACTGCGATTAAAATAATAAATAATACGGAGTATTCTGGTTCAACTGGATTAATTATTTTATTAATTGCTTCTTTCATAGCAAAAACACCTACAACTAAAACAATTGTAGAGATAATAACTGATGTAAAATATTCTATTCTTCCATGACCATATGGGTGTTTTTTATCTGGAGCTTTATTAGATAACTTAGTGCCAATAATATTAATAATTGAAGACATTGAGTCGCTTAAATTATTTACTCCATCTAAAATAATAGCTATTGATGAAGATATAAAGCCTATTACCAATTTAATTGCTACTAATATAGCGTTTAATATTACGCCTAATATACTAGTTTTAATTATTTTTTTATTTCTATCCATATTATCACCTATAATATACAAAATGCAGTAGCTATACTACTGCATTTTATTATAATTCTAATTATATACTAAATACAAGTATATCCACCATCTATTGGTAAAATAACTCCTGTTACATAACTTGCCTCATCACTTGCTAAGAAAATTGCTCCTGCATTTAATTCACCTTCATTACCGTATCTCTCCATAGGTACATGAGTTTTAGCAAATTGTTGAAATTGTTCTGTATCTAATACAGCTGTTGTAAGTTCAGTATAGAAGTAACCTGGGCAAATACAATTTACAGTAATATTATATTTTGCAAGTTCTGCAGCTGCAGCTCTTGTATAATTAACAACTCCACCTTTACTTGTATGATATGCTATTGTTGGTATTTCTGTATTACCAACCATTCCATACATTGAAGCTATATTAATTATTCTTCCATAATTATGTTTTTTCATTATATTTCCAAATGCTCTAGTCATTTTGAATACTGAAGTCATATCTGTTGCTATTGTGAAATCCCATTCTTCATCATTCATTTCTAAAGCACCTTTATCTTTAGAAGATCCTGCACAGTTAACTAAAATATCTACTTTACCAAAGAATTTTTCTACAGTACTAGCTGATTTTCTAATATCAACTGTTGATGTAACATCGCATTGTACAGGTAATACTTTAACTCCCTCTTTTTCAAGTTCAACTTTTAATTCTTCTAATCTATCTAATCTACGAGCTAGTATTGCTAAGTCTGCTCCTTGCTTTGCAAAAGCTTTAGCCATTTGTCTTCCAAGACCACTACTTGCCCCAGTAACTACTGCTACTCTTCCCTTTAAATTAAACATATTCTCATCTCCATATCTTACATTATTAATTATAAAAAAAGTCTTGATTTTATTCAAGACTATTTTTGATTAAATGCATTCATTCCAGGATATACTGAATCTTTTAAATCATGTTCAATATTTAAAAGTCTATTATATTTAGCAACTCTATCTGTTCTACAAGGTGCTCCTGTTTTAATTTGACCTGAATTTACAGCAACTGCTACATCTGCAAGAGTAACATCTTCTGTTTCTCCACTTCTATGAGATACTACTGATGTATATCCATTTTCTTTTGCTAAATTAATAGCAGCTAATGTTTCAGTTAATGTTCCAATTTGATTTAGTTTAATTAAAATACTATTTGCTGTATGATTATCAATTCCTTTTTGTAAACGTTTAATATTTGTTACAAATAAATCATCTCCAACAATTTGTATTTTATTTCCAAGTTTTTCAGTATATATTTTCCAATTATCCCAATCTTCTTCAGCAAGACCATCTTCTATAGATATAATTGGATATTTTTCTATTAACATTTCTTGCCATGCTATCATTTCTTCTGGTGTTTTTAATTCATCAGTTTTCCAGAAATAATAATTTCCTTCTTTACCAATTTTTTTAGCTTCTTCATACATTTCTGTACTAGCTATATCCATAGCTAGTCTAATATCTTTTCCTGGTTCATATCCAGCTTCTTTAATGGCTTCTACGATTAATGCTAAAGCTTCTTCATCATTTTTTAAGTTTGGTGCAAATCCTCCCTCATCACCAACTCCACTAGCAAGTCCTCTTTCTTTTAATACTTTTTTAAGAGTGTGATATATTTCACTACACCATCTAAGTGCTTCAGTAAAGTTTGGTGCTCCTACTGGCATAATCATAAATTCTTGTGAGTTAACTGTATTATCAGCATGTTTTCCACCATTTAATATATTCATCATTGGTACTGGTAATGTTTTTGCTTCATCTCCACCAATATAATGATATAATTCTTCTCCTTTGCTTAAAGCAGCAGCTTTAGCAACAGCAAGACTGACACCTAATGTAGCATTTGCTCCTAATTTTCCTTTATTTTCTGTTCCATCAAGTTTAATTAATGCTTCATCAATACCTTTTTGATCATAAGCATTCATTCCCTTTAATGCAGGAGATACTAATGTATTAACATTATCTACTGCCTTTAATACGCCTTTTCCTTGATATCTATTTTTGTCACCATCTCTTAATTCTACTGCTTCAAATGAACCAGTTGATGCTCCTGATGGTACCATAGCAACCCCAGTAAAGCCTCCCTCAGTGACAACCTTTACTTGTACTGTTGGATTTCCTCTAGAATCCATTACTTCTAATGCTTCAATATTTTCAATTTTTAATTCTTTGTTCATAAATCCTCCTTTACTATTGAAACTTTATTATTTAATACTATTGCATCACTATTAAAATTATAATAAAAAAGTAGATAAAAATCTACTTTTTATGATTAATTTATATTTTTTAATATATCTATATATTTATCAAAAAAATATAATTCATTTTCTTTATTATTACCTTGTATTTCTTCTCTTCTTTTTAATAAATTATCTTCACTCAACATCCATATTTTAGGATATCCAATATAATGAATTACACAAATATTAGATAATTCATAATTTAAATTATTTATGTAATAATCTACTAATGAATTAAACAAATTATAATTTTCAGATATATATAAGTTTTGATTATGCCAATCAAAATATTCTTCAATTATATCTTGGTCTCCAATACTTTTATTAGAATCATGACTTAATAGTAATTCTTTTAATTCTTTTGATATACCTTCTTTAGGTTCAATAACCATTAATCCAGAATTTATATTAATCCAATCTTTATATCTAGATTTTCCTGCCGCAACAGCTGACATATGTGGATAATTAAATAAATCATCTATATTTTTATTAATATACATATCACTATCTAAATAAACAATTTTATCAAATTCTGTTAAATCAAAAATATTAAATTTATCAAAAGTATTAGCCCAATGCTGATAGCTTTTATTATTAATAAACGATGCATCTACTCTAGATTTATTTATTACTTTATAACCTCTATTATTAAAATCATTTATTATTTCTTTATCTATATTTTCATTTACTAATACTACAAAATTATTATATTTTGGATTAGTTTGTTTTAATGATTCAAATAGAACTATTACACCTTTATAATAATCATTTGTACTAAGAACTGTTACATATGCATAGTTCATATTAATCTCCTATTTTGTTATATCAAATAATTCATATTGGCGAGAACCAAAATTTAATTCTTTAGCTGCTTCAATAGTATGAATTCCATGTCTTGATTCAACTCTTTCCATAAAATGGTCTCTTCCTACATCACTTGATTCATCTACTAAATCAATACATGCTTGATCTATAGCTATTGGATCTAAACTTGATAATACTCCAATATCTTTTAAGCATGGATCTTCTGCTACAGCACAACAATCACAATCAACACTCATATTTTTCATAATATTTATGAATGCAATATTTCCTTTAAAATGTTCATAAACTGAACTAGCAGCATCTGCCATACTTTCTAAGAATTTATCTTGTTCTGGTAAATTATCCCATATATCTTCAGCATCAGTAGTTCTACCTGCACTATGAATATATGCTTTTCCACCACGTGATGCACAACCTATTGATAATTGTTTTAAAGCTCCACCAAATCCACCCATTGGATGTCCTTTAAAGTGAGATATTACTAACATAGAATCATAATTATTAATATTTTTACCAACATAATTTTTCTTTAATACTTTACCATTTGGAATAGGAAGTTCTATTTCTCCATCAGCATCCATAATATCTACATTAAAGTATTTATCCCATTCATGTTTATGAATTAATTCTTTATGATCTTTTGTATTTGTTCTAGCACCAGGATAAGCAGTATTACATTCAACTACAGTTCCATGTACTTTATCAATTAATGGTTTTAATAGTTCTGGTCTCATATAGTTTTGGTTTCCATCTTCACCACTATGAATTTTTACTGCTACCTTTCCTTTTAATTCAACACCTAAAGCATCATATACTTTTATTAAGCTTTCTGGTGTAATTTCTTCTGAAAAATAAATATTTGATAACATAACTCCTCCTTATTTATTAATTCAATTATAACATATAAAAAGAGTATTTCGTAATACTCTTTTATTTAATCTTACCAATTTTATTAAATGGAAATAATCTTATTAAAACTCTACCTAATATTTTATCTTTTTTAAATGGTCCTAAATATCTACTATCTTTTGAATTAGGTCTATTATCACCTAATACAAAATATTCACCATCTTTAGTAGTATATTCAAAATCTTCTGTATCTTTAAATTTAATATCAGTTTTAATTTCTTTTCCATCAATATATAATTTATTATTTCTATATATCAATGTTTCATTTGGAAGTGCTATTACTCTTTTAATAATTTTATCTTTATCAAAATCATTTTTAACAACTACTATATCAAATCTTTTAATATCTGATATTCTATATACTAATTTATTAATAATAACTAAATCATTATTATATAAATTATCATTCATAGAATCTCCATCAACTAAAGCAGGGGTCACTAAAAAAGTACGTATTAATACTACGACAATAACTATATATACATAATCTTTAATAGCATTCCAAAATTTTTTCATATTACTCCTTTAACAAAAAATTAGGTTTAAAACCTAATTTCTTTCTTTAATTTTAAAACTTCCTGTAAGATTCTTTAAGAAGTTAAGTTTAGCTCTTCTTACTTTTCCTTTTTTAACTACTGTTATTTTATCAATAAGTGGACTATTAACTTTAAATACTCTGTTAATTCCTACACTTCCACTTTTCTTTCTAACAGTAAATGTTTCAGAAACGCTTCCACCTTTTCTAGCAGTTACAATTCCTTCATAAGCTTGAATTCTTTCTCTTTTACCTTCTTTAATCTTAACATCAACTCTAACTGTATCTCCAACTTGAAAATTAGGAACATTAGGATTGATTTGTTTTTTGTTAATTAAATCGATTAAATTCATCTCTTATACCCTCCTCTGTGCTTTATTTAATCATGCACTTTATGCAGCGGATTAAGCGATATAATAATAACACAAAACTTGCATTACTGCAAGTTTTTTTAGTTACTTTCTTTATGTATTTGATTTTCCATATTAATTCTTTGAACAATTGCAAATGCACCAAGCATACATATTATAAATGTTCCACCATAACTTAAGAATGGAAGTGGTACTCCAGTTACTGGAATTATACCAAGTACTCCACCTAAATTAATAAATATATGAAGCATAAAATATATACCTATTCCATAACATATTATTGAATTCCTAAGTGTATGAGTATTAACTGCTACTCTAAATGTGAAATATAAAAGTACCATATACGCAATTATTATTAAAATACCTACTATTACACCAAATTCTTCTACTACAATTGGGAATATAAAGTCAGTATGACTTTCTGGAAGATATAGATATTTTTGAACACTATTTCCTACTCCTACTCCAGTAAGTCCTCCATTATCCATTGCTATATATCCATTACATACTTGATATCCTGATGGATCTTCATATCTATCACAAGCATTTTTATAATTAAATCTTGATAATCTTCCACCACCATCTAAAGCACTTTCTGGTAAAACTAAATATCCAAATTTTAAAATACATACACTAAATATTAATAAGAATATAACTATTCCTTTAAATGTTTTTATCCAAGGTTCTTTAGTTGGTACACATGCAAATACTAATGCATATAACGCAGCCATAATAGCACATGTTCCAAAGTCTCCACCAAGTAATATTACACCTGCACATACTGCACATAGTATTAATGGTCTAATAGCAGAAAACCATGATTTATTATTTGAATTAGCCCACTGTCCATAATAGGATCCCATATACATAATCAGCGAGACTTTTAAAACTTCTGCTGGTTGGAACGTTATTGGTCCAATAGTCATAGTAACTGTACTAATACTTCCCGTTATTTTAGACCAACCAAAAGTAAATATCATAATAGCAAGCATTATCAAACTAATACCTAATGATATAGTTTTATATGTACTTGTTGGAAATCTAAGTACAATAAGTGATCCAACTATACCTATTGCTATCATTATTAATTGTTTTCTAAAGAAATAATATGGGGATGCATTATGATATCTTAATACAGATGAAATTGAAGATGCATCCAATATTAAAAAGGCCCCTAATATAGCAAGACCTATACTAATGAATAATATCCATTTATTCATATAATTCCAAATTGTTTTCTTACTTCTTCTACTCATATTATCAAGTTAATTATAATAAATATACGATATTTTGTAAATTGAACGTAATTAAAAAGTGTAAAAAAAATAAAGTGATTTACACTTTATATTTTTCTAGTTAATTTAATACCTTCTTTAAATCCACAAGGTGTTGGACAAGTATAATCTTTAAATGTACATCTTGCTCCCCTAGTATAGTTAACTATATCATCTTTTAATGGATGTCCTGATTTTTCTAACTCAGCTTGATATTTAAGAATAGTATCTCTTGTTTGTCTCATTATTTCTAATTGTGCTGCTGAACATAATCTTTCTTTGCATTTTAATATAAAGTTTTCATATGTTCCACTTTCACAAATATCAACTAACATGCCTTGAGGATATACACTTCTTACTTCTTCACAATCAGCTAACCATTCTTTTGACAATTTTTTATTACTAGCAATAATTGGAGGTACATAGAAACTACCATCATCCTTAAGTCTTATTTCATAATCTAGAGTTCTATGTCTTTGAGCTTGCGCAAGTTGTGCAAAACTTCCTTCATATTTTGTTAAATATACATCTCCAAAGTATTCTCTTCTTAAATCGAATCTATCACTAAATAATGAAATACTTCTATTTTTTTCATTACGCATTAATCTTTCATCTAATAGATTTAATCTTTCTAATTCACTTATAAATTCTTCCATAGAACTTGCAAGTTTACTTTCAAAAGCATTACTTTTATCATGAGTTTCAATATATCTTTTCATAAATGATGCTAAATAATTAATTTGTCTTAAAGATGTTTTATATAACATTTGAGTATCCATAAATACTGTTACTAAATATCTAGCATTTTCTTGTGCTAATTTATTAATTTTTTTACTATCAAAAACATCTCCATATTTTTTAGTCATTTCTGCATTAAATATTTCCATCCATTTAGCATATAATTCTTCTTCTTTTTCAGTTATAACTGGACTTCCAGTTTTAGTAACAGGAGTATATCTAGCAGATTTTTCACTAGTATTATATTCATGTTCATTATTAATAACCATAGCTAATATTTTAGGTATTTTTTGAATATTTAATATAACATCACTATGTCCATATACACTATGGTGTCCACCAGAAAGAGTCATATCAACTCTTCTTAACGTTTTTGAAACATCTTCATTTATTAAAGCATTATATCCTTCTTTGTTATAGCAAATACCTGCTGCTCTACCACCAAATAATAAAGCTCCATCTCTATCATATGTTCCATCTTCTTTTCTAAAATAATTTTCATCTACTAAATCTAATCTTATCATATTACCTCCTATTAAAATTTAGTCATTTTTTGTATTTTTTCCAAAGGAATGTTTTCATCACATAATTTTATTATTTCATCTGATATCTCATCTATTGATTTAATATCTTCAAGTGAATTATATTTTTTTGTCCTAATACAATTTATATAATCCCAATTGTACTTTTTAGCTATATAAACATAAGTTTTTTCTGCATTTCTTAAATGGTCTTCATTATTTTCATTACCATCTCCACCAACTCTATCTTTTCTAAGTTCTTTGGCTGCTTCAAATGGCATATGTAAAAAGATTACTTTATCAGGATAAGGTAATTCACATAAATCGTATTCTAATACTTCTATAAAATGTAATATTTTATCTCTATCTTTATTTGTTTTTGCTTTTCCAGCTTGATGTCCCATATTTGATGTTATATATCTATCTAATATAATAATATCATTTTTATACATTTCACTTTCTATTTCATTTAGAAAATTATATCTTCTATCAGCTGCATAATACAAACTACTAACAAGTGGATCTACACAAGCTGATGTTTCAGGAAAGTATGTTTCACCATACTCATTTTTTCCTAAATATGGTCCCCCTACTATTCTTCCAGTTGGAGTACTATAAATTGGAAAAGAATATCTTTTTACTTTTAATCCTTTTTCTAAATAATAGTTTTCTAGTTTTTTGCTTTGTGTTTCTTTTCCGGAACCATCTGTTCCTTCAATTACTATTAATTTTGCTCTTTTCATTTGAATTCTCCTATAAAAAAACATGTACTAAAAACATGTTAATTACTCTTCGTCATTAACATTAATATTACCTCTAAAAAAATTATATCATAACAATAATCTTATTCAATAATATAAAAACATTTTTTACAAAGATTTCATTTTTATTAAGATTTTATGGTGTAAAGCGAACAAATAATTATCATTTTACTTTATTATAATTATTTTAAATGATAAAATATTGTTGAGGGATAAAAATGGATAATAAACAAAAGACAATTGTATTTAAGGTTAGTGATAATATTAAGAACCAAATGATTGAGCATTATCAAGATATGGTGACTGGTAAACCACCTTATTCTATTTTTCAAGTTAAACAATATGATTGTGTTATAACTTTATATGAAAGTGGAAAAGTAATGTTCCAAGGTATTGGTGCTGATATAGAAGCTTCTTTTTGGACTGAACAAGAAAGAATCATTAATAATAGGAATATAGATGAAGAAGCTAAGAAAAAAGAAGAAAAAGAAAATAATAAACAGTATTACTATTATGATGCTATTGGTAGTGATGAAGTTGGTACTGGTGATTATTTTGGACCAATTATAGTAACAGCTACTCTAGTTGATAAATCTACAAGAAAACTACTTGAAGATTTAAAAATAATGGATTCTAAAAAAATGACTGATGATAAAATTAGAAGATGTGCTCCAATTATTATGAAAAAACTACCTTATGTAACATTTACCCTATCAAATCCTAAATATAATGAACTTGCTTTTAAAGGATTTAATATGAATAAAATAAAAGCAATTCTTCATAATAAAGTATTATATGAATTATCTAATAAAGGAATTCCTTATCATAAAATAATAGTTGATCAATTTACTACACCAAGAAGTTATTTCAGTTATTTAAAGCAAGAAAATATTACTGAAAAAGTTACTAAAATAACATTCTTAACTAAAGGTGAAAGTGCTCACTTATCTGTAGCAGCAGCTTCAGTAATAAGTAGATATTTATTCTTAGAAGAAATGGATAAACTAAGTGAAAAATATAAACTTAATATTCTAAAAGGTGCTAGTGATAAAGTTGATGAACTTGGAAAACAAATAGTTGCTAAATATGGAAAACAAGAATTAAATAAAATAGCAAAATTAAATTTTAAAAACACTGAAAAAATCCTAAATAATTAGGATTTTTTATTTTATTTTTTTAGTTGTCTACCACGATTTAATTTTTTAATATCACTTATTCTATCTCTTGTATGTTTAAAATTTTCTGGTAGAGTTGTATCTATTTTATGTCTTTTTCTTGTTGATAGTTCCCAATATTTCCATAAATTACGGTTAGGGTCATTAATAGCATAATCTTTTGTAATTTTAAGATCATGTGCTACTGTTGGAGCAACGCTAACAAATTTTCTAGTTACATCTAAACTTTTATCTTTATTTGCTTCTCTTAGAACTTGTGATCTATATTTTCTTAAATGTTTACACGCTCTTCTAATAACTTTAAATGATTCTCTAAGTTGTCCATAAGTCATTCTTTCATTTAATGGTGCATCTTTTGTACTTCTTCTCAAACGTTCAAAATCAAATGATTCTAATGCATAAAAATTAGCTATGTTTTCTAAATGCTCATACTCATATGATTTTAATTCAGCAGCTTTTAATTTTTCTTTTACTTCTTTAGCGGCTTCTAAAAATTCCTTAGTATATGCACTTCTAAAAACTTTTGCTTCTTCTTCTACTTCATCTCTAATTAAACAACTACCTTTTAATACTTCATCTATATCTTCTATTATTCTATCTATCTCTTCCATCTTGCCATATTTATAATCTACATCAAAAGCGATGCTTTCTTTATCCTTATTAGCTTTTTCAAGAGAGGCAGCTTTATCATATTTTTCTTCATCTAAATGAGTTGCTTTTTCTCTAATTTCTTCACCCCAAGCTTTATTTAAATAGCCAATTTCAATTGCTAACAAACCAAATAATCTTTTTCTTTCTTGAATTAATATTTCTAAAGCTTTATTTAAATGATATTGATTAGATATAGCAAATGGAGAAGTCTTTATATCTTTTATTACTCTTTCTACACTTATTAGACAATCTAAAGTATATAAAACTGCAAACTTTTCAGATGTAAATTTCATATAATCTTTTACTACTTTTTTATTAAATTTGTTTTTTTGAAATGATTCATAATCTGAAATTTTTAGATATGCAAAGATACTAGGATCTTCAGTTACTCTTTGTCTTATTCTTTTTAAAAAAGTCATTAAATCTTCCATATTCTATTCACCTATTTTAATTGTATCATATTTTTTTAAAATAAAAAATCCTAAATATTAGGATTTTTATTACGTTGATGTAAATTTAATGATTGAGCTTTACTATCTATATCTTCATTTACTACAGATAATTTAGTTCTAAGTCCAGCATTAGATGAATAATCAATACCTCTTAGTCTAACTTCTAATGATCTAGTATCATCTCTTAATACTCCATCTAGTAAAACATATTTTTCATCCATTAATGATAATAATTTTGAAATATCATCATTACAATCTATTACATTATATTTTTTTAATTGTTTAATTGATTGTCCAATTTCTTTTAATAATCTTCTTTCATCTTTAAATTCTCTTAAAGTTGAAGAAATTGAACAACCTAATTTTTCAAATTCTTCACAAGCATCACTTCTATATAGGAATCTAAGTAGTCTAGCTACACAATAACTTACACATGTTCTTATTTTAGCAATTCTATATTGTTCAGTTTCTAATCTACAAGTCATAGAAACAGTTTTATATGTTTCCCATAGATATTTAAAATTCAAATTTATTGTTTCTAATTCTTCTTTACGCATTCTTAGTACTTCATCTATTGGAAGAGTTTGTTCTTCTTCACTAACAAATTGATTTTCTTCAAATATAAACAATGATTTATCCTTATTTTCCATATGAGGTTCCTCCTATGATATTTTTTTAATGTGATCTAAAATATTTAATGCTTCAATTGGAGTTATTTCATTAACATTAACACCATTTAAATATTCTCTTAATTCATCATGTTTTTCTTCTTGTAAATCAAGTGAGTATTGATGAACATTAGATTTTGATTTATTACCTTTTGTTTCAAATTCTTCTAATAATTTCCAAGATTCTTCTATTACTTCACTTGGAAGTTCTGCTAGTTTAGCAACATTAATACCATAACTTTTATCTACAGCACCATCAAGTACTTTATGTAAGAATGTAATATCACCATCTTCTTCACTGATAGTAACATGTACATTTTTAATACCACTATATATTTTTTCCATTTTAGTTAATTCATGATAATGTGTTGAAAATAATGTCTTACATTTTATTCTCTTAGATATATATTCTATTATAGCCCCTGCCAAACTCATACCATCATAAGTACTAGTTCCTCTACCAAGTTCATCAAATAATATTAAACTATTTTTAGTAGCGTTTTTAAGAGCATAAGCACTTTCTTTCATTTCTACCATAAATGTACTTTCTCCACCTACTAAATCATCACTAGCACCTATTCTAGTAAATATTTTATCAAATATAGGTAGTGAACACTCTTTAGCTGGTACAAAAGAACCAATTTGATTTAATATACTTATTATTCCAAGTTCTCTCATATAAGTACTTTTACCACTCATATTAGGACCTGTAATAATTAATATATTTGTATTCTTATCCATTATTACATCATTATCAATATATTCAGTTGCAATAACACTTTCTACTACTGGATGTCTACCACCAATAATTCTAATTTCATTATTTTGATTAATAGTTGGTTTTACAAAATTATGATCTTCAGCTATTGTTGCAAAAGATTGCATTACATCATAATAAGCTATTTTATTAGATACTTTTTGTAATGAAGAAATATATTTTTTTATTTCTTCTTTTATACTACAAAATAATTCATATTCTAATTCATTTAATTTATCTTCAGCATTTAATATCATGCTTTCTTTTTCTTTTAATAATGGTGTTATATATCTTTCACAATTAGATATTGTTTGTTTTCTATCATAATGAAATTCTTCTTTAACTAAACTTATTTGTCCTTTAGGAACTTCAATATAATATCCAAATACTTTATTATATCCAATCTTTAATCCTTTAATACCTGTTCTTTCTTTTTCTTCTGCTTCAAAATTAGATATAAAATCTTTACCATTAGTTTTTATATTTCTAAGTTCATCTACTTCAGCATTAAATCCATCTTTAATTAGTCCACCTTCTTTTATACTAAGTGGTACTTCTTCTTTAATAGATCTATCTAATAACTGATATAAATAATCAAAAGTCTCTAATGGTTCTAAACCAAGTTGCTTTAATATTAAATTAATATCTGGTAATACTTTTAAACTATTTTTTAGTTGTAGCATGTCTCTTGCATTTAACGTATTACATGCTACTTTACCAGTTAATCTTTCTAAATCATATATTTCATATAAGAATTCTTTTAATTCACTTTTAAGTAAAAACTCATTTATTAATTGCTCTACTAAGTTTTGTCTTTTAGTTATTTCTTCTAAACTTATGGACGGACTAATAATATAGCTTTTAAGTAATCTACTTCCCATAGCAGTCCTAGTTTTATCCATAAAACCAAGTAAACTATTTTGTCTTTCTTTAGTTCTTATTGTCTCAACTAATTCTAAATTTTTAATACATTCTTTATCAAGTTCTAAAAATAAATTATTATCAACTACTTCTACTTCTTGTATATGAGATAAATCTTGTTTCATAGAATTAGATAAATAATTTAATACAAGAGATGTATTACGTATTAATTTTTCATCATGTACATTTTTAAAAACATCACTACTTTTAAATTCTTTATCATCATTATAATAAGAAATATATATGTTATATTGATTCTTTAATTTATGAGTAATTTCTATATCAAAATTATCTCTTAATACTAATTCTTTTATATTTAAATTAACTAAATGACTAATTAATTTATCTTCATTATGTTCTATATATGTTGTATAAACTTTTCCACTTAATAAATCTGCATATGTTAATACATAAGTAGTATTATAATCAGTTAAACTAGCTATATAATTGAAATCTTTTTCATTTACTATTTCAGTACTTGTAATAGTACCTGCACTTACTATTTGTATTACTTCTCTTTTAACAATTCCTTTTGCTGTTTTAGGATCTTCCATTTGTTCACATATAGCAACTTTATATCCTTTTTCAATTAATTTTTCTAAATATATATTAACAGCATGATGTGGTACTCCACACATTGGTACTCTCTCACTTAATCCACATTGTTTTCCAGTTAATGTTAACTCTAATTCATGACTAGCAGTAATTGCATCATCAAAAAACATTTCATAGAAGTCACCTAATCTATAAAATAATATTATACCTTCATACTCACTTTTAGTTTTAAGGTATTCCCTCATCATAGGGCTAACATCATTTAAGTTAACATCTTTTCTTTCCATATAGCCTTTATTATAATACTTTTTGAATAATATTCAAAAAGAAAATTATTTTTTTTAAATAAAAAACAGTCATAAAGACTGTTTTAATCTAAATTACATTCTTCTAATTGTTCTTCTAATTCAGAAATTCTATTTTGTAATTCTTCTTCTCTTAAATATCTTTGAATATTTTCTTCTTCTACTTCTGCTACTTTTTTATAATAAGCTTCTTCATTCTTTTGAATTTTTTCAATATTCTTTTTAGAAGCATATACTTTTATATCTTTTGGTTCATCAGTTAATAATACTAATTTTTTATTGTTAATCATTCTTATTTCTTCTTTTAACATTTTAGTACCATTAGTACAATTAGTAATAAAGAATACACTATTATCATCGCTAATAGAATGATTTAATTCACAGAACTTATTAATCTTATATTCTACTTGAACATTTTTAATATCTTTTTCTATGTATTCAATTTCAAAATTATAATTGCTAAAGAATAATTTATCATTCATATTTAATTCAAATTCTTCAGTTTTAAATATTTGAGAATCATATTCAGAAACTTCAAAATTTAAAGAACCCATAAATAATAAACCACAACCAATACCAAACATAACAACTGATAATATAAAACTCCATATCATTGATTTCTTATTATTCTTTCTATTGAATATAAAGTTAAGTAATAATAACAGAACAATTATTGTTACGATTGAACAAGAAACTGTAGTAAATAGTGCGCCTATAAAGAAAGCTCCAGTTTTATAAACTAAGAATGATACTCCAAAGGCTGCAAAGAAACCAATTAAAGCACCACAAACTGGTATAGCAAAACATAATGCAAAGAATTTACAAATTAATATAAAGAATTTAAATAATCCATTAATAAATTTATATTCACTATGCTTAGGATCTCTAATAACAATTTTTTGTTCATTCATTTTAAAAGCTATTTTATTTTTCTTATCTTGCTTATCTTCTTTAGGTTCAACATTTGGTTCAATATTTTCTTCAGTTTGTTCTTCTTCAACTTTTGATTCTTCTTTAATCTTATTATAATAATCTAAATATCTAACTTTAAATATATGAGTAATTATTACAATAGAAGCAACTATTAAAAATAAAGCTAATATTGATTCAAACATATTTGATATAAAATAATATAATTTTTCAATATGAATAAAACTAAATAAATTAGAAAATATAGATGTAAATATTGCAAATAATATAAATGATACTCCAACTAATATACCTATTATTATTAATTCTTCAAATATTAATTTTAGTTTACTTTTAAAATTCATTTTACTAAATAGATTAACTGAGTCAGAAATATATTTAAGAAAATCATTTATAAAGTTATTAATATTCTTTTTACTTTCTTCTTCTCCTTTTACTTCTTTAATATCTTTATGTAATAAGTCATCTATATTAACATTAAACTTATCACATATAGCTATTATTTTATCCATCTCTGGATATGCTACTGAAGATTCCCATTTAGATATAGCTTGTCTAGATACTCCTAGTTCATCAGCTAGTTGTTCTTGTGAAAGATTGTTGTCCTTTCTTATCTTTTTAAGATTTTCTGAAAAACGATTATTCATAGTTTTTCCTCCTTTTTACATCTCAATCATATAATTTCTACTGGTTGCGTTCTACCAATTTTAGGTTGTTTTTTGTATAAATTTGGTTGCATTTACCTTATTTTATCACTTTTTGGTGTAAAAAAAAGAAAAAGAGCAATAAATTTGCTCTTTATTTTCTAACTGGAATTATATCATATATAATACATTCATTATTTTCTACTTTTGAATTTGGATTTTCACAATACTTACCATTTGTTTTATTAACAGTTTTCTTTTTATTAATACAATGTCCGCTATCAAGTAATGTATATCCACTTGGACATATTTTTTCATTATGGGGATCTTCCACAATTTCTCTTTTACATTTATTACCTTCTAGAATGAAGTCTCCTTCACATCTATATTCTGTTACAGTTGGCTCGATAATTTTAATAGAATGTTCACAATATTCATCCCTACTTTTATATCGTCTACCGTCTCTATAACCTTTACATATAAGAACATTAGAAGCATCATCCCAACAAAATCCATTTACTTTAACCTTTCCAGGACAACCAGATGCTATAATTGGAGCTTTATGCCAATAACATTTGCCATTTGCTCTTGTGTATTCTGTACCATCATTTGCTTCACATGGTGAAACAGGATGAGTTGCCTTTGAAAGATCCACACATACTTTTTCATCTGAATCTGTTCCTTCTAATTCTCCTTTTGTTTTTTCTACTCCTTTTGTACATTCCATTTTAGCTGCTATTGCGTTTACGGTTTCTCTAAAATAGCATTTGCCATCTTCTAAAACCCAATCTCTATTACAAACTAATTTCTCAGTTGTTGTTCCTTCTGCTTGTTCATAACATTTACCATCTTGTTCAAAATATCCTTCTGGACATACTTGCCCATCTTTTAATGGCTCTCTTCTTAATTCTTTAATACAAAAATCTCCATCTAAAGTATATCCAGTATCACAATATACACCTCTTTGTTTTGTTTCTTCTAATTCATCAACTGGTTTTTCTATTAATACTTCTGCATCAATATTTTCATTTTCTTTAGTAATAGTATTTATGTATGATGCTTTAGCAGGTGAAACACCATGTTTACTTGCAAACTCTTCATCTTCTTTTGTAACATTTTCTACAACAATGATATTCGTTTGTATATTTCTTTCTTCAAATGATTTTGATAATACTGTTTCAACTTCTCTATTATTTATTCCTTCAGCATGAATAATTATTGTAGTAAAATCTTTTACAAAACCTTTATCAATAACATTATGAGTTATTTTATCTAATGCATTATTTAGATCTAATCCTTCTAGACTATCATCAACAATAACTTTAGCGTCATCATTTAATGGTATTACATTTACTACTTCATTATTCTTGTTTAGTTGCAATTCTATACTTGGATTAATATCTAATGTAATAGTAGATACAATTTTATTATTATTTAATATAAACCAAGTTAACCCACAAATTACCAATACTAATAATATTACAATTGGTATTATTATTTTCTTTTTCATATTATTCACCTATTTTAATTATAATAAAAAAACACTTTTAAGAAAAGTGTTTTTTATAAAACTGATAATGCAATTAATACAATTGCTACTATTCCAAAAGTAATATACATAGATTTAGATAATCCATATGTCCATATTTTCTTAGTTTGTCCATCTACTGTATATTCTTTTATTTCTACATATGGAACAGGACTTCTTCTGTACCATCCTTTTACTGTTACTTCTTTATCAAAATATTCTTTTGATTTAAATATAGCAAATATTTTATTAATAATATTTAATGGTTGATTATAATCTAAAAATATAATACCTGTTTTATCTTTTACAATAAAATCTTCATTAAATATACATCCTGGATTTCCTCTACCAATAATAGTACCAGTTAATATACAAGGTATTGAAGTAACATGTGAAACTTTAACTTCACCAAGTAAATCTCTTACAGTTGTTTCTTTATAATCTTTATTTTTATGTGCTCTATTAAATCCAATATAAGCTGTAGCTACAGTTAATAATAAACCTATTCCAACTACCATCATAATTCTAGTATTAAATATAAATGCAGCTACTACTGTTAATAATACACAAAGTGTTGGTAAAAATTTAATTAATAATTCAATAAAGAAATCATCAACATAACTTTCTGGTTTTTCTAAATCAAATACAATATATGGTCTTTGATTAAATTCTTCACTACGTTTAGAAATAGCAATTAGTCTTCTTGAAATTAATGGGTGAGTAGAATTTAATTGGAACCATAATGCCCATGGATTCCACATTTCCCATTTCATAGCATTTTTAATATGTGTCTCTGATATTTGATTATTTTCATCTGTACATGTTACTACTAAAGATTTAGATGTTGCTGAATCAAATATACCTAAAGCATTCTTTTTATTAACATCATGTTTTCCTTTTTTCTCTGCTGTACTTAATCCAAAACCTATTTTAACTAATGCACTAGCTAATGAATTAGGATTTTTAGTTTCTTCAAGTGAGAATTCATCAGCATAATACTCTCTTGTTCTAGATAACCATAAAATAATATATTGACTAATTATATATAAAATATATGCTATCCAACCTACTATAGCTGCTTTATTATTATCACTATCACTACTATTGCTTCTTGCAAATATTTCATAAATTGCATATAAAACTAATGGTACTACTTGTACTGCAGTCATAAATAACATATCGTAATGTACTACATGTCCAAGTTCATGAGCAACTACTGCTTTTACTTCTTCTTCTGTTAATAATTCATATATTCCTCTTGTAATAACAATTCTAGCATCATTTTTAGTTCTACCATATGTAAATGCATTTGGTCCACCATCATCTATAACTGCTACACGAGGATTTTTCATATTATATTTTTTACATTCATCAAATAAGAATGATTTTAAATATTCTGGTAATTCAGCCTTAAAGTCAGCTTTATAAAATAATCTCATTGATAAATCTGTTAACCATGGAGATATTAAGAATTGAATAAATAATATACAAATACTTATACCTACTCCAATTAACATATCAGCACCAATTAATTTAAATATTAATAATATTACTGCTGCTAAAAGTCCATATAAACAAGTTATTGTAAGTAATGAAACTCCTAATAATTTACTTTTCATATTTTCCTCCTTATTTTATTCTATTACCTTATTAATTATACCAGCACCAACTGTTCTACCACCTTCACGAATAGAAAAATATGTTCCTTTTTCTATTGCCATTGGAGTGATTAATTCAACAGTCATATCAACATTGTCACCAGGCATAACCATTTCAGTACCTTCTGGTAATGTAACTACGCCAGTAACATCAGTTGTTCTAAAATAGAATTGTGGTCTATAGTTATTGAAGAACGGGGTATGACGTCCACCCTCTTCTTTAGATAATATATATACAATAGCATTAAATTTTTTATATGATTTAATGCCACCTGGAACACTTAAAACTTGTCCACGCTCAACATCTTCTCTATTAATACCACTAAGAATTATACCTACAGTATCACCAGCTACAGCTTTATCTGTTGTTTTTTGAAACATTTCAACACTTGTTACAGTGGATTTTTGTGTGTCCTTAATACCAACTATTTCAACAGGATTATTTACACTAATTTTACCTGTTTCAACACGACCTGTAACAACAGTTCCACGTCCTGTAATAGTAAACACATCTTCAATGCCCATTAAGAATGGTTTTTCCTCTTTTGTTTGAGGACTTTCTATCCATTTATCTGTTGCTTCTATTAACTGCTTAACAGCATTAGTATCATTTGCTTTTCCAACAGTCATTGGTGTAGCATTTGGATCAAAATTATAACTCTTTAGCAATTCTTTTACATCATCTTTCACAAGATTTATTGCACTATCATTTGATACATCATCATTTATATATATTGAAACTTTTGATGCTCCTACTTTATTTAATATAGATAATTCTTCTCTCAATTGTGGTTGTATCCCAGCTGAAGCTTTTACAACTAATATAGCTCCATCTACTTCAATTCTACCTGTAATAGCTGATTTTACAAAATCTGCAAACCCACAATTATATGAAAAATACATTTTTCTACTTCCAACACTAATTTTTACACGTGTTAAATTTGTTAAAATGCCATTATCTACAGATCCAGCACATTTTTCAATGTCAGAAGCACTTACTTCTTTTCCATAAACTTTTGTAACTGTTGATAATACTTCTTCTTTACCACTATTCACGTCACCAGTAAAAAATAAAGATAAATAGTCTTTGCTTCCCTTAACAAATGTATTACTTTCTGGGCTAGTAATATTATTTAAATTATTATTGTTACTAGAATTATTATTTGTATTATCATTATTTTGAATATTGTTTTGATTTGTATTTATATTATTATTTTCTTTAGTTTTATTACCATTCATTTTTAAAACTAATACTATTATTACAATTACCAATACTGCTATAACAGCTATAAAAATTATTGTATTATTTTTCTTCTTTTCTCCAACATTATTTGAATTATCATTATTTGTATTACTCATTGGAGTAACACTTTCAATATTATTTTGAATAGATTCATTATTTTGAACCACTTCACCATTATTTTGAATTTGTTCTTGGCCAGGTGCATTATTTGTAACTGGTTCACTATTATTTTGATTAAAATTATTATCTTCCATTTTTATCCTCTTTTCATTTAAATAACTCATTACTATCTAAAACAATAGTAACTGGTCCATCATTATATATTTCTACTTTCATATCAGCACCAAATATTCCTGTTTCTACTATTACATATTCTCTTAGTTTTTCATTGAACATATCATATAATTTAGTAGCTTCAGCAGGATTTAATGCTTCTGTGAAAGATGGACGTCTTCCTTCTTTACAATTAGCATATAAAGTAAATTGACTAATACTTAATATACTTCCATTAACATCAAGAATACTTAAATTTATTTTACCTTGATCATCTTCAAATATTCTTAAGTTAACTATTTTATTAACCATTTTATCTATAATAGCTTCATTGTCACCTTCAGTAAAGCCTACAAGAACTACATATCCATGATCAATTTCTCCATTTACTTTACCATCTATTGTAACTTTACTTTTTTTACTTCTTTGTATTACTGCTCTCATTAAATAAATATCCTTTCTACTTCTCTAACATTACTTATTGTTTTAACTTCATCTAGGAAATTTGTAAGAGAAGAAATATTTTTAACTTTAACACTCAAATCATAAAATAATTCTTTATTTCTATTTATTAAATTAATTGAGTCAACAATAATATCTGATTTAGTAGCAAGTGTAATAATTTTAAGAAGTATATCACTAACATCTTCTACATATACTTTTACTTTAGCAGAATATCTATTATCTAAATTTTCTTCCCATTTAGCTTCAATAATTCTTTCACTATCCAAGTCTATATTAGGACAGTTTTTAGAGTGAATTTTAACTCCATATCCACGAGTTATATATCCTACTATTTCTTCTCCATAAACTGGATTACAACATGTAGCAAGAGTTGATAATATATCTGTTGAACCTGCTATTATAATACCATTTGAATTTTTATTACCTTTCTTTGGTAATTGTTTAATTTTTGGTTTTTCTTCTTTTACTTCTAATTTATTTAATAATGTAGATGGAAGAACTTTAAATGTTGATACTGAGAAATATATATCATCTAAATTATCTAATTTATATGCTTTACATAATTTATCTATATTTTCATCATTAAATAATTCATTTAAATCAACATTTCTCTTCTTACATTCATTATTAAGCATTTCATGTCCAGTAGCAATATATTTTTCTCTTTCTTTTTTGTAATAGTATGCTTTAATTCTACTTTTAGCTGTATCAGTTTTAACTATTTTTAACCAGCCTTTTGATGGAGCATGTCCTTTTTGAGTAATTAATTCTACTAAATCTCCATCTTGTAATTCATAGTCTAATTTAACCATTTTTCTATTAACTAAAGCACCTGTTGTTGTATTACCTACTTCACTATGAATTTTATATGCAAAATCTATTGGTGTTGCTCCACTAGGTAGTTCAATAATATCTCCTTTTGGAGTATAAACATATATTTCACTTCTTTTTAATTCATCTTTTATATTAACAAAGAAATCCATATTTTGTTCAATATCATTTGCTTCTACTAATACTCTAAATTGTTCTAATATTTTATCTAAATTATTTTTAACACTACCATCTGTTTTTTCTTTATAGCTCCAGTGTGATGCTACACCTTTTTCAGCTATTTCATCCATTTCATAAGTTCTTACTTGAACTTCATATATTCTTTTATCTTCACCAAAAACAGTAGTATGTAAACTTTGATATAAATTTGGTTTTGGATTTGCTATATAGTCTTTAAATCTATTTGGTATTGGTGAATATTTAGCTTGTACTAAGCCTACTACTCTATAACAATCTTCAACTGTATCTACTAAAACTCTTAGTCCTAGTAAATCATATATATCATTCCAAGCTTTACCTGCTTTTAATTTATTATAAATTCCACGAACAGATTTTACTCTTGATAATATTTCATATTTAATATTATGCTCATTTAATATTTGCATAATTTCATATTTCATTTTTGATAATGATTTTTCAAGTTCTGTTTTAGAAGAATTAATTCTATCTAATACTCTATTATATTCTTCTGGATCAGTGTATTGAAGACATAAATCTTCCATTTCACTTTTCATTTTTTTCATACCAAGTCTATGTGCTATTGGTATATATATATTTTGAGTTTCATCAATTATGTATTGTTGATGAACTTCATCATGTACTTTTAATGTTCTTAAATTATGAAGTCTATCTGCAAATTTAATAAATAAAGTTGCTGGATTTTCAGATAAACCTACTATAATTCTTCTATATTTTTCTGGATTATTTATTTTAAATGTTTGTTTTAAATTACTTATTTTAGTAATTGATAAAACTATATCAGCTGCATCTTTTCCAAACATTTCTTCTATTTCTTCATAAGTCATTTTATTTAAAGAAATAGCTTCGTGTATTAATGCACAACCTATTGTTTCTGAATCCATTTTTAAAGCAGCTAAAATATAAGCTACATTTATAGGATGAAGAATATAATCATCACCTGTTTTTCTCTTCATCCCATCATATATTATTTTAGCTTGTTCATAATACCTATCAATATAGTCTATATATTCTTGTTCCATGTATGTTTTTAATAGGTCTTTTAATTCTCTGTATTCGTGATCTTTGATAATATCACATCCTTTTAATCATTTATTCCTTTAATCTTTAATTCTTGAGGACCATCATCATCATCTTCTTCAGGTCTATTCATAGTTTTGCTTTCAAGAACCATCCAAATTCTAGGACCAATTAATAATGATGAAATAGTACCTGCGATTAATCCTATTAAAATAGCTAAATTAAATGTAAAAATATCATTTAAACCTACACTTAATAATGTAATAACAGAAACAACAGTAGTTACACTAGTCCATAAGTTTCTATTAAATGTTGTTGAACTAGATTCATTTACAAGTTTTTCTAATTCATCATATGTAAGTTTCTTTCTATTATGATATAGTTTTTTCTTATTAGCTCTAATTCTATCAAATACAACAATAGTATCATTAATAGAATAACCAATTATTGTAAGAAGAGCTGCTACTATAATAAAATCTACACTAACATTAAATATAGCAAATAATGCAAGTATTATTAATACATCATGTATTAACATTAATATACCAGTAATAGCATAATTAAAGTTAAATCTAATTACCATATATATTACTATTGCAATAATTGCATATATTAATGACATAATAGCATTCTTAGTTAAACTTTCTGTTACTAAAGTACTAATTTCACTAGAAGAAGATTCAATACCTAAATCAAGTAATTTATTTTTTACTTCTATTTCATTTTCTTCTTCTAATATATTATTAAGAACAATATATCCTTCTTTTTGAGTACCTACATAGTAATCATAATCTCTTATATCATAATCTTTAACTATTTCTTTTACTTTATCAAAATTAATATCTTTTTCACTAGATAAAACAATATTAGTTCCACCAGTAAAATCTACTCCAAAGTTAAATCCTCTTACTATTGCAAAAGCTATACCTACAGCTATTATACATACAGATAATATCATAGGTCTTCTAGCTTGTTTAACATAATCTATATCTCTATGTCCTCTAATTTTACCAAATAATGCACTTTGTTTTTCATTAAAGAATTTAGAGTTAACTGCCATACTTAATAATAATCTATAAAGAATTACTGCAGCAAAAACAGTTACAAATATAGTAATTATTAACATAGTAGCAAATCCTTTTACTGAAGATTCACCAAATATATATAAAACTATACCTGCTATTAATGTAGTAATATTAGCATCTACTATAGCTACTAAACTACTCTTAATACCTTCTTTATATGATTTAACTAAATTACTATTACCATATAATTCATCTTTAATTCTTTCATTAGAAATAATTATTGAATCTACAGCCATACCAATACCTAGTACTAATGCTGCAATACCAGTTAATGTTAAAACTCCATCAACTGCATTAAATAATACAAATACAAGTAATGCATATACAAATAAGCATATACTTCCTAGAAGTCCACTTACTCTATATTTAAATATTAAAATAAGTGAAATAATAATAAATGTAATAATACCAGCAAGTCCAGTTTTAGAAATTGTTTCTGATCCAAATGCTGGAGAAACACTTTTTGGTGTTGCTTCTTCAACTAATTTAGTTGGTAAAGATCCACTATTAATTAAATCAGCTAAATATTGAGCATCATCTTTAGTGAAGTTTCCTGTAATAACAACACTCTTACTACTTAAACCTTCATTTACATATGCTGCTGATATACATCTCATATCATTACAAGCATTTTTTTCACCATAGTCTTCTACTCTTCTTTTATATGAATCATTTTCTTCATCAAAATCTAACCAAGTAATCATCAAATTTTCACCTGTTCCAGATTTTGCTGCTATTGCTTTAGTTACTTCATAAAATTTAGAAGTATCTTTTATATCTAATTTAACTTGATAAGTAAATATTTGACCACTAGAAGAAGTATTTTGTTCAATAGTTGCTCTATTACCTAACACTTCACTTGTTAATAATAAATTATCATCTACGTCTCTAAAAGATAGTACAGCTGTTGTACTAATTCTTTGTCTTGCTTCTTCTTCATTAGATACTCCAGGTAATTGTATTCTAATTAAATTATCTCCTTCAAAATTAATAACTGGTTCTGAAACACCTAATGTATCTATTCTATTAGAAATAGCTGTATAAGTATTTTTTAAATCAGTTTCATCTATAGTATCATTAGCATCAAGTGGTTCTATTCTATAAAGAATTTCAAATCCTCCTTGTAAATCAATACCATAAGATATATCTTTAATAGTAGGTTTTATTAAGTATGCTCCTGCTAATAAAATGATGATTATAACTATTAGTAATTTGTATATTTTTTTCATAAATCCTCCTGTTATTTTTCTTTTTCTTCTAGAATTTTATTTGAGACATACTCATCTATTTTATCTTTATCTGCAAATAAAATATCACTTACTACATCACTTAATTCTAATTCCTTTTTATCTTTCCATTCCTCATCTATTAAATATAACCATATATCTTTTCCAGTAATATGTTTCATACCTAACTGACGTAATTCTAAGCATTTAGAATATAAAGCTGGGCTAACCCTTTTATATAATTCTTTTATATTTTTAAACTCAATAACTTCCTTATTCATAAATGCCTCCAATCCATATTAATTATACAATGATTACTATTAAAAATAAACTATTAATTATATATTTTAATATGGTATTAAATTCTTCAATGTGATAAAATTAATATAAGGAGTAATAGATAATGGCACTAGTAAAATTAAATTCAATAAATGATATAATTGGCAAAAAAGCTGGTACTTATAATATACCATTTAAGTGTAATGGTAGAAACTACACTTTTATTATAACTATAGGCAATAACATTGATAGCAATACTAGTATTACTCTTCAAGGGTATGGCCAAGGTGGTAATGGAAATAGCGTTTTACAACATTTAAATACTGGTGGCAATAATATAGACGTAATCGTACAAGCTGGTCAAGGTGGTAATGCTTATGAATCATCAGGATGGCAAGATGCTACAACTAGTTTTATTCAATCATTATCAAAAAAATTAAATTTAAATAAAAATAATACTGTTTTAACAGGGTTTAGTTTAAGTGCAGAAATGACTGCTAAATATGCTGCATCATTTGCTAAAAAAACAGGAGCAAATAATTTTTGTGCTGTAATTACTGAATCTTCTTGGGGTGCTCCTTTAAAATTAAGTGAAAGTGAAAGAAAATCTTTAATAAATAATAATGTTACTCTATTTAACGTATATCAAAATAAAAATCGTAGTTTAACAAGCCATGTATCAAATACCAATGGTGTTCATATTATTGATGTTAATATTAAACATTCTGGTGGAGACATGCATGCTTTACCATATTTATTATTGATGAATAAAGGTATCAATAATATAGCTAATGGTAAATTTAATTTTACTTCTCTTCCAAAAACATTTAAATATTATGGACAAAATGTAAAATTAGACTATGAATTTATTGAACATTATGTTAATAAAAATGGAAAATATGTTAGTAGAGTTTTAAGTGCTGAAGAAGTACAACAAAAAGTTGATGAAATGTATAAAGCAAATCTTGAGTCACTTTATAAAAATAATAAAAATTTATCAGAATTTGCTCAAAACTTTACTGATGGTATTGGTACTAACCTAGCATCAAATCTTTCATATGTATCAAATGCTATGAATTCCTTAAAAGGAAAAATAACTAGTCATTCAGACTTAAATTATACAAAAGGATCTAGTAATGAAGCTGGAATAATTGGTGCTATGTATTCAGCAACTAATTATTATGGCGCAGTTACTAATGTATTATATGGAAATTTAAGTTCTGAAGCAGATGCAGTATATGCAATAGCAAATGCTATATATCAAATGGATGGATGTGCTGCTGTAATAGCAGATGAAACTCTAACTAATGGTGTTAGTAGTTTATTTAACTCACCTAACCTTTCTTCACAATTAAATGCATTAAAAAATACTACTGCAAACTTAGTTAATACTGCTAAAAACGCTGTTATGGCTAATGGTAGATATGCTGAATTATCAAACTTATTAACTGGAAGTATAACAGCTGGTAACGTTGGAAAAATAAGTATTACTGCTTTAGAAAGTGCAGTAAACTCTGTTATTCCATCATTAAATAATGAAGTAGAAAAAGCTCAAGGATTAAAATCTAGTGTTGATGAATTCATGAGTGGAATTGGTTCATCTAATATATTACAAGGTGGAGTTTGGAATGATGTTAAGACAAACATGGAATCATACCAAAACTTACTAGATTGTAATATGAAAGCATCTAGTTTTATATCAGATACTATTAAAACTGCTATGGGAGTTGTAGTAGACTACATTAATGGATCATCTGATGCTATTAGTGCTGTATCAGGAACAGATTATAGTAGTTTAGTAACAGCTGGTGAACTTGATGATTCTAAATTACCTCAAATACAAGCATTACTTGAAGAAATAGATAAACAAGTTAACATTGTAAAATCAACCATAACTGAGATGGAAAATGCTAAGGAACAATCTTGCTCAACCCCAATAGGTACAGAAGCACCATCTTGTGTATGGGTAAATAAATATAGTTCATCAGATATACAACCATTTAGAGATTCACTTACAAAATATGAAACTGAGCAAGCTGCATTAAATGCATATTCAGCTAGATTAGAAGGTTTAGCACCACTAGTTGAAAATGCACAAAAAATGATTAATGATGCTATAAGTCAAGTTAAGAATATGTATGAAAATCCAGTAACAAATGCACAAGGAAATCAAACATTTAATGCTGACTTTAAGCTAGATATGAGTGCATATAAATTTGAAAAAGATGGATCATATTATAAAAATTTAATAAATGATTATTATGATAAATTAAATTCAAAAACTCCAGATGAGGTTACACCTACAGCTGATTATGATAGTGGTTCTTCTTATGGGGATGAATATTATGGTGGTAATAATACTCCTACTCCAACACTTGAACCAACTACTGAAGAACCTACAATAATGATTGAAGTAATAACTGAAGTTCCTTCAGAGGTTGCTAGTTTTGATGAAATATTTGAACCATCCACTGAAATTGCTACAACATATTCTGAAGTAACAACTGAAATATCTTATGATACAGAACCTGTTATTCAAAATAATGTAGAAAATAAAGTCATTGGAAATAATAATAAAAGACAAACTAATACTAATATAGAAACTCCTACTATACCTGTTGAAATTCCTCCTGAAGAAATTAAAGAAGTTCCAATGGAAAATGAATATTCTGGAAATAGTGATTATGTTGAAGAAATAATAACACAACCAGAAATAATAGAAATTCATGAAGAACCTATTGTTGAAGAAACTATAAACATAGATACTGATAGAACAGTTAAAACAATGGGTGTCGCTGCTAGTATAGGAGTAGCACTTGGAGCAGTTAGTCTTGGTGCTCATTCAATAATTAAAAATAAAAATAATGAAGATGAAGAATCTGATTATGGATATGATAAATAAAAAAGAATAGTTTAACTATTCTTTTTCTATGCATTTAACAATACTATAATTATCAAATTTTAATAATTTAATTATTCTTAATGCTTCTTCATAATCTAAATTTATTATTTGTGAATATTCTTTATAATTAATATATCCATCAACCATTAAAGACATGCATATATTATATTCAATATCTTCTATATTATCAAAATCCATAATATAAGATTTTAAATATAATTTTTTCTTTCTTTCAAAATCTTCTTTATTAATATTAAGTTTTTTAATATCTTTTAATACTTCTTTTATGAATCTATCTGCATTAATACAAGCAGCACTTACTATTATAACTATTTTATCTTCTACTAGTGTTACACCATATCCACCATCATAAAATAATTCTTCATTTTTATATTTTTCAAATATTTTACTAGTTGGTGATATATAACATGAAAATATTATATCTAAATAATATCTAATTAAATTATCATCTGATATACCTAGTATATCTTTATTAAATTTAAATCCTATTTTTACTCTTTCACATTCTACATTTTTTTCTATTTGAACAAAATTTTTATTAACTTTTAATGGTTCTTTTTCTATTACTTTTTCTGGTAATTCTTTTTTAATAGGATTATATTTTTTAATTTGTTTTTTAATCAAATCTAAACATTTTTTATTATCAAAATCTCCACATACAATTATAAATGTATTATTAGGAATATAATAATCATTATATATTTTGTTTAAACTATCTGCAGTTATTTTTTCAATATCGGATCTTTCACCTACTGTTGTATTTTTAGGATATGCATTTTTAAATACACTCTTACATAATGTTTCAGTCATGTACATATTTATTTTATCTTTGTACATGTCTATTTCTTCCCCTATTATACCTTTTTCTTCTTTCACATTTTTATCATTAATATTTGTATTATAGAAAATATCTAATAATAGTTTAATGTTTTCATAAATGTTTTTACTACCAAATATATTATAATTAGTACCATAACTATTTGTCCATGCATTAGCTATGCTTCCATATTCTTTAATCTTTTTAGAAAATTTTTTGTTTTCTGAAATAGCCATTACTTTATGTTCTAAGAAATGAGCACTACCTGGTATTATTTCATTTACTTCATTATTAACTTTATATTTTAATACAGAAGAACCATATTTTACAGAAATAGTAATATAAAAATTTTTTGTTTTTTTATTAGGATATAAATATACTTCTAATCCATTATCTAATACTTCTTTATATATACATTCATCTACTTTTTCAAATATACATTTTTCCATATTACTCATCTCCCCTCATAAAAAATATAACATTTAAATATAACTTTTTACTTAGTTCAATTACTTCATCAGATGTTACTTTATTTATATTATCTCTTAGTTCTTCTACTCCTTCAGCAAAATTAAATTCTTCATAGAAATAATGATTTATTTGACTAAATATATCATCATAAAAACTATTAGTATATGTATTAAATGTTTCTTTAGCTTGTGTAATATATTTATCAATAATAGATTTATCTTTCATTAATTCAACTGTTTCAAATATTCTTTTTTTAGCTTCTTCAAAATTATTTCTATTTATTCCTGCTGATACAGTTAATACTGGAGTATATCTATTAAATGATGAATTAATACTATAACATAATGAATATTTTTCTCTAACATTATCAAATAATAATGAATCAGTCATACTTCCTAATATTAAATTATATACTCTTAATACATGTTTTCTTTCATGATAACTTAAATCTTTTAAACTATATCCTATATATAATCTTGATTGTTTAAAACTATATGATTCAGATTTTTCTATTACTTCATCAGTAAAAGATCTTTCTATATCAAAAGTTATATCATCATTATTACCTTTAATATCTTTAAATCTATTAGATAATTTATCTACTATAGATTCAGCATCTTCACCATGAATAATTATATTTATATTATAGCTTCCATCAAATAATTTTTTGTAATATTCATATAAATCTTTTCTACTTATTTTTTCTATTTCTTCTATACTAGGAATACATTTTTCAAGTAATGTTCCTTTGAAAATAATTCTATCATATAGAATACTACCTATTTCATTTGGATTTTCTTTAATAGATTTAATACTATTAATATAATCATTTTTAGTTATATTAAAGAATGTTTCATCAAAACCTTCTTCATCTACATTTGGATTAAATAATATTTCATATAAAAAATCTAATGATTCATCTAAATATTCTTCTGCAGTATACTTTGGATTTAACATTTGAAGTCCAACTACATAAGATTGTGAATTACCATTATAACCAAAAGATGTACTTACTTTAGCACCAAATAATTCTTCTCCTCTTATAGCAATTTTACTTTTAGTATTATATTTTTTACATGTATATGTCATATTAGGACATAATAAATTACCTAATGCCATTTCATCATTATTTGCTTTTTTAGTAAAATAAATTGCGATATGCATCTCTTTAAATCTATTACTATCTATTACATGAATAGTATTATTTTTATTTTTAATTTTCTTATATGTCATATTACCCTCCAATGGATATTATACCAATTAAAAAGAAGTATTTCTACTTCTTTATTATAGAATCTAGAGCTAAAACAATCATTTCATCTAATGTTTTTTCTCTTTGAGTTGAATCCATTACTTCATGTGTAATTAAATTATCACTTATTGTTAATAAAGCAGTTGCTTGTCTTTTAAATTTCTTAGCATTAAAGAATAATGCAAATGCTTCCATTTCAACAGCTACACATCCTTTATCAGTAAATTTAGAATAATCTTTACTTTCAGTATAGAATGCAACTGTAGTATGTACTCTTCCTTGAGTTAATTTCATTCCTTTTAATGCTGCTGTATCTTGAATAACACCATTTAATTCAAATGATGAATTTAAAATATCTACATTTTCTATTCCTGATTCATCATCATAAACAGTATTTGAATAAGCTGAATCAACAAGTAAAACATCATATAGATTTAAATCTTTAGTATAAGCACCTGCTGTACCTATTCTAATTATATTTTGAACATCATAATCATTAAATAATTCATAACTATAGATGCCCATACTACCTACTCCCATACCACTTGAGAATATAGTTACATCTACATCTTTATATTTACCTGTGTATGCTAGTTCACCTCTAACTTTGTTTACTAATTTTGGATTTGTTAAATACTTTTGAGCAATATAATATGCTCTATTTGGATCCCCTGGCATTAACACTCTTGGTGCTATATCTTCCTTATTACTTTCAATATGTACTGTTGCCATAACTCACTCCTTTTCTTCATATTTGGTAAAATCACTACCAAATCTTGATATATATATTGAATCATCTTTTGTTTTTAAATAAACTGTTGGATACCTATAATCAGTTTTAGAATCATATTCATTTACTATTGCAAGAGCAACTGGATCTTCAACTGGAACTTCAGTAAATGATGTTCTTAACTTAGAATTAGCTGTACTTTCATATTCAGTATCTTTTATGTAATATAATTTATTAGTTGTAAGAACATAAACCATATTAAATTCTTCTTCTGTTATAGCATGTTCTACTCTAACTGATATTGGATTTCCAAAATTATTTAAAACATGTTCATTTCCATTAATAGTTAAATATACATTACTATTCATAATTTTAGCAGATGTCTCATTTTCTAAATTTCCATCTATATCATATAAATAATGAGAAAAATTTAAAGTATCCATATCTACATCTTCTACTGTAGTATTATTTTCTATTGGTTCTTCTTCAACAGAAGGAGTTTTAATATACATAATTACATATCCAAATATAATAGCTATTATTAATGCTACAATAACAATTATTACATTTCTACCCTTTTCATCCATAATATGATTACTCCTCTTCTGAATTAGAAGAATCACCTTCTAATTTAACAAGAACTTCTCTAGGTTTTGAGCCTTTAGCAGGACCAACAATTCCTCTTTCTTCAAAGTTGTCAATAATACGTGCTGCTCTATTATATCCAATAGAGTATTTTCTTTGAATTAATGATGCACTTATTTGACCCATACGAATTGCATATTCAAGTATTTCATCATATAAAACATCTTTAGGTTCATTAGATCCTCCACCACCCATAGATCCATTTCCACCACTAGAAGCATTAGAATCTAAGTTTTGGAATTTTTCACTATATTTAGGTCCAGAACATCTCTTCTTAATAAAATCTACCACACGTTTTATTTCATCATCTGAAACAAAACTTCCTTGAATTCTTGTTGGATTATTATCATCTTGAGGTTTATATAACATATCACCTTTACCAAGTAATTTTTCTGCTCCAGTCATATCTAAAATAGTTCTACTGTCTATAGATGATGAAACAGCAAATGATACACGAGTTGGTATGTTAGATTTAACAACACCAGTGATTACATCAGTAGATGGTCTTTGAGTTGCAACTATTAAATGTATACCAGCTGCACGAGCAAGTTGAGTAATTCTCATAATTGATTCTTCTACTTCTTTAGCAGCAACTAACATCAAGTCAGCTAACTCATCAATAATTACTAATATAAATGGCATTCTCTTTAAACCACAATCTGGATTTTTCTTTAATTCTTTATCTATATATTCATTATATGTTTGAATGTTTTTAGTTCCACTATTTTTAAATGTTTCATATCTATCATCCATCTCTACAACAATCTTTTGTAAAGCAGCACTTGCTTTTTTAGGATCTGTAACAACTGGTGTTAATAGATGAGGTATTCCTTCATAAACATTAAATTCAACTTTTTTAGGGTCTACTAAGACCATTTTAACTTCATCTGGAGTTGTTCTCATTAATATAGAAAGAATAATATTATTTATACATACAGATTTACCACTACCAGTAGCACCAGCTACTAACATATGTGGTGTTTTATTAATTTCTACATATTTAACATTACCCATAATATCTCTACCAAGAGGAGCAGCAAGTGGAGAATTTTCTAATTTCTTTTCTAACTTCATTGCTTCCATTATTTCTCTCATTGATACAGGTACTATAGTTTGATTTGGAATTTCTACACCAACTGTATTTTTACCAGGGATTGGTGCTTCAATTCTAACTTCTTTAGCTGCTAAAGCAAGAGCTATTTCACGAGAAATACTAAGTACTTTATTTACTCTTGTTCCTTTAGATATTTCCATTTCATATTGAGTAACAGCAGGTCCAGCATGAACCTCTATTACTTTAACGTGCATTTCAAAATCTAAGAAAACTTGTTCTAATGCTTTTATATTATTAGCAATTGTTTCATTAGAATTTGTTTTAACATTTTTATTTTTATTAGGATCTAATAAATTAATTGATGGTTTAACATAAACCCCAGGTGTTTCATCAACTACTGCTTCATCATTATGTTCATTTATTGGTTCTGGTCCAGTTAAATCATTAATTGATGTAATAACAACTTTTTTATCACTGAATCCATCTTCTTTTATATCTCCAATAACTCCATCTTCATCTTCTTCTTCAGTCTCTTCTTCTTCACCTTCAGATTTACTAAATAATCCTTTGAAGAATTCAGCTATTGCTGAGAATAAATTAGCTAAATTGATATCAAAGATCATAATTACACCAAATGCTAAAAATGCTGCTACTAAAATATATGTACCAACTTTATCAAATAATGACATAGCAGCCCATGTAAATAATGCTCCTACCATACCACCACCTGTAGTTTTAACAAGCGTAGCATCTTTAAATGCTGATTTAATATAATTCATTGATACATGTAATAATTCTTTAACATTAATACTATTATCTACAACCATTTTTGTATGGGATAAAACAAGTATTGCTATTATTAGGCAATATATTCCTATTAATCTTGCGGTAAAATAATTTGGTTTTCCTCTTTTAATTATCATAAATACACCTAATCCTAGGGTAAATATTAAAAATAAGAAATACCAAGAACCAAACATAAATACTGCAAAGTTTTTAATCCATCCGCCTACTATACCTGAGGAAGCTAATCCTACAGCAGACAATAGTATCATTATTAAACCTATTACTTCACTAGTATATGCAAAACCACTTTTTTCTTCTGTATGTTGTCTTCTTCTACGTCTTCTTGCCATAATACACCTAACTTTCCATTCTACTTAGAAGTTTTTTATAGATTCCAGGTTCTATAATATTTAGAGCATTCAAAACAGTCTCTAAAGATGTTTTATAATCACCTTTATAGAATGCTTTTTCTGCTTCTTTTAGTCCTGTTTCTACTTCTTTATTACTTGATCTATATCTATTACCATAAACAATAGCCATTTCTGCCATAGCAGCTGTTTTTATTGTTTCTGATGCTGTTTGATATAATTTTAATGATAAATCTCTTGATGTATCTACTCTTAAATTTAATGTTTTAATAGATATTGGTTTCTTTTCTATTTCAACATTTATTTCTCTTACTGAATCATAAGCTTCTTTTAATTCAATATAAAATCTTTCAGGAATAATTGGTAAATTATATTCTTTAATCTTATATTTAGAATTATTAATAATATTTTTAATTTCAAATAATTGTTCTCTAGCTCTAGCCTCATCTTCTTTAAGACTTCCTAAATTTTTAAGTGTTGTTTCTAATTTATCTTCTACTTTTGATAAATTAACAGCAACTAACTCACATTCATTAGCAAGTTTAGAATATGGCATTACTTTCGCTAAAGTTCTATCATTAATTAATTTAAAACTATCTTTTACTTCAATTAATTCTTTATTTATTTCATCTATTACTTCTATTTCATCATCATTAAGATCATATGTATCTTTAATATTATCTATTTCTGCATATAAATTTCTAACTATACTACTTGTTTTAGATAATCTATCACTAATATTAATGATACCTCTTTCATATTCTTTTTTACCACGTTTTTCAGCATCAAAATCACTATATAGTCCTTCATAATAATCTAATAACGTTTTTAAATCAAAGATTGAATCTTGTAGATTTAAAACATTTAATCTATCCATTATTTCACCAATAGTTTTATTAGTTTCTTCAATATTATAATCAATATTTAAATATTCTAAATTATATCCATCTCTAGTTAATTTAGTACTTATAGTTTTAATATCATTCATCTTCTTAGGTAAAATCATAGTGGCCATCATAACTATAGTTGGTGCTTCTTCTATAACTATACTAATATTATTAATCATATCATCTAATACTTTAACTATTTTAGATAATTCTTCATATTCTTTATTTTGAATTGCCACTTCAAAAGCACTAAATAATTTATCTATATTTTCAAATTGTAATTCTATTCTAGAAGATACTTCTTGATAATCATTTTTATTTTTATTATATTTGAATACAACTTCTCTATATATACTTTTTAATTTAGTAACAGCTTCTCTATTTCTATCTTCACTTTCAGTTAATTCTTTTATTTCACCTAATAATTTAATAGATTTAGCTTTAACTCTTAATATATTCTTTTCACATTGTTCTAATTTATCTAAAGATTCATTATATTGTTTATCCATTAATGAAGTTTCTATATCAACTAATTCATCAGTTAAACTTGGTAAATCTTTATTTTCTATTTCATCAAATCTTTCATGCCATTCAGCAACTTCTTTTTCAGTCTTTTTATTATTAACTAACTTCTCTGCTTTAGCAAGTTCAGTTATTAAAGAAGATGAAATAATTAGATTCTTTTCAGTAGTTAATCTATCTATATTACGAAGGACATTTTTCTTTTTCTTATTTTTTAAAAGATATTTTATTCCAAAATAAAGAATAACAGCTAATAAAATAATAACTATGATTATAACTGCTTTTCTCATATTTCCTTATCCTCCTTATACATTTTATCACATATTATTGTTTTTTTAAAGTTTTTGACATAAAAAAAGAGAAATATAATTTCTCTTTTACACTTAATTAGAAATAAACATTTGAAGTCCAAGTTTTAGATTTATTAAGTCTTGGAACAAAACCACTTTTTTCTTCTCTCTTTGGAAGTTCTGGAACAACTGGATTATTTTGTGGTTTATTAAAGTTTCTATATGCTTTAGGTGTAGCTTCACTACGTTCTTCAAATCTTTCTCTAAATTTACTATTTCTTCTTAATTTTCTTATAGCTTTATTCTCAACTTGTCTAACATTTTCTCTTGTACAACCTAATTCTTGACCCACAGCTTCTAAAGTCATAGGTCCTCCTTCTCTACCTATTCCAAATCTTAACATAAGAATTTTTCTTTGTTTATCAGTAAGAACAGTAGGATCCATTAATATTTCTCTTAAATCTTTAGCATCCATTTCTTTCATTGCATCTTCTTCTAGATTATAATCAGCACTAAATGTATCTCCTAAAGTCATATCACTATCTTCCATATCACCAACTTTTTGGTCCATAGAAGCAACAACTGTTGCAAATGATAATAATTCTCTTACTCTATCTTCTTCTAAATTAAATTCAGCAGCTATTTCTTCAACAGTTGGATCACATCCACATAATGTATTATATTGTTTTATCCAAAAATCAATTTTATTATATACTTCACACATATGAACTGGAATTCTAATAGTTCTTGATTGATCTGCTATTGCACGAGTAATACCTTGTCTAATCCACCAAGTAGCATAAGTTGAAAATTTATAACCTTTAGTATAATCAAATTTATCAGCAGCATCAAAAAGTGCCATATTTCCTTCTTGAATTAAATCATCAAATTCTAAACCTCTACCAATATATCTTTTAGCACGAGATACTACTAATCTAAGATTACTTTCAACAAATTTGTTTCTAGCGTATTCTCTTTGAGTTTTGTTTCCTTCATTCATCATACGGCCATAATATAATTCACCTTCAGGTGTTAACATTTTAGTTTGATCCATATCTTGAAAATAATATGAAAGATTATTTTCTTCTCTATATATACCGCTTTTTGAACCTTGTTTAGTACTTTCAAAGCTTTCTTTTTCTTCTTCTTCGAATTCATCTTTTACTTCAATGTTGTTTCTTCTACAATATTCTAAATATAATGTATATATATTTTCATCATCTAGTTCTTGATTTCTTTTAGATGAATAAATACATCCCATTGTTCTATTTAATAATGGACAATTATCTAATAATATAGCAGCATCTTCTAAAGATAAATTAATTACTACTTCAACATCTTGTGCTTCATCTTTAACAGCTAAAAATGTGACAAGTCTTCTAATATTATATAGATAATCTTTAGGACTATTCATCTTAAATTTTGCGTTAACAAATTCTATTATTTTATTAATATCTAACATTTCTATGCCCCCTTTTTAAAGCGAATAAATTATACCACAAAAAAAGAGAAAAGTCAATTATTTCTCTTATTTTAGCCTATAATGTATGAGTATGAAGTTCATCTTCAGATTCTATTCCAAGTCCTTTTTGCATTTCAGAAGTCATAACATTTAACATATGTGAAGCTATTGCTCCAGCTTTTTGTGTTTCTTCTAAATCATTTTCAAACTGTTTATTTTTAGCATCAAATGCATTTTTTAGAGCACTAATTTGTTCTGGAGTTAAATCATCTTTTCGAACTCCAAAGTTTCTATTTAGGTAGTCTTCAAAATTCTCCATAATAAAAGCCTCCTTGTCTTATAACTCTATTTTACCATATTTAGGGTTATTTTTGAGTAAGAAGGCATAAACTTTACACTTATTTCTTAATAGTTTTATATGCTATTAAAAGAAGTATTATTTGAATAGTTGTTGTAATTGCTGCTCCTAAGAATATATTTTTAAATGCACTAACAATTAATACGCCTGCTAAGAAAGCTCCAATACCCTCTCCTATGCAAGCAACAAAATATCTAATATTTCCAAATAAGAATTGATCTTCATTTTTAACTCTTTGTAAAAATGTACCTGTTGATTTATCTTCAAGTAATCTAGATGTAATGTAAGATACTACTATTGATATTATAAATGCATTTATATCTTCAGTTAAATATGCAATTATAAATGTTAATAATCTTGTTCCAAATTTAATAAATATACCAAGGTTAAAACTAATCTTTTTACTAAATTTATTAAACATTGAACAAAATACACTACCTAAGAAATTACATACTATTATAAATATTGATGCTATTGAAACTTCAAAATTAATATAGGATTCACCTGTTAATATAAGCATCATTAAATCAAATATTATTCCATATGATATATCTATAAATAATACACTTATTAAATATATTCTATTTGTTTTATCTTTTAAAATATTTTTAAATGATTTTAATAAAGCTCCATGTTCTTGACTTATTTTTTCATTAGCTTTAAAAAATAACAAAAATAATCCACTTAATGTGTTAGCAATTAATGCTATTATTAAACAACCTTGATATGTTAATAATGGAATATTATGAATGCTAATTCCAAGTAATATACCACATCCTATAATACCTATATCTCTAGCTATATAATCTACTAAAGATTTCTTTTTAAACATTTCATCACTTTTATTAACATATGCAAGAAGTGGATAATAACTAACACTAAATATTACTTCACACATTACTGTTAATAATATTCCTATTTTTATTACAAAAATATCTTTAGTAAAAAATAAAACTATCATAGCTAATAATCTAATAAATATAGATTCTATTATTACATTTTTAATCTTAATTTTAGATGAAAATAAACTAATTATAAAAGATATTACAGCACTGCATATTAAAGCAACAGAAAATATTCTGCTTATATCTGTTAAACTAAATAATCTATCTTTAAGCCATAATTGTCTATAATTACCCCATATTCCCATAGAAAAAGACATTAAAAATAGAACAATTAGTATTAATCTTTCATTTCCTATTTTATTAATCTTTTCTGTCATATTTCCTCTATTTTATTTTAATAGTATCCTTATCCATATATATAGCACTACTTATATTAACAACAGGTCTAATAGCATTTCCATTAGTAAATGTATCACCTATTGAACTATATAATATATTGCCACTTACAGTATTATCATAAATATTAAAAAGTCCAAATAATGCATAACTATCAAATGCGTTTACATATCTACTAGATAACCATGTATTATATTTTGGATTCATAAATATATCATAATATGTTCCATTAAAATTAGAGTATTCCATTTCATGAGTCCAATAATCAACATTTATTTCTAAAAATTCTTCTTTTGTATAAGGCTCTTCAGTAATTAATTCACCTGGTTCACTTTTTGATAATTTATTTAAATATTGTTTTGGAGTATATGTATTTATCTCATATTTAATATATCCATTATTTGTTTGTGGATTATAGTATGTTTTATAATCCCATAGTTTGCTTAAATTAGATTCTATGTCTTCTATAGCTAAATTTCTAGCTGAAGCATTATAACTACCATATAATTTATTACATATATCATTCAATAAATAAACTCCATTATTATATCCATTACTTCCACTTAAATATAATAGATTATTTTTATTATCTATAGTTATTGGTTGCTCAGAAATAATATTAATACTTCCATCATCTAATACATTTAATAGTTTCCATTTAGATGATTTTTTTATTACATTTTGATCTTTATTATATCCAGATAATTCTTTTTCAACTACATATTTATCATTAGAATTAACAGGTGAATAATTTACATTTGTTCCAACTAAAAGAGTATTAGTTATTTCACTATATCCTTCTTTAACTTTAACATCTTCAAGAGGATTATTAGAGTATCCACTTGCTACATCAAATTTAATTTTAATTAATTTATCACTTGTATTACTAACAAATAATTTGATTTTTTTGCTTTCATTAGGTAATATACTTCCACTTGGTGCTTCATTTAAATAAAAGATACTAATACCACTATTATTTAAATAAGATAATTTATATTTAGTTTCTACTTCATTTAGTGATGTAAGTTCAGTATTTAAAATAATATTACCTGGTTTAATAGATATTTCATTAGTATAAACATTGTTTATTTTAAATTCATAATCAAGTTTATTAACTAACATCTCTACTGCTCTATGATTTGAAGATTTATAAATAAAGTTAGAGTAAGACGTACTAAAAGAAATACATACCAAAATTAGGAATGCAGTTAAAAGTATAATTCTATTTCTAATTATTTTTATATACCTTCTATCTTTCATAGTTTTCCTCATTATAATTATAATATTTTAAGTATTATTTTTCAAGCAAATAAAAAACTCTAGATTGCTCTAGAGTTAATTTATTGCTTAGTAATTATTCTAAAATTTCAGAAACTACACCAGCACCAACTGTTCTACCACCTTCACGAATTGAGAAGTTTGTTCCGTTTTCAATTGCGATTGGAGTGATTAATTCAACAGTCATATCAACATTGTCACCAGGCATAACCATTTCAGTACCTTCTGGTAATGTAATTACACCAGTAACATCAGTTGTTCTAAAGTAGAATTGTGGTCTGTAGTTGCTGAAGAATGGAGTATGACGTCCACCTTCTTCTTTAGATAATACATAAACGCTAGCTTTGAATTTCTTATGTGGTGTAACACTACCTGGTTTACATAGAATTTGTCCTCTTTCAACATCTTCTCTGTTAATTCCACGAAGTAAAACTCCAGCATTATCTCCAGCTTCAGCATAATCTAAAGATTTTCTGAACATTTCAATACCAGTAACAACTGTTTTTCTAGTATCTCTAATACCAACAATTTCAACTTCATCGTTAAGATTTAATCTACCTCTTTCAACACGACCTGTAACAACAGTTCCACGTCCTGTGATAGTAAATACATCTTCAATGCTCATTAAGAATGGTTTTTCTGTATCTCTTACTGGAGTATCAATCCATGTATCAACAGCAGCCATAAGATCTTTAATAGGTTGTACCCATTTTTCATCTCCTTCAAGAGCCTTAAGAGCTGAACCACGAATAACTGGAGTATTGTCTCCATCAAATCCGTATTCATTTAATAATTCTCTAACTTCCATTTCTACTAAATCAAGAAGTTCTGCGTCATCAACCATATCACATTTATTGATGAATACTACCATTTTTGGTACACCAACTTGACGTGATAATAAGATGTGCTCTCTAGTTTGAGGCATTGGACCATCTGTAGCAGAAACTACTAAGATAGCTCCATCCATTTGAGCAGCACCAGTAATCATATTTTTTACATAGTCTGCGTGTCCTGGACAGTCAACGTGAGCATAGTGACGTTTGTCAGTTGAATACTCAACGTGAGCAGTATTAATAGTAATACCTCTTTCCTTTTCTTCTGGTGCTTTATCGATTTGATCATAAGCCATAAATTCACCAAAATATTTAGTAATAGCAGCTGTTAATGTTGTTTTACCATGGTCAACGTGTCCAATAGTACCAATATTAACATGTTCTTTAGAACGATCGAATTTTTGTTTTGCCATTTTACTTTCCTCCTTTTTTCTAACATAAATATATTTTATCTAATACTTGATTAGTTTTCAAGTATAAATAACTAAATTGGCAATACTAGTGTACTAAATTATTGTACACCATTTCTTTTAATAATTTCTTCAGATATACCTTTAGGTACTTCTTCATAATGATCGAAGATCATTTGATATGTTCCACGACCTTGAGTATTACTTCTAAGTACTGTCATATATCCAAACATTTCTGAAAGTGGAACCATTGCTTTAATATCAATGTCTTTTCCAATATTTTCATTTCCAAGAGGTTTACCTCTTCTACTAGTTAAATCTCCCATAACTGTACCCATGAATTCTTCTGGAACTCTTACGTCTACTAACATAATTGGTTCTAAAATACATGGATTACATTTATTTTTAGCTTCTTTTAATGCCATAGATGCTGCAATTTTGAATGCCATTTCATTTGAGTCTACATCATGGTAAGATCCATCAAATAATGTACATTTAACATCTATCATTGGATATCCTGCTAGTACACCACCAGCAAGTGCTTCTTGAAGACCTTTGTCTACAACTGGAATGTATTCACGAGGAACAACTCCACCAACAACTTCATCAACGAATTCATATCCTTTATCTTTATTAGGTTCAAATTTAACCCAAACATGTCCGTATTGTCCACGTCCACCTGATTGTTTGATGTATTTTCCTTCACATTCTGCAGTAGATTTTAATGTTTCTCTATAAGCAACTTGTGGTTTACCAACATTTGCTTCAACACCAAATTCTCTTTTCATTCTGTCAACTAATACATCTAAGTGTAATTCACCCATACCAGCAATAATTGTTTGACCAGTTTCATGATCAGTTTTTGCTCTGAATGATGGGTCTTCTTTAGCTAATTTTTGAAGAGCTAAGCTCATTTTTTCTTGATCAGCTTTTGATTTTGGTTCAATAGCAAGTTCAATAACTGGTTCTGGGAATACCATTTTTTCTAAGATAACTTGAGATTTTTCATCACAAAGTGTATCTCCAGTTGTAGTATCTTTTAAACCTACTGCTGCTGCTATTTCACCAGCATAAACTTCTTGAATTTCTTTTCTTTGATTAGCATGCATTTGAAGAATACGTCCGATTCTTTCTTTTTCTCCATTAGTTGAGTTCATTACATAACTTCCACTCTTTAAAACACCTGAATATACACGGAAGAATGTTAAGTTTCCTACAAATGGGTCATTCATAACCTTGAATGCTAATGCTGCGAATGGTTCAGAATCACTAGCTTTTCTAGTAACTTCTTTATCATTCATATCGATACCTTTAACAGCTTCGATATCAGTTGGTGCAGGTAAATAATCAATAACTGCATCCATCATTGCTCTAGTTCCTTTGTCATCTAAAGCATCTGCACATAAGATTGGATAGAACTTACCAGCAATAGTAGCTGTTCTAATAGCTTTCTTAAGCATATCTACAGTTACTTCATTACCTTCTAAGTAAGTTTCCATTAATTCATCATCATAGTCAGCAACAGCTTCGATTAATTTATTTCTATAATCTTCAGCTTTACTTACCATATCTGATGGAATATCTATTTCTTTTACAGTTTGTTCTGGTTTTCCATCATACTCATATGCTTTATTAGTAACTAAATCAACATATCCAGTATAATGATCTTCTGCACCTATTGGTAACATAATAGGTTCTGCATTATTTGCAAGTCTATTATGAATTGAATCTAATGAATAATAGAAGTCAGCTCCTATTTTAGTCATTTTGTTTGCACAAATCATTCTAGGTACATTATAGTCATTAGCTTGTCTCCAAACTTGTTCAGTTTGAGTTTCTACACCAGCTTGAGCATCTATAAGTGCGATAGCACCATCTAATACTCTTAAACTACGAGCAACTTCAATAGTAAAGTCTACGTGTCCAGGAGTGTCTATGATATTAAATCTATATCCATTCCAGTGAACAGTAGTTGCTGCACTAGTAATTGTAATTCCTCTTTCTTTTTCTTGATCCATCCAGTCCATTTGAGACTCACCATCATGAGTTTCACCAATTTTATGGATGTTTCCACCTAAATATAGAATTCTCTCAGTTGTTGTTGTTTTACCAGCATCAATGTGAGCCATAATTCCTATATTACGAGTTTTTTCGATTGATACATCACGAGCCATAAATATTCTCCCTTCTTACCATCTATAATGTGCATAAGCTTTATTAGCCTCTGCCATCTTATGAGTGTCTTCTCTTTTCTTAACTGCTCCACCAACACCATTTGAAGCATCTATTATTTCAGCAGCTAAATTTTCTGCCATTCCTTTTCCATTTCTATTTTTAGCATATTGAATTAACCATCTAAGAGTTAAAGCATTTGCTCTATCTTCTCTTACTTCCATTGGTACAGAATAGTTACTTCCACCAATTCTTCTACTCTTTATTTCTAAAGCTGGTCTGATATTATCAAAAGCTACATTTAAAACTTCTAAAGGATCTTTATTTGTTTTTTCTTTAACTATATCAAGTGCGCTATATAAAATCTTTTGAGCAGTTCCTTTTTTACCATCTAACATAATTCCATTGATTAATTTAGTAACCATTTTAGAATTATATATTGGATCTGCTAAAACATCTCTTTTAATTGCTTGTCTTTTACGCATTTTATTGTCTCCTTTCTTCTTTTAAATTAATTATTAGTTTTTAGGTTTTTTAGTACCATATTTACTTCTACCTTGTCTTCTTTTATCAATACCAGCAGTATCTAATGTACCACGAACAATATGATAACGAACACCGATTAAGTCTTTAACACGACCACCACGAATTAGAACAACACTATGTTCTTGTAGGTTGTGTCCTTCTCCACCTATATAGCAAGTAACTTCCATTCCATTACTTAATCTAACTCTTGCTATTTTTCTTAAAGCTGAGTTTGGTTTTTTAGGTGTTTTAGTAGAAACACGAGTACAAACTCCACGTTTTTGTGGTGATGAGTTATTAGTTCTAACTTTATCTTTAGAGTTATATCCAATATTTAAAACTGGGCTTTTACTCTTTTTAGTTTTCTTTCCTCTACCATTTCTAACTAGTTGATTGATTGTAGCCATAAAAATCTCCTTTCTAATTACACATTTCCAGGTGTATCAAAATCTTTATTTTTTTTGGTTTTCTACATGAGAAAACCCGAAATCTATTTGATTTTAACACTATTTATATACTATGTCAATAGAAAAATTAATTATTTTTTACACATAAACTTATATCTTCAGAATCGTAAGATTTCACCCCTACTCTAGCTACTAATTTTGTATTTAACATATCCATTTGATCTACATTTTCATCATAACTAATCCAAATATATAAATTATATTTATTTGATGTATTTTTTTCTAAAAAAATGTTTTCAGCTATTACCATATTATCTATATCATTTGCATTTTTAAAATTGCCTTCTACTATATTATCTTTTGATACTAATTTATATTTCAAATATTCACTTTTTAATGAATCAGATATTTCACTAATATCTAAATATATACTAGCACAAGAATTTAAAGATTCTTCACTTGATACAATAGTAAAATCTTTTTTATATGCTGACTTGCTATAATCTCTATCATATATAGGAGGTAAAACTACATCTTCTAGTTTATTATCTATTATTTTCACATCAACTTTTCCTGTTTTAAAACTAGTTGGTGAAACATTCTCTCTATTAACTTTAGTTCCAAAATAAGACAAAGATACACTAAATGTACCAATAAATAATATTACTAATAATGAATACAATATTAAATACTTTTCTTTCATCTTATCCTCAATTAAATTATAAGGCAAAAAAAAACATTTGTAAATAATCACAAATGCTTCTTTATTATTCAGCTGATTCTTCAACTACGTCGCCTGCTGGTTCATCATCAACTACTACTGAATAATCATCTGTAGAATAATTAAGATTAAAATCAGTATCGTCTTGAACTTCTACTGTATTATCATCATAATTAAATTCAATAGAACCGTCTTCAATACCATTAGCAACTCCAGACATAAATCCACCAATCATAGCTGCGAATACAAATACATATAGAATAATCATAATAACTTGAAGTATTACTGCTACTAATGCACCGATTCCAGCTTTTTTAGCATCTCCATGTCTAGTATTTTTCCAAACTAAGAATAAAATTAAACCTATTAATGGGAAGAAGAAACCTAATACTGCCCATCCAAAGCTTCCTTTATCTTCAACTGGTGCTGCAGGAGCAGCTGCCTCTGGAGCTGGTGCTTCCATTGGAGTTACAGGAGTTGGAGCTTCTGGTGCAGCAGCAACTTCTGGCATTGCTGGGGCTTCTGGCATCATTGGTGTTTCAGGCATTGCTGGTGCTTCTGGCATTACAGGAGCTTCAGGCATTGCTGGGGCTTCTGGTGCAGCTGGCATTTCTGGTGCAACTGGCATCGCAGGCATTTCTGGTGCTTCTGGCATCATTGGTGCTTGATCCATCATAGGTTGTGTATTGTCAACATTATTTAAATTCTCCTCGTTCATCTTTTTCCTCCTATTATATTTCTATTATATAAAAAAAAGATGTTTAGGTAAACACTTTTTTTATTTTACTTTACTATTCTGCTGTATTAATACGAATTGTTTCGCCTGTAACAGTGTTATAGCATTCCCAAACACCCTTTACTTCTCTAGCTTCATAATTAGCTCCATATGTATCACATGTTTGTTGTACAACACTATTTTGAATACTATTCCATCCAAAGAAATAGAATAAAGCACCTAATATTATAGGCATAAATACACTTACAAGAAAACCAACTAATGCTCCTACTCCAGCTTTCTTAGCATCTCCATGTTTAGTATCTTTCCAAACTAAGAATAATATTAAACCTATTAATGGAAAAAAGAAGCCTAATACTGCCCATCCAAAGTTTCCTTTATCAGTTTTTTCTTCTGGTGCTATTCCTGGCATGTAATTTTGATTATCCATAAAAATCCTCCTATAATTTAATTATATTAAAAAAAGATATTATTAAAAATATCTTTTTATTAATTTTACAAATCTTGTTCACCTTTATTCTTAAATTGAATAATTATTGGTGTACCACTAAAATCTATATTTTCTCTTATTTTATTTTCAAGGTATCTATAATAACTAAAATGTACTAATCCTTTAGAGTTAACTTCTATATCAAACCTTGGTGGTTTAATTCCAGATTGATGAGTAAAATATACTTTTAATTTTTTACCTTTAAATGATGCTGGTGGTGTTTCTATAAATGCATCTCTTATTACATCATTTATTACATTAGTTTTAACTTCTTTAATGCTATTATTATAAGATGTTAATACTTCTGGCATTAATGTATGTATTCTTTTTTTAGTTTGTGCACTTAAGAAAACTATCTTAGCATAATCCATAAATTGGAAATTATTTTTAATAGTTTTAGTCCATTCTTTAATAGCATCATCTTTTTCTTCTATTGTGTCCCATTTGTTAACAACTATTACTGTAGGTTTTCCTGCTTCTAGAGCATAACCTGCTATATGTTTATCATGTTCTACTATTCCTGTAGTTGCATCAAGTACTAATAAACATACATCACTTCTATCAATAGCTTTCATACTTCTTAATAATGAATATTTTTCTACTGATTCAAAGATCTTACCTTTTTTTCTTAAACCAGCTGTATCTATTAAAGTATATTCTTCTTTATTATAAGTAAATTTTGTATCTATAGCATCTCTTGTAGTACCAGCAACATCACTAACAATAACTCTTTCTTCATTTAATAATGCATTTACTAAACTAGATTTACCAACATTAGGTCTACCAATAACAGCTATTTTGATGTTGTCATCATCATCTTCATATCCTTCTTCATAACCTTCAGTAAGATTTTTTAATAAATCATTTACTCCAGTGCCATGTTCAGCTGATATAGGATAATATTCATCAAATCCTAATGAATAGAATTCATAAATATTTTTTTGTCCTGTACTATTATCTACTTTATTAATAGCTACAACTACTCTTTTATTTTGCTTTTTTAACATATCACGAATAATCATATCATTATTAGTGATTCCATCTTTAGAGTCTACAATAAAAACAATAGTATCTGCTTCTTCAATACCAATTTCTACTTGAGCTTTTATTTCATCATTAAAATCTCCATCTTTAATATCAATACCACCAGTATCAATTAAATAAAATGGAATATTATTATATGATGCTTGACTATATATTCTGTCTCTAGTAATTCCAGGAGCATCTTCAATAATAGCTACTTTTTTACCAACAATTCTATTAAATAATGTTGATTTACCAGTATTTGGTCTACCAACTAAACATATAGTTTGCTTTGCCATATCCTCCACCTCGCATACATTATAATCTAAAACTTATTATTTTTCTAGTATTTTTAATATATTTAACTATAATGAATGTAATAAAAAAACATGTTTTTAAGTGTCAACTTATAGTAAAAATATTAATTTATTATTTTTAATTATATATAATATAGATAAAGAAGGTGATACATTTGAAAGTAAAAAAGAAACAAGATAACACAACATTATATATTGTTATAATTATTTTACTTGCATGTATTATTACCTATTTAACTATTATAACAATTCATGAAGATAAACAAGTTGGTGTTGATAATGAAACACCAATTACAGTAATTGAAGGAAAGGATACTACTAAAGAAGAATATATCTATAAAGAAGATCTTTTAACTTTAGGTTATACAAATAATGATGTTATGGAAATAGAAAAAACATTTACTAAAGATGAAGTAAAAAATAATTTATTAGATAAAAAGTATAATAATTTATTAAAATTTAAAGAATCTAAATATTTTAATATAAATAATTTAAATAGATATCAAAATTATTTTGATAAAAATAAATATACTGAAGAACAAGCTGTTATGTATGTTGAGATTGGATTAGATGTTCCATTCTATACTAATATCAAAAGTGCTGATACTTCTAAAGGTTCATTAATTCTTGTTAATAAATACTACTCTATTAATGAAAGTTATGATGCTAACCTTGAAACATTAGGTGATGGATATGGAAAAGGAAAATTAAATAAAGAAGCTGCTAAACATTTTAGAGAAATGGTTGATGCTGCTAAAAAAGATGGAATTAAATTAAGAAGTATTTCTGCATATAGAAGTTATTCAAGTCAAAAAAGCATATATAATAATTATGTTAGCAAAGATGGTAGAACTAAAGCTGATACATATTCTGCAAGACCAGGTCATTCTGAACACAATACTGGATTAGCAGTTGATATTAATACAGCTAGTTCATCAGCTCACTTTGAAAAAACTAAAGAATATGAATGGTTAATAAATAATTCTTATAAATATGGATTTATATTAAGATATCCAGAAGATAAAATGTTTATAACTGGTTATAAATATGAACCTTGGCATTATAGATATTTGAATGTTGAAGTTGCTACTGAAATACATGAACTTAATGTTACATATGAAGAATATTTAGTTATGGCAAGAGAAAAGGAAGTTTAAAAACTTCCTTTTATTTTACTGTACTAATAATAATCTTTTTAACTTGTCTTTTTCTCTTTTCAATATTAAATGCATCTTTAAAGATATTTTCCATATCTTCAACTTTCTTATTGTAATAAATTACACCTAATATTTCACCTTTATTAACCTTTTCACCAAGTTGTTTATTTAATATTACTCCACAAGCATAATCTATACCATCTGTTTTCTTTTTTCTACCTGCTCCTAAATCAAATACTAATTTAGCTATTACATTAGAATCTATAGAATTAACATATCCAGTTTTATCACTAACAACAATATATTTTTTAGCTTTTTCTTTTAATTTAGTTAAATCTCCACCTTGATATTTAATCCATTGATAGAATTTAGTTTTAGCATAACCATTTTCAAGAAGGTTTAATACTATTGATTTAGCTCTTCTAAATGATATATTTTTAGCACTACTAATCATTAAACTAGAAATATATACTGATAATTCATATAATCTTTTATCATGTTTACCAGCAAAGAAATCCATAGCTTCTCTAACTTCTAGTGCATTACCAATATTTCTACCTAATGGGATATTCATATCACTTAAAGTACAAATAACTTTTTTATTATAAGCCTTTCCAATTTTAACCATTGTTTTAGCAAGTTTAGTAGCTTCTTTTACATTCTTCATGAATGCACCTTTACCTACTTTAAGATCTATGATAATAATATCACTACCACTTGCTATCTTTTTAGACATTATAGAACTAGCTATTAATGGAATAGAATCAACTGCTCCTATTTCATTTCTAAGAGCATATATTTTTTTATCTGCTACCGCTATTTTTTCACTTTGAGATATAACAGCACATCCTACTTTAGATAGCGCTTCAATAAATTGTTTTCTATTAAGATTTAATTTATATCCTGGTATACTTTCTAATTTATCAACTGTTCCTCCAGTAAGACCTAAACCTCTACCACTCATTTTAGGAACACATACACCTGCAGCAGCAACAATTGGAGAAACTATTAAAGTAATTTTATCTCCTACACCACCAGTTGAATGTTTATCAACAACTGGCATTTTTAAGCTACTTAAATCTATCTCTTCTCCACTTTTAATCATTACATCTGTAAGAGCTACTGTTTCATCTAAAGTAAGTCCATTATTATAAATAAGCCATAAGAAATCTGACATAGTCTTATCATTTATTTTACCCTTAACATATGAATTAACCATATATTGTATTTCATCATATTCTAATATTTCATTTTTTTGTTTCTTTTCTATAATATCTATTGCTTTCATATAGCCTCCTATTATTACTATCTTATTATAACAAAAAAGTAGACCTTAGTCTACTTATTCGAGTTCAAATTTTCCAGTATATAATTCATAATATCTACCCTTTTGAGCCATTAATTCTTCATGATTACCTCTTTCAATTATTTTACCATTTTCCATAACCATAATTGCTTTAGAATTTTGTATTGTAGATAATCTATGAGCTATTACAAATACTGTTCTACCTTGCATTAATTTATCCATACCATCTTGTACTATTTTTTCAGTTCTTGTATCTATTGAAGAAGTTGCTTCATCAAGAATCATAGCTGGTGGATTAGCAACAGCACATCTTGCGATAGACAATAACTGTCTTTGTCCTTGTGATAAATTAGCTCCATTACCAGTTATTTTAGTATTATATCCATCTGGTAACATTTCGATAAAATCATGTGCATTAGCAAGTTTAGCTGCTTCTATACATTCTTCATCAGTAGCATATTTTTTACCATATTTAATGTTTTCCATAATAGTTCCATCAAATAAATTAGTATCTTGTAAAACCATTCCTAAACTTCTTCTTAAATCTTTTTTATTTATTTCATTAATATCAATACCATCATATGTAATAGTACCCTTATCAACATCATAAAATCTATTTAATAAATTAGTTATTGTAGTTTTACCTGCTCCAGTTGAACCAACAAATGCTATTTTTTGACCTGGTTTAGCATATAAACTAATATCATGTATTACTTCTTTTCCTTTTACATAACTAAAGTGTACATTATGAAATCTTACATCACCTTTTAATGGAATTAATTCATCATCTTTTTTCCATGCCCAAAGTCCTGTATATTTATCACTTTCTATTAATTCACCTTTATCTTCTTTAACAAATACTAATCTTACTTTACCATTGTTTTCTTCTACAGGTTCATCAATTAAAGCAAATATTCTTTCTGCTCCTGAAAGACCCATAATAATTGAATTAAATTGACTAGTAACTTGCATTATTGGCATTGTAAAACTTCTTGTTAAAGTTAAAAATGCAGCTACACTACCAAGAGTTAAATTATGATATTTAATAGCAAATATTCCACCAATAAATGCTATTACTACATATATTAAATTACCTATATTATGAGTAACTGGTCCCATTATATTACCTAATGCGTTAGCAGTACTAGAATTAACAAATAATTTATCATTTAATTTATCAAATGCTTCTTTTGCTTCTTCTTCATAAGTAAATACTTTTACTACTTTTTGACCAGAAATCATTTCTTCAATATATCCATTTAATTCACCAAGTGATTCTTGTTGTTTTTTAAAATATATTCTAGATTTAACCATAATATTTTTAGTAAGAGTTATCATTAAGATTATTCCTACTATTACTATTAAAGTTAAAGGTATATTTAATATTAACATAGATACAAATGTTACTGTTAGAGTAATACTTGATTGAATCATACTTATTATTGATTGAGATATCATTTGTCTTAATGTATCAGTATCATTAGTATATTTACTCATAATATCTCCATATAGATTTTGATCAAAATAAGATATTGGTAAATCTTGCATATGATTAAACATATCATCTCTAATATTTTTAAGTATTCCTTGAGATACATAAATCATTATTCTATTTTGAGTAAATGAAAATATTACTCCTAATAAATATATACTTGCCATAATACATAAGAAATGAATTAGTCCTGTATAAACTGGATTTTCCATTCCTACAAGTGGTGTAATATAATCATCTATCAATGTCTTAATAAATAATTGACTAGCTACTGTTGCTAGTGAACTAATAATAATACATATAAATACAATAATATATTGCCATTTATATTTTTTCATATAACTTAATACTCTTAAAAAAGTATTTTTATTAAATTTAGGTTTTTCAGTAGCTATTCTCATTCCTCTAGGTCCTTGAGGTAATTTTTTACTTTCTTTCATTTTATTTACCTCCTTTCACTTGTGAATGATATACTTCTTGATATATTTTGTTATTCTTTAGTAAATTCTTTGGAGTATCAAAAGCATTTATTTTTCCATTATCAAGTACTATTACTTTATCAGCATGTTCAATTGAATTAATTCTTTGAGCAATAATAATCTTAGTAACTTCAGGAATATATTTTTTAAATGCTTCTCTTATTTTAGCATCAGTTGCTGTATCAACAGCACTTGTTGAATCATCTAATATTAATATTTTAGGTCTTTTTAATAATGCTCTAGCGATACATAATCTTTGTTTTTGTCCACCAGAAAAATTATTACCACCTTGTTCAACTTCACTGTCATATTTATCAGGTAATTCTTCTATAAATTCATCAGCACATGCTATAGCGCAAGCTTCTTGCATTTCAAGTAATGTTGCTGTTTTATTACCCCATTTTAAATTATCTTTTATTGTTCCACTAAATAATACATTCTTTTGTAAAACAACTGATACATTATCTCTTAAATAATCTAAATCATAGTCTCTTACATCAACATTACCAACTAATACTTTTCCCTTTTGAACATCATATAATCTACTTATTAAACTAACAAGTGATGATTTTGAACTACCTGTTGATCCTATGATTCCAATAGTTTCTCCACTCTTAATATTAAGATTAATATTTTTTAATACTAATTTATCTTTATATCCAAATGAAACATTATCAAAAATAATACTTCCATCTTTCATATCTTTAACTGGATTTTCTGGAGATTTTAAATTAGATTTTTCTTCTAATATTTCTACTATTCTCTCTCCACTAGAAAGTGCCAATGTTAAGAAAACCATAGTCATAGATATCATCATTAAACTACCTAAAATACTACCACCATAAGTAATTAAACTAGTTAGTTCTCCTGCTGTTAATTCTGAATTAACAATCATTCTAGCACCAAACCAAGATATTAATATAATTCCTGTATACATGCAAAGTTGCATAACAGGTCCATTATAAGCAACTAACTTTTCAGCAGATAAGAATCTATCATATATTAGCTTAGATACTTTAGCAAATTTATCTTTTTCATATTCTTCTTTAACAAAAGATTTAACTACCCTAATACCTCTAACATTTTCTTGAACACTTTCATTTAACTCATCATATGTTTTAAATACTTTTTCAAATAATGGATGAGCTTTTCTAATAATTAAGAATAATGCTGTTGCTAAAACAGGTATTAAACATAAAAATATAACAGATATTCTTTTATTAATTTTAAATGCCATAAATAATGAAAATAATAACATTAAAGGTGCTCTTACTGTAATTCTAATTAACATTTGATATGCACCTTGTACATTAGATACATCTGTTGTAAGTCTTGTAATAATACTTGATGTTGAAAACTTATCAATATTATTAAATGAAAAATCTTGAACATTATAATACATATCTTGTCTTAGGTTCTTAGCAAAACCACAACTAGCACGAGATGCAAAAACACCTGCAAGAGTTCCAAATAATAATGAACATAATGCATATATAATTAATGTAATTCCACACTTAGTAACTACATCCATATTACCTGCACTTATTCCATTATCAAGTAAATCAGCCATAGTATATGGAATTATTACTTCAACTAATACTTCTAATATAATAAATATAATTGAATATATAGATACTTTTTTATATTCTCTAACACTTTTAAATAGTTTTTTAAACATCTAATCACTTCCCAAACATATAAAAAGAGTATATGTCTTAAAACATTATACCCTATTAATAATCTATTTACAATTAATATGTTTTAATTGATATGAAATTAGAAGAACCGCCAGAAGCCTCACCTGATGCTGTTAAAACATCTCCTGTTTTTTTATCAATAACTTTTCCATTTTCTATTGTTAATGTGTGTACATAAAATTCATTACCAGAGAATTGATCAGATTCACTAGTATCGTCATCTGACTCTCTATATTTTGCTTCTAGATAGTTAATTTTATCACCCTTTATTGCATAATAATGGAAGTAAGAATAATCTTCCCCTTCATCAGCATATACAAATTCTTTTTTAGCATCACCTGTTATTTTTCCATAACCAAGGTTTAAATCAATATACATATATACTAAAGCATTACTGGAATCATCAATAACATATAGTTTTTCAGAATCTTGTGGTCCTCCACCATCTAATCTTACAGTAACATATTCTTTTTTATTATTGTCAGTTACTTTATTTAATTCTAATAAATCATTTGTGTAAGAAGATAGTCTTTCTTTAGTTAAAGTACAATCTTCACTATCATCATCTATATAATCACATTCATCATAATATACACCATTTTTATTACCATTTTTAACTGCCTTATCATTAAGATATATATCATAATATAGATTATAAAAACTTTTTTCTAATTCTTTATCATATTCTTTTAAAATATAGTATTTTAAACTAACAGTTACATCTTTTCCATTTAGTTTAATCTTTTTAGATTCTATATCGAAAATTTCATTTTCTTTAACATCAACTACAACCTCTTCTTCATCTTCATCTTCTTCAGTAAGTGTTACTTCAGTTTGAGTTGGTTTAGTTGTTTCATTATTAATTGGATCTGAAGTTTGATTATTTTTTAAACCAAATATTATATAACAAGCTAATCCAACTACTATAAATGATAAAATAACTATAATTATTATTAATACCTTTCTATTATTATTTGATACTTCAACATTATTATCCATATTATCTAATCTCCTATTTTATAAATATGTCATTAAATCCTTCATATAATTTTTCATTAAATGTATATTTAAATTTCATATCTTTATTAGCATATATTTTTTTAGCAAATTCTACTAATTTATCTTTATTTTCTTCATCAAAGTATTCAAATGGTACTACAAAACCATTTTTACCATCTTCTACACCTATTTCATCATATACTTCTAAAGGCGTAACAATTACTTTTGTATTAACAGATAAAGCTTCTACTACACTATATGAAAATGATTCACTATCACTTAATAATACAAAATAATCACTATCATTAACATATGGCATTGGATTTAATAATCTTCTTCTATATATTAATCCATTAATATTAGTATTTTCATTTTTATCAGTAAATACATTCCATGTATATGGTATTTCAAGTTCATCAAATATTTTTGCTAAAGCAACTATTCTTTCAGGTCTTTTAATATCTGATGTTCTCATAGTAGTACATAATGTAATATGAGGTTTAACTCTTGTTTCATCCAATTTATATGGATTATATACTACTTTAATATCTTCTGTTGGATAATATCCTATTGATTTTTGTGCAGCTATTTTAGATACAGCAGCGTAAACTGAAAAAACATCATCTCTATAATGTTTAGAGCGAGGATAATCACTAGGATTACCATGTATAAATAAATAATTTTTATCTATACAAATAATATTTCTAGGATAAAAGTATGTTGAATAAGTAACTAATACTCTATCACATATATAGTTAGTATCATTTTCTTCTTTTACACATTTAAACCATTTAGAAAAATCTTCATATAAATGTCCTGACATTTCATCATATAGAATTGTTATATCATATTTTTTAGAAAAACATACACCTATATTTCTAACCCAACTTACATATCCATTAAATGTTCCACTACATCCAGAACCTACATAAATAGCATTTTTTATATGAGTAAAACTCTTTTTATCAACATAAAACATGTTATCTTCTTTTATTATTTTATTAGCATTTGGTTTGTGATAATATACTATTTCTGGAATACAATCTGTTACTACAAAAACATTTTTAATATATTCATTAAATGATTTAGCATCTTTATATTTATATCCAAATAATTTTAATAATTTTTCTGTTTTAAAAATAAAACTCCATATATAACTATTATATTCTGGTTTTGTTCCCTTTATTTCTTTAGCATCAGTAGGTATTTTTTGTTTATCATAGTTTAAATAATTACATTTATAATTTATAAAACAACAGTCAAAATCATTCTTTGTTTTTTTAATTACATTCTTAAAATAATTATCTCCTAGATAATCTGTACTTTTTACAAACAAAACATATTTTGTTTTTACTTTTTTAACTGTATCTCTTAAGTGGCCATTATAATATATTATTTCAAAAGGAGGTTCCTTTTCTAAATTGAATTCATTGCCTAAAACTATTAATGTAAAATCATACATATAATCTACCTCTATTATTCTCTATTCTATTGTACTAAAAAAATGACAAAAATAAAAGTAGATTATTCATCTACTTTTTAAAATTGTTGTTTTTTACCAAACATTCTATGTAATGTATTATTCTTTTTCTTAATTGGTTTCATTATAGAAACTTCTTTTGGTTCTCTTGGACCACTATTAATAAAGTATTCTAAAGATTCAAAACTACTAATAACTTCGCTAGACATAAACCCTACCATTTGACTAGCTAATACAGAAAATTTTTGATCTGCATGAAAAGCTATATTACAAAACATACTTGAGTTAATTGATTCTACTGAACAATCAAATAATAAATAATTTGATAAATCATCTTCATTACCTAATTGAATTCCTATTACACTCTTACCTTGCGAATTTCTTTTATAAAATATTTTTTTATCTTTTGGATTAATATGCATTCTTTTAAATAACACTTGTAATTTTCCTGCTAATTCATCTATTACAGGATATTCTACTTCACTTTCTTGCATATCATTAAGATTAATTTCATCTGTATAATATTCTAGTTCCATTATTCCACCTCTTATCAACAATATATGATAAATTTAATAGTTTTAAAAGTCAATAAATAATCATTTTAAAAGCAGATTATTCATCTGCTTTTTTACTACTTAAGAAAGATACTTTCTCTGCAATTACATCCGTTACGTAAACTTTTTCTCCATCATCTTTTTCGTAATTGGATGTTTGAAGTCGTCCTTTGACACCTACAATATCTCCTTTTTGGCAATATTCGCATGTGGATTCTGCTATACCACCCCATAATATGCATCTTATGAAATCAGTATCATATGTGCCATTTACGTTTTTATAGCTTCTTGGGACTGCTACAGTTACAATTGTTCTTTTTTTATTATTATCTGTTGTGACTATTTCAGGATCACTAACTAGTCTCCCAGCTATAACTACTTGATTTAACATTTAACCTCCTTTCAAATGCAATATATCATTTGAAAAAATTCATATCAAATCAGTAAAATTTAATAATTGATTGCTGTTTTATATTAAAAAAATAATAATGTTATAGAAATTAATCAATTTTATATTTAAATGTCATATTAATAATTAAAATATATATAAATTTAATAATTTACAACGTTTTTACATTTGAAGTTAATTATAAATTAATATATAATAATTCTAGGTGATTGAAATGGATTGTTTATTTTGTAAAATTAATAATGGAGATATTCCTTCATATACTATATATGAAAATGATTATGTTAGATGTTTTTTAGATATTAATCCTATGTCTAATGGTCATACTTTAATTGTTCCTAAGAAACATTTTTTAGATGTTAATGATATTGATTTAGAATATTTAACTGAAATTAATAAAGCTAGTAAAATAATAGTTAAATTATTAGATGAAAAATTAAAACCTAATGGATTTAGACTATTACAAAATAATGGTAAGTTACAAGAAGTAAAACATTATCATTTACATATTATTCCATCTTATAATAGAAATACTAAAAAAGATGTGGAAAGTATATATAAAATGTTAACAAAATAATTGTTAAAATGGCGCTAATATTGTATAATTATCATATAAAAAGGAAGTGTTTAAATGGATACTAAAAAGTTATTACTCATTTGTGGTGGTATTGTTGGTGGCTTTCTTATTCTATTATTAGTTATATGGCTAATATCTTTATCAAAACCAAGATACATTACATATGAAGCATTAGAAGCAAAGATGGTTGCAGCTTCTAAAAATTATGTTAAAGATAATGAAAGTAAATTTGCTAATGATAATGCTAGATATAATTTAGGTTATCAAACTTTAGTAGCAGGTGAATATATTAAACCTATAGATGAACTAATTGAAGATTATGAAAAATGTTCAGCTACAGTTACAATTATTAAAACTAATGGAGAATATTCATATGTACCATATTTAAATTGTGGTGATAAATATACTACTGTTGAATTGTATAAGCAAATATTAAATGATAATAAAACTGTTACAAGTGGTAGTGGTTTATATAGAGATGCTAATGGTACCTATTATTTTAAAGGTAAAAATTTAAATAATTATGTAGCATTTGGTTCTATGGAAAAAAGAAATAAAATGATAGATAACATATGGCAAATAATTAGTATATCTAATGACCATACAGTTAAATTAAGAGCAACATTTGCTATTAATGATACTAAAACTCAATGGGATGATAGATATAATGTTACTGAAGATAAATATGTTGGATATAACTTATTTGATGATAGCATTATTCAAGAAATATTAACAAATACATATGAAAAGAAATATATATTAAATGAAGAACAAAGATCAAAATTAGTACCTAGACGTTTATGTGTAGCGCCAAGAGCTGTAGAAGATCCTTCTAAAGATGGTTCTACAGAATGTTCTGTATTAAGTAAAAAATATTATTATTTCAGTACTCTTACTCCATATGAAATAATAAGAATAAGTACTGATGAAAATTGTAAGGATATGTCAAGTTATTCATGTTCTAACTTTAACTACTTATCTCAAAATAGTCAAAGTGAAGAATGGTTAATAACTTCAGCTATCGGAACTGATTACCAAGCTTGGGCTTATGATGGATTCTCATTTAATCCTGTTAAAACAAAAAATACTAAGAATTTATACTTAGTAATTGAATTAAATGAATATTCATTCTATAAAACTGGTGATGGTTCACTTGAAAATCCTTATAGATTGAAATTATCTTCTGAAACAAAAGAAACTGAAGAAAAAACTGAAAAATAAAAACTATTGAAATGTTTCAATAGTTTTTTTATCGTCTATTGTTTGTTGCATTGACTTAGCAACTTGTGGTGCATTACTGTTAGTTCCAGTTACTTTAACAAACCATTGATTAGTAACAGAAACATTATTAGATGTTGGCGTTGGATTTGGTTTGTCTATCTTGGCATATACAGGCATTTTAAAGGCTGTACCAAAGCACATTGCTGTTCCTGAAGTCAATGTCTTTAATTTATCAATATCGTGCTCAGAAACGCTATGAGTAATGCTTTTAATGATACTTAAATCATCTGGATGGAACATACGAAGTACTATATAGTTTGAACATTGACTAAGTGCAGTTGTTGATAATTCACTAGGTCTTTGTGTTACTAAACCAAGTAATACACCATATTTTCTACCCTCTTTAGTAATTCTATCAAATATATTATATCCAAGGACTTCTAAATCACTATCATTCTTAACATATCTGTGTGCTTCTTCTAAAATAATATCTACTGAGAACTCTGAATTATCAGATAAAGTAACAGCATAATCTAAGAATATTTTTGAATATAATTTTGTTAATGTTTTAGCAAATCTTTCATCAACATAGTTTAAGTTGAAGTTAACAATTTGTACTTTTTCTCCTGAAGGAGAAGTAAATAATCTTTTAATAAAATCCGCTTTTGTTATATATTCATCTACTTCAAAATATTTACCATAATTACCATGAATAATACTATCTAATCTAACTTTTAATACATTATTCATATCATACACAGTATCACTTTTTAATACACCTTCACTAATAAGTGCAAATTCAAATGCATTATACAAATCTTTTAAACCATAGAATTTAGGTTTCATATCACTTGATAATGAAAGTTCTGTATTAATAAATGATTCTAAGAATTCTGTTACTAATTGAATAGTATTTAATTTACCTGTTGCATCTATATTTAAACATTGCATCAATGTTCTAACATATCCAGGTTGAGCTATCTCACTATTTAAATTTAAATCAGCTGTATTAAATGTAGTTAAAACTGCTATAATTTGATCCCTTATTTGAGTAGAGTTTCTACCACTAGTTAAAATATCTAATGCTGCTTTAGCAATAATATTGTTTTTATATGCTCTAACCTTTTCTTCTTCTTCAGTAAATAAATATACATATTTTAATGCTTTTTCAATTAGAGGAAGTTGCATAGGACTAGTAGCATTTAATAATAAAGCTATATCATCTACTTCTAATAAATATGGTGGTATTTTTACTATATTATCAAATGATTTAGAAGTATCTGTAGTTAAATATTTACATCTACAATAATCAGTTCTATTAATCATATCTAAAGCTACATGATATTCACCATATATATCAAATAAAGCAAAACGAGAGTTTATAGGAACATTCTCTCTTCTATAAAATAGGTTTTGAAATAATCTTGCTACCGTACATGATTTACCACTACCAGAGTTACCTATAATTGCAAAGTGGTTTGAAAATAATTCGTTTATATCTGCTGATACATTGAATCCTTCATAAGTGATATTTTTACCAATATATAAACTATTAGGAGTATCAATTGATTGTTCACCAAGTAAATTAATAACTTCTTCTTTACCAACTGGTCTTATTTCAGAGTTAGGAGATATTTTATGTTCTAAACCACCTTGGAATTCTCCATCTATAAATTCTCCAACTAAAAGACATGTGATAGTTTTATCATCTACTGCTGAAATTTCTCCTACTATTTTATATTTTTCTTCAAAAACTACATGAACACCTAAAATAGATGTTTGTACTTTACCACTTATATTTTCAACTTTTACTGAGTCTTCAGTAATTTCTAGTATTCTACCAAATAACATAGCAAGCCTCCTATTTTATTCATAATTATTATATCATAATCCAAATAAAAAACGCTAGTTTTTTCTAGCGTTTTTATTATTTTTCATAACCGTAGTCAGCATCTTCATCATCGTCTTCTCTACTCTTGATGATTGTATGTGCTCCAAGAGCACTAGCTCCTACTGCTAAACCTATTCCAGCTGCGATACCCATTGTCTTAATACCATTGTTTTTCTTAACAGGTTCTGGTTCTGTTGGTATATCTATATCTATATCGTATTCATCAATACTTGGCTCTTCAATTATTGGCTCTTCATATTCATCAATACTTGGTTCTTCAATAATTGGTTCAGTTTCAATTGGTAATTCCTCAGTTGGTGTTTCTACTGGAAGTGTTGGATTTTCATCAACTGGATCTTTTGGTTTCTTATTTGATCCGCCACCGCCACCAGGTTTTTTCTTACCAGGTTTATTTGTTGGAGGTTCTGTTGCTTCAGTTGGAGGTTCTGTTGCCCCTGTTGGAGGTTCAGTTCCTTCAGTTGGAGGTTCTGTTGCCTCTGTTGGAGGTTCAGTTGCTTCTGTTGGAGGTTCTGTTTCCTCTGATGGAGGCTCTGTTGTTGATGGTGGCTCTGTTGTTGTAGAAGGTTCAGGTGTATCTGGTCCTCCAATTGGTCCAGTATAAGTATCATCGTCATCGTCATCATCGTCATCATCATTACCAGTTGTTGGTTCATCTTGACCAGTTGTTGGCTCATCTTGTCCAGTTGTTCCTTCAGTTGCTGGAGGAGTTTGACCTTCTGCTTCAGCTTTTACTTTATCATAGAAATCTTTAAATATTTGATTGAAGTCAGTGCCTTTAGCTAGTCCATACGCTGATAAATCTACTTGTAATGTATTAAATGATTTATTATTTTGAACAAAGCCTACAGGATCTGCATATGCAGCCTTAATTTGGTTAACAGCATCTAAAATTACATTTTGTGCTTCAGTTAATACAGCTGATAGTCCTCTTAATTTTTCTACTAATTTTGTTAATTCATCAAATACAGTTTTTGCATTATCAAGTGCTGCTTTAGCAGCTCCTACATCTGGACAAGTTACTGCTGGAGAAATTACTGTTCCATCAGTTGCAACTTCTGCTGCTTTTGGTACGCAAGATAATGCTGCTTGATATGCTGCTTCTGCATCATTATATGCTGTTTCTGCTTCTTTCAAAGCTTGTTCTTTTGCTTCTAATTCACTATCATCTAATGAATCATAATCACCCATGTATGCGATAATTATGCCCATAGCTGTTTGCATAGCTTCTTGTAAGAATTCAGCAGATTGTTGACTAACTTTTAACATATCTTTATATGTTGCAAGATTTGTTGCTACATCTTCCCAAACTCCACCTGCTAATAAATTTCCAGCTCCTATTCCAGCCATGAAGTCATCTACGCCTTGAGATAAAGCTTTAGCTCTATCTATTTCAGCATCTAAAGTTGGTGTGATTGCAGATACTGCTGCTTTAAGGGCATCTACACTAATCTTTCCAGATTTTCCGGCTTCTAATTGTTGAGTTAATGTATTTGCTAATTCATCATATCTTCCGCCTGCATTTAATGCTTCTTGAGACATGCTTAATTGTAACGCATCAGATGCAGCTTGTAATCTATCTAATTGATCGCGCATTCCAGGATTATCAGCATTATATAAATCTGTCATTCCTTGAGATAATGTTGAATCAGCTAAAAGTGCAGCACATTCATCCATTTGATAAATTAAGTTAGCTATTCCATAAATTGCATCAGCTTCTGCGCTTAAATTATCATATAATCTATTAGTTACAGCACCATAATAATTAGCTGCTCCATATAAAGCTCCTACTACAGAAGCTTCATTATCAGATCCTTTTGTATATTGTAAATCATTATGAGCACCTATTTGACCTTTAATACTTTGCATGTGATCGCTAACAAAGCATAAGTTAGATGCTAATGTTTTATCATCTTTAGTTGCATATCCTGATGAGAAAGAACTTAATGATGGTTTTGTTTTAGTATCTTCGACTGTTACTCCATCTTCATTAATAATTTCAATTACAGTCTCATTATCATAATATGTTCTTCTTTCTATTTTTCCTGTTACTGGATCTTTAACTTCTACTGTTCTAGCATATTTTTCAATTAATCCATCTTTATTATAAACAATTTGTGTTGTTACTATACCATGTCCATTGTCTTCTGTTGTTACAACAGTCTTATTTCCTTCTGCATCTCTTGTTACAGTTGTAGTTGATACAGTAACTCCACCTTTGGCAACAGATGTTTCTTCACTAATAATTTCGCCTTTATCATTTGTTTTAATAATTGTTGTTTGTTTATATTCATTTTCTGTATCCAAGTTAATAGCTTGAGTTGTTTCAGTTGTTGTTACTCCATTTGTTGTGATAGTTCTTGTAACTGAAACTGAACCGTCTTCTTCTAATGTGATTTTTTCAGTTAGTTCTCCATCTGGAGTATCATATATATTTGTTTGTACTGTTGCTTTTGATCCGTCATTTCTTACTATATCTTGAGTATCAGATTTTTTAGGAGTAGTGTTAGGAGCTAGTGACCCCTCAGGATTTTCCTCTGTTGAAACTTCCCCAGTAGGTACTTCCTCTGTTGAGACTTCCCCAGTAGGTGTTTCCTCTGTTGGAACTTCCCCAGTAGGTGTTTCCTCTGTTGGAACTTCCCCAGTAGGTATTTCCTCTGTTGGAACTTCTTCTACTGGAGTTTCTGCAGGGATGACTGCAGCATCTCTTTCTAAAGCATACTCAGGGTCAGTTTCTGCTAATGCTGCTATAAAATTATCAGCATTATACGTACGTGTTACAGGTGCTCCTGATCCTGATTCATATGTTGTTATTGTTCCACCTACTAGGCGTCCATTTTGATCATAAGTTGAAACTACTACTCTATCATTGCTGGTATTATCCCACATGTTTCCACCTAAAAATCCATTGCTATCATTTCTATGATAAAATTGTGTTGTTACTGTTGTTTGTTGTGTTTCCGGATCAACATAAAATATCTCTCTTGCTACAACTTCTCCACTATCATGTCTTGCATAAACCCTTACTATAGTATTCTCATCAGCACGTTGGTCTTTAGTTAAATATCCATATCGTGCATCTGGCATATTAGAGTACTCTTTTGGTGATTCATGTCTATCGCCACCCCAATACACATCTCCACCTTCTAAAATTCCTGAAGCTTGAGGTGGAATATTTGGTGCTTCATTTGTAGGTGCTCCAACTGATTGAACAGGTCCATCTTTCTGTGGTGTACTTACAACTCCTTGTCCATCTGTTGGATGATTATTTGGATTTTCTCCACTGGCTGGTTGTTCTGCTGTTGCCGCAGGTGGTTGTGTACTTACAACTCCTTGTCCATCTGTTGGATGATTATTTGGATTTTCTCCACTGGCTGGTTGATCTGCTGTTGCCGCAGGTGGTTGTGTACTTACAACTCCTTGCCCATCTGTTGGATGATTATTTGAATTTGTACCACCAATTGGTTGTTCTGCTGGTGTCGCTGTTGGTATACTAGTTTGGTTAGTAACTGAAGGAGGATCTTGGTGAGCTGGTGCTCCAACTCTAACATAATCAGGTACTTGTGCACTTATTTGTTCCCTCATTTCTGTAGCGCCATAACTTCTTTCTACACCTGCTGTACTTACAGAATAATCTTTAATTGTTCCTCCAGTCATAACACCATTTGCATCATAATTTACAGTCATAACTAAATCATTGCTTGTATGATCATAAGTATTAAAAACTCTTCCAGTATCATGATAAAATTGAGTAGTTACAGAGAATGAACCATCTGGGTTAATGTGTTTTACTTCTCTAGCACATACTTCAAATCTTAATTGACTTCCATTTGTGTTAAGATCCGCAGAATAAACCGTTACAAACGTATTATCATCTACTTTTTCAGTATGATGATAATGCAATGGCACATTAGAATATGGATCTATTGGTTCTGTTAAATTTGCTTGCCAACTATTTGCTCCAGTTTGTACTCCATATCCAGGAGGACTTGTGGGCTCTATTACGCCTAAATCCCCTTCCATAAATTTAAAAGTTTTATAATTTTTTAACATAGCGATCACCTATTATTCATATTTTTACATTCTATAATTAGTTTAACATATTTTATAAAAAAACACTAGTGTTTTTTTACACTAGTGTTCTATTTTAATAACTCTTCTAATTTAGCCTTTTCTTCTTTTAATTTTTCTTTATCCATTTCAACTATATTAGCAGGAGCTTTATTAACATAATTCTCATTTGAAAGCAATTTTTCTCTTCTTGCGATTGAATCTTGTAAAGCTTTTATTTGGGCTTCTTTAGCTTGCTTATCAGCTTCTGTTTCAATTCTTTCAAAGAATATTTGTGCCTTTATTCTATTAGATAATACTTTATATGATTTAATATCTAATGGTTTATCTATTAAACTATCTTCTAGTTTTAACATTTTAATAATTAAATCATTAATATCTTTAGTTTCAAATAATACTTTCATATCTTTAGTGATATTATTTTCTGCTTTAATATTTCTAAAGTTTCTAATGAATTCAACTAAATCATCTATTTCAGCTTCTTCATCATTAAATACTAACTTTTTATCAAAAGTTGGATATTCACTAATCATAATAGATTCTGAATCTTTTATTGGTAACATTGAATAAATTTCTTCTGTTACAAAAGGCATAAATGGATGTAGCATTTTTAATATACCTGTTAATATGAAACATAATGTTGATTTTGTAGATATAGAATCTAATGAATATTTAGCCATTTCAATATAATAATCACAGAAATAATTCCATGTAAATTCATATATTTCAGATCCTGCTAGATTAAATTCATATTTATCCATATGTTTAGTTACTCTTTTAACAACATTTTCATATTTAGTAATAATCCATTTATCTTCAGGTTTTAAGTCTTTTAATTCTATTTTTGTAATATCTTCCATATTCATTAATGCAAATCTAGAAGCATTCCATATTTTATTAATGAAATTCCATGTTGAAGATAATTTTACTTCATCAAATCTTAAGTCTAATCCCATAGATCCATCAGTAGTTAAATAGTATCTTAAAGAATCTGCTCCATATTTATCTACCATATCAAATGGATCTACTCCATTACCTAATGATTTAGACATTTTTCTTCCTTGTTTATCTCTAATTAAACCATGAATTACACAATCTTTAAATGGTCTAGCATTAAGAGTATATTCAGTTTGAAAAGCCATTCTAGCTACCCAGAAGAATATAATATCATATCCTGTAACTAAACAATCTGTTGGGAAATATCTTTCTAAATCTTTAGTTTTTTCTGGCCAACCTAATGTTGAGAAAGGCCATAGTGCACTTGAAAACCATGTATCTAATACATCTTCATCTTGTACCCAGCCTTCTCCCTTAGGAGCTTCCATTCCTACATATACTTCATCGCCTTTATACCATGCTGGAATTCTGTGCCCCCACCATAATTGTCTTGAAATACACCAATCATGTGATATATCCATCCAGTGTCTTAATACTTTTTCAAATCTTTTTGGTACAAAATTAATTTTCTTTTCTTTATCATCTTGAAAATCTAAAACTGTTTTAGCAAGTGGTGCCATTTTAACAAACCATTGTTCTTTAACCATTGGTTCTACCATAACACCAGTACGTTCTGAATGACCTACTTCGTGTACTAAAGGTTCTATTTCAAGTAATAATCCTAATTTTTCTAAATCTTTAACTACTTTTTCTCTACAATCTTCTCTAGTCATTCCTTCATAACCAGGAGCATTTTCATTCATAGTAGCATCATCATTCATAATAACAATACGTTCTAAATTATGTCTTTCTCCTACTTCAAAGTCATTAGGGTCATGTGCTGGAGTTATTTTAACAACACCTGTTCCTTTAGTCATATCGGCATGTTCATCTGTTATAACTGGTATTGGTTTATTAACAAGTGGAAGAATAACATTCTTTCCTACAAACTTTTTATATCTTTCATCATTTTCATTTACTGCTACTGCTGTATCACCAAATAATGTTTCTGGTCTTGTAGTAGCAACATCTAAATATTCTTCTGAATCTTCAAGTTTATATTTAATATGATAGAAAGCACTCTTTTCAGATTTATAAATAACTTCTTCATTAGAAAGTGCAGTCTGAGCAGCTGGATCCCAGTTTATAATTCTTTCTCCTCTATAGATTAATCCTTTATTATAATAATCTACAAAAATTTTTCTAACTGCTTTATTTAAATCTTCATCTAAAGTAAATCTTTCTCTTGTATAATCTACAGAAAGTCCAAGTCCTGCCCATTGACTTCTTATACTATCCCCATATTCATGAGTCCAATCCCAACAAGCTTTTAAGAAATTTTCTCTTCCATATTCGTATTTATCAATACCTTCATCTTTTAATTTTTTAACAACTTTTGCTTCTGTTGATATAGCAGCATGGTCCATTCCTGGTAACCATAATGTATCAAAACCTTGCATTCTTTTATATCTTATAATTACATCTTGAATAGCTGTATCATAAGCATGACCAATATGTAATTTTCCTGTTACATTTGGTGGTGGTATAACTATACAGAAAGGTGGTTTTTTAGATTGATTATCTGCTTTAAAATAACCTTTTTCTTTCCATATATCATATTTACCTTTTTCTGTTTCTATATGATTATATTTTTTATCTAACATTTTTAATCTCTCCTTTTAAATATTTCTTTACCTCATCTACATAAGGTTTAAATAATTTTTTATTTTTTAAACTTGCTAACATTTTACCTAAATAATCCTCATTGTAGACTCGTTCTTTACTATAATCATAATTAAGATCAAAACATAGAGCAAACATTGAAACAATTTTATCATTTTTAGATATTATTTCTTTATTTAATGTTTCTTTATGTTCAAAGAAATCTTCTTTTATTTTAGGATTAATTTCACTATCATCTTCATTTAATTCAAGTAATCTATTTGTTGAAAAAGCATATAATATATCTACTTTATCAGCATCTCTAACTATATTACAATGTAATTTTTCTCTTTCTGTTAATTCATCATAATTAAGATCAAATTTATTGTGATAATATATAGCTTTTTTAACTACTTCATAATCATCTTTATCAATAATATAATTCTCTATTTCGCCTTCATCAAATAAAATTTTAACGCCTTCTTCTCCATGATCAAAAGATTCTCTATCGTTAAATGTTTTATATTTAGTCCATTGTCTAAATCTAGCTATATCATGTAAAAGTGCTATATTAGATGCTAAATCTCTTTCAACTGTATCTAAATTTAAACTTCTACATATTTCTTCTGCCTGATGAACAACTCTATATGAATGATTATATTTATATTCAATCATCTTTTCGTTTAAATCATATTGTTGTACATATTTGTCAAATTCATCAAAATTCTCATTCATTCTTTCCTCCAAAAATAAAAGGTGATACCAAAGGACGAATAAATCGTGGTACCACCTTAATTAAACTCATTTATTTAACGCATAATCACGTAATATCTTACTCTTTTCAGATATTAAACTCCCAAGCTACCTTCATTTATTTCATTTAAGAAAAGCTCTCACCCGCTGACTTTTCATCTCTCATAAACTACGTAAATTACTCCTCTTGTTCCTTGTTTGTACATGTGAAAGTATACAATAAATAATATTTTTTGTCAATAATATTACGTTATTAAGCTTTAGACCAACCTGATGGACAACTTGATTGATTATATTTATAACAATATCCATTTGAATAAGTATATTTAAACATAATAATCTCCCAAAAAGATTTTATCATATATTTTTTTAAACAAAAAGAGTGATTTTATTCACTCTTTTCTCATTTTTTAAAATTGAATAGTTCCTGTCATTTCATTACAATTGTCCCAACCAAAGTTTGCATAATGATTATCTCCTTTTATACAACCATGATTATCTACAATAGCAGCATATGTATATCTTGTACCTGCTGCTGGTGTATTGAATGTTATATTGCAATAATCATCCCAAGGACCAGGTACATTATTGGTTTTTGAATCATTAGTATATGGTTTAATTGAACATTCATCTCTTGATGTTACTACATTACCGCTACTATTGTATATTTTTATATACATAAAATTTTCCCATGCATTATATCCACCTGATTTTCTTACATGTGTATTAAATCTACATGTTGTAGTTCCATTTGAATTAGCAGTACATACTATTGAAGTAATCTGTGCCCACAATATTCTCCAACACTTAGTTCTACCAGTTTCGTCAGGTCCACATGATCCAGTTTGAATTTCATTGCTTGAACCGACAGTAATTGTACTAGGTACACATTTATTATTACTTATTGTATAACCACTATTACAACTGTTTATTGTACAACCGTCTCCCCAAGTTGCAACATTTGTGCTATTAGAACATGCTGTACATGATGCATTATATTGTCCGCTATTAGATAATGTATATCCTGCAGAACAACTTGTTGTATATGTACATGATGCATCATCACTAATTGATAAAGTACATGCCGTACTTGATGTACAACTTCTACACCATTTTGCAGTTACTGATGTAGCCGATGTAAAGCTTGTATTACCTGATTTTATTGTACCTCCTTTATCAATAACTCTTGTTGAACCATTAAAATATCCTGCAAATGTATAATCTGATTTTGTTGGATTTGTGATACCAGTTATACTTGTTGTTGCTCCACTATTTAAATACCATCCTGTATTATATTTTTCATAAATAGTATCAGTTCCACCTGATCCACCATCTTTTGCTAATGTAATAGCAATTACATTAGGAGTACAAGATGCTGTGAAGTTAGTTTGAGTAGGTCCTCCACTAGCTGCTGGTGTATATGTTGATCCAGATGCTTGATTTGATGCTCCACCTGTCCATACACATGTATATCCAGTCTTTGTTACAGTTGGTAATTTAATTGAAGGAGCTTGCCATGTTGCTGTTAATGTAACGGTTCCAGAACCTGTTCTTAAATTCTTAAAGTATTGATTTGTTGTTGCGGTTCCTGTCCAAGCAGAACTTGGATTTGTTCCAGTACCAGTTTTTGCTGTTGATGCTAAACCAGCACTTTCGCTTGAAGTCCATCCTTTAAATGTATATGAATGTTCTGAATTATTTGCAGCAGCACCACTATAACCAATTGTTGCACCTGTACTTCCGGCACTAAATGTAACTTTAACTTTCTTTGTTGGTGCTGAAATTTGTTGTGCTTCATCAAACTTCCAAGCAGTTGGTGCACTTGATCCGGCTGTACCACCATCTCTGGCATATGCAACTGTATATGAATTCTTTTGCCAATTTACTTGTAGTGCAACTTCGCAATCACTTGTTTTAGCACTACAGAAATCATTTATATTATATTGTGTATTTTGATTATACTTTTTACTGCTATCATTCTTGTTTGCCCATTCCGCACCAGATACAGCAGTATAACCAATTTTAGTTATTTGAATATAGCCACTATTATTATAGTTTGGCAATCCATCTGTTGTAAGAGTTTCATTATAATTTCTTACTATAGTTAAAATTGTTCCATTTTTATAAATATATTTATTAGAATCTATTGTCCAGTTATATGTTCCGTTTGAATTAGATGTTGGTGTTTTAATTGTTTCACCACTATTTAATACAAATTTGATAGTTGCTTTATTTTGAACACATTGATTATTAACTAGAGAATATCCATTATTACAAGATTTTATTTTACAATTATTAGTTACTGTATTATCATTATTCCAAACTGCTATTTCCCATTCTTTTACATTTGCTTTATTTGAACATTCAATATCACAAACCGATTTACCATCAACAGTATTCGTTAGTCCAGCATTACAAGCTTCACAACTAGTTGCTCCATACATACCTTGGTTAGATTCTTTTATACAAGAAATACAACTAGTTTGATGTTTTTGATTTTGATATTTTCCAGGTTCACAAGGTTTTGTAGTGTTGTCTCCAGGGCAATAATTACCAGCCTCACATTCTATCCAATAAGCATATAACGTATATGGTGGTGTAGCGCTTGGTAATATAGATCTTATATCACTTTCAGCGATAAATCCTTCTGTTGTCGTCTTAGCATTAATTATTTTGGTTCCTCCACCATTTACTGCAGTATAATATCCAGCAAATACATATCCAGCTCTTGTTGGAGTTTCAATAGCTGTAGATGCAATACTTGGTGAATCTCCATAGTATGTTACTGAATATCCATTTGAGCCTCCGGTTCCTCCTTGTTTATTAAAATTAACATCATATGTTACCCCATCTACACACGAGTTATTATATACATATCCACCTGTACAAGATCCTGTGGTATACTTACAACTACTACAGTTATCACAATATGTATCACTACAAGTACCATACACTAAACAACCTCTAAATTGACTATTATAATAATATTGTGAACAGCATTGATAACTATAATCATAGCAATCACAGCCATAATGACATTCTAATGTATTATATAAGCATGAATCATAGTACCTACATTGTTTGCAAGAAATTGATCCTGTAGTTTCAGTTGATAATCCTGATGGACATGGATGTTCTACATTATCTCCGGGGCAAAAGTAGTCTTTAGTACATATTTTCCATTTAGCATAAAGTGTTGTATGTGCTGGTTCTTCCCATATTTTTGCTTCACTTCCATCAGCATTATAGTATTGTGTTCCTGCTCCATTTTTTTCAGTAAAGTATCCTTCAAATATATATCCTTTTCTTTTTGGCCTTACTATTGAAGGTAAATCATGTTCATATAATACTGTTGCTGATGGTGTTCCAGCACCATTTAATTCACCTGATGGTGCATCTGGATCAAATGTTATTGTATATTCATTTGCATGTCCTTTAGCAACTATATCTTTATGTGTTTCATCTATTAGTGTATATGTTGTTTCATATACTCCACTTGGACTTACAAATTCTGTAGTTCCTACAAAATATCCATCAAATGTCCATCCAGTTCTAGCTGGTATTGATGTAAATTTACCAACTCTTACTGTTAAGTTTCTATCATTATAATATCCAAGTCCATATCTATAGAAGAATTGATTATTAACTGGATCACTAAAACATCTTGAATTTGTTCCAAATTTTGTTGTTACACTAAAGCATGGTGTTGGTAATGTAACAGAATCTCTTGATTCAGATAACACTACTTCACATGTTATATCTTTTTCAACTGAACTAAATGTTAATATATTATTTTCTACTTTTGCACTACTTCCACATGTATGATTAGCATATGCCCATCCTGAATCAGGTTTTATTGTAAATGATACTGGTACATTTGCTCTTACTTCTTGCATTTTACTTTCTGCTGGTGTATCAGCACCTACTTGTAGTTTTCCATGGCTTCTTACTTTTACTGTTACTTTATATGAATCTAAGAATATCCATGGATCTTCTTTTGTTCCTATTCCACTTACAGTAGTATCATGTTTTACATATTCAGTTGGTTTTGTTTTAGCATCAGACCCACTTATAAAATTTTCACTTACTATTTTATTTTCTATAGTCCATATTTTTGTTCCATCATATATATATGAAAATGACATTGGATTTGTATTTTTCTTTCTTGTTATTTCCATTTCTTTTTGTGTTATTAATCCACCAGTACTAAAACCATTTATTTTTATTGGTCTTATATTTCCGTCTAGTCCCCAAGTATCTGTTCTTGATACTAAATATCTATCTGGACTTAAAAATTTAGATTGATAATTGTTAACAATTTGTTTAGCATCACCAAAACTACTAGCATTTACTAGTATTGGTATTATTAATAATACGATAAATAAACACTTCAATATCCTTTTCATATCTTCACCTATGATAATTTTATCACAATAAAAAAAGGACTTAAAGTCCTTTTTTAAAATCCATTAAATTAATATCAATCTAGTTCCATTTTTAATATTTGTATTTTTTATTACTACATTCATATCATACAGTTCTCCAGTAGTTTTACCCATTATTACTGGTTCTCTTCTTTCATAAAAGTCATCAGATAATTCAGGTAAAGCTTTTTTTAGAACTGTTATTAAATCATGTATTCTTCTATCTATTGGAACTAATAATTCATATTTTTTATCCAAAACTGGCATTTCTACAATTACATATACTCTAAAATCCATATAACCCTCCTAATCCTTAGTATAGAAATCTAGCATCTTAGTGAATCTAGCATTTCCTCTATCTACGTTGTAACCAAAGTCAACTGGTATTTGACTTCTAGTTTGTTTATTATATGTTGATGATTTAATAGTAAATTGATCTGTAATTCCAGAACCTACCCAAATTGCATTAATTGGTTGAACATTATTTCTATAGAATTCTTCAAATTCATAAAGTTTAATTTTAGTAACTGCGTCTGCAATAATAACTTTAATATTTGGAATATCTTTAAGACTAGCAAGAGCATCTTTAACACCTTTTTGCTCTTCTTTTGGATACATATTAATAAATGCTTCAATTCCAAGAAGAATTACAACATGTGTCTTATCAGCCTCTGCTTTCATTTGTTCAAACATTGGTATTAAATCTGTACATTTATCACTAAAGTAATGTTTAAATGATGCAGGATCTAATACTGTTTCACCTGGGTCTGCTAAGTATACTTCTACGTTATACATATTTTGGATAACTTTTGCAAGTGAAGGTATAAATCTATCAAGTACAGATATTTCTTGACAAGATACAAGTGAAATTGGATTCTTAGAGAAGTTGAATGTACTAACTTCAAGACTACTCTTATAGATACCAATTGGTGTATTCTTAAGATCTGTAATCTTATTAGATATATCTTCCATACGTACATGATTTGGTAATACTGCGATTGTTTCTGCACGTTTTTTAACTTTTTCACTTAATTGATTACAAATGTTCTTAATGAATATATTAATTTCATCCCACTTATATGGATAAGCAGTTTGGAATTCATATATAGTACCATCTAGTTTTACTAAACCTCTACCATCTATAGCACTAGGTATTAATCCATGTACTGGTCCTAGAACACTTGAATAATCTCCATCATCATTAAATTGTAAGCAGAATGTATTGCTGAAGTTTTGTGTTGTTTTTCCTCTTACTCCATTTGCTCCAGTAGCACTTATTACAAAATAAATACCATACTTTTCACATTCACGAGTCATTGAAGAAATAATTCCAACAAAGTCTTCATATGTTTCAGCTAACATTTCATAGTTACTAATCATAACAATGATTCTTGGTAATGTTTGTCCACTATTCTTGATATAGATATTATAGTTACCATTATAAGTAGAGAATAATTTCTTTCTTCTTTCTAATTCTTTTGCAATTGTTGCAAATAAGTTAACTATTTTTTCATCTTCATTTAAGAATACTACATCACCTACTTGAGGTGCGGCCATAAATGAACCAAACATTTCATTACCAAAGTCTAGTATATAAATATTAACTTCATCAGATGAGTGATTAATTATTAAACTATATACTATTGATGTTAACATTATTTCTTTTCCAATAGCACCATATACAAGTGTATTACCTGTTTCACCAAAGTTTACAGTTAGTAATCCTTGTTTTTGGTTATTTGGATCATCATATTCACCTACTACAGCAGTTAGTTCCCAAAGTTTAGGAACAAATGAATATTTTCTAATTAAGTTAGTAACAAATATTTCAGCAGGAATCTTATCAAGCCATAATTTTTTAGCTTTTAAATCTTTAGAAGCAGCAGCATCACATATATATTTTAATATGTTAGGCAACTCTTCTCCTAAACTAATTCCTTCTACTCTTTGTATTGTTTCTATATTTCTATATGTATCTCCAATATTATTTATAAATGATACATTTCTATCAACAGTTTTAGCTATTTTATCCTTAGGAATATATTTAGCTCCCGCATAAGCAGCTTGTCCCATTGCAAAGTAATCATTATAACCTACTTGTAAATAGAAACGACCTGGGTTCTTTAATGTAACAGCATCAGGACATTTAATAACATCCATTGAGTCTGCTCTTTCTTGAACTTTTAAACAAACTTTAAATTTAGAGTTTGACCAGATTTGATCATCTACAATACCACTTGGTTTTTGTGTTGCTAGAATTAAGTGAACTCCAAGTGAACGACCAATACGAGCAGTACTAATTAACTCTTGCATGAATGATGATTGTTGAGATTTTAATTCTGCGAACTCATCTGAGATGATAAATAAGTGTGAAACAGGTTCATCTATTTTTCCATCTCTATACATTTGTTGATATTTATAAATATCTAAAGTACTTTCATTTAATTTAATTTTAGCTTGATTAAATAATTCTTGTCTTCTTTTTAATTCTGATTGAATACTAGCAAGTGCTCTATTAATCTCAGCTTTATCTAAGTTTGTAATAGTACCTGCTAAGTGTGGTAATTTAACTCCAGTTAATTTGTTTTCAAATGCTCCTGTTAAGCCACCACCTTTATAGTCGATAAGTACGAATGATACTTCTTCTGGACTATAATTTAAACACATAGATAACATAAATGTAATAATGAATTCTGATTTACCTGAACCAGTCATACCTGCTATTAAACCATGTGGCCCATGGAATTTTTCATGTAAGTCTAGAGTAAATAATTCTCCATCACCTCTAATTCCAATTGGAACACTTAGTGAGTTAACAGGATCTGATTTAGCCCATCTATCTAATACATTTAATTGTTCTATTTTACCAACTTTACACATCTCTAAGAATCCAATTGATTTAGAGAAGTTTTCAAATACTAAATCTGATTTAATTGGTATATTTGATAATTTTTCACATAATAATGGTAAATTAATATCTTCAAATTTATCCATTACAAATGAACGTTGATTATCTTTATTTAAGTCATTTGTAACTATAGCACATGTTTTAGCATCTGCTGTTAAGAAGTTGTTACATTCATTAGGTAAATTAGAAATTCCATCATTAAGAATAATTAAACCAAATCCTAAATTACCAGGTTCTTTTAATATTTTGTTAATAATTTCAACATTTTTATTTTTCTTTATATTATCAACTACTATTAAATAATATGGTTTAACATTTTTATATGTAATATTTCCATCTTCATTAGCATTTTTTCTAGCCATATAAACTTGCTCTAAATAATATGATATTTTAGACATATCATCATAGTTATTAGCGAAGAATCTTATATCTCTAGCATCACTCCATGTATGTGGTAACATTTTAAATGATTCCCATATATCACTAGTAGTATCACTAATCATATAAACTAATTTTAAATCATCATATGCATGATAAGTTGCTAATTGAAGCATTATATTTTTTAACATTATCTCTTTATATTGAGATTCACCTATTAATACTAATTTATTTTTAGCTGCTAAATTAATAGTAACTGGTGCATTAGGTATTTCTTTACCTGTATCTGCTACATTATTAAGAGCATCTTTTAAGTTATCTTCACTCATTGTAAAGTCTTCTACTGAATAAGATAATGCTAGTTTTAATGGAATTGTTCCTAAACCAACTCTAACTTCTAAGAAATCTTCACTATCTATTTTTCTTTGCCATAAAGTTCTTGTTTTATTTAAGATAACATTCTTTAAATATTTTGGTTCTGGATATAATTCTAAAAGTATTTGATGTTGATTATGTTTAATAGCAGATATTTTATTTCTTTTTTCTGCTAAATAATCACTATACTTTCTTTGTCTTTCTGCTTCTTTCTTTTGTTGTCTCTTCTTTTGGAATCTTCTTGATAAAGATGGCCATAATATACATGAAGCCATCATAGCAGCTGCTATTAATATAGCTGGTCCTGCTTTACTCCAAGTAGATGTACCATTAGAAACATTCATTATTGTTGTTGATAAACTAACTGCAGAAGAAGCAGTCATTGTAATCATAGGTCCTACAGTTAATATAAGAGGTTGTTCTTCTGGTTCTTGTTTTCCTGGAGGACTATCTATTTTCATATTTTCTTCAGTAACTGATGTTATAAATCGTGGTTGTCTTGAATAATAATCGTTTTCAACATATAAAACAGCAGCATCATCTTCTTCAGTTGGTTTTGGATCTGAAGTATATGATGGTAATACATTTTCTACTAGTAAATCTGAGTTAATTCTCATTTTGTTATTATAATTATTTATTAAAACACTATCATTAACAACTATAAACGTATAACCAAATATAAATATGATATCTCCATTTTCTAGTTTTCTTTCTATTGTTCTAACATCATTAACATAAATACCATTCTTAGTGTCTATTGCTTTTACAGAAAATCCTTTTTCATCTTTTATTAAAACAGCATGAGATTCATTAATATATTCATTATTTATAACAATACTTTGACTAGGATTTTTACCTATAGTATATTCTCCTGGTCTTACTACTTTATAAGTTCTATATGACTCATCATTTTCTTTATAAATATATAATAAAACTGAAGAATAGTTATCATTATTATCTCTTATTTTTAAAGGATAGAAACTATTTAAAGATAATGATAGTTTTTCTACTTTAGCTCCACTTATTTCTAAATAGCAAGTACTATTAGACAACAAAAACCAAGAGTCTTCTATTTTCTCTAATGAAATTAGTTCCCTCTCGTTACCATTATCATCAATATCTTTAATCCAATATGAATCTACGTTTTCACTTGGAAATGGATATTTATATAGTTTGTCATGTTTAATAACAACTATTTGCATCTAATAAACTCCCTCTTCTTCTTTTTTATTATTTAATCTTCATCATTATACATTCTTTTTAATTCTTCCATGGTTTTTTCCATATCAGATTTTTCTACTTCAGTATTTCTTTCTACTGATGGAACTTCTGTTTGTTCTTCATATAAATGTTCTTTTTCATCTTGTTCTCTATATAATTGTTTTCTTTCTCTTTCTGCTGCATCTTTAGCATCATATAATTCTTTTAATTCTTTTTTAGCATCTTCTTTTTGATCATCTATATTAGACATAACATTTCTTAAATACATTTTATTGCTATCACTAATATCTGCTAGTTTTCTTTCTATTTTGTTACCTTTCATAGAGGCACCAAGTAATTCTACACACTTTTCAACACTTTTAGATAAAGATGCAAAACCTTCTTCTAGAGTGTTTAGTGTTTTCATTTTTTCTTTGTTACTATCTATTCGGTTATCAATATTATTTATCTTAATTTTATTAACATAAATTCTATTGTCTGCTACTTTTAAATCAGTATCATCCATAGTGCACCTCTATTTTATTCCATTATTAATTCCATTGTATCACATTTTTTACAAATAAAAAAGAAGTATTTTCATACTTCTTATATTTTTTTTGATTAACCTTGTAATTGTTCTGCTTGAGCAGCCATTTGTCTTTCCATATAAGCTGTTTCTTCTGAAGCTCCAGTTATATTATCAGCAAATTGTTGCACTAAATTGCAATAATCATCAAATTTTTGTTTTAAAGAATCATATCTTTGTTTTAGAGATTCACTAGCATCTCCAACAAAAGCATCTTCGCCACCTACTCTTGCCATTTCAGCTCCGAAGTCATTGAAAATTCCGTTCATAGCATCTTTGCAAGCAACGATTTCTTCAGCATGTGCTTTAGTTTGTGGATATGATAAATATGTACTATTACTATCTGCCATTTTTAAATTCCTCCTTACTTACTAATTTGCATTTACTTTGAAAGTATCAGCAATATTTTGTTCATTACGTTCTACAGTAGCTCCTGAACTTGTACAATAATTTCCGTAATCTTCAATTACTTTTGCCATATTTTCTAATTCATCTTTATAAGTTAAGATGTCAGCTGCAATTGCTCTTGCACCGTCAGAAATATATGATCTTTCAACCATTTCAGCAATGTTACTATAGATCTTCGCTGTGTTTACACGGAAGTTTCCTGCTGATTCAATCATTTTTCCACCCTCAGCTCTAAGTATAGCTGGGTCTGCTAAAAATACATTTGACATAATCGTCCTCCTTTATCTTCTAACTTATATATCTAATATATCATTTTTTAAAATTGAAGTAAATAAATTTTACACATTTATGACAAATTTACATTATTCCTTTACTTCGAAATCACTTATCTTACCATTCTCATCTACTAACTTATTAATTGTCTTAGTAGCAGAATTCAATTTTTTTTCACAAAAATCTATTAATTTCATAGCTTCTGTATACTTAGAAATAGACTTATCTAAATCTAAATCTCCGCTTTCTAATTCTCCTACTATTTTCTCTAAATTCTTAACTGCATCTTCAAATGATTGTTCTTTCTTTTCTGCCATATTATTCCACTCCTTTTACACTAGCAGTTATCTTACCTTTATTAACTACTATTTTTATTTCATCATTTTCTTTTAATTTACTAGAATCTTTAACAATCTTATCTTCTTTATATACTATTGAATAACCTTTATCAAGAATATTTTGTGGATTTAATAATTCTGCTTTTACTTTTAAATGTTCTATTTTAGTTTTATATCCTTCTAATAATACTTGTGGATTATTTAATATATAATTACTTTTATATTTATCTAAAACATGATTTGCTTTATCAAGTTTACCGAGTATTGCATTATTAATTCTGTCAAATAAATTATCTAATTTTTGTTCTTTCATTTCATATAAAGCTTTAGGATTATTTAATAAATAATTTGTTTTAAATTTTAATACTGTTTGAGTACAATTATTAAGTAAATTTAATATTGCATTATTACTTCTTTCTAAAGCATTTTTAAAATATATTTGTACTTCATTTATATCTGGTACAGCAAGCATTGCTGCTCCTGTTGGAGTTGGCGCTCTAAGGTCTGCTACAAAATCACTAATAGTAAAATCTATTTCATGACCTACACCACTTATTATAGGTATTCTGCTTGCATATATTGCTCTTGCAACTATTTCTTCATTAAATGCCCATAAATCTTCTATAGAGCCTCCACCACGTCCTAAAATAATTGTATCTATATCATCATATTCATTAGCTTGATTAATTGCTCTTACAATATTTTCTGCAGCAGCATCACCTTGTACTAATGTTGGAAATACATATATTTCAGTCATTGGAAATCTTTTATTAATTGTTGAAATTATATCTCTAATTGCTGCTCCTGTTGGTGCAGTAATAACTCCTATTTTTTTAGGAACTCTTCTAATCTTCTTTTTATGTTCTGGATCAAATAAACCTTCTTCAGCAAGTTTCTTTTTTAGTTTTTCAAACAAAATATATAAGTTACCAATACCATCTATTTCCATACTATCAACATATATTTGATAACTACCTGTTGCTTCATAAACACTAATTCTACCATGGACTAAAACTGAATCACCATCTTTAGGTTCAAAATTAAGACCTGCTCGTTCATAATTAAACATAACAGCATTAATTCTACTAGATTCGTCCTTTAAAGAAAAATAAAGATGTCCTCTACTATGTGGTTTAAAATTACTAATTTCACCCTTAATATAAACATCTCTTAATTCTTCATTTCCTTCAATAGTATACTTAATGATTTTATTAATATCACTAATTGTAATATACTCTTTATTCATTTACTTCCTCATTATCTCTTATTTTATCTAAAACAGCATTAACTAATTTAACTACTTTATCATCACTATATTTCTTTGATAATTCAACAGCCTCATTAATAGCGACTATTTTAGGAGTATCATAATATAAAATTTCATATGCACCTAATCTTAAAATAGCTCTATCTGTTTTACCTAATCTATCTAAATCCCATCCATCTAGATATTTAGAAATAATATTATCAATAGTATCTAAGTTTTCAATTACTCCATTAACAATATCATCTACATATTTATTATCCATTTCTAAATTTTCTTTTATTACATCTTTAATATCAAAAGACATTTTTTCTTTCATATAAAAATCTATTTGATATAAAATTATCATGATTTTCTCTCTTGCTTCTGTTCTTGTAAGTTTCATAATGCCTCCTAAATTCTATTAAAATTATATCATAATATTTATTTTTTTAATATGTTTTTAACAAAAAAAGATAATTATAAATTATCTTTTTTTATTTTACGCGGTCTTCCCAAATAGCAATAATCACGTTATGATTTGGCATTGTAAACATAGTATTGTTTCCAAGTTTAATATCTATTTCATTTCCAACGCTATTATCAAACCTAAAAACAAAGAAAAAGATATTATTTTACGATAATATCTTAATTCTCATCTTCTTTATACTCATCTTCGTCTTCATCTTTTGTTTTAACTATTTTATATGCACCTAATGAAACTGCTCCTAGAGCTAACCCTGCTATTGCTAAAGCTCCCCAATTATTTGTTTTCTTATCATCTACAGTTGTTTTTTGTTCTGTATCCTCTATTATTATTTCTTCATTATAATTATCTTCAATAATTGGTTCATCAATCACAAAATTATCTTCTATTATAGGTTCTTCAATAATTGGTTCATCTATTGTAGAAATAATAGTTTCATCTATTTTGTCTGGTCCATCTAAATTATCAATATCAGTAGTATCAATTGGAGTACTTGGATGAGTTATATCTGGTTTATTAGGACTTATAGGTTGATGAGGTGGTTTATCATCCACATCTTGTATATTTGGATCTTCTGTTGGTACAGAAATATCTGTTGGTGGATTTAATTTTGTTAAATAATCTATTAAATCAAAATCATCTTCATCTATTTGATCCATTAAAAGCGCTATTAATAATTTTTTAAAGTTAATTGTTCCATCTTCATTGAATATATCAAAGCCATATTTCTTTAATAAGTATTCTCTAATAGATGGATCTTTTGAATACAATTCTAACAATATTTTAGCAAGTTCATTTAGTTTATCCATTGGTGGAATATCTAAACCATATCTATCTGCTATAGTTTTTATCATATCATAAGCATCAGTATCACTTAGATTATCCAAAGTAACTGCTATTCTAAGTTTATCTATGTTGATAGTTCCATCTTCATTAAATATATCAAAACCATACTTATCAATTAAATATTGTCTTAAATCTGGATCACCCTCAAGTAATTTAATTAATAATATTCCTAAAGCATCAACATCTTGTTTGCTTGGTACTTCTATACCATATTTATCACATAATAATTGTAATAAATCAGTATCACCATTTTGTGCATCTAATATTAAAGCTAATTTTAAATTTTCTAAATTAACTGTTCCATCTTCATTGAATATATTTAATCCATATTTTTCTATAATGTAATCAGCTAAATCTGGATATAGTTTTAATAATTCAACTAATAAAACAGAAAATGCATCTAAATTATTTGTTATAAATGGATTTGAATCTAAATTAGCTAATAATAAATCTAAAATGCCTTGTGGATTATTACTTAAAGCATCTATTAATAATAGTAATTTTAACATTGCTAAATTAATAGTTCCATCTTCATTAAATATATCAAAGCCATATTTATTAATTATTTCTTGTCTTAATTTTGGATTTTCTTGTAAAGCATGTTCTAATGCTTTTATAAGAGCATCTAAGTTTTCTAACATTGGAACTTCTATTCCATATTTTTCTCTTAAATCAGCAAATAAGTCAAAAGAATCATCTCTTAAATCTGCTAATATAATCATATATAATTTATATAAATCTATTGTTCCATCATCATTAAAAATATCAATATTAAAATTCTTAATGAAGTAATCTCTAATAGATTGATTTTCACTATAAAGAACCTCAAGCAATTCTTTTAGTTTTGATAATGAATCAAGTGGTATTCCTATTAAACCTGCTAATATTTTACTTATTTCATCATCTGAATAACCAGCTTTTTTAAGTAAAGCTATAATTGCTGCTTGTTCTTCTGGGGTTAGACTATTAAAGTCATCTTGAGGTGTTGTTGGTACAACTGGCGTAACATCTTGTGGTTCTTCACCAGCTGTTTTTACCTCTGTATTTATTTCGTCTGTTTCAGTTTCATCAACATCATTTGGAACATTTGTATTTGTTGGATGTTCTGTTGTTATTTCACTTTCAGTTCTTGTTTCTATACCAGTTGGATATTCTGTAGTTTGTTCTACTCCAGTATTTCCTTCATATTCACCTACTTCAGAAGATATTTCATTAACTGTAGTAATTGTTAATCCTAAAGATAAAATTGAAGCATCTAACCATGAACTAACTTCTCCAACTTTTGCTTCATCTGTTCTAAGAGATGTTCTTAATTTATATAATTCACTAAAGTAACCATTTTTATCATTATAATATTTTGTAATTCTTTTATCTATTTTATCTAAAGAATTACAATCTTCTAGTAAACTAGTAACTTTTTCTCTTAATCTAGCTAAATTAGAAAGAGCAAGATTTAATTTTTCAGTATCATAATTTGTTGTTGCCATATTCTTCCACCCCCTAATCCTCTGTAATCCTTGATTTATCATATGGAAGAGTTTGACCAACACTTTCAATTAATTCTTCTAATGTTTGATAACTATCTGTTGTAGAGTATTGAAGAAATATATATTTATTTACAGTCATCTTGTATTGATTAAAATTAATTTGTGAGCCTGATGGTGTTGCTTTATATGTAACTTCTACTCTATATTTGTTATCTTCATAATAAACTGTATCATGTGGTATAGTACTTTGAGTTATAGGTGGATCATATTTCTTACTATAATTTTCATATAATATATTTTCATTATTAATTACATTTATTCTTTTTTGTAATAAATTTATTCTAGTTAATTTTTTTAATTTAATATATTTTTCATTGTATTCTTCTATTCTATTTTTTAATTCACTAGGTTCTAATATTTCTAATCTAGTTTTAAATTCTTCTATATTGCTACTTAATGTGTGAAGTTTGTTTATTTCATTTTTAGCTGTTGTGCCACTATAAAAAGTATCAGATTGAGTTTCTGATAGTATTCCTTCTATATCTTTAATACTAGTCATTATACTAGATGTTGCATTTTCAGCTGATTCAACAAATGAATTAAATATTATTGAATCATTAATATCAAGTTTATCAGTATATAAAATATCACTAGAATCAATATTATATGTTTCATCTAATATTGTCTTCATAGGTATATTTTCAATATTATCTGGAACAACTACTGGCTTATTTTGTTGTGGAGTTGGTTTTGGATTATCTGAAAAATCTAATCCATTTAACCCTGATACTGTAGCATGACCATCATTTTCTGGAATATCATATACTCTAATAAAATCATCTAGATTTGTATTACCACTATTTGGATCAAATAATAACATACTATTTATTGTTGTACCATCTGCTCTAGTTAACGAAAAACTATCAGAGGCAAAATTTCTATTATTTCCATTAAAATGAATAACTGCATTTTCTACATGTTTTCCATCACCATCATAATAAGTTACTTCTACATAATAACTTGATCCTTTTGTTAATTTTGGAGTGCCTAACCAATTATTTTCTGGATACATTACTCTTTCAGTAAATATATCTGTTAATTTCCCACTTTTAAACTTTCCCATTCTTTCTTCACCACATAACAATATAATGTAATTAAGTCTATGAATAGACTTAATTACATATCATTTTTATTGTTGAGCATTAGGTACTTCTTCTGCTAAAGATTCTTTCATCTTCTTTTCTTGTTCAGCATAAGCAGCCTTTTCTGCTGTAAAATTATTATTTAATTGTGTAATAATAGATTTCATTGTTAAATCTATATTATTAGCTGTATTATTAAATGTTAATTTGTAACTTTCTGCAGCTTCTCCTGAATAAGCCTCTCTAATACTATTTATAATAGTTTGAACATTATCAGTTAAAGCGTTATGTATTTTAGTAGCATGATTAGATTCTATATCTTTAATTAATGCTTCCATTTTGTCATAATCCATTCCTGATTTTGCCATAATAATTCCTCCTTTTATATATAAAATTAATTATTCTTGTCTATTTCCTTCAAAAGCATTCCAAGCATTAGCTTGAGATTCTAAATTATTAGCCATGCTAATAATATTACCATATGCTTTATTAAATTCTTCTGCTGTTTTATCAAATTCAGTAATAAATTTGTTAGCATTAGGACCATACCAAGTAGTATGTGTTTCATCTTCACCTATTTGATTATGAACTGCTTCAAAAAAAGTATCTCTTACTTGAGCAAATCCTGTTGCTAAATCTCTTATATCTTCTGCTATTCTCATTAATGCTTCACTGTCTTGTTTAATTTCTGCCATCTATTTCACCTCACTTCTTATGCACAAAGCATTATACATTCTAATAATATTATAAAATAAAAACACTTTTTATACTAGTAGTTTTTTTATAATAAAAAAACTTACTATATACTAGTAAGTTCACTTTCTTTTTCTTTGAATTTTTCATCAACAATTTTATTATATTTGTCAGTTAATTCTTGAATAATTTCTAAGCACATATCTCTTTCATCTTCTCTTAGTTCTTCATCTTTTTTAACTTTATTATTTTCATCTTGTCTTATATTTCTAAGAGCGATTCTAGCTTCTTCAGCCATAGTACTTGCTTGTTTAACATAATCTCTTCTTGTATCTCCTGTAAGTTCAGGTATTGTAAGCATAATTACTTCACCATTATTTGTAGGTGCTAAACCTAAATTAGCTTCATAAATTGCTTTTTCAATATTTTTCATAGAAGATTTATCAAATGGTTTAATAGAAAGTACTCTTGCTTCTGGAATTGAAATAGTAGCTAAACTTTGAATAGGAGTTGGAGTTCCATAATAATCTACCATTACACCATGTAAAATATTAGGATTTGCTCTTCCTGCTCTAATAGTTGTATATCTACTTTCTAATGTTTCAATAACCTTATCCATTTTATTTTTAATTTCTACTTCATCTATCATAAAAACACCTCACTTACAAAAAATATTATAAATAAAACTATCAATTAAATCAATTATTGTTGTGGATTTTGTGTATTATTTTGTTCTGATGCTGTTAATTCTGCTTCAGCCATAGCGTCAAAATGATGAGGATCTGCTTGTAACTCTTCTATATATTTAACATATTCCTCTTTTTTCATAATTACTTCTAAACTATCTGTATTTTCATTAACATTTTTATTTTTAACTAACCATTTAGTAAATGGTAATGACATTAACATACTTTTAGTTCTCATAGAATTTGTTTCTTTATAAAACTTATTAATGTCAGCAACTAATTTATTTCTAATAAGCATTAACTCATCAGCATTTTTAGTTCTTAACATTTGTTTATATTCTATTTCATTCATGTATTCATTTTTTTCTTTAATCAAATCATTTAAAACTCTTTGATAAGACATATAAATACTTCTCTCACTATTTTCTCCAGAAGAAGCCACTTTTATTTTATCTTCATCTGCTATTTGAAGAGTATTATTTTCATCTACTTCTAAACTAGCTAACCATGATGTATCTTGTGCATTTTGTTCTACTACACTTGGAGCAGTACCAAATGTATCTCTAGCTTCCATTTCAGCTAATTTAGTTTCTATTTTTTTCTTTTCTTCAATTATTTCTTTTAGATCTTTATCTTTATATTGCCTTCTTAAGGCTTCAGGTGTTATTAATTCCATATCTATCTACCTCTATTAATAATATATCATAAAATTAAACAAATAAAAAGAGACTATTTGTCTCTTAATATTGCATTATGTTTTTTAATAACATTTTCAATTATTTTATTAAATAATGGAGTTACTTCTTCATCACTAAGTGTTTTTTCATTACTTTCAAAATATAAATTATATGCTAGAGATTTCTTTCCTTCATCTATTTTATCTCCTTCATAATAGTCAAATAATTTAATAGATTTTAATAATTTTCCTCCACCTTGTTTAATAGAAGAAATAACACTTTCATTACTAGTATCTATAGGTAATACAAATGCTACATCTTTAGATATACCTGGGAATTTACATATTTCTTTATATTTAATCTTTCCAGTTTTATTTTCAAATAATGCATCTAAATTAATTTCCATAACATATACTTCATTTTTACATATATTTGGATGAACTTGTCCAAATAAACCTACTACTTTACCGGATACGTTTATATATGCACTCTTAGTAGGATGCATTTCTTCAGGTAAATCTTTTACTACAAATGAATATCTATTTTCATACCCTAAGTAATCAAGTAAATTTTCAATTATACCTTTCATAGTATAGAAATCATGCTTTAATGGATTTAATCCTTCAGTATAATTACCTGTTACTAAAGCAGCAAGTTTATTTTCTTCAACATATTCTCCATTTATTGAACTAAAGCATTTAGATATTTCAAATATAGATATATCTTTCATATTTCTAGCTTCATTATAATTATAAACATCTAATAATGAAGTAATAATACTATGACGAAGTACTACTCTTTCTTCAGTTAGTGGATCTTTTACTCTAATAAGACCAAATTCATCATTACTAAATTTAAATATATCTTTTTCATCTATTAAAGAATATGTTATAACTTCAGATAATCCTTCTGAAATCATTTTATCTCTAATAACTCTTTGTCTCTTATCAAATTTACCAAATTTACTTTCAAATATAGGTAAAGTGCTTTCGATATTATCAACACCATATACTCTAGATACTTCTTCAATTAAATCTTCTGGTATTGATATATCTACTCTACGAGTTGGTACTGTTACACTAAATACTCCTTTGGATTCTTTAACTTTGAATTTTAATTTATTAAATACTTCTTTAATATCTTCAACCACAAAATTATATCCAAGAACACTATTTATTTTATCTAAACTAATTTCAATTACTTTATCTTCTCTATCTAAAGTATTATATTCTATTTTTCCTGATAAAACTTTTCCATAAGCTAAATCTTCTAACATATTACATGCTCTTTCAATAGCCATATAACATCTATTAACATCTAAGCCTTTTTCAAATCTAATACTGGCTTCACTTCTAAGTAAATTTTTACTAGTTTTTCTAATATTAGCAGGATTAAATATAGCACATTCAATAACTACATTTTTAGTATTCTCATCTATTTCTGTATCAAGTCCACCCATTACTCCTGCTAAACCAATAGCATCTTTTCCATTAGTAATAACAATATCATCTTCAGATAATATTCTTTCTTGATTATCAAGAGTTACTAATGTTTCACCATTTTTAGCTTGTCTTACACCAATCTTAGTACCTAATTTATCAGCATCATAAAAGTGTAATGGTTGACCTGTTTCTAACATAACATAATTTGAAATATCAACTACATTATTAATACTTCTAATACCACAAGCCATTAATCTATTTTTAATATATAGAGGGCTTGGTTCAATTTTAATATCATTAACTCTCTTAAGCAAGAAAGTATATGCATTTGGAGTTTCTACTTTTAATGCTAATTTATCATTAATATTATCTTTAATTTCTTTGTATGTTAAATCTGGTAATTTAACTTCTTCTCCAGTAATAATAGAACTTTCATATGCTAAACCTAACATACTTAATTCATCTGCTCTATTAGCAGTTAATTCAAAATCAATAATTTCATCATCTAATTCTAAGAATTTAATTGGATCATCTCCAACAATAGCTTCTTCTGGTAATTCATGAATACCATTTATATCATTAGCAGTTAAATATTTACTTTCTAAACCTAGTTCAGCTAAAGAACAAATCATACCATTAGATTCTCTACCTAATATAATTGTCTTTTTAATTTCACCACCAGGTAATACTGCTCCATCAAGTGCTACTATTACTTTTAAACCTGCTCTTACATTAGGAGCTCCACATACTATATTTAATGTTTCACTTCCAATATCTACCTTACATAAATTTAAATGATCACTTTCAGGATGTTTTTCACAAGAAGTAACTTCACCAGTAATTAAATTAGTAGCATTTACTAATTTTTTAATACTTTCATATTCATTACCAAGTTTTACCATTTTATCAGCATATTCATGAAAATCTACATTTTCTAAAGAACTATATTCACTAACAAACTTTTTACTTAATCTCATTATTACATCTCCTTTCTATTAAAATTATGTAAGAATCTATAATCATTTGTAAAATAATCTCTCATATTAGTAACACCATATTTTAAAGATGCTACTCTTTCAATACCAACACCAAATGCAAATCCTTGATATTTAGTATGATCAAATCCACAGAACTCAAGTACATTAGGGTGTACCATTCCACAACCAAGTATTTCTATCCATCCTGTTCCTTTACAAATATTACATCCTTTTTGTCCACAATTGAAGCAAGATACATCTACTTCATAAGATGGTTCAGTAAATGGGAAATAACTAGCTCTAAATCTTATTTCTCTATCTCTACCAAACATTCTTTTAGCAAGACATTCTAATGTACCTTTTAAATCTGATAAAGAAATATTTTCACCAACAACTAGTCCTTCTACTTGGCTAAATTCATGAGAGTGAGTTGCATCATCATCATCTCTTCTATATGTTTTACCAGGACAAATCATCTTAAATGGATGTTTTTCCTCCATAGCAGTCATATATCTAACTTGCATAGAACTTGTATGTGGTCTAAGTAGCATATCCTCAGTAATATAAAAACTATCTTGAGCATCTCTAGCTGGATGTGATTTTGGTAAATTTAGTTTTTCAAAACAATTCTCATCACTATCTACTTCTGGTCCATCTACAACATCATATCCCATTGAAATAAATAAATCTTCAATTTCTTCTCTTACCATAGTTAATGGATGTTTAGTACCAGGAATTTTCTTTCTACTTGGTAAAGTTATATCAATTTTATCTGCTTCTAATCTTTTATTTAATTCCTCATTCTTGATAATGATAAATCTTTTATTTAAAGCGTCTTCAATATCTTTTCTAACTTCATTAGAAACTTTACCTACTTCCTTTTTTTCTTCAGGTGATAATTCACTCATTCCAGCCATTACCTCAGAGAAAGAACTTTTTTTACCTAAATATTTACTTCTTGTATTGTTAATTGATGGTTCATCATTACAAGTTTCAATTTCTTTAAGTGCTTCTTCTTTAATACCATTTAATTTCTCTATCATTTTATTCCTCCTAAAAATAAAAAGCCATAACTTAAGGACGAATTACCGTGGTACCACCTTAATTTATGACTTTAATCATCTCTAATCTTTAACGCAGATATACGTTCTTCTTAACGGAAGGTGAATTCATGATTATTTATTTACTAGATTTTCACTTTATACTAGCTCCCTAAAAACAAATATTTTACCATTACTATTTCTTCCCAAAAGATATATGTATTTTATCACTATTATTTCAAAATATCAATATATTAAAAAAGAGTTTTAAATAAAACTCTTAATAATCTCTATTTCTTAAGAAAGCAGGCATTTCAAGTTCTTCATCATCATCTTTAGGTTCATCATCAAGTGTTGGAGTACTTGCTTTCTTTTCTCCTTCAATTGATCTATATAAAGGTTCAGTTGAATCTTCAAATCCTGTTGCTATTACTGTAACTACAATCTCATCAGTTAAAGCTTCATTAATAACAGCACCAAATATAATATTTACATCTGTATTTGCTACTGCTCTTACTATTTCTACAGCATCTTCAGCTTCAAATAATGTCATTGAATTTCCACCAGTGATATTAACAATACAATCAGTAGCTCCATTTATAGTTGTTTCAAGAAGTGGGCTATTAACTGCTTGTTTAGCAGCTTCAACAGCTCTATTATCTCCAAATCCAACTCCTATACCAATAAGAGCATCTCCTCTACCTTCCATTATTGTTCTAACATCAGCAAAATCTAAGTTAACAAGTCCTGGAACACTAATTAAGTCACTAATTGATTGAACACCTAATCTAAGTACATTATCAACTTCTTGGAATGCAGCATTAAGAGGTGTACTTCTATCAATAAGATCTCTTAATCTATCATTTGGAATTACTACTATAGTATCAACATGTTTTCTTAATTCATCAAGTCCTACTAAAGCGTAATCCATTCTCTTCTTTCCTTCAAACTTAAATGGCTTAGTTACGATTGCTACTGTTAAACATCCAAGTCCTTGAGCAATTTCAGCAACTACTGGAGCAGCACCTGTACCAGTACCACCACCAAGACCACAAGTAATGAAAACCATATCTGCGCCTCTTAAAGCATCTTCAATTTCTTCTTTTGCTTCAAGAGCAGCTTCGCGACCTACTTCAGGTCTAGTTCCAGCTCCACGTCCCTTAGTAATTGTTTTACCAAGTTGTATCTTAGTTTCAGCGTGACTAACATTTAAAACTTGTTGATCAGTATTAGCAACGATAAATTCAACTCCTCTAAGCCCTGAATCAATCATTCTATTTACTGCATTACATCCACCGCCACCAAGACCAATAACTTTAATATCAGCAATTTGATCCATTTCTAATTTGTTATTCATATTTTCTCTCCTTAATTATTGAAAAAATATCCATATATTTTTCCTAGTATACTACTATTATTAGATTTTTTATTATTTATTAATTCATCTTGTGCTTCTTCATCTACTGTATATGCAATTCTATCTCTAAAAGATAATTTATCATGATAGTATTTGATTAATCCAAGAGCACTAGAATATTTATTATGTCTGCACCCTATTTCTTTAGTTTTATATACTTCTAACTCACGTCCAAATACTTCATCGGCAACTAAATTAAAGTCATTTAATTCAGTAGTACCACCTGTAATTATTATATTACTTATTTCAAGTTTTGTTAAGATATTTATTTGCTTTTTAGATAAGTCCAATATCTCTCTAATTCTTGAACAAATTATCTCACTAATTTCATATTGATTTATTTTAATATTTTCATCTTTGTTTGTCAACACATCCTCACTCCAAGAAGTACTGGCATTTCTCTTAGTAGCAAGGGCAAATTTTTCTTTTAAATTCTTAGCATTTTTTCTACTAATATCATATATATAACAAATATCTCTATCTATATTTTTACCACCAATATCAATAACTTCTGTCTCTACCAAAATACCTTTTTTAAATATAGAAACTTCTGTTTTTTCATCTCCAATATTTATAACAGCAGTATTCTTTTTATCTAATTCTTTATTCTTAAATTCATAGTAATCAGCAACACTACCATAATTAATATCTACTACATCAATTCCCATTGTTTCTAAAAGTGAAATAGCTGAATAAATATTTTTCTTTGGAGAAAGACTAAGTATTGCTTTACAAGATAATGTTTTAGCCTTCATTCCTTTAGGATTTATAGTTTTTTTATCATCATTTATTTTAAATTCTATAGGTGTTATTGAAACAAATTCTTTACTAGCAGGAACTTTATTAAAAACACATGCTTGTAATACACTAACTATATCTTTACTTTCAACTGTTTTAGTTTCATTTTTAACTTCAACGCTACCTTCAACAACTTGAAATTCTGCATAATAAGAAGGAACAGTTAACAATACTTTATTAATCTTAATACCAAGCATATCTTCTGTTCTAGTAAATGCTTCTCTAATTGAAATCAAAGTTTCTTCAGGATTAACTATAATACCTCTTTTAACACCTTTTGATTTAACTTCAGAAGCTGAAAGAATATTTAATTCGCCTTTATACATTTCGCCTACTACTAATTTAACAGTAGAAGATCCAATATCTAAACTTGATATTATTTCTTTCATATTTCCTCCTTATAATCCAATTTATATTATATCAAAATTCACAATAATAATCAAAGACTTACTTTATCAAAAGAATAATTAATATTAAAATTATAATATTTGATATCTTTAGATTCTTTAGAATTATATTTAACTTTTATAATTAATCTTTGTTGTTCTCCACCTTTTAAAATATCACCATTCTTAATACTAATATAAACATCTACTTTATCATTTGTTTCATTAGTATCAATATTTGATAAATACATATTAGTGACATATGCATCTTTATTGCCTAAATTAGTGACATCAATATAGAAAGTTTTTTCTTCAATAAAATCATTTAAATTAGCTATTTCAAAATGAATACTATTATTATCATTATTTACTTTAATTTTAGTATCAATATCATAGTCTATTTTTACATTATTAAATCTGATTTCATAGAATTCTTTATTAGATACAAAAGAACCTGTTTCATCATACTTTAATAACAAATTAGTTATAGTAATACTAAAAACAAATATAATAAACACAGCTATTAATGAAATATACTTGATTTTATCTTTCATATACACTTTCCTATCTTATAACAATAATATCATAAAATAGGAAAAAAAGCATTAGTTTTACAAATAAAAAAAGCACTTAAAGTGCTTTTTCTATCCTACTCCTTGTAGTTCTGTTAAATCAAGTTTGTAATCATAAGCATCTATTATTTTTAGATATTCTTCTTTAACAATTTTAATAGTTTCACCTGGTTTAAATGAATCAACTTGATAATATACTAAATTTTGTGAATTACCATCTTTATCAATAAAGTCAATAACAATATCTTTTTTAGAATAATCTTCATTTGAATTGTTTTTAATTGTTAAAGTAAATGTTGCATTTCTTGGATTATCTTTTTTACTAATAATTTCCATTTTTAATCCAGACAAATCACCAGAATTATGAACTTCACTCATTTTAGAACTATTATTAACTTTATCTCCAGATGAATTTAAAGAATAATTAACTAAAGTTTTAATGTTATTATTTTGTATTCCAAGAATAATATCTTCTTCTGGAACTTCATCCCATTCATTTGGTTCTTCTACTACTGTAGTATTGTTTTCAACTGGTTTTTTATCAAAAAGTGAACAACTTGGTAAAGCAATTAGACAAACGATTAATATTAAATATTTTATCTTTTTCATAAATCCTCCTACCATGTTATCCATTGAGCTGACATCCAGTTCAAGCATGTACTAAAGCTTTGAACACCGTGATTTGAACAACTACCATTAAAGCCAGTTACTTTAACCCATAATGGATTTGATCCTGTTCCTGGGTAACTATAATCACCAATTGTTATCCAAGAATTTGCTGGTATTAAACCTGTACTAGTTCCACCTGGACCAGTTCTTACAAATACTCCATCAGCACCCTCAGTAAATGTTTTTACCGAAGTTTTTGTTAATGAAACAATAGCATAATATGTTGTATTTGATGAAACTTCTATGCTTCCACCACTAGTAACTGTTGCAGTACTTGCTCCACTATTTGTATTCCATCCTCTAACTGTAAACAATTCACCTAAACTCTTTTGTTGACTACAATTTCCATTTATACAAGAGTTTTTACCAGTATAATTACTTATACCAGGTGAAGTTACGCTACATTTTCCATAAGCATTAACAGTACATTGTCTCGTAGTAGTAGTTCCATTCCATGTAGCTTTATTATAATTGAATGTTACTGTTATTGTCTTACTTTGAGCACATATACCATATAATATTGTTGCTGCTGTTGGTGTAATACTTGTTGATGGATTATAATTTGTTCCTGAACCATTAGATGATGAATTAAATGTACATGAATGATTATTCTTTGTAATTGTTGTTACTGTTACTGATCCACCTGTCCAATGTGCATATAGTGTTGCTCCACTAGTTTTTGACCATTTACCTGATGAATTTGTATATCCTGATACATTTGATACTAATGTACCATTTGCATTTATTACTTTTGATCCGCCACTTGCAGCAGTATACCATCCATCAAATGTATATGATGATTTGTCAGAAGTTTTTCCTAATGTTGCTCCTGTACTGTTTTTATCATATGTTACTGTATATTCTCTTTTAGGATTTGTTATAGCACCTGGTGTTCCTAGATATGGTACTGTAACACTTGTTGAACCATTTGTTGTTGCGTTTGTATTTGTTAATGTTATTGTATAACTTGATACTGTACATCTAGCATATAATATTGTTGCTGCTGTTGGTGTAATACTTGATGAAGCATTATATGTTGTTCCAGATCCATCTGATTTTGTATTAAAATTACATGTATTATTATCTTTAGTAACTGTCGTTACAGTTACAGAGCCACCGCTCCAATGTGCATATAATGTTGCCCCACTAGCTTTTGACCATTTACCTGATGCATTTGTATATCCTGATACATTTGATACTAATGTACCATTTGCATTTATTACTTTTGATCCGCCGCTTGCAGCAGTATACCATCCATCAAATGTATATGTCGCAGTATCAGAAGTTTTTCCTAAAGTCGCTCCTGTACTATTTTTGTCATATGTTATTGTATATTGTCTTGTTGGGTTTGTAATAGCACCTGGTGTCCCTAAATAAGGTACTGTAACACTTGTTGAACCAGCTGTTGTTGCGTTTGTATTTGTTAATGTTATTGTATAACTTGTTGCAGACCAATGTGCATATAATGTTCCTGCTGCATCAAATGCCGTATTACTTGCACTACTTGTAATAGCACCATTTTCATCTATATATTTTGTTCCACCTGTTTCTGCAGTAAAGTATCCTAAGAAATCATTTCCAGTTTTTGTTGGTTTTGTTATTTTATTTGTAGATGAAGACATTTTTTTAGTTAGAGCACTATCTAAATAATATCCATCATATGCTTTTTCATATATTTCTGCTGTTCCAGCAGTATCAGCACTTTTATTATTTAAAGTAATTTTATACTTTGCAGGCACCCAATTAGGTTCTAATACAATATAGCAACTTGATGTTGAACAATCACAAAAATCAGTATCTTTATATGTTGTTAATTTTTGATTGTATACATCATGCCCACAGTTTCCACTAGCACATTTCCATTCTGCTTTATCTTGGTATGTATGATATTTTCTTTCTAAACAGAAGAAACTACCACAATTGTGTAATCCAGGTAAACCATCTCCATGATAATATAATGTTTCGCCATAGCTAACATCATAAATTACTTTACGTGTTGTTCTATTAGATGGAGAATTCCAATATATTATATTTTTAAATGATTTATTTGTACCATTTATTTTAATTGTGTCATCTCTTAATTCAAAATTATATACATCACCAGCATGAGCATATACAGTTCCATCTGTATAATGTGCATCATTTGCTAATACAATTTGATTTTTAATTGTTGCTAATGGTTCTGTAGTATTGTTTTGTGCAGAGAAATAAATTACTACATAATTCTTTTTCCAAACTGCTTTTAATGTTACTGAACCAGCAGTACTTCTTAAATTCTTGAAATAATTAACTTTAACTTTTGTTCCATCCCATGAAGTTGTTGGATTATTTGTTGAACCTTGTAATGCTGTACTTGTTGTTAATCCTGTTGCTGTCCATCCATCAAATGTCCACCCCACTTTTGTTGGAGGTGTTACTTGAATTACATTACCAAATGTTCCTTTGTCTGGATAACTTCCACCAGTTTTAGCACTTCCACCATCATAATCATATGTAATAGTATATTCAATTGGTTTCCAATGAGCATATGCTGTATCTGATTGTACATCAGAATCTTTAACTCCTGGAACTAATTTATTTGATGCATTAACAATTGTTTTTCCATATGTTGTTTCATTAATTTTATATTTATATCCTTGATATGTATATCCAACTCTTGTTGGAGATGTTATAGAAGGTGTTAGTGCTGATTTACAAATACTATCACTAAACCATCCCTTTCCATATTGATAATAATACTGTTGTCCTCCTATTCCTCCAGTACCACCATTATTGTTAAATGCAATTGCATAACAATTAGTACCAAAATTAATAAAACATGAGAAATCTTTAGATATATTATTAATTGTTATCTTTTTAGTATTAGCACTAGATCCATTAACTATACTAAATGTTGCGCCTGTAGATGAAGCTACATTTTGGCAAGCCCTTGTATCTAATGCATATTTATTATCATATGTTAATATGAACTCTTTTGGTCCGTCTCCTTCACCTACATGTTCATATCCATTTTCTGGTGATATTTGTCCTATTGTTTTATCTGTTACTCCTACTTTTACATTATATCCATCTATAAATGTCCATGGATTTGTTATTGACCCTGTTCCACTTACTTGAGCATTATGAAGAACATATTCTGTTATTCTTACTCCTGATTTATCTTCATCTGTTCCTGCTCTTACTTTTGTATCTAATTTGTTTTTACCAATTAACCAATACTCTATTCCAGGTGCTAACCATGATGTTGATGGCCCAGAGTTTGTTATTTCAAATTCCGGGTTTGTTATAAAACCACCAAATTTAAATCCGTTAGCTGAAACAGCTTTTCCATTACTAAACCCGTATGGTAATCCTTCTTTAACTTTCATATACCTTGCATAATCACTATATGTAAAAATATATGTATCTGTTTTAGTTACTCCATCATCATATTTATAATCTGCTAGTACTATGCATGGTATCATCATTAACATTACTAATAAGTAAGATATAATCTTTTTCATATTATCACCTAGTATAATTTTAACATAATAAAAAAAGGACTTAAAGCCCTTTTTTTAAAAGTGTTATTATTTTTTTAAATATCTTTCTTCTTCACTAAATATGCATCCACAATATTTTTGCATATATAGACCTGTTTCTCTAAACATTGATTGTCCTTCTCTGAAATATGGTCTGAAATCTTTATATAAGAATTTTATTCCATATTCACTTTCAAGTTCTTCACAAACTTTAATGATTAATTCATGTTTTTGATATGGACTTATTAATAATGTAGTTGTAAATGCATCATAATTATTTTCTTTTGCATATTTAACCACATGTTCTAATCTACTTCTATAACAATATTCACATCTTGTATCAAGTCTATCTATAACATTTTTAGTAAACTCTCTTAATCCATAATAATCTTCTACTACAATTTCTAAATTAACAAGTTTAGCATATTCTTTATATGCATTTAATCTTGCTTCATATTCTTTATATGGATGTATGTTTAAATTATACCAATATCCTGTTAAATCATGCCCTTCTTCTCTTAATACTTTTATAACAGCAGCACTACAAGGACCACAACATGAATGCATTAATACTTTCATTTAAATCACCAAGGTTATTATACAATATTTATTTTTTAATACAATCCCCACTCTGCAAATTTTTCAAATCCACCTATTTCTTCAATATATTTTTTAGCTATTGAAACTATTTCTTCATATGGTTTCCCATCAATATATTCATCTCCAATAGCACAAGATATTTCTATGGTTTTATTTTCTTTTTGTGCTTTTAAAAATGCATATATATTTATTGATACATCTGCTTTAGATAAATCTTTTCCGTGTAATCCACCACCAGTTACACTAGTAGCCATATCACTTCCAAGTTTTCTATTAGTAGCACCACTATCAACATTAATACCACCAGTCCAATATCCAAGTGGATTAATAATTGCTTTTGGATACATTTTTATTAATTCTTCATCACTAGCATTACTTTGACAAATTATTAATTTGTCTTTATCTAAAATATATTTTCCATCATATGGATATTTAGAATATATTTTTCTTGCTATGGAAGATAATTTCTTATCACATTCTCTTAATGGAGAACCTTTAAATATACCATTATCTCCACATCTTATTTTATCTTTTTGATTATTAGATAAATGAATATCTTGTTTAATTTGATTAAGATTTAATTTAACATTAAAACCTACTATTCTATTAACAATATTACTTACTTCTTCTTTTTTAAATCTTACACTACTTTCTATTATAATATTACACTTATTATGTCCTAGTAAAACTTCTACTGCTATTTTAGGATTAGAATCTTTATCATATGCAAGATCTACAATAGCACCAGCTATTCTATCAGCTACTTTATCTGGATGACTAGGATTTACTTTTTCTATCATTTTAAATCACTTCTTTCTTTTTCGATTTTTTTAAATTCTGCTATTGATATTATTACATGTGCACTTGCTGCAGCAGCACAACAAGTTACACTTTCACATACCCAAAATCTTCTTTCTTTAAAATCTACTACAAATGGAAAATTACTTTTAATAAAATCCTCTTTATAGTATGGATATGATATTTTAAAATCATATTTATTAGTTATATAATCATAAAAATTATCTCTTTTTTTCTTATTATCTTCTTGTACAATAAATTGTGTTCTTTTCATATTTCCTCCTATCCACAACTATAACCAAGTTCTATTGAACAATCATATATAGTTTCTTTATTATCATAGAATTTTTTAATATACTTTAATCCTGTTTTAACAAGTTTTACTGCTTCTTCAGGGTAAATGTTATAGTCTAAAAGTACTAAACATTTCATTATATTTTTACAATAGTTTTCAAAATTCATTGAATCATCAAAACTCTTACATTTGTTCATAAACCACTCATAACGATTTAACATATATACTCCTTTCTAACATCTTGCTAGAAAATAAAAAGACTTAAGATAACCTTAAGTCTTAAAAGTTATCTTATAGATCTAGCATTACCACCTAATCTAATAGGTTGGTGCGACTTCATAGGGCTAGTCCCTCCATCGCTCTTTATAAGATGTTAATAATATTATATCACATATTTTATTAAATAAAAAAAAGAACTTTTTAAAAGTTCTAATTTTAATTATAATCCTAATGAGTCTAAACTGATTTTAATTCCAGGACTCATAGTTGAAGATATACTTACATTTTTAACAAATGTACCTTTAACTCCAGTAGGTTTGTTTTTAACGATTTCAGCAATGATAGCTTTAACATTTTCTTCTAATTTCTTAGCATCAAATGATAATTTACCAACACTTACATGAACGTTTCCATAAGAATCATTCTTATATTCAACCATACCTTTTTTAACATTATCAATAGCAGCTGCTACATTAGTAGTTACAGTTCCTAATTTTGGGTTTGGCATTAAACCTTTAGGACCTAAAACTTTACCTAATTTACCTAAAGCTGGCATCATTTCTGGAGTAGCGATGATAGTATCAAAATCGAACCAGTTTTCTTTTTCGATTTTTTCTAACATATCTTCAGCACCACAGTATTCAGCATCTTTAGCTTCGTCTGCTTTTGTTTTAGTTATAACTAATACTCTTTTAGATTTTCCAGTTCCATTTGGTAAAACAAAACTTCCTCTAATATTCATATCTGTCTTTTTAGCATCGATATTTAATTTAAGTGCAAGATCAACTGTTTCATCAAATTTTCTAGTTTTAAAACCTTTAAGTATTTTTATCGCTTCAGTAGCTTCATATTCTTTATTCTTTTCAACGCTACCTAATGCTTCCACATACATCTTACTATGTTTCTTCATAAACTTACCTCCTTATGTGGTCAAACGGATTATCTATTTTTCTCACGATTAATTTAATTAATACGTTTTAATTATTCTTCTTTAGCTTCTTCAGCTGTTTCTTCTGTTTCTTTATCTTGAGCAGTTACTTCTACTTCAACATTAGCGCCTTCGCTCATAGCTTTAGCTGATTCTTCCATTTCTTCAAGTTCAGCTTCTAATTTAGCAGCTTCTTTTTCAGCTTCAGCAGCTTCTGCAGCTTGTTCAGCCATTTCAGCATCAGTAACACCTTTAACAGCTATTCCCATATTTCTAGCTGTTCCAATTACTATTTCCATTGCTGATTCAATATCATAACAATTTAAATCTGGTAATTTAATTTCTGCTATTTTCTTAACATCATCTTTAGAAATAGTAGCAACTATTTCATTAGCACCTTTAGAGCTTCCTTTAGCAATTCCAGCAGCTTTAAGTAATAATGATGGAGTTGGTGGAGTCTTTAGTATAAAATCGAAAGTTCTATCTTCATAGATTGAAATTTCAACTGGAACTATATCTCCCATCTTCTCTCTTGTTGCTTCATTGTACTTAGTACAAAATTCTTGTAAATTGATTCCTGCAGGACCTAGAACAGTTCCAACTGGTGGAGCTGGTGTAGCTTTACCTGCTTCGATTTGTAATTTAATCTTTTTTACAACATTCTTTGCCACGAAAAACACCTCCTATAAATTTTAGATAATTTTTTTCCGCGAGTGGTATAGTGATAATCCAATAATCTCCCACTTCTAGTTTGCATATAAGCAAACCTGCTAGTAAATAATAACACAGAGCGCCCATAAAATCAAGCAAAAAGCATAAAAATTAACAAAATTATTCATAATGTGTCCACATTCTAATAATATGTATTTCTTTATGCTTTTCATCTACTTCATATATTATTCTATGTTGTCTATTAATTCTCCTTGAATATAGACCTTCTAAATCTCCATATAGCTTCTCATATGAAGGTGGATAACAAAAAGGATCAACAATCATTGAATCTAATATTTTTCTACAAATTTTATCCAAATTAGAGTTTTTAATCTTAATTTTATCTTTTACAGCTTGGTGTGAAAATAAAATAGTGTAATTACCATTCTTCATCTTGATTATATTTCTTCGCTTTTTCCCATACTTCTGTATTTCTTATTTTATTAACATTTTCAACATAACCTGGGATACTAGATAAATAAAGAGTTTCTTCTATATTTTTCCAATCATCTTCAGATATTAATACTGCGTTTTTACCCTTGTTATTTACTATTGTGATTGGATTATATCCTGAGTTAACATCAGATACTAATTTATAAAAATTTGCTCTAGCATTTGTAATATTTATAGTATTCATATTGCACCTCTTTCTTTTTAATAATTATAACGTACTTTTTTACGTACGTCAATAATTAAAATAAAAAGTGTTGATAATTCAACACTTTTTTAATAGTTCTCAGCTTTAATTTCCATATAGCTTTCTGGATGTTTACAAACAGGACAAACTTTAAGAGCTTTTTTACCTCTATAGATGTGTCCACAATTTCTACAAATCCATATTTTTTCTTCTCCACGTTCAAATACTAAATTGTTTTCAATGTTTTCTACTAACTTCATATATCTTTCTTCATGATGTTTTTCTATTTCTCCAACCATTTCAAATAATTTAGCTATATCTTTAAATCCTTCTTCTTTAGCAGTTTCTGCAAATTCTTTATACATGCTAGTCCATTCAAAATTTTCTCCACTAGCTGCATCTTTAAGATTTTCTAAAGTACTTGGAACTTCTCCATCATGAAGTGCTTTAAACCATAATTTAGCATGTTCTTTTTCATTTCCAGCTGTTTCTTCAAATATAGCTGCTATTTGTTCATATCCTTCTTTTTTAGCTTTAGAAGCATAATAAGTATATTTATTTCTTGCTTGGCTTTCACCAGCAAAAGCAGCCATTAAATTAGCTTCTGTTTTACTACCTTTTAATTCCATAATAAACCTCTTTTCTTTAACCATAGTATAACATGTAAATATATCTATATCAATAATTTAAATTATCATATTTATTATTTCATTCATAACATATATTTTATTTTCAGGTATGAATAAATAATCATCTTTTAAACATAAATAATTTTTATCTATAGCTTCTTTTATTTTAAATACATCATATATATTTTTATTAAATTTACTTTTAAATTTAGTAATACTAATACCTTCTAATTTTCTAAGACCTAATATTACTTCATTTTCCATATCTTCTTGTGTTGATATTAAAAATTCATTAAATCTATATTGACCATTTAAATATTTATTTAAATTTCTTGTGTTTTCAAATCTCATGTTATTAATAAATCCATGAGCTCCTAAACCAAATCCATAATATTCATCATTATTCCAATAAGTTAAATTATGTTCACTTTGATAAGTATCTTTAGCAAAATTAGATACTTCATAATGTTTATATCCTTTTTTAGCTAATTTTTTACAAATATATTTATACATTTTATAATCTAATACTTCATCTATTGGTTTAACACCATCATTATATATTTTAGTATGCTCTTCAATTATTAAAGAATATGTACTTATATGTTCTACATCAAGTTTTAATATTTTATTAACATCTTTCATTAAAGTAAACATACTTTCATTAGGTAATGCATACATAAGATCAACATTTATATTTTTAAATCCCATATCTTTAGCTAATTTAATTCTAGAAAATATTTCTTTTTTATTATGTTTTCTAGCTAAAAATTCTAGATTTTTTTCATCAAAACTTTCTACTCCAATACTAAGTCTATTAACTCCATTTTCTTTTAAAAGTTTTAATAGTTCTTTATTTATATCATTTATATTACATTCAAAAGTTATTTCAGATCCACTTATTCTTTTAAACTTATTAACTATTGAGAACAACTTAACTAAATTAGAGGTACTTAAACTAGATGGAGTTCCTCCACCTATATATATACTTTTAATCATATCTTGTTCATAATATTTGTCTACTTCTTTAGATAAGCAATTTAAATACATTCTTGCCCAATCTTCATTATGCAAGAATTTACAAAAATCACAATATGAACAAATACTTTTACAAAAAGGAATGTGTATATATACTGCTCTCATATCTTACCTCATTATAATTATATCACAGCAAAAAAAGGACTTAAAGTCCTTTTATTTTAAAAATTAAACATTAACCATTCTGGTTTAAATAACATAAGTACTCCAATAGCAAGCATTAATAAACCACCTACTAAATGAACATATTTACCTACTTTATTTGAAATAGTTTTTATTTCTAATGTTTTCATAGCTATTATAAATATAATAATATCATCTATTAAGAAGAAGAAAACATATACAAATGAATAAACATATTTCCAGAATGTTGTTACTTCATTTAAAACTAATATTTGAGTAAATAATACTGGTAATCCAAGTGAACATAATAGTTCAATAATATTAACACAAGCTGCTAAAAGAGCTATACCAAGTATTGCTACAAAAATAGATTTTTCTTTTACTATCTTTTTAATAGCGTTAATTATTCTTCTTCTATTATTTGTATTAACTACTTCACAACCTGTATCTTTATTAAATGTACCAATAAATTTTACTATTGAATATGTACCAAATATTACTGCTACAGCAGCTATACCAAGTCTTATATAGGTTATTTTTGTTAAATATACTGATATATCTATCCAAGATAATAAGAATAAGAAATAAACAACTGCTGATGATAATAAGAATGATATACCAAGTGCCCATCTTTTCTTTTTACTTCTAATACTAAATAGCATAGAAATTAAAAATAATAAGATCCACATTGCACATGGATTAAGTCCATCTATAAATCCTATTACTATTGAACTAACTAATAAAGATGAATCTTTAACTATATGTTCAATATTATCTGGAATAATTAAATCTTCTTCTTTAACATCATATTTAATATCTTTATTCCATTCTTCCCCTGTATCTTCAACAACCCCAAGATATATACCTATACCATCAACATAATTATTAGCTGTGTAATATGCAATAGTATTAGCTATTGTTTCATTTGTTAAATCTTCAATATATCCAACTATTACATTATTTCCTATTACTAAGAAAGGTACTGCATTAGATTTATCATTTAACATTTTTTTAACTTCTACTAACTTTTTAGCATTTTCTTCACTGTGCCATACTTCATAACTATATAGATGAACATTCTCATGTTTTTCTAAATATTTATCTAAGAATTGTCTTTCTTCTTCACAATGTGGACATTCTTGTCCATGGAATAAATATATATTAATATCTTTTTCTTTAGCAAATATAATTGTTGGTATAAATAATAAAGTTATTAATAATGTATATAATATTTTTTTCATTTTTCACTCTCCAGTATTTCTATAAACTCTTCTTTTTTATGTTCACCAACTAGTCTTTTAATTTCTTTTCCATCTTTAAAAAATATATATTCTGGCATAATAACTCCAGGATTATATTTTTCAAGAGCATCAAAATCATAATCTAATTCTTCTACTTCAAAATCATATTCTTCTTTTAGCTCTCTGAATATTTTATTCATTATGATACATGAAGGACAACCCAATGATGAAATCTTAACTATTTTCATAATATCACCTTCTTAATTATACAATAATAGTATTTATTTTAAAACTACAATTTAGATTTAGTCTTCTTTTCTTGTATATTATATGTCATCTTAAGTAATAATTTTCTTGGCATAAATCTAACACCAAAAACAGTTAATTTCATTCTTAAACTAGGTATTATTAATAACTTATTACGTTTTAATTTCTTAAGTGCATAACTTGTTACATAATCACTTGTTAATGGTTTAACACTAAAATTAACTTTAGCTCTATCATTAAATCCAGTATCAACTGGTCCTGGACATAAAACACTTATTTTAACATTACTCTTTTTTCTTCTTAACTCTTCATATATAGCCATAGTTAAATTATATACATATGATTTAGTACTATAATATGTTGCCATTAAAGGCCCAGGTTCAAATGCTGCAAGAGATGCTACATTTAATATTTGACCACTATCTTTAGCAATAAAATCATTTAAGAATAATTTAGTTAATATATGTAATGAAATAATATTTAAATTAATCATATTTAATTCATTATCTAAATCTATTCTATTAAATTCATCACATAAACCATATCCTGCATTATTAATTAATAAATCTATTTTATTACGATATGTTTCATATAATTTATAAACATTGTCTTTAATACTTAAATCCATAACTTCTGTTTTAACATTAACTTTATCTTTAAGTTTATTTTGTATATGATCTAATTTATCTTCACTTCTTGCTACTAAAACTAAATCATATCCAAGATTAGCTAACTTAATAGCAAAATCTTTTCCTAAACCATTAGATGCTCCTGTAATAAGTGCTCTCATAAAAATCACCAAATTTATTTTAACATAAAAAAAGAAAATACTTAATAGCATTTTCTATTTGTTATAGCCATAATCCTCTTCTTCATCCTCATCATCTTTTTTAGATAATGTTGAGTGAGCTGCTAATGCTGCTGCACCTAGTGCTATTCCTGCTCCAGTAGCAACACCCATTGTCTTAATTGTGCTTTCAGGCTTTACTGGAGTTGGTTCACTAACTGTTGAATGGACAAGACTTACAACTTTAGGTTGTTCAATCTTTGGCTCATAATATGGATTATCTATATCTATTGGTTCATTAAAATCAACAACTTCTGAATCATCTATACTAGAATCTAATAAAGTAATTTGAGGTTCATCACCTTCAATAGAGTGATATGGAACATTCACATATCCTTCTTTATCAGGTAACACCGGATAATCTATTATTTCATCATCTGGTATTTCAATAATTGGTTCTGTTGGAACATCCTCAATTCTATTTTCAGGGCCATTTTCTGGTTTAGTTGGAGCCTCTGTCTTAGGTTCGGTTTTTGGTGTTGTTTGAGGTTCAGTTTTTGGTGTTGTTTGAGGTTCAGTTTTTGGAGTAGTACCTGGTTGTGATTTAGGATCATTTTCAGGTAATGGATCATTATCTGGATAATCATCTCTATCACCTACTGGATCAGTTCCAACTTGAATTTCTTCAGGTTCACCACTATCTCCTTCAAGAAGTTTTTCATGGTAATCATTTATTAATTGTTTATAATCTTTTGTTGTATCTATATATTCAGAATATGGACTCAAATCTAGATTGAAGTCTGAATTAAATGTTATATTTCCTTGTGTATCCACTACTGGATTTTCATACATATTTTTAACTTGATTTACTGCATCTTGTATTAAGTTTTGTGCTGAAAGTACTACAGGAGCTAATCCTTCTAATACACCTTTATATTCATCTAATACTGTTTTTATATCAACGTATTTTGTTAATAGATCTCTATATACTTGGATATCTTCTTCAGAAGGTTCTTGATGTTCTCCTGTTTTTACAAACAAACCTGATTCTTTATCTAAATATCCATCTTCTACTATATGTCTTGATGCTTCCATTTGTTTTATTGTGGCATCAGTTTCATCTATTTTATTACCTATTTCAGTTAATACTGGTGTTAATTCAGATAGTTTAGAATCATCTAATTCATCTAGTGATGTCGCAAGTCCACCATATTCTGCTAAAGATGCTACTGATGATATTTTACTACTAGCACCTTGAATATAATCTACTACCATTCCCATTGCTGTTAATACTGAGTCTTGTATAAATGTTGAAGCTTTAGCATTGGCATCTAATAGGTTTTCATAGTTAGCCATATTTGTTTTAACAGCTTCCCAAACTCCACCTTGAAGTATATTAGATGCACCTATTCCAGACATAAAATCTGTTACACTAGATTTTAATAATTGTGCTCTTCCTACTTCATCTTCTAATGCTGGAACTACTAAATTAATAGCACTTTCTAAAGAAGATATACTTATTTTTCCAACATTACCTGCTTCTGTTTTTGTACCTAAAAAACTTGCTAATTCATCATATCTTCCACCAGCAAGTACTGCGTTTTTAGTTAATTCTGATAAACTTGTTGCTGATGTTAATTTTTCTAATTGTTCTGCTACTGCTGGATTTGATGCTAAATATAAACTGCTCATTCCATCTGACAAAGTTGATTCAGCCATAACAGATGAGAATTCATCCATTTGATATATAGCATTAGCTATTCCATATATAGCTTCTGTTTCTGCACTTAAATTGCCATATAATACGTTTGTAATAGAGCCATAATAGTTTGTAACACCATATAGTGCTCCAACTATACCTGCTTCATTATCTGACTGTCTTACATAATTTACATCTTGATGTTCTGTTATTTGACCTCTTATATTATTCATCGAGTTATTAACATATGATAAATTAGATGCTAATGTATCACCAGAATCTGTATATTTAGATGCAAAATCAGATAATTCGGAATATTTTTCTCTTAAATCTTCTACATTAAAACTAGTAGGTATAATTCCTACTCCTGAAGCATAATCGTTAAAACTTAATTCTTCTGTTACTGATACTCCATCTGTACCATAGCCAGTAACTCTTAATAAAGATACACTATCAGGATTATATCCATGTGCTCTACAATTAGAGGCAAATTGTTCATAAGATATTTCTCCTGCTAGAAAAGCATCTACTCTTGTTTGACTAGCAAAGTTTTCTAATGCTGTGTGATTTTCTAAACTATTATTTCTAACTACTATAACAGGAATACCATTATCTATAGCTCCTCTTTCAGTATAAGTTGCAATATTTGATTCTGAAGAAGAACCTTTAATTGATACAATTACTGTACCATTATCTCTTAATGCTTGATAAAGTTCTGCACTTGGTTGTTCTAAACCTTGTGCATCTGAACCTGATCTATTAGGATCTATCATTACAGCTACACTACTTCCATTAGCAGCAGCAAGTTCTACAGCTGGTTGAGTTCCACCGCTCCAACCACGAGATACTACTGTATAATTTGGTACATTATTATTGCTTATTGTAGTAACTGTATTAGTATTACCAGTAACTCTTCCAATTAAACCTGGTAAATTATTCATAAACTCTTCTGTTGAAGTTGCAGCAACAGTTCTAAACTGCTCAGTTGTATGATATCTACCTGTAGATGAATTTGAACTAGACTGAATTAATGAATCTGGAAAAGTAACACCTATTGAATTACCTTGTGTAATATTTTGACTATAAACATAACCAGGATTTGTTGTATAAGCGTTTGTTGTTTGTCTTGTGTTTTCATATATATAAGTGTGCTCACCTAAATTATAGTTATTAATATCCACTCTATAAGAGATACCATAATTATCAGTAAAAATTATGGTATTATTATCACCTTCTGTTATTTTATAATCATTAATACTCATCTTACACACCTATCCTATAAATATTATATCACATAAAAAAAAGAAGTCACTATTTAGCAACTTCTTCTGCTCTTGTTTCTCTAATTACTACTACTTTAATAGTACCAGGATATTGCATTGTTTCTTCAATTTTATCTTTTATTTCACGAGCAACTTTATAACTTGTTAGATCATCAATTTCTTCAGGTTTAACAACTACTCTTAATTCTCTACCTGCTTGCATAGCAAATGTTTTTTCAACACCTTCTATTTCATTTCCAATACTTTCAAGTTCTTCAAGTCTCTTAACATAATTTTCTAATGAGTCATTTCTAGCTCCTGGTCTTGCAGCACTAAGTGCATCTGCAATAGCAACTAATTCAGAAATAACATATTCACTCTTCTTATCTCCATGATGTGATTCAATTGCATTAATAACAACTTTATCTTCACCATGTTTTTTAGCTAAGTCAGCACCTATTTCAACATGAGATCCTTCTACTTCAAAGTCAATTGCTTTACCTATATCATGTAATAAACCAGCTCTTTTAGCAAGTGTTACATTTTCACCTATTTCAGCAGCCATTAAACCACATAGATGAGCAACTTCAATACTATGTTGTAATACATCTTGACCATAACTTGTTCTAAATGCAAGTTTACCAATTGTTTCAACAAGTTCTGGATCTACTTTAGAAATACCAAGTTCAAATAATGCTTCTTCACCTTTTTCACGAATAAGTTTTTTGTAATCTTCACAAACTTTATCATAAATTTCTTCAATTCTAGCTGGATGAATTCTTCCATCTTTAATTAAAGTATCAAGTGTTACTTTAGCTATTTCTCTTCTTAATGGATCAAATGAAGATAATACTATTACTTCTGGAGTATCATCTATAATTAAATCTACTCCTGTAACAGCTTCGATAGTTCTGATATTTCTACCTTCTCTACCAATTATTCTTCCTTTCATTTCATCATTAGGAAGTTCTACTGTACTAACAGTTTGTTCACTAGTAACATCATTAGCATATCTTTGCATACTAGATACTAGTACTTCTTTAGCTTTCTTATCTGCCTCTAATTTTGCTTCATCTTCTCTATCTTTTAAGTATGTAGCAATTTCATTAGACATTTCTTCTTCAACTTTTTTCATTACTAATTCTCTAGCTTTTTCCTTAGAAAAACCAGAGATTTTTTCTAAAAGAGCTATTTGC